>CALCNX010000029.1 GCA_937899715.1 uncultured bacterium | reverse complement strand
TTATAAAGATGCCCTTGAACTTGAATTTAAAGAAAATGAGATTTCTTACGAAAGAGAAAAGGAGTATTTGGTAAATTATAAAGGAAAACTATTAAAGCATAAGTTTTATGCAGACTTTGTAGTATTTGATAAGATTATTTTAGAAATAAAATGTGTTAAAGAACTCGCAGATGAACATTCATCACAATCAATTAACTATTTAAAAGTTTCTGAAAACAGATTGACCCTTTTGATAAATTTTTCAAAAAACAAATCATTGCCAAACCGAAAAGGCAGCGCCGCCGCCGATACAATGAATGCCGAGCCGCCCGACGCACAACAAGAGCAGGGCACGACGACCGAAAACTATGCAAGGGCGGAGGCTTTGCGACGCTCTGTATTACCCTTGCATTGTTTTTCGGCGGCGGGCTAACTTGTTCCTGCGGAGGGCGAGCGTTCCCGCCCGGATAGGGCAAAATGCAACAACGATTCCGCTTTGAGATTGCGACGTTGGCTATGCTGGGAGAAGAAATTTTGTGCGCTGAGTTTTGAGGTGTATATTTGCAAAAACGATTACCAAAACTATTAGCAAACAGTCATGGCAAAAAGTGGTAGAAAACCCCGTTCAGAAGATGCTGCATTAAAATTTATCTCCCTCCGTTTAACAGAAGCGGAACACGCTCAGTTAGTTCGTGAAGCTGAGGAATTGGGTACGAATGTGGCACAACTTGTTCGTTCCCGCGCATTGGAAAGTCGCCCCGATCTTGAAAAACGCTTCCGTGAGTTCCGTGAAGGTGTAGCGGTTTTGTTGGCAAAATATTGAGGCGGTATCGGTTCACTGCCGAGGAGAGCGGGGCGAAAGGAGCGGAGCAGCCGCGAATGGAGTTCCCGCACCGACGAGGCACATCGGCGCTTCGTGGAATGGTTGTATCGTGGCAAGATGGTTGATAGCGCCGACATTGAGAAGCGGACACACGGACGGCAACAAGAGAAACATTGACGTAAGGGATGGGCGCAGCAGCGCCCGTTTGAGACAGGCACAACCGCCGCACGGACGCGCGTTCGTGCGCGGTAGGTCGGCGAGCCGACAGAAGTACACTCGGACAGCAACATTGGAAGCGATGTTCACGGCGCGGAGCGCATATCATTGAATACCGAATTGCCCAAGCCGATGCAAGGGAAGCGGAGTGCGCCCCGCGCACGGAGTTTCCCGCAGCGAGGAAAGAGAAAACCGAAGCGTAGCGAGTAGAGCGGAGCGAATGATACACGGGGGCGAGGGTTTCGCCGGAGCGCCGCGCGAGGACGAAATCCTCGTCCCCGATGACGCTGAGGCAAAGGGAATACGAATCGAATCGAAGCAAAAAAGCCCGCTTGAAACATCAAGGCTTCCAAGCGGGCTTCATTCTTTATGGACAATCTTCTCAACGTTTTCCAATCTACGGTCGCGGTCTTCATCGGCTTGGTGCTTCACAGCGATTTCTTTTTCGATGTGCTGAAGGTTTTGTCGTATGCCCAGCACGTCGCCATGCAACGCCTTCAGGAAATACGCTATCACCGACACCAAACCTGTAATAATGTACAACTCAAGTTTGTCCATGCGTGATGTCCTCCGCCAGTGAGCTGAGTGATTTCCATGCGGCATCGAGTTTTTGAGGATTGATGACCTGCTTGCCCGTGAAAAAACCGATGACCGCAATCGCGGCTGCTTCCAGCATCCGTACCGTGCCGTCGTCTATCGGCAAGCCGAAAAGATTGCCCAAGTACGCTACGAGCGCCACCAATGCAACGGCGCTGGTCGTCCAGTTCTTCGCCTGTGCTGAGGCGATGAACCGTTGGATTTTGCCGATAAGTGTGGGCGCAGCGGCTATCCATTGAAAAACCGACGGAATACGAAATGTTGTTGGTGATGGTGTTTCTGAAGGCATGATTGCTCTCCTTATCGAAAGTATGCGGTGAAGGGGATAGGGTGAAATACTAACTTTGTTGGACTGGTTGCCGCCAAGCACAAGAACAGATTTGCCTTCTTGTCCGGCAAAAAATCCAACGTGTCCGAAGAGTGGATTCGTACCGCGAGAGAGTACAACAATATCGCCGCGCTGTGCTTCTTCCAGCGAAACAGCCACGCCCCACGTGACGAAACTTCGCGCTCGTGCGGAGTTTGTTCCGTCAATGGTTGCTTTTTTCAAGCACCAATTCACAAACGATGCGCACCATGCAATTTCGTCGCTTGTGGCGCGAAGGCTTGTGGCGGCGTGATATTCCACGATTCGCGAGTTATCGCCACCATTACGGTGGCTATCGCCGAAAATCTCTGCCGTACCAAGCTCTTTCATGGCAATATCGAAAGCTGCTTTGCTCATTGGTGTTCTTTCGCAAAAGAAGCGGTAGAACGGTTTGTAGCCACGATTACCGTGGCGACCGTCCTACCGCTTTATGAAAACTTATGGAAGCGGCAACTGCACAGCACCAACGGCAGTTTTTGCAGAGGTGAGCGCAGTCTTGATGCTGTCCAATGCCGTGCGGAACGCCGCATCGGGTGTGAACTGCACTTCGCCGTCAACGCCTTTAGCAAAGACGATAACTTTGCCGTCTGCGTCGGCTTGCAGCACATCAAACGCCGCAAGCGCGTCGGTGCAATTTTTCTCCAGCGTTCCGATGGAGCGCACTGCACTCACGAAATCTTGGAGTTCGGTGAACTGGCGGTAATTGCCGTTGGCTTGCGTAGCAATGCCTTCCAGCTTGGTGATTTGCGACAATGCAATATCCATTGTAGCATCCTTTCAAATTAAGCCACGGTTATCGTGGCGGTGATGGTGAAGATGAGAGCCATCGCACTCACGATTATCGTGGCAGATGGCGAGTGAACGGATGCAAAATAAGGAGGCGGGAGGCACTGAAAAACTGAATGATAATGAACGTTATGGAGGGTAAAGATTCTTTTGTATTTTACGCAAAATTCACTCTTGTACAAATAATTGCAATGTGTATGTACGCCTTCTACGCTGATGAAAGTGGGTTCTCGAAATCTGGTAAATTTGAATCTGAACAACCAATTTTAGTTGTTGCCGGGGTTTTAGTCGATGTAACGAAACTGCGCAAAGCTGTTGAAGTATTTGATGATATTTTAGATTTGGTAAACTCAAAATTGAGCAAGCCTGTAAAAGAACTAAAGTTCTCGGACATTAGAAACAAATACCCGTACAAAATTGATATACCTAAACTTGAAGACCGTGCCGATTTGCTTCACGATATTGTTATTCAGTTCCAAAAAGAAATAACCTTTAAGCTATTGTATAGTGCTGTTGATAATGCTGCTTTCTTTAATACAAAAGCAACAAAACCTGCATTATTATCTCGAATCAATCACCCTTATTTGTGTGCTTCGTTCAAGATTCTGAGCCAACTAAACAAAAAACAATCAACCTTACAAAACAATAAAGGAAAGACTTTTGTAATCTTTGACGAGCAAAATCAATATCAGGAAAAAATAGAGCAACTCATTGAAAAACCTCTCCATAAAACAAGTTTTAGCGCAATATTTGATACTGCATATTTTGGAAAATCGCAATACTCAAAGCTGATTCAAATAGCGGATTTGTCAGCAGGCTTAATTCGTTATTACTTATTACGAAGACAACAAGGAATAATTGATTATTGGTTTACGAGAATGGAGGAAATGATTGCAACCTTAAAACCGAATATTATTCATGCGGAGTGTTTCGACAACTCAGCACAAGAAGCCGAATTAAAGAATTTGTATAAACAATTTGAGATTCATCTATAAAAAAAGCCTCTCAACTTTAGTCAAGAGGCTTCATCAAAAGCAGAGCCGGAGGGATTTGAACCCACTACCTTCTAAAAAGGTTTCAGTCAAAGACCGATACAACCATTGTTTCGGCTCTAATAGCAAAGATAAGAAGAATTGTTCTCAGAAACAAATTTGCTTATTTCAAATAGAGACACCACCACACCGCCGCCGCACTGAGCATTGCACTCAGAACCATCCCCACAAAAAACACCACCACCCCCAACCACATCCGCCCACGCTCAAAAAGCAGATACGCCGGAGTGACACATACCAGCGTTAGCACAAACGTCACAATAGATGCCGGATGCAAAAGCGCAAGCAGCGCCACAAAGAACCCGCACACAAACAACCAATACCGCACAAAAGGGAACAGCCGCATCTTTCACCCCACCACTTTCAAGAGCTGCGGATTCACGAGATTAAATTTCTGCTTATTCTGCACCTCATCCACTGCAAAATCTATCACCCGCGCGATTTCGCTCATGGCTTGATTGAAGGTTGCGTCACGCTGTGCTGTCCACTCTTCGTTTGATAAAGCACGAGTGCGATATTGCAACGAAAACGTCGGGTCGGAGTTTGCTGCCTGCACGAGTTCACGGCATTTGTTCGCGGCTTGTGCCATCGAAAGCGCTTGGGTGCTGATGAAATCTATATCCCACACGCGATACGTCCCGCCCGCCGACTTTTGTATGCCGTTCAGCTTCGTGAAGTCACGGATAAGATACTGCGCATTACGACGCTGGGGGATGTAGCCCGTATTCGTTGCCGCTTGCTGAAAAAACATCTGGACATCATGCCCCGACGATTCCACATCTTGCGCACCATTGATGAACAAATGAAACTGCGCACTGAAGGGCAATGGTGAAAAGGGGATATTGCCCACAACGTGCTTCACGCCGATTCCCGGATAGGAAATGGTCGGCGTAAGAGCGTGATTACTCAAAACAAAAGCAGCGCCTTCGGTTTCTTCGCGCCAAATTTGCAGCGTGTAGGTGCGTCCCAGAGGAGCATACAAAAACGCATCAACGTGGAAGCCTGCGCCGTCGGGAATGAGGGAAATGTTCATGGTGTGTGTGGTATAGTATTGGTAAATGAAAGTCTCTACGCTGCACAGATACTCACTTCGGAAAGTTTTCTACTGTTGCCAGCGCGTTGCGTCTTGCAGTTGGTGGAATAAGTGTTGATATGCGCTATCGGTGATGCACAAATGCTCGTGCGTTTGCGTGAAGTGTACAACAGTGCTTTGCGGGCGGCAAAGTTCACGGGCAATCTCACGCACCGACCAGCCTTGTTCTATCAGAATGACCGCCAGCGCCCGCCGAATATCAACCAAACGACGGGCGCGAGATTTTGCCTTTAGTCGTCGCTCCAAGTCCGGTACATTCAGGATTCGTGCGATATGAGGGTAATTGAGCATGGTAAACAGGGTAATGAAATACAGGTTTTGGGGAAATATTGCTCAGAAGGGCTGCAAAAGGCATCCATCGCAAAACCGCTCCACGAGCCTTCGGGCAAAAGGAAATAGTATTCCGTCAATCTGAGGTTTTATGCCTCAAAATGCCCTCAAAATGGGCTTTTTCGGGGTGTTTTTTCGGGGTAAAGAGCGAAAAAAGGGCAAGCATAAAAACAGCATTTTTGAGTGCAATACGCTTACGATGGTGCGGCAAAAAGGCGAAACGTAAACCGTTGATTCCGCCACGCCGGAACATTTGCCGGACGTTTGCTTGCAAACCCTTTGCGAACAAGCGAGGACTGCAATGTGCGAATGGTGCGCTCCGTGCTTTTATGCGCTTCGGCGAGTGTTCGTGCCGGAACATTGACCTCACCATTGACATCAGCAAAAAAGGCACAGACCATGTAGAATGCTTTTTCGCTCCGCGTGAGCTTATCGGTGAGAATGATGGTTTGCGGGATGGTTGCATACGAGCGTGGTGTCATGTTCACGAGGGAAGAGCTTTGATGTAAACTGTGGTTTGCGGGTCTTTGACGGTGTGATAGTTGCGCGACTTCACGTCGAAGATTTCCTTGTCGGTGATTTTGATAAACACTTGTTGCGTTGCCAAAAACTGTTCAGGCACAAAGGCAATACCGTTCTGCACATCACGAAAAGCCAGTGGCAAACAATACTGCACAAGCGACGTTTGTTTTGTGGGCTGCGGAGAAGGATTGTGCGGCGCAGCCGTCGAAGTCGGTTTGTCGGTCGCTTCAGTAGATTGATACATTTCTGGATTGATAAGTCCACTAACTAACTCACTACGTGAGTTAGTAGATGAATAGATAGGTAAATGTTCGTCCTCCGGCGAAGGCTGCTCAACGGTGTTTGAACGATGTTGAACAGTGTTTGAACGGTGTTGAACATCTGTTCGCTCGGATTTTGTGCGCCGAGCTTCACCGCTTTTTTGTCCGGCAATTTGCTTTTTAGCACGAATTTCATCCAGTCGTTTCATACGCTTGAGCAGCGCGGGCGAGAAAATAATTCCATCGAGATTGACGATAAGCGAAAACTCGTTGAGGTCATTCAGAAAAGCGACAAGCTCATCATCATTCGCAAATTCCAGTTCGTGCCGAAGAGCGCGGAGATTATGCTTTAGCCCAATGTCAAAGGTGTAGTTTTCTTGCTCACGGAGAATCTCAACAAGAATCCACCAACGCCCGATTCCTGCTATGCCATGCTCTTTGCGAAGCATAATCAGTTTTGGGTCGTGCCGGGCGTTTGCGTCGTGCTGGAAATAATAGGCATCTTTCATACAATTTCCTCCGTGTCGAAGTCGTCATCTTCGCCGTCGTCCTCAAGTTGAGCCGCTTCGCGGTCATGTACCCATGTGTTTAAGCGCTCTTGTAAGTCGTAAAGGTCGCCCATATTCAAGTTGTAAATCTCTTCCATGATTTCGTCAACGCTCATCGTATCCATAGCGGTCTCCTTCACTTCAAATAGGGTTGAAAAATGGAATGGTAATCAAGCGTTTTTCCGTTGGTCGCCTGTGCTTTGCGGTCTTGTTTGCTTGCAAGGGTGGTATTGCGCTGTGCTTGCACAGAAAGCGCGGCAGCGCGGCAGTAATCCTCAATCGTATAATACTCCCGCGAGCCGTTGCATTGCGTAGGCGTGAGAAACTTTTCGTTTCTGAGCCGCAGAATCGTGGCGTAGCTTACGCCGAGTTCAGCAGCGAGGCGCGGGAGTGTGAAAATTTTCATGCTCCTTACGCAATGATGCGGGCTTTTTGCAGTGCCTTATAGACAACATTGCTGAGGCTTTCGCCTGTCTTATCAGCATACTTACAGAGGGTGGTATATTCAGCAGCGCGAAGATAGACACCAACTTGAGTACGACGCGGTTCGACAGTACGTTTGCGTCGCGGAGAGGCAGTTTTGTTTGACATTCTTACAACCTTTTTGTATTATAGAACTATCGTGATTGTATTTGTAAATATAATACAAATAGGAATAAAAATACAATATAAAAAGGAGATTTTTATGGATCCGCACGAAAAAATTGCCGGAAGGATTCGAGAATTTGCGAAAGTAAATTATCGCAGTCTTGATGCTTTTGCGAAAGCCTGCGGTATGAAGGCACAAAATCTCTCAAAATATACTGCCGATGGTCGTATGCCGGGGCTGGAAGTTTTGCAGCGTTTCCAAGAGGCGGGAATGTCGCTGGATTGGCTGGCAAACGGAGCGGGTATTATGTGGGCGGATAATGAGTGCGGACGCGATTTGTATAAGAAAATACAAGGCGCGGTCTTGCCGAAAGACAAAGCAATCTCTTACGAAGCGCTATCGAAGGACGAAGCATTGAGGCAAGTTCAAAAAATAATTCAAGCAATTGAATAAGGAGGCATTATGCCACGTGTACGTCGTGCAGATAGGTGGAATCATCCTTTGTACAAGATTGGGTTTTGTCTCAATCGGGGTGGTGTGGTTTACACGGAAATCAACCAACAACGTCATTCAACGGGGTTGGTGTGGGATGCTCGTAACAAAAAAGCAGCATTGCAGATATTGGAAGCAAGAGTGCGCGAGTATTTGGAGCCGGCACAGGTGGTAATTGAGGAACCGCAGATAGTAACCGTTGGTGATGCACTCCGCGAATTTGCACGAATACACTTTCCGAAAGTAAGCCGTGATACGGTACGCATCATTAAAAATTCTTTTGACGCATATTTACCCAATAGTGCATTGATGCTTGCAAACACAGAGGGAATTAGAGACGAGATATTACGATATGTTGCAGAGCGTGGGCATCATGTCAATACGCAGCACAAGTATTTGTCATGGTTAGCTCAATTTTTCCGATTTTGTATTGAAGAACGGTACTGTGAGCGTAATCCGATAAAATCTAGTATGCTTCCCAAGAAAATCAAGGCACAGCGTGAGGCATTTAGTGATGAAGAATTACAGCAACTTATTGGATATTTTGAGGCAAAACCTGAAAAGCACGAATTCTCACTTCTACTACGATTTATTGCTTGCACGGGCGTTCGGATTGCTGAGGCGTTGTCTATTCATTGGTCGGATATTGACGAGCGACGCATAATCATCCACGGTAAAGGCAACCGTCAACGAGAATTTCCACTTTCACCATTCCCTAATGTGATTGCGCTGTTACGAGAGTGCGCAGCATACAAAGAGGCAAATAATGATAAACTTTTTCGTTGGAAAGCGTATGCAATATTGGAGTTATGGATACGGCGGGCGTTGGAAGAATTGGGCATTAAAGGGGATGGTCGAAACTTTCACAGCATTCGGAAACGTGCAGAAAATAATTGGACGGATGAACTGCCTTTACAAATAGCAGCAACATTAGCAGGTCATTCTGTACGTGTGCAGGAAAGCAATTATTTGGAGCGCCACAGTGTTGGCAAGCTCGAAAAAGCAATCTTGGAAGCACGAAGTCGCTGACCTTTTCATGTCCTTTTCAACGGTGAAGAAGGTGCAATTTTGTGGAATCTAAACACCCTAAAGAGAGCGTGATTTGGTTGTTATCAGATTGAGATTGTTTCTCGCCATCTCCACACAAAGCGGCTTGAAAACTTGTTTTTCAAGCCGCTTTGTATTTTTGTCCTTTGAATTTTAGGTTGTGTTCTTTGTGAGTTGATACATATAGCAAGGCAACATACCACCTTGTTTCTCAATCGCAATATCAACTTCTTTTGAACACCATCAAAACTACCTTTGTTTCGACCATTTTTTCGGGCTTTTTCAGTAAATGGCGCTGAGTTTCCTTTTCTAAAGCCGTTTGGAAAGTTTTATGTTTCGTTGTGCTACTTCGCTCTTCTATATTCAAAATGAATGCACCGACCAATTGTGACGTATTTTTGAGCAAATATGAAAGCAAATCAGCATAAAACTCTGTGTCACTACCATTATGTTTATTGGCAAAGAGCGTATATATCTTGCGCCTAACAGCTGCCTCAAAAAAGTAAAGCGCGAAGGTGTACGATTGAGGTACCTTCGCGCTTTTTTGTTCCTGTGTTTGGCGCTTACATTCCTACCGCACCAGCCGCAGCAGTGCCGTCTGCGCCGTCGCTCCTGCTTGCAGACGAGCGACATACACGCCACTAGCAAAACTACTCATATCCGCCGAAACACTATGCCGCCCGGCTTGCTGCCACTCGTCTGCCAGCACCATGAGCATCTGCCCAAGCGGAGAAAAGACCGCGAGGCGGATGTGCTGCGGGGTGGGAAGGTCGTATTCGAGCGTGGTCTGGGTGGTAAAGGGGTTGGGATATTGGGTGAGAGATTGTACGGGTTGAGTAAGTTCTTGAACACTGACGGGCTGCGTTACTACCCTGAGCCTGATGTCTTGCGAAGTACCGCAATTATTATCTGCTGCGGGTAAAGGGTCTATTATCGTGTTTCCCATCGGAGCGCCCTCGAAACGCAGTACAAGCGAAAGCGTTGTCCCGGGCGCTTGCGTGACGAGAAAGACCGT
Organism: uncultured bacterium; assembly: GCA_937899715.1. Taxonomy (GTDB): domain Bacteria; phylum Bacteroidota; class Ignavibacteria; order Kapaibacteriales; family UBA4661; genus PH2015. The sequence continues at coordinate 125,689 of CALCNX010000029.1, read as the reverse complement.
TTGCGTCGTAGAGACTTGTTGTATTCTGGGTGCAGGAATTGTGTTAAGAATTGTGAAATAAGGGGAAGGTTTGGACGAAATCTGCCATTCTAGTGGCTCTGTACCTGTGTTCCGAAGATATTCAAACGTCTTTGTTGCGGTGGTGTTGGGAGGTACTGAACCAAAATCAAATATTTGCTGCACGGCTTGAAATTCTTTTTTGCCGCGCCGTGCCGTGTAGGTTACGACGAGAGTATCTTGCAGTGGTTGCCCAGTGCTGTCTGATGTGGCAATACTTAATTGAGCGGAATATGTGCCAATAGTATTGCTATTGAATTCTACGGTAATCGGTACTCCTGCAAAGGAAACACTCGCCACTGTGGTGAAAGGCGTAACGACACGAAAGAGCGTAGCATTCGTACCGAAAAGAGTAAGAGATGTAATGCGACCACGTATAGGACTACCGGAAAGTTGATCATAAATAATAAGCGAACCAGTTGTAGTAACTGGTTGGTCGCACACTTGCACTATAGAGGAGGAAACCATTCTTTTCGCATTGACCTGGTGACTGGATTTCCCGTTCGTATTTGCAATGACAGTAAAAACGGGCTGTGCCGCAAGCTGATTGTTCCAAAAAGTAAGCACCACAAGGGCGCTCAAGCACAATGAAGATAGAAATCGCATAGTATTTGTGAAAGAGGATGGGGTATTTTGTGATTATTTTTCGGTTGCAAATGGAGCATAACGCAAGGATACACCAGCGCGGAGAGTGCCAAGTGACCAGAAACCGGGTTGTACTGTTGCGCCATAGATAAAGATATTATTGGCAAGAGAGCCAAGAAATCCAGTATAAAACATCTCAAAAGCGCATATCCACTGCTTTTCTGCATCAATGGGTACTTCATAGCCGATACCGCCCGAAAGCCCGATGTTGAGGATATTCAGCGTTGGAAACGTACCTTGATAAATAGAGCGTATTTTTGTACCATTGCTGCTCCAAACGGTAAAGTCATTTGCATCCAATATAGTCTCTATACTTCTCACCGATGTATTCGTTGGGATAGCAAACTGCGCTCCGGTGTATAACACAATCATATCAAGCGGGCGATAGGTCAAATATGGCTCCACGCTAAGATGAGCTAATGTTCTCATGTCTGAGCTATGCTCAATGCGAATATCAATAAAAGAAACACTCTGACCATTGAGCGAAAGAAATCCACCTTTGAGCGTTTCATACGCGACAAGCCGCGCTCCTATCTGCGAGCACGAAGCTCGGAGCGAGAGACCGAATCTGTCAGCAATAGGCAATTCTACCAGCCCGCCAGCCGACCAGCCAAAAGAGGTTGTTGGCTCAAAGATACGATTTGGCGCGTCACCTGTTGTAGATATTGCGCCGTTATACACCGGTGTAGGGTAGAAAAACTGTGGTGTGTGAACATTCACCCCCGCCGACCCAAAGACTCCATAGCGCACAAACCGCGCGGTGCTGTCTTGCTGAGCGAGGGCAGTGATGCTGTATATCGCAAGAAGTGCCAACACCACGCCACAGCACACGGCGGTACGAGACCGAAAGAGCAGGGAGGTTTTCATAGAAGTTGCAGGTAAAGAATGAAAAAAATTGCTTGCGAAAAAACTGTGCATTCAAGGGAGAATCCGAAATTGAATATACGACGTTATTCCAAAACCTCAACACTCGTCGTCGAGCCTGTCCATGAAGAAAATCCTGAAATAGCAAGCACACGCGGCGGGTGGCTGCTTCCGTTGCTGCGCGGCAGCGAGAGCGAATGTGCGTAAGCACGCGGCGTGAGCATCGTAGGTGCAGGAAAAATTCTTTGCTGCCGCACATCAAACCATTCTGCGGTGTTGAGTGCTTTGGGGGTCAGCGAGCCGCTTTCAAAACCGCCAACGATGAGCAAAGAATCTTGATTCCACTCCGACACGGTCGCCCAGTATCGTTTTGTCGGCGAGGTGTTGGCGGCGGAGAACGCAGATTGGCGCTCGATATAGACCGCGTTGGATGCCATCCAGCCAATCTCCGCATCATCATCGGTCTGCCCATAAAAAATCCCTAAGCGCCCATCGGACATCTTGACGGCAGACGTGGCAGCGAGCGATTCCGGCAAAGTGCTGACGGTTTCCCATGTTTCACTTGTGCGATTAAAACGGCAGACTGCACGGCTGCGGACACTGCCAAATCCCTGACCACTGCCGCCCATCACTAAAACATCGCCATTCTGAGCAATACCGCACGTGCCGATGCAGAACGCAACAGGAAAATCTGCTACGCGGCGGCTTCTGCCCGTGCGAATGTTGAAGATTTCTGCCGAAGCGGTAATTGTTACCGAACCGTCTCGACCGCCCACAACCAAGATTTCATCAGCGTTGATGAAGAGTGCTGTGTGCTGTCGCCGTGCCAAGAGCAGCGTTCCCATGACCCGCCACGAGCGCGTTCGGCGGTCAAATATTTCGCACGATGGCGTGAGAACGCCATTATCGCTCATGCCGGAAAGAATAACGACGTTGGAATCGGCGGTGAGCAAGGAAACCGTTTCTGCATGAGCAACGGTCATTGCTTCGGCAAGCAGAATGGTTTTTTGGTCGGCATTGATGATTTCACAACTGCGCGAGGGTGTGCCGTTCAGAGGATGTGTGCCGTTTGCATAACCGCCCATCACCAACCCTTCCGAGCTGCTTATTGGCTGCGCCTCGAAGTAATTACGCCCTTCGCGGAGATTGCCCAGCACTTTCCATGCTCTGACCGTTAGAAGCTCTTTTTGTCGTGGTATATCGCCTTCGGTCGGTGCTTTGCAGCTTTGGAATGTCAGAAAAAGCAGAGTGGCAAGCAATGGTAGTGTACCGAAGGATAATTGTCTGCTGAAATGGTGGATTCGCATAGTGTCTCCAATGGGAAGAGTGGTATTGAATATGTTTTTTGAGAAGTACATGGTTGAGAAGGTGTTATTTTCCATCGGCGAACGGCGCATAGCGCAGAGACACGCCTGTGCGGAGCGTTGATAGCGACCAGTAGGATGGGTCAGGTAAAATTGATCCCAGAAAGTATGTGTAAAAAATCTCTATTCCACAGAACAATTGCTTTCTAGTATCAATCGGAATTTCATAGCAGATACCCGTGGAAAGACCCAGATTTGGGTTGTTGAAAGTATTGAACTTTCCAGTGAATTCATAACGCATCTTCTGCCCGTTGGAAAAAACTGAATAGGGGTTTGTGTCCAATATGCGCTGACCTCCTTCAATGGGCATGGTCATGATTGTTGCCAACTGTACACCAGCATAGAGTACAAATCTATCCAGTAGCCGAAAGGTCAGATACGTTTCCGTTCCCAGTTGTGCCAATGGTGAGGTATCAAGATATTGTTCCATCTTCGGGCTGCTTTCATATGGTGCGGTCAGTAGCCCGCCAATCTTCGCATATGAAAATCGAAAGGACATACCGAATTCATTCGGAAGCGGTAGTTCTATCAAAGCTCCTGAAGACCAGCCAAAAGCTGCTGCGGCAAAGTTCTTTTCAGTTCGTACTCCCAAAGAACGCGCATAGGGACCATATACACCAATAATTTGCCTTTCATCAATATACGGTGCGTTATGAAAATTCACCCCCGCCGACCCAAAGACCCCATAGCGCACAAACCGTGCGGTGCTGTCTTGCTGGGCAGAAGCAGTGAAGCCAGCAGTAAGTAGAACCATGATACAAAGCACTATTTGCATAGTCATAGAACATCTCCAAAAATGGTTAAGTGTAAAATATAAAAATATTGTTTAGAACCGTAGCGAAACCCCATACGTCACGCCCACCTTCGGCGACACATAGTTCGTGCCTTGATGCCCATAGACCAGCGCACTTGCTTCCACACCCAGCAAAAACTGTGTGATGCCGTCCGGCGAGTACGTGCAGCCAACCTGCGTGCGCCCAAGAAACCCATACCCCGCCACGCCCAGAGTGGCACTGGCAAAGGGCGAGAAGAGTTCCGACGGCGTGAAGGCGTAGCGATACGTCAGCCCTGCCCACCACTGCGTCGGGTATTGCGACACAAGATATGTGTCTTGGTTCTCGGTGGTTTTGTATTGCTGGAAGAATGCTTCCTGCCCTACTTCTATGCCGATGGAACGATTCGGCGACAACGCATACTGAAGGCTGATTGCCGCATTGTTGAAAAATGGCGTGGAGCTTGGGTCGAGCGAAGGGGCAGGCAGTGAAAGCGCCGTAAAGCCTCGCACACCAAGCCGGAAGCGGTGCAGCACGTCCGCAAGCGTTTCCTCATGCTCTCCCATAGCGGTAGGAAGCATTGCCGGAATATTATCCACACTTGGCGCTGCTGTGGAGCGCTTCAGTGCTTGTTTTGAAAATGATTCTGCCGCCGATTCTTTTGGAATGTTGACCGTTTGAACCTGTGCCGCCTCGTGTGATACTTGGTCTGAATGTGCTTGCTCGTTTTGCGTGGCTGCCATTGCTAGCGCATTTGCTTGTGCATTTGCCAGTGCATTTGCAAACGCATTATTCTCGGAGGCGCTTGGCGGCTGCACGTAGCGGACAATCTCTTTCACAATCTCTCGCACAATCACACGCTCGCGCACCGTGTCCGACTGCTTCATGTATTGCTGCAATCCGCTTCCTTCACCATTATTCCCCAATCGCCCGCCTCCATCAAAGCCATTCCCAGATGAAGAGTTGTTCCCGAAGGAAGAGCTGTTCCCAAATGAAGAACCATTCCCGAAGGAAGAACCATTTCCTGTAATGCCGCCGCTATTATTGCCGAATCTCTGAGCAGTCGTGCCGTTTTGCCCGTTATAGACTGCATTTGCGGTTTGTTCGGTTGCGCCTCTTGTATCGCCGCCAAATATGCCGCTACCACTGCGCCAGTCCAGCATCAGCACTGTTGCGAGCGATGCCACACACGCCGAAGCCAGTACTGCGCCGTAACTGCGCCATGCACCTGCCAAAGCAATCTTTGCCGCTCCGCCCAGCGCTGCAACGCCTGATAGCACCTTCGCTGCACCCGCAGCCGCCGAAGTGCCTGCGGTGCTTGTCGCGGCAACGCTTGTAGCTGCGACGCTTGTAGCGGCAACATTTGTAGCGGTGACATTTGTAGCGGCTGCGCTGGCAAGGCTTGGAATATCCGGCGGAACGCTAAAGCCCAAGCGCCCGAAAATGGCGCTCGTGTCGGCGGGCGAGGGCGTGAAGGCTTCGATGTCGTTCTGGACGGCGGCGCGAATGCGGACGAGGTCTTGAAGCTCGGTGCGGAGTTCCGGCTGCCGCGAAAGCGCTATAAAGACGGCTTCCTCGTGATGGCTTGCCAGTGTGCCGTCTATCCAGTCGTGAAGGAGTTCTGAGTAATCCATGATGATTTTTCTGCAAATAGTATCGTTGGTAGTGTTGTGAAAACTTGCGCTCTAAAAATTGCTTCCTCATCTTACGCAGTGCGTGTGCTGCCCTCACCCCTCGCTGCGCGAGACCCTCTCCCAAAGGGCGAGGGTATTGATCAGAAACTTGTTCTGAAGCCCTCTCCCTCTGGGAGAGGGTTGGGTGAGGGGCTTTTGCGTCAGCTGAATTACTTGTTCAAATCGTGCAAATAGGGTGATAAAATTTGACGTATTTTTTGCTTCGCGCGGTGAACGCGGGTGCGAATGGTGGCTTCGTTGGTGGCTAAAAATTCCGCGATTTCCTGATACGACAGCCCGTCGTATTCCCGCAGGACAAATGCTTCGCGGTGGTCGAAATCCAGCAGTTCCAGCGCCGTGGCAATAAGCGAGAGCAGTTCGGTCTCTTCCATACGCCGCGCCGCATGGCGGTCGGGCATATCGAAGTCTTCAAATCGAAAGGTGGTGCGCGTGTTGCGTTTGTGCTGGAGGCAGAGATTACGCGCTATCACAAGCAGATACGCAGGAATGTTCGTCATGGTGCGGGCTTCGGCGCTCTGCGCACTCTGGTAAAATCGCGCAAAGGTCTCTTGAAACACATCGGATGTTTCTTCTTTCGAGCCGAGAACCCGCTTGCAATAGGCATTGATGCGCGGCGCATGGCGGCGGTAGAGTTCCGCGAACGCCCGCTCCCCTTCGGGCTTCGGAGTGCGAAGCAGAGCGTAGAGTTCGATGTCGGTTTGGGTGTTTGGGGGCATGGTTTTTGGGTGAATGGTTTGTATGGTTATGATGTAAACGTGGATAAGCGAATAACTACCAAGAAAGGACTACTGAGGGATGCCTATTCTGAAAGCCCCTTCTCCGTTTGTCCCCGCAAAGAGAGTATTGCCTTTCACCGCGAGCGAAAGAACCAAGATATTAGCCAAACGAATTCCCACTACTTGCCACGAGTTTCCGTTATTGTTTAAGCGAAAAACACCGTCACTTGTTCCGGCAAAGACTGTATTTCCGTTAGCTGTAAGAGAAATAATAGCCGGAGCCGGAGTCCTCAAACCGTTATTCACTGCCTGCCATGTTATGCCGTTGTCCATAGAACGAAAGACACCACCACCGTCTGCTCTTCCGGCAAAGAGTATGCTCCCTCTAACGGCAGTGAGAGATTTGATATATGCATTTGTCAAGCCGTTATTCACTGCCTGCCATGTCATGCCATAGTCTATAGAACGAAAAAGACCTTTGTCTGTTCCCGCAAAAAGTGAGTTTTCACTTATGGTAAGAGATTGGATACTTTTACTTGTTAAGCCGTTAGTTAGTTCTTGCCACGTTGTACCATTGTCCGTAGAGCGAAAAAGACCACCAGCCGAAGTTTGACTTGGAACTGTTCCTGCAAAGAGAGTGTTTTCACTAGCAGCGAGGCAATATATAGATAAACTCGTCAAGCCACTATTCATCACCTGCCACGTCGCACCATTATCCGTTGAGCGCAAGATTCCTTCGCCATTTATCCCAGCAAAAAGCGTGTTGCCACTAGCGATAAGAGATTGGAGATCTGTATTTTTCAAGCTGTTATTCACTGCTTGCCATAATGCGCCGTTGTTATCGGAGCGAAAGATTCCGCCAATATACATTCCAGTGAAGAGCGAATTACCACTTTTTGCAAAACAGGTTACACTCCCATGCAGACCGTTCATCTGCTGCCACTCTGTGGTGCTTATCACTGGTTCCAGCGTACGCGGAATATCGCCTTGCAAGGGGTCTTTGCAGCTTTGCACATTCATCAAAAAGAGGCAAGCGACCAGCAGGAGCGCTGGCTTCAGGAAAAAGGAGGTTTTCATACGACACAAGAAAAGAGAACGATAAATAAATGGATTTCGTCAACGAGGAAAAGCACTGCGTGTTGGCAATAGATGGCATCCGATGACAAAAAGCAATAATCCACAAACTGCAAAAGTGTTTCACAAAAAAACGCATAATGGGTGAAAATAATTTGTACACTCCCCAAAGCCCGCATCAATTCATGCACGAGCGCGAACATTTTTTTCGCGCTCTTTGTTATCTGCCAATTTGGAGCGATATTGCGCCTCGTATTTTCCTTTTCACTCATACACCAAAAGTATTATGAATTTTTATTCGACGTTTTTCCGCGCAGCACAGGCGTTGTGCGCTTTTGCGCTCGTTTGTTCTGCCGCCGCGCCTGCGCTTTTGGCACAGCCCGCATTGGCGCAACCCGCCACTGAAGCCGAGTGCAAAGCACACTTGCAGTTTTTGGCTTCCGATAAACTCATGGGACGCATGACCGGTATGCCGGGCAATGATGAAGCCGCCCGCTACATAGCCGAGCAGTTTCGCCTGAGCAACGTAGCACTTGCCGGAAGCATGAAATCATACTTCCAGCCAATAACATTCGTGAAGCGCCGCGCCGCAGCGAGCGGTTCGCTTATTATCGCGGGCGATACGCTTGCACTCGACCGCCGCTTTATTCCTGCCTACGCTCACACGGCACTCCTTTCCGGCAATGCTGTTTATGCGGGCTTTGGCGTGGTGGATTCGGCAGCGAAGCGTGATGATTACGCAGGGCTGGACGTGAAAGGGAAAATTGTTATCATCCGCTTCGGTGACAACGATAGTACCGAAGTGCGCAAGGGCTTTAACATGAGCTTCCGCAAGCGTGAGGTTGCCGAGGCAAAAGGTGCTGCGGGACTTGTGGAGCTATTCACACCGGATAATCAGATTGCGTGGGGCAATATCGTTGCTTTCAATAAAAACACTCGTCCTGATTTGGCAAGCACCGAGACAAAACCACACACGATGAATTGGGTGCTGGCGTATGACGGCGGCAAAAAAATGACTATGAAACTTGCTGCCGAAGCCGCACAAAAGCGCCCTATTGCCGTCAGCATGAGCCTTGAGCCGACGCGCTACGACACGCTCTATTCCAACAACGTTATCGGCGTTATCAAAGGCACAGACCCCGCGCTCAGCCAAGAGTACGTGCTGCTGTCAGCGCACTACGACCACATTGGCACGGGCAAAAGCGCCACCAGCAAAGACACCATCTACAACGGCGCACGGGACAACGGCATGGGAACAACGGCGATTCTGGCAGCTGCAAAATATCTTGCCGCAAAGCCACCGAAGCGATCAATACTTCTGCTTGCTTGCACCGCTGAAGAAGCTGGCTTGCTGGGCAGCACGTACTACGCAAAGAATCCCGCTATCCCGCACAAAAACGTCATCTACAACCTCAACATCGACGGCGCAGGCTTCAACGATACAACACTCGTCACGGTGATGGGACTTGAGCGCACCACCGCGCAGCCATTGCTGGAAGAAGCCGCTAAAGCGCACGGTCTCAGAGCCGCAAACGACCCTGCGCCGGAGCAGAATCTTTTCGACCGCTCAGACAACGTCAGTTTTGCAAAGGTTGGTATTCCTGCGCCCACGTATTCACCCGGCTTCACGGCGTTTGATGCCGAGATTGGGAAGTATTACCACCAGCAAGCAGACGAAGCGGGCGAAGATTTCAACTTCCGCTATCTGACGCGCTTTGTGAATTCATTTATCACTGCCTCGCGTCTCATTGCCGATGCAAACAGCCGTCCGCGCTGGAAAGCGGGCGATAAATACGAAGCGGCGTTCAAAACGCTGTATGGCGAGAAGTAATGTTTGGGGTACAACTCATAAATCTGAAGTTACCCTTTCTGAAATTCCCCTTCACTGTGTGAAGGGGTGGCAGTCCCGCGAAGCGAGGACTGACGGGGTAGTTCTTCAGCACAGAAGCGGCATCAATGTACGAAATAACACCCCGTCCTCGCTGCCGCTCGTACACCCCTCTTTGTTCCAAAGAGGGGAATGTCTTGGCAAAGCGTCACTTCAGCTCATCGTAACTTCAGCTCATAAAGTATAGTTTTTATTTCGTTTGCTCTCACGAGTAAGATTGTCCTGAAAATCCTGTAATCTGCGTTCCACCTCACGATTTTGTACAACCCGTCGGACGGCTCCATTGCTGCCCGACGGGTTGTTTTTAACCACCTCACATGACCATTTTTGCTCACTATGGATAACAATAATCAACATTCCGTCACGCACCGCTCCCAAGTCCGTGTCCGCTACGCCGATACGGACAAAATGAAGATTGTCTATAACGGCAACTATCTCGTGTATTTTGAAATTGGGCGGACGGAGCTGCTTCGGGCTTGTGGACTGCCTTACACCGAATTGGAAAAATCGGGGTACTTACTTCCCGTACTGGAGATTTTTGCCCGCTACAAAGCTCCCGCCGTTTATGACGATTTGCTGGATATTTACGCCACCTACACGCTAGAGCGCCTGCCGACTATCCGCATTGAATATCTCATTAAGCGCGGCGAAGAGGAAATCGTTAGTGGTTATTCAATCCACCCTTTCGTGACTGCCGATGGAATGAAACCTGTACGCCCGCCAAAAATCTTTTTTGACGCAATCGAAGAAACCCTTCGGAAGCAAGGAGAATAGGGGCTTTTGGGGAGTACATTTCCACATCAGAGAAAAATGTCGTAGTTTTGTAGAAACAGAAGTTTCACAAACCAAAACACCTGTGGTTTCGTCCTCACCATCACCTCTCGGTTCTTCACCGCTCTCGTCCTCGCTTGCTGCACCTCGTACTGCACCTCACCCCGCGCTCTGGAAGCGCAATGTCAATGTTCTCTGGATAGCCTCGTTTATTGCGATGGTCGGCATGAATGCGTGTTTGCCGTTCTTGCCGCTCTATGTGCGGGCGCTCGGCGTAACGGATTTTGCCGAGGCGCAGCGCTGGACGGGTTTGGTCTATGCGGGAGCATTTATGCTTTCTATTTTTACCGTTCCGCTCTGGGGAGCGCTTGGCGACAAGTACGGCAAAAAATTGATGATTATTCGCGCTATCTTTGGGCTAACGCTCGCCATGTTTCTGATGGGCTTTGCGCAAAATGTCTGGCAACTGTTTTTCCTTCGTATTTTTCAAGGTGGCGTGAGCGGCTTTATTGCTTCCTCCATCTCACTTGTCAGCACAAGTGCGCCGGAGAACAAGCGCGGCTACGCCATTAGCCTTATTCAGACCGCTATTTCCGCCGGAACGGTTATTGGTCCTCTTATCGGCGGGGCGATTGCCGATGCGTTTGGAGTGCGGAGCTTGTTTTATTTGGTTTCGGCGCTGTGCTTCGTGAGCGGGATTGTGGTCGTGGTCTATGTGGAAGAAAGCCCCGATGAACGCAGCATCACGGAAGCGCCCGGCATACAAGATACCATGCGCTTTGCCTGGCAGACACCGATTTTGCGTTCTATCTTGCTTTCTATCGTGCTTGTGCAGGCAGCGCTCAACTTCACGCCGTCCATTCTGGCGTATTTCATTGAGGCAAAAGGCGCTCCGGCGGCGTTTCTAGCAACGATTACAGGCGCAGCAGTGGGTATCGTCGGAATTCTTATGGTAATTTTTGCTCCGCGCTGGGGACGAATGACGGATAAACGTGGTTTTGTGTGGGTAATGATGCGGGTGCTACCATGGCTGGGTTTGGCGACAATGCTTCAAGCATTTGTGCCGCGTTATGAATGGCTCTTTCCTCTGCGCGTAGTGATGGGTGTTTTTGCAGGTGCTGCCATTCCGACACTCTATGCCGCGCTTGGTAAATATGCTCCTGCCGACCGTAATGGCGGCATGATGGGTCTTGCTTCCAGTGCTACATTGGTCGGCGGGCTGTTCGCACCAATTTTGTGTGGAGCGCTTGCCTCTGCCGTCGGCATGGAATGGAGTTTTATTGTCAGTGGTGTATTATTTTTGGCGGCGCTGCCTATGATGTTCTCAATGGGGCGGCATCTCAAGAAGTGATGAATTTTGAATGGTGAGTGATAAATTTAAGGGCAGCATAGAAACAACAAAGGCAACCATTTCGGGTTGCCTTTGTTGTTTCTATGCTGAGTGCGAGAAATTACTTCGTTTCGTCCACGATGGTGTAATCTGCTTCCTCCACGTTGCCGTCTTTTGCACCATTGCCTTGTGCCGAACCGTTGGCAGAGCCATTCGGAGCGCCGTTTTGAGCGCCGCCGTCTGAAGCACCTGCTGATTCGTACATTTTGCGAGAAGCCTCGCTCCATGCCTCGTTGAGCGCGTCCATCGCAGGGCGAATCTCGGAGGTACGGTTGTTTTTCAGTACGTCAGCAAGGTGGTCTTTTGCCGCTTCGATTTTGGTTTTGTGTTCCGGCGGCATTTTATCGGCAAACTCTTTGATTTGCTTATCGGTCGAACCGACAAGGTTATCGGCTTGGTTGCGCAATTCGATTTCTTCTTTTTTGCGCTTGTCTTCTTCGGCGTGCATTGTTGCATCGCGCTTCATTTTTTCGATTTCGTCTTTGGAGATACCCGACGACGACGTAATGCGAATGGTCTGCTCTTTGCCGGATGCTTTGTCTTTCGCGCTCACGTGCAGCATACCGTTTGCGTCAATGTCGAAGGTTACTTCCACTTGCGGAACACCACGCGGAGCAGGCGGTATGCCGTCCAAGTGGAATTTGCCGAGTGTGCGGTTGTCCGATGCCATTGGGCGCTCGCCTTGGAGAATATGAATTTCTACCGACGGCTGGTTGTCGCTCGCGGTGGAGAACGTTTCGCTTTTCTTGGTCGGAATGGTCGTGTTCGACGGAATCATCGGGGTCATTACACCGCCGAGCGTCTCAATGCCAAGCGTCAGAGGCGTTACGTCCAGAAGTAATACGTCTTTGAGGTCGCCGGAAAGAACTGCACCTTGCACTGCAGCGCCGATAGCAACTACCTCGTCAGGATTGACGCTTTTTGCGGGGTCTTTGCCGAAGAATTTTTTAACGAGTTCCTGAATTTTGGGGATACGGGTCGAACCGCCCACCAAAATCACCTCGTCAATTTGTGCCGGGGTAATTTTTGCATCTTTGATAGCGTCTTCGCACGGCTTCAGAGTACGGTCAAAAAGGTCTTCGCAAAGCGATTCAAATTTGGCGCGCGTAATTTTCGTCACCAAGTGCTTCGGACCGTCTTGCGTAGCGGTAACGAAGGGCAAGTTGACTTCGGTTTCGAGTTTGCTCGAAAGCTCAATTTTTGCTTTTTCGGATGCTTCGCGGAGGCGTTGAAGTGCCATTGCGTCTTTGCGAAGATCAATACCTTCGGTTTTCTGAAACTCTTCGGCAAGGAAGTCAATGAGGCGGTGATCGAAGTTGTCGCCACCCAAGTGCGTGTCGCCATTGGTGGATTTTACTTCAAAAACGCCATCACCGATTTCGAGAACCGATACGTCGAACGTACCGCCACCCAAGTCATAGACTGCAACGGTCATGTTCTGACCTTTTTTGTCCAGACCATACGCCAGAGCAGCTGCCGTTGGCTCGTTGATGATGCGGCGCACGTTCAAGCCCGCAATTTCGCCTGCGGTCTTGGTGGCTTGGCGCTGTGCATCGTTGAAATATGCCGGAACGGTGATAACGGCTTCGGTAACTTTTTGTCCGAGATAATCTTCGGCGGTTTGCTTCATTTTTTGAAGAACCATCGCTGAGATTTCTTCCGGCGAATACTGGCGACCGTCAATCTCGACACGAACGGAATTACCGTCTTTCGATGGCTCGTTGGTGTAGGAAACAAGTTTGCTTTCTTCGCTGACTTCATCCGGGCGACGCCCCATGAAGCGTTTGATAGAATAAATTGTGTTTTTGGGATTCGTAACGGCTTGGCGTTTTGCTGCTTCGCCCACGACGCGCTCACCGTTTTTGGTGAAGCCGACCATCGAAGGGGTCGTACGTCCGCCTTCGCTGTTAGCGATGACCACGTGCGATGCGCCTTCCATTACCGACACAACGGAGTTCGTTGTGCCAAGGTCAATACCGATAATTTTGCTCATTGTAATAGCTCCTGAATGAAAATTTTGGTGAAAAATTAATGTACTTTTTTGAAATCTAATTTCTACGCCGCTTGACGGCTATTATACGTCGGAATTTGAATAAGCGGATTGTAGGGCATCACGAAAAAATCATAGCCGTAGGCGTTCGTGATTTCATTTGTCAAATCATTCCCTAAGCGGCGAAATCTCTCTTCCTCATCCTCATCCGCGATAGGTGCTTCGACGATAATCCATACAATTTGCTTGTCAGCAGGGTCGCGTGAATAGCCTAAGTGCTTGACTTGAGGATATGATACCGCGAGTGTTTTGAGGACATTTTCCGCAAGTTCAATTTGTTTCACGTTCATCTCAATATCTTCTGCTCGTTTTGCCGTCCGGTGAAGGACGCTTTGATGGCTATCCTGTGGGGAATTCATTGCTATCATGCTTCTATCCTTGAAAGAACGGTTTCAACAAATTGTTTTGCCATTTTGAGTTGCCTTTGTGAGGTTTTTCGGGATACACCGACTTCCGCATAATCAGCCTCACTTCGTACTTCCATAATCAGTTTCAGCATATTTGTCATACTTGCAGGAAATATTTTCTTTTCGTTAATGAGGTATTTGCTAAAGCCTGCACGAACAGGAGCATGGTCTATATTTGGCACTTGCCCGAAGTGGATGAGCGCTGCTATTGCGGCGTGAAATGCTGCATAGTATGCCCGATTTGCTGAGGCATTATAGCGTTCTGCTTCGTATGCGGCTTCTGCTTCGGCGAGATTTTCTTGTGCGCGGGCGAAAAATGATGCTTTCACACAGAAATGGCTGTTCGTGTCTGATGATTGCTTGCTTTACGCGAATGACGGATGACAGAGCAAAATCGTGGTTTGCGCTCTCATCCGTCATTCATCAATTCTCTTTCGACGGATGCCGCCTTCGGTTTGGGAAGGCAGAATGAAATTCAGATGAATTCAACTCCTGAAGAACACTATGCTTATGGCTTTTAGCCTCGTTAAGGGGCTTATGCCAAAAAACCGTCGCCGTAGAACATTGTGTCTTCTTTGCACAAGTCGTTAGCGTTGGTGCTACCGAAAAGCAAGTCTCGGAGGAACTCACCGGTTTCGCGAAGCATGGTCGTGTTCATAATCGTATCCTTTTGAAAAGTTTTTGAGAGACAGTGCCGTGAAAATTGTTTACAACCTCTGTGTTTACAACTCTTGTGGGCAACTGCCGTGTGTGCTTATAGCACGCCTGGTGTACGTGCGTTCTCCCGCGAGGTGCATTCTCTCATGCGACATCAAGGGAGAATACGGTACAGAACGGTAAATATAATGAATCCGAAGCAAATATCGGAGTGCAAACGCATCTTTTTTGAACCGCTCGCGGTAAACGTCTGCGGTTGCACTCCGTTGTACTCTTTATCCCTCGTTACTTGATTTCAACCGCAATTTGCTTCGGTTTTGTTTCTTCCGTTTTTGGAAGGGTAACGTTCAAAACGCCATTATCAAATTTGGCATCAATAGCATCGGATTTCACGTTGTCCGGTAGCTGGAAAGAGCGCGAAAACTCGCCATAGACACGCTCAACGCGGACGTAGTTCTTGCCTTCGTCTTTGTGTTCGTTCTTGCGCTCACCTTTGATGGTCAGCACTCGATCATCGCTAACGGTGAGCTGCACATCTTCTTTGGACAAGCCTGCCAGTTCGATGTGAAGATACATATTCGTTGCATCTTCGGCAATGTCCACGCGCGGCGCAAATGGACGGTTAATAACGTTTTCATTCAGAAAACGGCGGAATGAATTATTACCAAAATCAGTATCGAAAGAGCGAAAGAGCGAATCCATTTGACGGCTCATTTCGTTGGTCATGCGTTCCATTTCGCGGAACGGCTCGAATCGCGTGATGTTGCTCATGGCTGTACTCCTTAGGAAATAGTGTGAGAATCGTTATTTTTGTTAGGTGTGCTTTGGGGGCGGATTGTATGTTCCGCCCCTCATGCACCATTTTGCTTGATACGTTATTGGATTTCTACGGTTATCGGCTCAGGCTTCTTTACTTCGATTTTGGGAAGTGTCAGCGCGAGAATACCATTGGCAAATTCAGCGCCGATGGCAGTAGTGTCAACGTTTTCCGCAAGTTTGAAGGAGCGCTCGAATTTACCGAAGCGGCGACCTTTGCTCACAAATTTCAAATCGTTCTGTGATTCGGAGCGTTTTTTCTCGCCTTTAATCGTCAGGACGGAATTTTCCACCGTTACATTGATGTCTTCTTTTGCAACGCCCGCCAGCTCAACAAACAAGGTATAATTGGTGTCGTTCTCAACCGCATCCACGCGCGGAGTGAGGATGATGTTCTTGAACTCGACGTTGACCGCCGGAACGTACGAATTTGCAAAGGCAAATGCTTGGTCGGCGTAGCGAGGCATATTGTTGACGCGATAGTTCAGTTCATTGACGAGGCGCGTCATCGGGCTATAAATGTTCTTAGTCATGGCTGTAAAAAATTAAAGTGTTGAGTGTTGAATGATGAGTTTTGAGTTCTATACGAATGTGGCTTGTAAAGTTCTTCAAACCTACATTCTTATTGAATGTTGATATTCACGGTTTTCGGGCGAACCGGCTCTACTCGCGGAAGCGTTACGGTCAGAACACCATCGCGGAATGTTGCCGAAATTTTTTCTGCCTGAATTTCGCTTTCGATGGTCACTTGGCGTGAGAACTCGCCGTAGGCACGTTCGCCGCGTACAACTTTGAGATTGTCGTCATAGAGTTTGCGCTTGTTGCCGCTGATAGTCAGTACGCGCTCTTCGCTCATGGTAACGTTCACATCTTCCTTCGCAATGCCCGGAAGCTCGGCGAACACGTACACATTGGTATCGTCTTCGGCAAGGTCAACACGCATTTTTGCTTTCGTCGGTTGTTGCTGCGCGGTGTTGAC
The DNA here is from genome assembly GCA_937899715.1 of uncultured bacterium. GTDB lineage: Bacteria > Bacteroidota > Ignavibacteria > Kapaibacteriales > UBA4661 > PH2015. The sequence continues at coordinate 109,544 of CALCNX010000029.1, read as the reverse complement.
ATTGGGATTATTAAAATTCGCATTTTTACCAAACTCGGTAAAGATGTCGCCAAGGCGCTCTGCTGCTGTTTCCGCGAATGCTTGGAATTTTTGGAAGTCGCGGGGGTCGATGTTATAATGGAAGTTCCGCATGATTGTTTTCTCCTAGAGAGAATGTGTGTGAAGTTGTGATTTGTGTTTCGCAAAGAGAAATAAGAAAAAGCATGCCAAAGTGTTTTTTAGCAAGATTTCATGCGGCTTTCACGACATTTTGGCAGGAACATCAGCGCCCACACGACAAATTGGCGGTACAGGCGCAGGGAGTCCGACATTTTGGCAGGACGCACTGACAGAAAAAACAAGCCCGTGGCGGAACGCAGATTTCAGGATTTGTAGGATAAAGAGGATGTTCAGAAAAAGAATGGTATCCCATAGAACCGCTGTATTCGAGGTATCCTGAAAATCCTGTCCATCCTGAAATCTGCGTTCCACCGTTTAACAGCGGCAGGCAATAGTCAATACCTTGCCTGAGCAGGCACAAAATTCAAAACTGCGGCGTTTTGGGTATTGGTTGTATATTGCGCCTCGCACTATTGTCTCACTTGCTTTACTCCCAATACTCTATGCCTCTTTCATGGAACGAAATCAAAGACCGCGCCCTGGCTTTTTCGCACAAATGGCAGAATGAAACGAGCGAAGACGCAGAAGCGAAATCCTTTTGGGACGATTTTTTCAATGTGTTCGGTGTTTCCAGGCGGCGAGTCGGAGAGTTTGAAAAAGCGGTCAAAAAACTCGACGGCAAACAAGGCTACATTGATTTGCTCTGGAAAGGCGTGATTATGGTCGAACATAAGTCGCGCGGCAAAGACCTCGACAAAGCATTTGAGCAGGCGTTGGAATACCTGCCCGGGCTGAAAGAACACGAAATGCCCAAATATATCCTCGTCTCCGACTTTGCCCGCTTGCGGCTCTATGACTTGGAAACCTCGTCGCAGCTTGAGTTTTCGCTCGCCGACTTCGTGTCCAATGTTCGAGATTTTGGCTTTTTGGCGGGCTACGAAAAACGCTCCTTCACGAGTGAAGACCCTGTGAACATCGAAGCTGCCGCACGGATGGGCAAACTCCACGACCGCTTGCGTGATTGCGGCTTTGAAGGACACGACCTCGAAATGCTGCTTGTGCGCTTGCTTTTTTGTATGTTCGCCGAGGACACCGCCATTTTCGAGAAAAATGCGTTTTTGGAATACATCGAAACCCGTACAAGCGAGGACGGAAGCGACTTAGGGCTGCATCTGTCGAATATCTTCCAAGTGCTGAATACCGCGCCCGAAAAGCGCATGAAAACGCTTGACGAACAGCTTCAGGCGTTTCCCTACGTGAATGGCGGGCTTTTCCGCGACTACATCCAAATCGCGCAGTTCGACCGCACCATGCGCGAAACGCTCTTGGAGTGCTGTGCGTTGGATTGGAGCCGGATTTCGCCTGCGATTTTTGGGTCCATGTTCCAAGCAGCCATGAACCCCGCAGAGAGGCGCGCTTTGGGGGCGCATTACACCTCCGAAACCAACATTTTGAAAGCACTCAAGCCGCTTTTCCTTGACGACCTCCGCGCGGAATTTAATCGCATCAAAAAACAACGCCCGAAATTAGAAGAATTTCACCGCCGCCTAGCAACCGTGCGGGTATTCGATCCTGCTTGCGGGTGCGGAAACTTCCTTGTAACCGCCTACCGCGAACTTCGTGCTTTGGAATTGGACGTGCTGACGGAGCTGGACGCGCTGCGCGGTACGGGGCAGCTTGCCACCAATGTCGCCGCTATGACGTGGGTGAACGTGGGACAGTTTTACGGCATTGAACTGGAGGAATTTCCCGCGCGTATCGCAGAAGTCGCGCTGTGGCTTGCCGACCACCAAATGAACCTTCGCGCCTCGCAGCAATTCGGCAGCTATTTCACGCGGCTTCCGCTCAAAGAATCCGCTCACATCCTGCATGGGAACGCGCTGCGGACGGATTGGCGCAAATTTTGCCCTCACCCGTCCTTCGGACACCCTCTCCCTCAAGGAGAGGGACGGGGTGAGGGAATACTCTACATCGTCGGAAATCCGCCGTTTGTCGGAACACAAATGCAGAGTCCTGAGCAAAAAGCTGATATTCGTGCGGTCTTTGGTAATGACAAAGTGGCGAATAGTCTTGATTTCGTAACGGCGTGGTACAAAAAAGCAGCAGAATATATCGCCGGAACCCGCATCAAAGCGGCTTTTGTGGCAACCAACTCTATTTCGCAAGGTGAGCAGGTCGGCGTTCTCTGGGGCGAACTCTTCAAACACCGCATGGCTATTAGCTTTGCGCACCGCACCTTCAAATGGACAAACGAGGCTCCGGGCAAAGCGGCTGTGCATTGTGTGATAATTGGTTTTGAATATGACCCTACAAGCAAGCGCACATCTACCACCTCTTCACCCCCTCTCCCTCTGGGAGAGGGCTGGGGTGAGGGGTATAGCGCGGGCAAACGTCTTGCTGTACCGCCGCTTCTTCTCGCAAAAGCACGTGAAATGAGAAAAATATCCACCACGGCAGAAAAATTCTTGTGGTCGCTCCTCAGAGACCGCCAGTTACAAAATGCAAAATTTCGCCGTCAACACCCGATTGGAAACTACATTCTTGACTTTTACTGCCATGAATCCCGTCTTGCTGTTGAACTTGACGGAAGTGGACACGCAGAATCTGAACAGCAAGAATTAGATATGCAACGCACAGAATGGCTGAATAATCAGGGTATTAGCGTGATTCGATTCTGGAATAATGAAGTGATGGAAAATATACAAGGTGTTTTACAACGGATTGCCGAGACGTTAGTCCCTCACTCCGACCCTCACCCCAGCCCTCTCCCAAAGGGAGAGGGAGCTAAGAATGTTGCTTCACGTCTGCTCTACGAGTACGACACGCCCACAAGCGAACCGTACGTTTCTGAAGTTCCGAATATCAGCCCGTATCTCATTCCTGCAGGAAATACGCTCGTGCAGGCACGTTCTACGCCGCTTTGTGATGTGCCGGAACTTATTTACGGTAGTATGGCAAATGATGGTGGCAATTTACTGTTAAGTCCTACAGAAAAGGTTGAACTTGTTGAAAAAGAACCGTTAGCAGGGAAGTTTTTGCGACGTTTGTATGGTTCACAAGAATTTATTAACAATCAAGAACGCTGGTGTTTATGGCTCAAAGACGCACTGCCAAATGATTTACGCTCAATGCCTGAAGTGATGAAAAGAGTTGAAGCGGTTAGGACGCATCGGCTAAAAAGTACAAGGACAGCAACACAAGATTTGGCAGCATTTGCCACACTTTTTGGCGAAATTAGACACGTAGAAGCACCGTATCTACTTGTCCCAGGAGTTTCTTCAGAAAAAAGGGTTTATATCCCCATTGGTTTTATGCCGCAAGATACTATTGCTACTGACCTTTGCCGTATTCTTCCCAACGCCACCCTCTACCACTTCGGCGTACTTTCCTCACTGCTGCATATGGCATGGGTAAAGTACGTGTGCGGGCGCTTGAAGAGTGATTACCGCTATTCCAACACGATTGTGTACAACAACTTCCCGTGGGCAGAAAGCCCCACCGAAGCGCAGAAGCAAGCCGTAGAGCGGGCTGCGGAGGCAGTCTTGGCGGCACGGGCGCAATTCCCGGAGTCGTCGCTTGCCGACCTCTACGACCCGCTCACGATGCCGCCTGCGCTCGTAAAGGCGCACGGGGACTTGGACAGAGCGGTAGAGAAGTGTTACCGTGCCGGAAAGGGTTTTGCATCAGACGAGGAGCGAATAACGTTTTTGTTTGAGTTGTATGAACGCTACACTGCGCCACTCACGGCAGAAGCAGAGCGGGCTGTGGCGGGGAAGAAGAGTAGCAAGAACAAACGAAAGGGAAATTGAAATGAGGACAAAACCCGCATTAGAGACGTATCACCGTTTTTTGGATGAAGCGGGTGATACGACGTTTTATGGAAAGGGTAAAACGCCGATTATTGGCGTACAGAATGGTGTTTCGCTTTGTTTTATGCTAGGAATGGTAAAATTCAAAGAGCCGCTTGAGCCTATTCGTCAAAAGGTCGTGGCATTGCAGAAAGAGATTGAGCAAGATGATTATTTAAGCGGCATTCCAAGCATTCAAAAGAAAAAACAACGTGGGGGTTTTTTCTTTCATGCGACGGATGACGTGCCGGAAGTACGCAGCACGTTTTTCAAGTTTATCAAAACACTAGATTTTAGCTTTGAGGCAGTTGTTGGGCGCAAGATATATACGCTTTTTGCCAATAAACATAATGGCAGCGACACAGAGTTTTATGCTGATTTGCTTTCACATTTGCTCAAAAACAAGCTCCAATTGGGTGGCGAACTTATTTTGAATATAGCAGAACGAAGTAACACAACGAAGCATAAAACTTTCCAAACGGCTTTAGAAAAGGCAACTCAACGTCATTTACTGAAAAAGCCCGAAAAGATGATTGAAACAAAGGTAGTTTTTAATGTTCAGAACCATTATACTGAGCCACTTTTGAATATATCTGACTATTGCTGTTGGGCGGTGCAACGAGTTCTTGAGCGAGGTGAATTGCGATACTACGATTTTTTAGGAGAGAAAATATCCCTTGTCGTGGATTTGTACGACAAGGTTAATTACTTGGGGAGTTGAAATTATTACAAAGGCACAAACAGATTAACGGCACAAAATAAAATAAGCCCGCCGATGCACTAAGAAGGATACCCTTCGACGACATGGAGTCGGAATTCATGCAACGCAGACTTACATCGGCAAATATACATGAAATAGTTCATGTATCAAACATCTCTTCATCATGCGCTTTACGTTGGTGAAAAAGCATTTTCCTGACGTCAGGAAAATGGTCGAACTCGGCTTCGGCACTGAGCGTGAAATTGACGATACAGTATTGACACGGTATGCGTGTTATTTGATTGCCCAAAACGGCGCCCCCCGCAAAGAGCAGATAGCATTTGCGATGGGCTACTTTGCCGTGCAGACCCGTAAACAAGAGCTGTTGGAGGCACGTATCAAGGAAATTGAGCGTTTGCAGGCACGAGAAAAGCTATCACTCTCGGAGAAAGAACTTTCCGGTATCATCTACGAAAAAGGTGTTGATGAACAAGATTTTGCGCGGATTCGCAGCAAAGGTGACAAGGTGCTGTTTGGCGGCTACACAACGAAAGACATGAAGCAAAAGCTGAACGTGCCGGATTCACGCCCTTTGGCAGACTTTTGCCGACAATTACGATAAAAGCCAAAGATTTTGCCAACGAGATTACGAATTTCAACATTAAAAAAGACGACATTCACGGCGAAAATGCTGTTTCAAAAGAGCATGAAGCCAGTAACAGCACTGTTCGCAAGGCACTTCTTGAGCGTGGAATTCGTCCGAAAAACTTACCTCCCGACGAAGGCATTAAAAAAGTACAACGCCGTTTACACAGTGAAGAAAAGAAAGCCCTGAAAAGCGTACAAAAACTTGCTTCTCGTCAGAACAATGATGATAACGAAGGGATTGAATAAGGTTGGAGCAGGCTAACGGCAGAAAACAAAATAAGCCCGCAACGATTATGAACGATTACCACAATCTCAGCAAGCTTTCGTTGAACTTGCCATGATTCGGCTTTTGCTCCGGCGATTAGCCAAATATCTGAAATCAGTATGCCCGCACAGAAAAAATAAAACTTTCCAAGCCGCAAGAAAGACAAGAAGTCATTCTACGACTTGGAAAGTTTACAAATTGCTATGAGGCAGCGAGATTATTTTGCTTTGGATTCGAGATATTTCACCGCGTCGATAACGGTTTGGATTTTCTCTGCATCGCTGTCTTCGATGGTAACATTGAACTCTTTTTCAAACTCCATGATGAGTTCTACGGTGTCGAGCGAATCAGCACCCAAATCGTTGGTAAACGATGCGTCGTCCGTGATTTGGGTTTCTTCAACGCCCAATTTATCAACAATGATTTTCTTAACGCGTTCTGCGATAGACATACTGAAAACCTTAAAAAGGTGAACAAAAAGTGATTAATATAATTGAACTAATTGTGTTTGCAATTTCATTGATAAACTCTTGAGTTATGCCGCCAAGCCGCCATCTACTACGATAGTCTGTGCGGTAATATACGACGCATCATCAGAAGCAAGAAACGCTACCACCGAAGCAATTTCCGCCGGCTGCGCTGTGCGACCAAGCGGGATGCTGCTTTGAAGAGCTTTTTTCTGCTCGTCGCTAATTTTGGCAGTCATATCCGTGTCGATATAGCCCGGAGCAACGCAATTTACTAAAATATTTCGAGACGACAATTCCTTCGCAAAGGATTTTGTCAGTCCGATAAGTCCTGCTTTGGAAGCAGCATAGTTCACTTGACCTGCATTGCCCGTGATGCCGACAATGGAGCCGATATTGATGATTTTGCCTGCTCGCTGGCTCATCATGGGCTTGCAAACGGCTTTGCTCGTGAGAAATGCGCCCTTGAGGTTAGTGTCAATCACCGAATCCCAATCGCTTTCGCTCATGCGTAGGACGAGTGTATCTTTCGTAATACCAGCGTTATTGACAAGAATATCAATGCGCTTCGCCGTGTTGGCAGGGTGCTCAAGCACCGTTTTAATAAGATTGGTCACCGAATCTGCATTTGCCACATCTGCCTGTACTGCGTATGCACTGAGTTCTTGTGCAAGCACCGATGCTTTGTCAGGACTGGAGTTATAGGTAAAGTACACCGTCGCGCCCTCGGCGGACAAGCGACGGACAATCGCCTCGCCAATGCCGCGCGAACCGCCCGTAACGAGGGCTATTTTGCCGGAAAGTTTAGTCATAACAGAAAAATGGAGTAAAAAGATTGACAACGATTATTCTTTGGTAGATTTCCAGTCGTTCAGCTCCGATTCAATGAAGAAACTGAGTAAATCACGGTACATTTTTTCGACCACTTCGGGGTCTAAGCCTTCTTCGGAAGCCCACGCACGGCGCTGTTCCAAAAGATTGCGCACACGTTCGACAGCACGAACACTTGCTTCGCTCGTTTTGAACTGCGAAGCCGCACGAACATACTTCAAGCGCTCGCCGAGAGCCGCAACAATATTGCGGTCAATACGGTCAATCTCCGTGCGGATTTCCGCTATATTTTCGCATTGTTCAGGTGTTTTCATAATCGTGAAGATTTAGGACAAAAGTGCTTTGACGTGCTCTGCGGTATCAACGCCGCTAATACTTACCGTGCCGCTCACGATGCGTTTTACAAGACCTTGCAAAACATTTCCGGGACCAAGTTCAATGAATGTATCTACGCCCGATGCCTGCATAGCCTGAACACTCTGCGTCCAGAGAACGGGCGCAGTGAGCTGTTGCACAAGTGCGGCACGAATCTCGTCCGCTTTGCGAAGTGGCTTGGCAAGGGCGTTTGCATAGACTTCCACCTTTGCATCGTGCATGGTGGCTGCGTAGATAGCTTTTTCGAGTTCATTTTGAGCGCTTTGCATCAGTGGCGAATGAAACGCGCCGCTGACGGGAAGCTCTTTCACCATTTTTGCTCCGGCGGCTTTGAAATCGGGCATTTTTGAGCGAAGATATTCTGCGCTGCCGGAAATCACGACCTGTCCGGGTGAATTGAAATTTGCGGCGACAATAATATCGTTGCTATTGGTGAGCGAGGCGCAGAGTTCGCGCACCTTCTCATCGTCCATGCCCACAACGGCAGCCATTGTGCCGGGAAGAGTCTCTCCGGCGCGAAACATCAGTTCACCGCGCAATTTAACAAGACCTAGACCTGTGGCGAAATCTACCACTCCGGCAGCAAAAAGTGCCGAGTATTCGCCAAGCGAGTGTCCGGCAGCCGCATGAAATGTCACTTTTTCTTTGAGCAGCGTTGCTAATATTGCTTCGTGTACGAAGAGCGCGGGCTGCGTGTAGCGAGTTTCCTTGAGCGTTTCGGCTGGACCATCGAAGCAAATCGTACTAAGGCTTGTGCCCATGATGCTATCTGCTTCGGCGAGCATCTGTTTTGCTTCAGGGAATGTCTCTGTCAAATCTCGCATCATACCGACATACTGCGAGCCTTGACCGGAAAAAACGAGTGCTGTTGCCATTATTTTATCCCCCATTTCAGGTACATTGCGCCGTAAGTGAAACCACCACCAAAGGCAGCTAAAATCATATTGTCTCCATACTTAATTTTACCTTCTTTTTGCCATTCGGAAAGGCAGATTGGAATTGTGCCTGCTGTCGTATTTCCATAGCGCTGAATGTTAATCATAACGCGCTCTTTGTCGAGTTCCATACGGTTTGCCGTTGCTTCGATAATGCGCATATTCGCTTGATGCGGCACAAGCCAAGCCACATCACTACCTGTAAGATTGTTGCGTTGCATGACATCTGAGGTCGCATCAGCCATGCTTTTGACGGCTGACTTGAAAACGTGCTGCCCTTCTTGATAAGCATAATGCAAGCGCTTGTCAACCGTTTCGTGAGAGGCGGGCATTGCGCTGCCGCCGGCTTTCATATGGAGATGTGGCAGACCGCTTCCGTCCACGTGCAGTACGGAATCAATGATGCCAACATTATCGTCATCACTGGCTTCCAGCAAGACTGCTCCTGCACCGTCACCGAAGATAATGCACGTCGCGCGGTCTAGCGGGTCAACGATTGCCGTCATTTTATCAGCACCGACTACAATCGCCTTTTTCGAGCCGCCGGACTCAATCAGGCGGCGAGCGGTTTCCAGCGCAAAAATGAATCCCGAACACGCAGCCGAAATATCAAAGCCCCATATTTTGGGATGTTTCATTTCGAGTTTGTGCTGGATAAGGCACGCTGTGGCAGGGAATACGTGGTCAGGCGTAACAGTGGCGCAAATGATAAAATCTATTTCATCTTTGTCGATGCCGCGCATTTTCAAACAGTCTTCGATAGCACGAACGCCCATATCAGATGTCGCCATATCGTCAGGTGCGTAGCGGCGCTCTCGAATACCCGTTCGAGTAGTAATCCACTCGTCGGTTGTGTCCATGCGCTCTTCAAAATACTTGTTGGTGATAACATTGTCGGGAACGTAATGCCCGACGGCAGTAATGACGGCTTTTTTCATGGAATTCAGGTTTATGCTTTTTGGGGTTGTGAAGCGAGAGCAGGCGGATTAAGAGCATTTTCGATGCTAATATTGACTTCTTTGCGAACAACTTCTTCAGCGCGGAGAATCATGTTCTTGAGTGCGAGCGGCGTAGATTTACCATGCCCGATGATGCTTACGCCGTTTACGCCCAAAAGCGGTACGCCTCCGTATTCTTCGTAGTTCATGCCTGTCAAAGCGCCTTTGAGCGCTGGTCTGGCTACTCCCATCATTATCTTATTGCCCAGGCTTTTGTCTGCATACGATGTAAATTTCGCCCTGAGAAAAGTGAGCATACTTTCGGCAAATTTAAGAACGATATTCCCTACAAAGCCGTCGCAGACAACCACGTCAGCCGAGCCAATGAGAATATCACGTCCTTCGATATTACCAATAAAATTGAGGTTGCTTGCTTTCAGAAGCCCAAGCGTTTCGACAGCAACCTCATTGCCCTTGATTTCTTCCTCACCGACGTTGAGCAAGCCTACGCGCGGATGCTCAAAGCCTAGTATCTGCCGCACATAAATACTGCCCATCACGGCAAATTCGTATAGGTGTTTCGGCTTGCAATCCACATTTGCGCCTGCATCAACAAGAAGCGTCGGACGTGCTTCGGTGGTGGGAAGAAATGTGCCAATGGTGGGGCGACTTACGCCATTGATTCGCCCAAGAAGCAAGGTGGAATGGGACATGACAGCCCCCGTGTTTCCGGCAGAGACAAACGCTTGCGCATAGCCCTCGGCGTGCTGTTGCAGACCAATGTATAGCGACGAGCCACGCTTTTTACGAAAAGCAACGGCAGGTTCGTCTTCCATTGTCACAACATCGTCGGCATGGATTATCGGGAAGTCTGCCCCTGATGCGCCGTGCTGCGCCAGAGCAGAGCGAATATCTTTTTCGCGTCCGACAAAGGCAACTTCGGCATTAATATTGTTCGTCTTGAAGTGCTCCATGGCTGCTATTGCGCCCAGCACCTCGTTTTGTGGGGCAAAATCGCCGCCCATAGCGTCGAGAATAATACGAACTGTTGGTGACTGAGCCATAGTCTTGCTCCAAAATCGTGATTCCTGAACAAACGGGACAAAGTTATGAAGCCGAGAAAATACGCAAACCAAGCGAGAGCAAAAAAGAAAATTTTACCCCGAAAAAGTACGGGAACAAACATCTGTGCAAAAGTCACATAGTCTGTTCCCGTAAAAATGTCATAGTCATTGGCGAGCGTTTTTGTGCTCTCTTGTGAGGCAATTACTCTGCCGCCGCGTCGTCGCTCACGCGAACAACGCTACGACCATTGTAGTAACCACATGAAGGGCAAGCAGCGTGAGCAAGTTTTTGCTCGTTGCAGTTCGGACATTCCACCAATGTGGAAGCGACAGCTTTATAGTGGGTGCGGCGTTTTGCGCTGCGAGATTTCGAGTGTCTGCGTTTGGGATTAGGCATTGTCGTATCCTAAAAAATCGAGTGTGAAAGTAAGAATGTTGTTTGTTTATGTATCAGCGTTGTTTTTTGTCAAAGGTAATGCTTTGTAGTGCTGCCCAGCGTGGGTCTATTGCTTCTGAAGAAAGCGTATGCTTTTCGCTAAAATCAGGAAAAATATCAGCAAATTCTTTGTCTCGATACTGCGGTGCGGTGCGCTTGAGGGGTAAGTTTATTCCCATCTCTTGCCGCACTTCGTCGGTAATATCTATTTTTGTGTCGTCCTCACGGATGTAGTATGGTGGCTCTATGTCTTCTTTATCAGCATGGAAATTTGCAAGCATCGTGTTTGCAATATATTCCAGCGAAAACTCGGCGCTAATTATCTCTTCAAATTCTTCCCCCGAAACGTCGCAGAGAAGATGAGCTGGTGCTTCTGCTATAAGGTCAAATAGGTAGCGTTTTCCATGCTTACGCATAGTCCCGCTCACGCGAAGTGTTCCAAAAAACTCCTCAAAAATGTGATCGATTTCTGAGCAATCAGCAGAGGCTTCAACAGGATATTGCCCGTCAGACAGACCTTTGATAGAGATAATCAACATAGCGATTGCGAGGCGTGTTCCTACAAGCGTTGAGGTAAAGACAACAGAAATTTTACCGAAAGACTTCAAATATATGCTTTTTGTGCGTGTTACAAAAGAAAAATATACACAACACTCAAAAAGATAAGCCACAAGACAAGATGAAATGAGGTTCTTAGATGTTGACCATTCGCTAATGAAAAGAGATGATGAAATATCGAAAATAGTGCTTCAACAAGAAATCTCTGTGAAAATTATGCAAAGTGCTGAAAAAGTTGTATATTTGGGGCTTTACTTGTTCATTTATTTCAAATGCAGTTCATTCAGCCCTTTGATAATAAGGCTTGAAAGAAAGACATTCATGCGAGCAATCATACCCGTTGCCGGAGTCGGCAGCCGTTTGCGTCCTCACACATACACCCTCCCCAAAGTCCTACTGAACGTAGCAGGTAAGCCTATTCTCGGACATATTCTTGATGAACTTGTGCAGCAGGGCTTCAAAGAAGCAACTATCATTACCGGCTACATGAAGGAGCTAGTTGAGCAGTACGTTACAACAAATTACTCACTCAAATTCGATTTTGTGGAGCAATCCGAACTCAAAGGTTTGGGTCACGCTCTCTGGCTTGCACGGCACACCTTTACCGATGACCCGCTCTTTATTATTTTGGGCGATACCATTTTTGATGTGGCACTGGGCGAAGTATTACAGTCCGAACACAGCGCTTTGGGCGTAAAAACAGTGGAAGACCCACGGCGATTCGGGGTGGTGGAAATAGACACAAACAATCAATTTGTGGCTAAACTTGTCGAAAAGCCTGAAGTACCACCGACTAACCTTGCCATTGTTGGTTTGTACTACATCAAAAAGCCGCAACTTTTGGCAAAATGCCTTGATTACATTGTTACAAATAACATTCGCACCCGCGACGAATACCAGCTCACCGATGCGCTCCAGCGCATGATTGACGAAGGTGAGCAATTTACGACTTTCCCTGTCGAAGGGTGGTACGATTGCGGCAAGCCGGAAACGATGCTTGCCACAAACCGCTATCTACTTGAACGCAAGCCACTGTCACGGGAATGTACTGATACGATTATCATTCCGCCGGTGTATATCTCACCAAGCGCAGTTGTGGAGCGCTCCGTCGTCGGTCCATTTGCAACAGTAGCTGAGGGCGCAATGGTACTTAATTCCATAGTCCGCGATTCAATTATCAGTGATTATGCCACGGTTGACCAATCAATGCTTGACCGATCAATCGTTGGAAATAATGCGCAGGTACGCGGCAATTTTCGCCGCATCAACGTTGGTGATTCCAGCGAAGTTGATTTCAGTACCCCGTAAGAACTGATGCTTTAGCAATTTGAAATAACCTTACAACTTTTCTTCCACGTTTATTTTTCGTTATGTCGTATTTCTTTACATCCGAATCCGTTTCCGAAGGTCATCCCGACAAGATTTGCGATCAAGTCTCCGATGCCGTCCTTGATGCCGTCTTAGCACAAGACCCCACCGGGCGCGTTGCTTGTGAGTCTTTTGCTACAACGGGCTTGATTGTTGTGGGCGGCGAGATTACCACCACCACCTATATTGACCTGCCAGACCTTGTGCGCGGCGTTATCCGCGACATTGGCTATACAAAAGCAGAATATCGCTTCGATTGTGATTCTTGTGCAGTGGTGAATGTGATTAACCGTCAATCTCCCGACATCGCGCAAGGCGTTGATACGGGCGGTGCAGGCGACCAAGGTATGATGTTCGGCTATGCGTGTGACGAAACACCGGAGCTCATGCCGGCGGCGATTACCTTTGCACACAAAATTGTTCATAAACTGGCGGAAATTCGTAAAAATCACCCGTCCCAAATGCCCTATTTGCGTCCCGATGCAAAATCACAGGTGACGCTTGAGTATAACGACGACAACACGATAAAGCGCGTTGATGCTATTGTCGTTTCTACGCAGCACGACCCCGATGCGGCGAATAAAACAATTACCGATGATGTGTTCAATCACGTGATTAAGCACGTCATTCCGGCGGATTTGCTCGACGATAACACGAAATACCATATCAATCCAACAGGTAAGTTTGTCATCGGTGGTCCGCACGGCGACACGGGCTTGACAGGACGCAAAATCATCGTGGACACCTACGGTGGTAAAGCTCCTCACGGCGGTGGTGCGTTCTCCGGCAAAGACCCAACCAAAGTTGACCGCTCGGCTGCATATGCTGCGCGGCATTTGGCAAAAAATATTGTTGCGGCTGGTTTGGCAACAGAGTGTACGATTCAGGTTTCTTACGCTATTGGCGTTGCGCAGCCCGTATCGGTTCACGTCAATACACACGGCACCAGCAAAATTGCGGGCAACGTAATGAGTGACTTTATTCGTAAGAACATTGACCTCACACCAGCGGGTATTATTAAGCGCCTCAATCTGCGCCGTCCGATTTATCGCGCTTCTGCCGCCTACGGACATTTTGGTCGTAACGAATTCCCATGGGAACAATTAGACCTTGTTGAAGTGTTTAAGAAAATTGCATAATCAATTTACTTGGAGAGATTGCTGTGAGCGCACTGATTTATTTGGATAATTCTAATCTTTGGATTGAAGGCAAAAAAGTAAGCGCCGTCAACAAAGGTCTGGCGCTTGATGTATGGGAGGCAACTGATACCAAAACATTTGACCAATCCTTCAAGTTAGACTTTGGTCAAGCGCTTGCCATTGCGAATCATGCCCCCATCAAAGTTGCGCGATTTTACGGCTCACGTCCGCCGGAAAGCGATTCCGTCTGGAAGGCTGCGCAAAGCTCGGGGTTTGATTTAACCATTTTAGACCGCAATCAACGCAATAAAGAAAAGGGAGTAGATTCTACGATGGTGATGAATATTACCGAAGATATGCTCACTATTGCCGCGCCTGGAGATATTTTTATCCTTATGGCGGGTGATGCAGATTATGTTCCTGTCGTAAATAATCTTAAAGCAAAAAACTTTGAAGTTCATGTTCTCTTTTGGGATCATGCCGCAACGGAATTAAAAAAAGCAGCTGATAACTTTTTGTCCCTCAATGGCTATTTACAGCAATTACGGTATTAATACAGATTTCTAACGTTATCTTTTTCATTTTTTTTTGTACAACAATGGCAACAACAACCAAAAAAGCTCCGGCAAAGAAAGCAGCAAAACCTGCCGCTAAAGTCGTAGCAAAAGCAGCCGCTAAACCGGCAGCAAAAAACGGTGCTCATAAAAATGGCACACACACCAACGGCGCAGCAAAAGTAGCTGCAAAACCGACAGGAAAAGCAGCTATCCCTGCGAAAAAAGGCAAAGGCAGCTTTAGCGAAGTTCCGGGCAAATACTGCGTCCGCGACATCGGGCTTGCCGAAGAAGGTCGTAAACTCATTCAGTGGGCAGAATCCCGTATGCCCGTGCTGATGCACATCCGTGATACCTACAAAAAATCGCAACCGCTCAAAGGCTTGCGTCTTGCAGGTTCCTTGCACGTAACGAAAGAAACAGCAGTGCTTGTAGAGACATTTGCGGCTCTTGGCGCAGAAGTATCTTGGTCAGGTTGCAACCCGCTTTCTACCAATGACCCCGTTGCGGCAGCTCTTGCAAAAGGTGGTATTTCTATCTTTGCATGGTATGGCAATCACGAAGATTTCTACTGGTGCATTGAGCGCACGATTGACCTCAAGCCGAATTTGACGCTTGACGACGGCTGCGATCTCATCAACACTGTTCACGAGAAATATGCTGATTATGCTCGCAAAGAAGTTATCGGCGGTACCGAAGAGACGACTACAGGCGTTCAGCGCCTTCGTGCTCGCGCAGCCGCTGGCAAACTTTACTATCCCGTGTATGCCGTAAATGACGCTATCACCAAATGGGATTTTGATAACGTTTATGGCACTGGTCAGTCCACCTTGGACGGTATTCTTCGCGCTACATCCGTTATGCTTGCGGGCAAAACATTTGTTGTGGCAGGTCACGGACATTGCGGGCAGGGCGTTGCGAAACGCGCTAAAGGCATGGGTTCCAATATCGTTATTACTGAAGTAAAAGCAACCTCAGCAATGAAAGGTATTTTGGAAGGCTATCGCGTTATGTCTATGGACGATGCTGCAAAAGAAGGCGATATTTTCTGCACCGCGACCGGTGTAAAAGACATCATCCGCAAACGCCACTTCCTTTCAATGAAAGACGGGGCTATCGTTTGCAACACCGGTCACTACGACGCGGAAATCAATCTTGAAGAGCTGGCTTCAATTTCCAAAAGCAAGCGCACCATCCGCCCGAATTGCGAAGAATACACGCTCAAAAACGGCAACAAAATTTTCGTTTTGGCAGAAGGTCGTCTCGTGAACTTGGCTGCTGCTGAAGGTCATCCGTCAGAAGTGATGGATATGTCCTTCTCGAACCAACTTATGTGCCATCTCAAATTGGCTGAGGCATACAAAGCAGGCAAGAAACTTCCGAACCAAGTTCTCGATATTGACGAGAAACAAGATGAATTTATCGCGGAAACAAAGCTCAAAACAATGGGTATGTCTATGGATAAACTCACAAAAGAGCAGCTTTCCTACATCAGCGACTACAACGCAGGCACCTAAGCTGTGTTTGTTGTCCGATAAGCGAAACGCATGAAAAAATATGAGGCGGTTAAGCATCAATGCTTGCCGTCTCATGTTTTTTTTTGGTACTTTCGCAATTGACATTTATTTTTTTCGTCATATTCAATAACCAAGGAAACGTTATGGATACAGAACTGGCTACAACGGTCATTCAGGGCTTTGATGAGCAACTCAGCGCGTTGTACGCAGAGAAAGAGCTTTTGGAAAAAGAAATCGGCGTATCAAGTGCTGAAGATGTGATAGCAATGATTCGTAGTCTTGAAGAGCAGTTGAATGTTCTCTATGCAGAACCAAGAGCATAACACGGAAATTCACGATTTTACCAATAAACTTTTCACCACAGGAGAACTATTATGGCGAGTTTTGTTCCTGATAGTGTTTTGCAAAAATTAGCAACACTTCACCGCACAGAAGCAGATACTCTTGATTTCGGCATTGTCAAAGTGGATGACGCAGGTGTTATCCAGCTTTACAACAAATACGAATCCGAACTTGCGGGTGTAGCCCCAAAAGATGCCGAAGGCAAAAATTTCTTTACCCAAGTAGCCCCTTGCACCAACAACCGCCTTTTCTTCGGGCGATTCAAGGATGGTGTTGCTGCCAATAGTCTCAACGTCGCCCTTCCCTACACCTTTACCTACAAAATGCGCCCCACTAACGTACAAATCCAGATGTACCGCGATGGAGCAACAAAGACCAACTGGGTATTTGTCAAAAAACGCTGATTCAGACCTTGACGAAATAATGTATTATTCCTGCGGCTGTCGGACTTCTCCGATAGCCGTTTTTTGCATACAGAGCATAATTTATGCCGCATCACTATTCACTTTGGCAGAAGCGTCTCCGTGAGCGTCTTTTCGAGCAGCCGTACCCGCTTTGGGTGGACAGTGAAGGTGTGTTACCTGCTGCCTCCTTATGGTATCAGGTGCGAGAGCATTTACAGCTACTGCGCGATGCGGATATTTCTGTCGGAGACCGCATTGTTCTTCAGCTTCCTGCTCACCGCGACTATCTTGCATGGATGTTCGCCGCTCTTTGGCAGGGTTGCACCGTCGCACTTGCCCCTCCCACAAGTGATATACAGGCTTTAGCGATATTTTTTTCTGCGAAGGCGGTGATAAATGAAAAAGGTCTGAGAAAATGTAATTCAGGGGAATCCGTTGCAACACCTGATGTTTGCTTGCTTTTGGCAAGTTCTGGTACTTCCGGCACGCCACGCTGGATTGCCTTGTCGGAGCGCAATATCTTTAGCGTTATTGATAGCCATTTGCCGATTCTGAATTTGGTGGACGTGCATGAAAGCTCGTACAGTGCAGCACGGGTGATGTCTCTTTTACCGCTTCATCATGCGTTTGGCTTGGTTATTGATTTTTTCACAGCCTTTTTTGCCGGAGCCGAAATTGTTCGTGATAGTAGCGGCGGGCGTGACATTCGGCAGATTCTTCGTTTAGCAGAGGAGCATCATATTACTCATTGTTCATTTGTGCCCCTTCAGGTCAAGCGTCTGGCAGCGTTGGCAGAAGGACGTGCTTTTTTGCGCAGTTTGCAAGGAGGCGTTATTGGTGGTGCGCCTGTGAATGGCGAACTTGCTGCATTTCTCCGTACAACTCGCTTGCGCGTGGGCTATGGACAAACGGAGGCATCGCCCGGAATCACACTTGGAGAGCCGGGCGTGTGGCAGGAGCATTATTTGGGGCAGGCACTGGGTTGTGAAACTCGCATGAGTGCCGAGGGCGTGCTAGAGTTTCGCGGCGAAAATGCGCATACAGGATTGTGGACGGAACAAGGATTGGTACGATATGCGGCAGAGCGGTGGATAAATACGGGCGATTACGTAAAAACAAGCACCGACACGGCAGCCAAAGGATATATCTTTGTCGGACGTGCTGACGACACATTCAAACTTGCCAATGGGCGCTTTATTCCTGTGCCGGAGTGGGAAGTGATACTCCGAAGCCACATAGAAGGTTGTACGGAAGTTATGATTTTTTCACCTGATGGCGAGCGCTGCACTATTTACCTTGCCTTTCGCAATGATGCTCCAATGCGGACAAGCGAGCAACTGCGGGAATCCGTACTTGAGTGCTTGCCACTACCGAAGGACTTGCTTGATGAGGTGTGTATTATTCCGATTGATAAATGGATTTACACCCCCAAAGGCAGTACGAATCGCGGTGCTATGAAGGAGATGCCCATACAGCATCGGTAACCGTACCATCCTCCGTTATCACCGCATCCAACCCAATATCATGCACCTCAGCACTGATACCTTCTTCAACAAATTGGCATTGGAAGGCAAGACCGATGAGGTGCGGTCTCGCGTAGGATTCCGCGAGAAGCTCTTGAAGAAAACGGTCGTAATAGCCTTTTCCATAACCGATACGATTTAATGCCGCATCAAAGCCCAAAAGCGGCACAATGACACAATCGCAAGGCATGGCGGTAAGGATGGCAGGTGTGATGCTGTTGTGAGTATCGCTGAGGTCGTGTTGTGGAGTGGGAATACCAAAAGAATCAGCCTCAAAGCGTGTTTGAGAGGTGATAATGCGATGCTCCAAACGATTGCTTGCCGGAGAAACAATCGGTACAATTACACACTTCTGTTCATCAAAGGCGCTCTGTATCAACCCTTGCGTTTGTACCTCCGCTCCAAATGAGCAGTAAATATGCACCGTCTGGGATTTTTTCCACCACGCATGAGAGCGTACCACGTCAGATATTATTGTGCTTCGTTTCGTACGTTCTTGTGTGGTTAGTTGAGCGCGGCGTTCTTTTAGTATAGTGCGTAAGTGTTGTTTTGGCAAATTGTTCGACGCTTTCATAGTTCGGGTTTAACATTTTTCTTGTTCGTTATTTAGATTTAGTTTAAGTTAGTACGTGTGAGTTTCTTCTCCCAACATTATTTCACGCTACCCCAACTATGAACGAAATTCCTGTCGGTTCCAAAGCCCGCATTGTTACCTACACACAGCATGATTCTTTTACCGAGCGCCTTCGAGAATTTGGGCTTATTCCGGGTACGATTATTCGGCTTTTGCGCAAAGCTCCTTTCAATGGTCCTGTGGAAATTCAGTTTCGCAGTTCGCGTATAGTTTTGCGCCCGAATGAAGTTACCCATATGTTGTTGGAGCGTATTGCGTAAGAATCTTTCAAACGCTTCGCAAGACGATTTATCTCTCTGCCTGTATGCCCTCTATTCTTGATGCTGTTTCTTCCCACACACCACGCCTGACTGCTGCCCTCGTCGGTACTCCAAACTGCGGTAAATCCACAATTTTTAATGCTCTGACCGGAATGCGCCAAAAGGTTGGCAATTTTCCGGGCGTTACCGTCGAACCCAAAAGCGGCGAGGTTCACATTGACAAAACCACGACACGTCTTTTCGACCTTCCGGGAATGTATAGCCTGACCCCGAAAACTCCCGATGAAGCGCTTTCCGTCACCGTTCTGCACGGCGAACACGATGCACTGCCGAAGCCAGATGCAGTGGTCTTTGTCATGGAAGGCACAAATCTTGAAAAAAGCCTTTTTCTCTATGCCCAATTTGCCGCGCTGAACATCCCGACCGTCGTCGCCGTTACCATGATAGACGGCATCAAAGCAAGCGGCGGGGTCTTCGATGATATTGCGATGGAGCAAGCGCTTGGTGTGCCTATTGTCGGAATCGTGGGGCATAAAGGTATCGGGTTGGAAGAATTACGTGAGCATATTGCACTCAGAGGCTTCTCTCGCCCGGAAGCCGCAGAAAATCAGATTCCTGTAAGCGAAGGTATCGAAGCACAGTATCAATGGGCGCGAGCGCTTGCCGGAGAAGTAGCGCGTATGCCGGAACTGGACTCTTTGACAACAAAGCTGGACGCAGTTTTTCTGCACCCCGTTGCCGGACCTGTCGTCTTTCTTGCCGTGATGCTCTTGTTTTTTCAATCAATTTTTGCTTGGGCTACACCCGTGATGGATGCTATTGAAGCAGGATTTGGCTCGTTACAAAATCTTGTGGATGCCGTTCTTCCGGCAGGCGTTGCACAGGATTTACTGTCGCGCGGCGTGATAGCAGGTGTTGGCGCGGTGGTTGTGTTTCTGCCGCAAATACTCATTTTGACGCTCTTCATCACGCTTCTGGAAGACTTTGGCTATCTTGCCCGTGCTGCTTTTATGGTGGATAGAGTAATGGGCGTATTCGGCTTGCAAGGTCGGTCATTTATTCCGCTTTTGAGCTCCTTTGCTTGCGCCATTCCGGGCATTATGTCGGCACGAATTATTGCTTCCGAAAAAGACAGGCTGACAACCATTCTCATAACGCCCTTGATGACGTGCTCGGCTCGTTTGCCGGTCTATGTGCTGCTCATCACGGCATTTGTGCCGCCAACGATGCTCGGCGGCTTCCTGAGCCTGCAAGGGCTGGTACTGATGGGGTTGTACTTTCTAGGCGGGCTGTCTGGGCTTCTTGTGGCAAAGGTTTTCAAAGTAACGATGTTTCAAGGCACGAAATTGCCATTTTTGATGGAACTGCCGCCGTATCGTTTTCCTACGTGGCGCAGCGTTTTTTTGACGCTTTTCCATCGCACCAAGCAGTTTCTCACCTCCGCCGGAACGACTATTCTCACGCTGTCCATTATTCTTTGGGCTTTAGGGGAATTTCCCAAGCATCAAGCGCCGCCGGAAGCCTCACCGATTCAAGCGGCAAGCCTACAACTCGAACACTCCGCTCTTGGCACTATTGGCAAAACACTGGAGCCAGTCTTTGCACCTATTGGCTTTGATTGGAAAGTAACCATCGGCGTTTTAGGGAGTTTTGCTGCCCGCGAAGTCTTTGTATCGGTGATGGGGCAAGTCTATAGCGTAGATGTGTCGGAGAGCGACGAAAACCTGCGTACAGTGCTCCGAAGCGCAATTTCACTTCCCACAGCGCTCAGTATTCTGGTCTTTTACGTCTATGCCTTGCAGTGTATGTCCACTATTGCTGTGATGAAGCGGGAAACAGGGTCGTGGAAATATCCCGTACTTGCCTTTGGCTATACGTTGCTGATGGCGTATGGTGCATCACTGCTTGTGTTCCATGGTGCGCGGAGTTTGTGGGGGTAAAATTGCATTATTGATGCTGCTCTTGAACTCAAGATTTGAATGGTATGCAAGAATCCCGTATTTTTGCGGTACTCGCTTTTGACTACACTGAATTCTACTATTTTCTTTATCATTTCCTCTATCAATGCACGAAACCATTCTTGTCACAGGTGGCGCGGGCTTTATCGGCTCAAATTTTGTCCATTATATGCTTGCCAATACGCCCCACGCCATTGTCAATCTTGACTCGCTGACCTACGCCGGTAATCTCGAAAACCTTCGAGGTATCCCCCCGGGCAACCCGCGTTATCACTTCGTTCATGGGGCAATTCAGAATAAAGAACTCGTCGAATATGTGTGCCGCCTTTACAACGTGACGGGTGTTATCAATTTCGCCGCAGAATCCCACGTTGACCGCTCCATTATGAGCGCTGCGCCCTTTGTGGATACGAATGTGCAGGGAACACTGGCTCTTTTGGAAGTCGCAAAAACTCTGAAACTAGGGCGCTATGTGCAGGTTTCGACGGATGAAGTCTATGGTTCGTTAGGAGCAGAGGGGTTATTTACCGAAGAAACACCCTTGCAGCCCAACTCGCCGTACTCCGCCTCCAAAGCCGCATCGGATATGCTCGTGCGGGCATTTGTGCACACCCACGGGCTTCCGGCACTGACAACACGCTGCTCGAATAATTATGGTCCGTATCAATTCCCCGAAAAACTCATTCCGCTTATGATTGCTAATGCGCTTGACGGCAAGCCGCTTCCTGTGTATGGCGATGGCATGAATGTCCGCGATTGGATTTATGTGGAAGACCACTGCGCTGCGATTTGGGCGGTGTACGAGCGCGGGCGCGTGGGCGAAACGTATAATGCGGGTGGCGCATCGGAAAAGCCGAACATTGAAGTTGTCAAGACAATTCTGCGGACGCTCAATAAGCCCGAAACGCTCATTCAGTACGTTACCGACCGTCCCGGACATGACCGCCGTTATGCGATTGACTTTAGCAAAATTGAGAGCGAACTCGGCTGGAAACCAAAAGAGACGTTTGAGAGTGGTATGAAAAAGACCGTCGAGTGGTATCTGGCAAATGCAGAATGGCTTGCAAACGTGCGTTCGGGTGCATACAAAGAATACTACGAGAAACAATATACCGCCCAAACGCCCCTGAACCAATGACCACACCTCGCATAGCCGTTATCGGAACCGGGCACTTGGGGGTAATTCATGCACGACTTTGGCTTCAGCAGGATGCTTCTGAACTTGTGGCGCTCTACGATGCCGACAGTGAGCGCTCAGAAGCGCTGGCGAACAAATTGGCACAAGAATTCCCCAACGCAAAGCCTTTGCGCGTTGCCCAAAGCCTTGCCGAAGCGCTTGCTGAAGCCGATGCTGTTACAATTGCCACGCCTACTTCCACGCACTTTGCTATTGCGGAGGAGTGTTTGCAAGCTGGCAAGCACTGCTTTATTGAAAAGCCCATCACAACCAGTGTTGAAGAAGGTGAGCAACTTGCGGAAATCGCACAAGATCGTGGACTTATCATACACGTCGGTCATGTAGAGCGCTTCAATCCTGCTCTAACGGCAATTGACACGCAGCGCCTCCAGCCACTTTTTATAGAAGCGCATCGTCTGGCACAGTTCAAGCCTCGTGCCACGGACGTTTCGGTCATTTTGGATTTGATGATTCACGATATTGATATTGCGCTGTGGCTTGTGAAATCGCCCGTTGCTGAGGTTCATGCAAACGGCGTGGCGGTGCTCACGGACACGCCCGACATTGCAAATGCCCGCTTGCGTTTTGAAAACGGCTGCGTGGCAAATTTGACGGCATCGCGTATTTCTGCGAAGTCCATGCGTAAGATGCGGATTTTTCAGCGCGATGCGTATTTGTCGCTCGACTTTGCAGCGAACAGTGTGGAAATGTTTCACATCACCGACGACGAACAAGCACCCAAAACAGGCATGGAACAGCGCCCTGACATTGTACCCGCTATGATGTTGGGAAATATAGATGCCGGCGAGCATAAACGCTCTATTTGGTATGAACAACCCATCATTGCTAAAGGTAATGCCATTAGCGAGGAACAGCGGATTTTTGCTGCGGCAGTTCAAGCAGGAACAATACACACTTTCCGCGCCACAAGCGCCCGCGAAGCGCTGGAAGCGCTGCGAATTGCGGAGGCGATTACCGCACAGATGCTGCGCCCTTGAAATAGTCCGTTTCCAACTCACACGCTCATCGTAACGGTTTTGATTACTTGCGCACCACCTTCAAGCGAGATTTCATCCAGTCCGCCGTGATTGAGGAAAAAATTAACGATAAGTTCACTGCCGGATAATTGTTACCAAATTATGCACATTGTAAAGCATTTACCTACAAACACCATAACTTTTTGTCTATTAGCTTAGAACCAGAAATTTTTACGGAATCAAACTCACATACACCATAAAATAACTTCCATCCGACATTTTCAAAATAGCGGGGTCTTTGATATATGTTCCTTCCACGGGCGAACCCGGCGTATATTTCATTGGAATCGTCGGCTCCAGCCTCCATTGCAAGCCATTGGTCGTAACGAAAGAGCGGAAATTTTTCTCCGGTATAGAAAAGCCAATCATACGATACGAGCCATTGCTGAGCGTGTAGCCGTTGGAGAGGATGTAGTTTTCTTTACCATCGCCCCTGAACGATTCCTGCGCAATAAGCGTAAACGCTGTTGCGTCTTTCGAGGTAAAGTGCCATTGTGTGCCGGCTTTAGCGTTCAGAACAAGCAAATGCCAGACATCGCCGACAAGAAACGTCGAGGGATCTTCTATATTGTCGTCTGCGAGTGCTGCGGCTATGCCTTTGTAGGCAAATGTAATACCATCAAAGCTGTCGGCATAGACAACGCTGATTTTGCTGCCGGGTACGGGCTGGCAGGTCGTAAAAAGACGAAATCTGCCATCGGGCATAATAACCACGTCGGGATCGCCAAATTGCTTGATGAGGTCATTACCTGTCATTGCCACATTTTTGAACGTCCACGTTTTGCCGCCATCGGTGGAAATCGCCACGCCAATCGCATTTTTCTTTGCACCCAGCACCGCACCCGTGAAATAGAGATAAATCCAGCCTTTCGCGTCCATCACAAGGTCTGGCACATTCGCTTGATCCATGATAAGCGTGTTTGTGGCGGTGTAGGTGATTCCGTCCGGTGATGTAGCCGTTAGCAAGCGAAATAATCCCGGACTTTCCGGCGGTGCGCCCGGTTCTTTTCCGCTCAAGGTCTTGTAATCTGCCGTAGGCGTGGCAGGAACAAACGTTATTTCGCTCACGTCGTTGGTTGATGTTTTAATGGCGTTGGTTGTCGTTTGCACCACAAGCATCGGTGCAACGGTTGACTGAGCCGCGGCTTCAGAAGCGGCGAAGAGCGTACTTATCACGAAGACGCAACAAAGTGTGCGCAAGCAACGGAATGAAACGGAAAGAGTGTCCATGAGGTATTGCCTAAAAAGGATACGGTGTAAGCGATAGCAAACATTGAAATAGTGCTATCACGATGCCAAGCGTGAAGTGAGTGGAACCAAGTAAACATGGGCATTTTGCCCAATATTTTACGGAATCAAGCTAACATAGACCATAAAGTATGAGCCGTCGGGCATTTTCAAAATAGACGGGTCTTTGATGTATGTGCCTTCTAGGGGCGAATTGGGCGTATATTTCATTGGAATCGTCGGCTCCAGCGTCCATTGCAAGCCATTGGTCGTGACGAAAGAGCGAAAGTTTTTCTCCGGCAGCGCAAAGCCAATCATACGGTACGAGCCATTGCTGAGTGCATAGCCGTTCGACATCACATATTCCGTATTGCCCGCTTTGAAGGATTCTTGCCCCAGAAGCGTGAAGGTGGCTGCATCTTTCGAGGTAAAATGCCACAGCACGACGTTTTTGCTGTTCAGTGTGTACATATGCCACGTGTCGCCGACAAGGAAAGTCGAAGAATCAAGCACATCGTCACCCGCGACTGCCGCCGCTACACCTTTGTAGGTAAAAGTAATTCCATCAAAACTGTCAGCATAGACAATACCGATTTTGCCGCCGGGCGTTGGCTGGCAGGTTACAAAAAGGCGAAATCTGCCATCGGGTAGAATAATAACATCAGGGTCGCCAAATTGCTTAATTTGCTCGTTACCAATAAGTGCCACATTCTTGAACGTCCATGTTTTGCCGCCATCAGTGGAAATTGCCACGCCCACCGTATTTTTCTTTGTGCCAAGCACAGCCCCTGCAAAATAAAGATAAATCCAGCCTTTTGCGTCCATCACGAGGTCTGGCACATTCGCTTGATCCATGATAAGCGTGTTCGTAGCGGTATAGGTGATTCCGTCCGGCGATGTGGCAGTCAGTAAGCGAAATAATCCCGGACTTTCCGGCGGTGCGCCTGGTTCTTTGCCGCTCAAGGTCTGATAATCTGCCGTCGGGGTAGTCGGTACGAATGTGATTTCGCTCACGTCGCTGGTAGCAGTTTTGAGCGAACTTGTCGTTGTTTGGACGGTGAGAACTTGTGTTTGAGCAATGGTTTGCTGCGGTAACATCAACCCTGCAAAGCAAGCAATCAAGGGTGTTGCAAGTGCTCTTACGCATCGTCTGAAAATAGAAAAGAGGTTCATGAGTTTTTTCCGAAATAGTTTGTAAAAACTTTAGTACAGCACCATCATCGTTTCTGCCAGCACCTCCGCGCCGCTTGTGATGCGGCAGACGTACATTCCCGCTGGAACGATTGCACTTTGAGTGTTGGTTCTATTCCAATACAAGGTCTGCTTTCCGGCAGCGTAATAGCCGCTCGCAAGCGTCGTAAGCTCGCGTCCTTGCATATCATACACGCGAGCGGTGATGTTACGGCTCTCGGCAAGGGTGAAATCAATGCTGGACTCAGACGGGGAAGGATTTGGATATGCTCGCGCGGAGTACGCATTCGCAGCGCTTGCATCCGCCACTCGTGTAGGAAGCGTTTCAAAGGTAATTTTCTGAATGCCTGTGCTCGCAATATTGAGCGCCGCGCCACTTTTGCGCCCAATCCGCAAGGTATCGCCCGTGTAAAGTGGCGAGCCACTGAAGGTAATATCACGAATGGCGCTGAGAGCAAGTGTTGTCGTGGATGCTGTGGCGGCTCGGTAGGTAATCGCAAGACCACTCGGCATGGAAGTACCCGCAGCACTCGTCAGCGAGAGGCTGCGGACAGTCCAAACAGCAATCGTAGTGGAGGGCTGATTGTTGGCGTAATTAACGGTCATCGTGTAGGGCTGTTGTGCATGAACTATACTTGTGCACGGCATCAAGCAGACGAGTGCAAGTGCGAGTGAACAGGCGCGAAGAGAAGATACAGTGAGTTTCATTGGATTAGGACGGAAGATGTTTGGAAAAAAATGGGAGTCGTAAGACGGAGAATATATACACCTTGTGGAAATCTGTCGGTCTGCAATAAGTATTCATGCGCTCCCTGAGCATAATCGCCGTGCAAAAGTGTCGCCGTGCGCTGCCCAAGTACATTGTATAATTCCAGAGAAATGTATTCTGCTTTTGCAAGTGTAAAATTCACACGAAGAGTGCCCGTCACGGGGTTCGGAGCAATCCGAAGAATGGGCGAAAACTGTGAAGCACCGTCAACGGCAGTCATCATCTGGTTCACGGGCGCACTGACATACATCAAGAGGTAATTATTATCGGCAAGTTTCAGAACCGCCGGGTCGCCGCCGCGAATGAATGCGGGCATGGCTGTACCGCCGCTAATGCCGGCAGCTATAGGCTTTGTCCATGAAGCGCCGTCCGCCGAATAGCTCCACCACACGCCCAGCCTGCCTGCTCCGTAAAAGCGTATTCCCGTGCCATATTCCACCAAATTTCCCGTCCATTGGTTTGCGCTGTCGGACGGAATATCCCCGCGCCGAGTCCACGCCAAGCCATCGTCCGAAGTGGCATGATACGCCCCATCTTGCGGTGCGCCCTTTGGGGCGGTGTAGTACCATTTTTTGCCGATTCGCAAGACTGCGGGGTCTATCACGGGCTTACCGCTACCGACTGCACTAAAGCGTATGCCCGGCTCGAAGGTATAATTTACACCATCGGTTGAAATAGCCGAATAGGTGGCGACGGTCGAATCCAACATCATTGTGGGACCGGGACTTGAGGAAAAATAAATACGAATGCGCCCGTCTTCGGTCAGTGCAAGCGTCGGGTCGAACGGGCGCTGATACGTACTTGGCAAGCCATTGACGACAATGGGTTGCGGCTGCGACCATGTTTTGCCGTTGTCGTCCGAAATTTTTACGGCTACTTTGTCCCAATACTGGGACCGAAGCGGTGCGGGGAACCACTGAAAAGCAGCGAGAATACGACCTTGAGCATCCTTCAGCAAACTTGGTACGCCCGAAGAATCGGCAAATTTTGTTTCTGCACCGAATGAGTTTCCATCTGTGCCGGAACGTATCATCAGATTGCTGTTCCAAGGCACAGCGCCCGTCTGCGGCATCATTTGAGCGTAAAGTGCAGTTGTTGTGGACACAAGGCTTGAAAGCACAAGACTTGAGAGAAAAACACCTAAAAGCAACGGCAATACCGTGCCCGTGAGAAAGCGTGATTTCATCGTAGTACCTGTATGGGAATGGTTTTGAGTATTGAATATTGCGTTTTGAGTTGCAGAAATAGCGTCTGAGCCGTCATGGTTTGTGTATCGAACTGTACGGAATGCTCGCCCGCAACGAGGTCGCTATCAAGGATATGTGCAATTTCCTGACCAAGTGCGGTGAATACTGTCAACGAAACACGCTCAGGTTTTAATAGTGTAAATTTTACATCAACAATATTTGAAGCGGGGTTAGGTGCAATTGTAAAAACATCACGGGGCGCGGAGGCGGGGATACCGGTTGAGGCTTGCTTTGCCCGATAAAAGACCAATCCCGTTTGCGGCGGATTCGCCATATCGCGGGCGGCGATGACCACATACTTATCGTCACTGGTCAAAAAGCCCCATTGCGCCTGCTCTCCGGGCTGTTGCGCAAGCTGGGTTTTGCTTGTGCTACGGTAGAGTGTTTCAGCAGTACCTGTGAGAGAGTATAATTCCACTTCGCTTGGGAAACGGCACACATACTTGCTGTCGGAGGTAAAAGAGCCGATGGACGGCGAACTGCTTCGCCCGATAAGCTCGCCCGTAAGCGCGTTGAAGTGCTTGCCGGAGTAGGATGCTGCATATTTGCCGTCGGGGGAGAAAAATAATTCGTCAAAATTTCCCGTATCGTGCGTCCAAAGAAGTTTACCGTCCGAAGAGCGCACAACGGCTACTTGTGCAGACTTCATGCCGAGCGCAATAAGACTGCCGTCTTTGGAAATATTCAAACCATTCACAAATGGCCACGCGCCTACAAACGTCCGCCATACTATTTTGCCGTCTGAAATGCGGATTTTGCGCAAGTAATTATCCCCGCTCCCAACATAAAGAAATTCACCCGTTGCGTCAAATTTCATGCGACGCACCTGCCCAAAACCGCCTTCTAACTCGCCTGCTATCGGTGCTGTCCACAGGGTTGTACCCATTTCGCGCTGCAAAAGAGCCACCTGACCGCTTCCCGTTGAGCCGACGGCGAGAAACCGTGCGTCGTCGGAAAAGACTATTTCATATGACTCATATACTTTTTCTCCTGTTTTTTTCCAAACCTCGCGCCCTGTCAAACCGTCCACCAAGCCAATGGTGAAGCCACCCTTGTACGATGCGCCTACTCCCGTGCCCGCATAAAGTACATAAGCAACGTATTTCCCATCGCGGCTCATGTCTCCGCCCCATGTTTCCCAGCCAGGCGTGAATTCCCATACTTTTTGACCTTCCAGCGTATACTTGTAGATTTTTGCAGCAGCTTTAAGTGCGGAATCTTTCGTCAAATTCCAGTTTTCCTGCCCCGGAAACACACATACACTTTTTTCCGTCTCCGAAACCGCACCACGCCAGAATCCCGTGGAGGTTTGTACTGAGCCGATAGCGTCATATTGTAGTGATGGCTTTTCAGTCGAGGCTTCGGGTGCAATGCGGATAGACTGCGCCGCCGCGCGGTTCACTTTTACCGTAGCGGATTTATAGCCCGCCGCCGAAAAACCCAAATACCAATCGCCTCTATCGCCGATTACGCCGGAGAAGGCATAACCACTGTCGTTTGAGGTAAGTGCAAGATTTCCTCCGCGCCAGTTCAAGGTGTTAATGGTTAGTTGCGCGGTTGGATAAGGTTTTGCCGGAAAGACGATTGTGCCTTGTACTTTGGCAGAACCGGGAACAGTCGGGTTTTGCCCGGCATAGTACAAGACAAAATCACGCTTGAGGGCGTACGATTCACGGTTCGTCATTCCGCCTGTTTCAAAGGTAAATTCTGTTGGAATAGTGCGAAATTCGCCGTTTTGGAATGGTGTCACCGGGCGTTGATACAGTTCAATGACCCAGCAGGAAACGTAGGTAGTATCGCCCGGCTTCAGCACAACAAGGCTCCCGCCATTGGGGAACTGGTTTAGTGTGCCGCCTTGCACAGAGGAACATTTCACGCTGAGAGCCAGACCGCTAGGCGAATTGGTCGCTCCGCTATTAATGACCATTACCTTGACAATCGGGTTTTGCCCGTCAAAAGGAGAATCTACGGTATCTTTGCCATACTTGTAGAATTTTAGGTTTTTCCACTCGCCCAGTAACTGTGCTGAAACAGATACAGGTACAATCACGGCAAACATCAAAACCGAAAAGAATTTTCTCATTACAACACCTGTAAGAATATGATTTTGTAAAGCTAATATTTCTTAGCAAAAAAAAATAGAACCTGGCGGATGAAGAATAGGCAAAAGGTGCAAGGTATGTTTGCATTACGATTCTTTTAGTGCGGATTTAGTGAAAACTATTCTGTCGCCGTGAATTCCTGCGCGATATAAGCGTGGCAGTCAGGGCGATTATGATTATCAACAGCAATGAGACCGGAGGTATAATAACATACACAAAGGCTGCCTGCGGTCTGCGATGCGCTATCGAATCATCCCAATAAATCACCAAAGTTCCTACCGTTACGACAAGCATTGCTATATTGAGCGTTATGCGAAGGGGAAGCGACCAATAAGCCGAAATGCGGTTTGCCCATACAAGCGCAGCAAATGGAAGAAGCACCCAAATCACGAACATTACCAACAGGAATCGTGGGCTGTTCTGCCCCGCACGAATACACAAACCGACAGCGCCAATGCTTCCAAGAGATACAACAATTAGGTACGCCGTGCGCAAGAAACTCGGCAATTCGGAGGTGGGGGGCTCTTCACTCGTGGTAGTATTCATCGCAACACCTGTATAGGGATAGTTTTGAGTGTTGAGTTTTGAATGTTGAGTTGAACAAAAAGTATTGCAGAGGTGTTGCGTGCACAGTCTTGAGTGCTGAGTTGGTAGGTGTATTCTCCTTTTGCCAGCTCAGTATCAAAAATTTGTGATACTTCCTGACCGAGAGCATTGAAGATTTTTAGTGAAACGTGCTGCGGTTGCTGTAGTGTAAATTTCACAACAACAATATCTGATGCGGGATTTGGGGAGACAATCGGCTGAGATATGAGTGACTGCGCGGACTCTTGTACGGAAGTAGCATTAAGCCATGCATTCAGCGTAATGCCCGGACTTTCCGCATTCGTTTGCGTCCCCAAGCCCAGCGTGGATGCGCTCATCACGGTCGTAAAGTCCGATGCGCCAAGCTGCCGACTGAAATCGGCATGGACAGCCCGTTTAATGACGTTTGTACCACCCTCATTGGACTGCACAAACGTCCAATAGCGCTTTGTTTCCGTGTCGTAGTGTCCGCAGGGAACACCGCCAATACTTGTCAGCAAACCCGTTGTGCCGATAAGCGGTGTATAGGAGCCGTGCAACGTCGTGGATGAAAAAGCAAGCGTGGAAGCACCTGCCGATACATACAACACGTATTTTGTGCCGTCGTAGTAAATATCGGGGTCGGAGCCTGTGCGAAGCATTGCACCGTCAAGTGTAATCTGTACACGCGGACCGGATTGCATCACAAATCGTTTTCCGTCCGAACCTTCTACCTCAATCGCCGAATCAAAGCGCTTTGTACACGGGTACGATGAGCACCCCGCCGGATCCATCCCCTGTCCCGAACTGCTTGAATTGAGGAAAAACAGCACAATGCGTCCCTGTGCGTCCAGCATCGGCGAAGGGTCAACAAAACGAATTGATGCGCCCGATTCATCCGTAATTGTATAGGTCGTGTTCGATGACCACTTTCCCGTTGAGCCGTCGTAGATATAGACAGCGCTCGGCACGTACAAATACGCTTTGTTTCCACGCTGAATCAGGTCAGGGACGCTCACTGGCGGAATAATACCGCCACCTTTAAGCGGAGTAAAGCCCAGCACAAGTGACCATTGCGTACCATTATCCGATTCGGCAAGCCGCGTTACGTGATTTATCGGGTCATTGCAGTTCGACGATATCGCTTTGTCGCAGGTGTGGAAAGGCATGATAAATTTTTTCGTAAAGGGCTGCGCGTGAAGCGGTGGTGCTATTCCCGCAAAAACACAGAACAATACGGTGCACAACAAGCGGCTTGTATAGCCTAAATAGCTTGTATAAGGTTCCATTGCAAGACCTTCTCGAAAAGTATGATACAATTTTTTATCGTGTTTTTTATTGTGCGAGCGGACGAAGAAATATCGAATCGAACAAGAGTTTTTCACGCTCAGTCTGGACAGGCTTGCGGCTGATGTACATTTCTTCCACAAACGAAGCCATCTGCAAACCCAGTGTCCCTAACGTCGGCTCTATTGAAAGTGCCTGCGTTCCTTCGATATAGTTTTTGAAAAAAGGTGTACAGTCTTTTCCCGCGATACCGCTTGCAATACGGGCTATATCGTTCATAGTGTAATTTTTACTATTTGTGCCGAACTCTCTATGCATTGCTTGAAGGAGTTCATCTAAGCCCTTCGCGCCACCAGTGGCTTCGCGCATCTGTACATCCAGCATAAACGCTGCCAGTGCACCACCGCCGTAAATAAGGAGCCTGTTTGCACCTTTGTTCTCGCCAGCTTGCTGGAGTGATGGAACAGGTACAGGCTTTTCGGCATTTTGATTCATTATTCGGTGCAACAAGCCCGCAAGCAGGTATTTGCGGCTAATGTTCTCCAATTTTTTGAAAAGCACCGCTTCATCAATCAACCCCAAACGCCGCAACCACACTATCGTCATGTAGTCTGTACATCCTTCCTTGAACCACTCTTCTTGCTTTTCGGGCACAATAGAAATGCCATTCCACAAGTGAAAAAGCTCGTGCGCCAGACCATGCGCCCAGACTGCGTTGTTCTCTTTGGTGATGCTGTCCTTCGTCAGAATGCTGAAACTACCGCTAAATGCCTCGCCGTCGTTCATAGAGCCTTTGTTGACCACCACCAAATAAGACGTAGCACGGGGCGCAGCGCCGAACATTTGTAAATACGATGCGACCGGTGGTGTTGCCGCATCAACAAGGAGTTGTTTTGCATAGCTCATATTCTGCCCGACCGCCAGACGTAGCTCAAACTCTCCAACGGTAATCCGTTCCTCCGTGTGTGTCCCCAAAAGAACGCAATTCCGCAGCATATCGCGCCCGACCTGCTTGGCAAAAAATTGATTGGACTTCCCGCCCGACATTTTTTGCCAAGGCGTAGAAACGCGCCACGCATCGGGTACGGCGAAATCAATGACAGCATTTTCAACTTTATTGCCGGGAACAATAAACAATGAGCCGCCCGCATAATATACACCGTCGTCCGTAGCGTATGCTGCCTCGTCGGGACCGCCTGCCCACTCATATTTGTCATGGTCGAGCCGAATGGAGTACGTAACACGCACAAGGTCGCCCGTGCCGGCATCTACATTCCAATCGCCGTCGCCTTTGTATTTCACGGTTATCGGTTTTCCGTTTTCATCGGTTACAGCAAGGTCTTGAACGAATTTTGCTTGCCCGTCGGGAAGCTCTGGTGTGCCATTGGTAAACATCATAATAAGCGGCTCACGGAGCCGAAAGGATGCACTCACTTTCGCAAGGCGCTTGTTTTCGGCAGAGATTTGCACGGAATACCGCAGCGTGTCTTGGTTTGTGGATGTATTAGCGTCATGCTTTTTGCTATTGCATCCTACCACAAAACAAGCGCCAATAAACAGTGCAGCGAAGCAAAACAGTGTCGGTTGTGATTTCATCGTAGTACCTGTATGGAGATAGTTTTGAATGATGAGTATTGAGTTTTGAATTGAACGAAAAGCATTGAAAAAGTATTCAACTCCGCCCGGCGAGTGCTGATTTGGTAGGAGTATTCCCCTGCGCCTAGTTCTGCGTCTATGATTTGTGCAACTTCTTGTCCCAGCGAGTTATAGATTTTGAGCGAGACACGCTCCGTTCTTGTGAGTTTGAAATGGACTGTAACACTGCCGGAGGCGGGATTCGGAAAGACGGAGCAGTTCGTTTGGTTGATATCTATGATAGTCTGCTCCTGCCTTACAGATGTCGGCGCAGCAGTTGTCGCACTGACGATTCCCCACTTGCAGCAGCCACGTCCGTCATTCAGGTACGATGCCACATACAGCCTGTACCGCCCGTCAGGAAGCCGAATCACCGAAGGGTCGTTATGTGATTTTGGGCTATACTGAGGAAAACTCACAGAATCCCGAAGCCGGAATCCCGCGTCCAACGTCCATGTTTTGCCGCCGTCCGACGATGTATGACTGTAAATCGTGTGTCCCTGCCGCATGGAAAAAAGCCGTCTGCGCCCGTCGGCAAGCACAATCGTCGTCATGTCCACGTAACTGTTTGCGCCACCACCGAAGCTATCATCGCCGAGAATATTACCACGGTCGAACGCGAAGGTTTTTCCGCTATCAAGCGAAACGGCGCGGCGCGTGTTGTTCAGCCCCATCAAATCACCCAAATAGAGTAGCACCATCGTACCGTCAGGGTTCGCAAAGAGTTCATAAATTCCCGCCGAACTTTTATCGCTTGCCTGTAATGAATACCGTAGCCCGCTTTCTTCGGTAAAATTCACCCCGTCGGTGGAAATACTACTTTTTAAGCCTGAGGGCTTTGAAGGGCTATCCCAAAAATATGAGCGCCATCTGCCGTCCGGAAGGCGCACACGACGCGGGTCGAATGCTTTGCTGGTCTGCCGCACGGGGGTGGAAAATGTCAGCCCGTCTTTGGACGTTGCCACCAAATCACCTTTGAGTACGCCTTCGCCATTGTGAAACAAATAGTACGTTCCCGTTGCCACATCGTAGCCTATTTCGGAAATGCTCGCATCGGTGAGGCGTATTCCGGCATCAGGAATAAAAACAAGGTCGCTTGACTGAGCTTTTATCTGCACAACCAAGAGTGCGCAAAGTATTCCGCAAACAGTCACTGCCAATGCAGATTTCTTTGTCCATACATATCCATTTGCTTTCATAGTACCCTCCACAAGGTATTCGCGTTTTGAAAAATTATAGCATTGCCGGATTGAATTTATTTGTAAAGATTCTTGCACCGAAAAGCGCGATAAGAAAGTATTTCATCGGAGCACCTGTACGGGTTGGGTTTGGGAAAATGTTGGTGTCTGTAGGCGTACGAAATAGACACCGCCGGGAAGATTTGGTTGATTCACCGTGACGATATGTTCACCGATACTAGCTTCTTTATCAAGAATTTGTGCGATTTCACGCCCTAAAACGTCGTAGAGCACTAACTTCACTCGCTCACGCTTGGGAAGAGCAAATCGCACGGTTGCTTGTTCTGCTATTGGACTCGGCGTAATACTTAACTCAAGAGTGGGAGCAGCATCTACGCCATTCCGAACAGATGTTGTGCCACTGTGCGTCGCCCGCTTTGCCATTACAGCGCCGCTGTTATTGGTGTTCAACCACGTTATAGTCAGTTCGCTTGGAGCAGTGATGTTCACCAAAGCAAGTTTTGAACCCATTGGCGTAAGTGCAGAATCTGCCGACCACACATAACCATAGTCCGTGGAATACGCGAAACCAACTTGCTTCGTTTGGTCGTTTTTCGCATCGCCAATAAACCGTTCCCACGCAAGCGCAAAAAAGCCATTCTGATTGCTAACGATCCGAGCAAATAAGCCATTCCCCATCAACCTTGGTGGGTTAAACGTTATGCCATCGTCGGTAGAGATTGTCGTATAAATTTGCTGCGCCCTCTGGTATGCTACCACTAATTGTCCGCTTGATTCTGCCACCGACGGGTCGCCGGAACGGTCTTCGGTAATGATATTGCGTGGAGCATCCCACGTCATTCCGCCATTCTGTGAGCGCGTGAGATAAATGCGAAACTGCCCCGTTGTGTTTTCCCGCCAAACGGCATAAATACGATTGCCCACGATGCAAAGAGAACCCCACAAAGCGGCATTGGTGGCAGCCGCAACGTCTATTGCCTTCGCAGGTGACCACACGCCATTTTGCCACGTCGCAAACATTATGTCCGATGGTGTGTCGTCGCCGCCACTATGCCAGAGTGCGTACAGCACGCCGTCTTCCCCAGCCGCCAAACATACGCCACCGCCTTTGGAAGCAAGCGTTTGTGCGGCTAACCACGTTTTTCCGCCATCGGCGGAGAATGATGTTTTTAATCCTTGTGCTTCCGTCCAGCCCACGCAGAGTTTGCCGTCGGAAAGTGCCGCAAGCGTAGGAAGATTCGCCGATAAAGCATTTACTTTGGTAATGAGTACAGGAACACCCCAGACACTACCGTTTTGCGACGAGGCTACCACAAGCGAATCGCCGCGTATCCACGTCATAAATCGGGTAGAGCCGATTGCTGCAACAACGTGGGTGTTATTAAACCCCATTTTTACGTCTGCTCCCGTGCCTGCACGCACGATTTCATCGGCTGACCAGCGTACCTGAGCTCCAAGCTCTGTCGCCCCCAAAACGACAAGGTACGCAAATATAAGAACGTGGAGAGATTTCATCTGAGTACCTGCACAGGTTTTGTGAGAGAAAAAGAAGGTGTTCGTAAACTAATAAAATATGCACCATTAGGCAATGAAGAAGGCAGAGCAATGGAGAATGATGTCGGTATACCTACGGGCGACTCATCAGGCACAAGAAGAGAAGCGACTTCCACGCCAAGAATAGTAAAAAGTGCTATTCGTACACGCTCTGGTTTTGTAAGTGTGAGTTGTACACGAATAGCGTCCAAAGCAGGATTAGGCGACACCGAAAGTCCTTCTCCATTTTTTGTTTGTAGGCTTACCGAAGTTGCGGCTTTTAGATATGTTGTAAAAAAATTGACCACAGCCGTTTGTATTTCCGGCTTCGACCACGCCACATCGAACCCATGATTTGCACCTTGTACTGCCGTAAAGGCTGAGTTTGCGCCCGCAGTTCGTAGCGCAGAATCCATAAGTTGACTTTGACTAAACGGCACAACATCATCCGCCGTGCCGTGCATGATAAGGAACGGAGGTGCAGTGCGAGAAACATACGTCGTTGGGCTTGCCAGCTTTGCTTTGTCGGGACACATTGCAATTGCGCAGCCCACAAGGTTTGTTCCCGAACCCTGCGTCGTGATTTTGTAGAATTCCACAAGATTGCTTGGTCCAAAAAAATCCGCAACTGCCTGCACAGCGCTTGAATACTGAGTGTTGCCGCCCACCGAACCTTCTATGTCCATCGTTACCGCACTTGAGCTTGCCGTTTTTATGCCGCCGGACGTACCCACCAGTGCGGCAAGGTGCGCTCCGGCTGAATGTCCGAAGGCTCCTACATTCTTGGCATCAAGATTGTAGCGCAGAGCGTTCGCCCGCAGCCAACGAATAGCACCTTTACAGTCGTTGATTTGTGCGGGAAAGACACTATCGCCGCTCAAACGATAGTTGATGCTTGCGACGGCAAAACCAGCCGGAACAAGGTACGCAGCGTATTCTGCGCCCATCGAACTCGACCCCGACGACCAGCCGCCCGGATGAATATAGACGATAAGCGGTGCGGGGGCAGTTCCGCTCTTGGGAACGTACAAATCCAGCGTGAGTGATTTCCCATTAG
Organism: uncultured bacterium; assembly: GCA_937899715.1. Classification (GTDB taxonomy): domain Bacteria; phylum Bacteroidota; class Ignavibacteria; order Kapaibacteriales; family UBA4661; genus PH2015. Next base: position 72,656 of record CALCNX010000029.1, on the reverse strand, counting down.
AAAGTTTCGCAAACTCAAGATTCGAGTAGTCTGCTTTGATAGTTGCCATACCTTGCGACCTACTTTCATGGAGCGCCGCGGCGTACAAAAGCAAAGCCAAAATGAACGAGGCGCGTTTCATCGCAGCACCTGTACGGGTTGAGCGTGGGAAAATGTTGGTGTTTGGAGACGCACGAAATAGATGCCCGATGCGGAGTTCGGGGTGTCGAATCGGACAGAATGTTCTCCCGCACCAAACTCTGCATCAAGCAGTTGTGTCACTTCCTGCCCAAGTGCATTGTAGAGTTTGAGGACAACACGCTCTTGCTTTGTGAGCACAAAGCGCACGATTACTTGCTCGGTGGCAGGATTAGGGAATATTGGTTCAAGTCGCACGACTGCTTCGTTACTATTTGTGGTATTGGCTTCTACGCCCGTTGTCGTTGCCGCAAGTAACCGTGCGGGTTTCTCCGTCCATTTTCTGCCGTCGTTTTGCACGGCACGGCTGCCGGACGAACAAAGATAGGAGATTGCCTCAACTTTGACGCTGACGGGAACAGCATTGACGGCATCGGCGGCTTGATATGCTGCTGCCAATGCGTACAAGTATTCAAGAGGGTTTGCGGTCTTTCCGGCAAGCGTAACTGAGTTTGGTATGCGCCCGTTGTATTTGTTAGATGCGGTTTGTGTTGTCCAGAGAGCATCCTGCGCATTGATTGCCGTAACAAGGTCGCTCCATGCAAGCGTTTGTGCACTTTGCAGGCTTGTTGTCGCCAACACTGTATCCACCGGACCGTTGATGTCTTTGAGATTGAGCGATTGGGGCAGAGCGCCTGTTTTGGCAAGGGTCGCCAGAGCAGTGTTCATGGCGTAGTACGCATCGGCAAGCGAGAAAAAATCGTTTGCAGGCGAAGTGCCTAGCACGAAGAAGCGCGGCGGGAATGCCGCCTGTTGCTTTCGCGCACCGCTTTGAGCGGGGCAATCACGTGAGGTTGCCAGAATTGTCGCGGCAATTTGCTTCAGATGGTCGCGTGTGATGGCGCGTTCGCGGTCGTCCACAACCCGCTCCAAAAGGTCTTTCACGCGTAAAGTGCGTATGTTCGGGTGCCGCGCAACCGTTGCCACGAGCGAATCATACTTCCGCCACATAGATTCTTCGACCGAAGCCTGCGCAAACGCTATCCATGGAGTTTCCGCCGCCCAGCGCGAGGAATTGGCGCGGGTGGTGTCGAAAGGCGGGGTACGGGTTTGCGCCGAACAGGAATCCGAAAAATAAATTGCCCTCCATGGCGGTAACGTATAGTGAAAATCGGTCTCGTGCAGAATGGCGTTGTAATACGTCAAGCGCGATTTACTAACGGTTTGCATCTGGTCGGCAATGCGTTTGTATGGCAGATATAATGCCTCAGAGCTTGTTCCGATTGCCTCCCACCAAAAGATTTGGGTGTCCTGTGTTATTGCCGCGCCGCACCCAGCCTCACCATTCTTCCCGGAACGACTCCAACGCGTAATACTGGAGTCCACCACTCGCGCCAACATTCCCTGCGACCACAGAATCGGGTAGTCGTTGTCGGAACCGCTCTCGTGGTGTCCGCCCAAGACAGTCCGCATACCTTGATTTTTGGCGTTGATAATGATAGCATTCGGAATCTTATCAATGCCGTCGCCGCCGCCTTCGCTCATAATCGTCGGCGCTTCGCCCCAAAGCTGCTTCAGAAGCGCGATACCGCCTGCGTCGCTCATGGGTGCTGTCGGCGAGGTAATATTCACGCGCTGTGTCTCCCATTTTGTTATTTCGGCAAGCAGATTATCCCAGGGCATCCGTTCCAAACCGTTTTGTGTCGAGGAACGAAAATCAACAGGATGCGGCGCACGGTGGTGCATCCCGATACCCATTCCTGCGGCTTTGAGGTCGCTGAAAAAGGTTGGATATTTCCAAGAGATGCGCTGCACAAGCTGGTCAATGAAGTAAAAATCTGCCTTCACGCCGTATTTGGTGAAAATGTCGCGCAGTCTATTCAGTACCCGCACCGATTCATCCACATTCGTAAAATCGTGGCAATTCACAACAAAATTAAAGTACACGTATTTGTCGCCCGTGACGTTTTTTTCCGGTGCACGTTGGCTCACCAGTGTTTGTGCGCTTGCGGTCAAAGAAAACAGGATAAAAGCAAGAATGTATGCGGTATAGAGTCTGGGAATTTTTATTGCGGTTTTCATCTGCGTACCTGAATGGGCTGAGTGTGAGATGATGTTGGTGTTTGTATGCGCAGGAAATATGCTCCCTGTGGAAGATTCGACAGGTCAAGCTGCCGTGAAAATTCGCCCGTTGTCTGCTCTGCCGGAAGCCTCACAATTTCTTGCCCCAGAAGATTGAAGAGTACGATGGTCAACAATGAAGGTACTCTGCAATAACCCTCTACGCGAAGAAGCTGTGACGCGGGATTGGGGGCGATACGAATTGATTCCGGTGTACTCGCTTCCCACACAGCGCTCATTGCCTGCACATTTTCCAAAATAACGGGGTTCGAGCCAAGCGGGAATTGTATTTGTGCGGCATCCAGCGTGTCGATGTTGCCGTAGAGGTCGGTTCGAACTTTACGTCCGGCGATTCCTGCCGGAAGCGCGGTCAGACCCCAAAGAACGTCACTTGCCGCACCGCGCTTAAAAATACGAATGTGTCCTTGCGGAAGCGAGAGATTGCCGCTTGTGGAAAATGTGATTTGCTGCGCTGAGTCCGCCGTGCGGAATTTGTACTCGTATAATCGAAGAGAATGATAGAGCAAACGGGCTTTATTTCCGCCCATTCCACCGCTTTCCACCAAGCCCGCACTGCCCAAGCCGGAACCTGCCGCACCTTGCAAGTCATAGAAAAATGTCGTCAGATTATTCGCTTTTCCCCACGCATAGAACTTCACGTGTAGTGCGGCTTGCTCTTCTTCGGTGCGGTTCGGAAGTGTTATGACGGTTCCGTTCATGCTCGTTCGGGTCGGTGCACCGGAATAAAAGCCCCATTCGGTCATCCACATCGGTATCTGGACGCGCTGCTTTTTGATATTGGCCTGAAAAATATTGACATAGCGGTAAAAGTCTGTTCCCCAATCCCACTGTGCCGGACTTGCGTTTTTCCCAATGTTCACATGAATATTGGCAATCTCCAGAAGTCGTTTGTTCGGTGCAAGCGTGTCCATGACGCTATTCCAAAAAGGAACGTCGAAGGATTCCAGCGAACCGCCATTGGCAAGCTGGCAGGTCGGGCAAGCATTTTTCATAGCTCGAAACATGATACTGTGATCGCGGCTGTAAGCGGAGGGGACAGATTTGGGTGTTACGCCCGTCATAAATGGCTTGTCGTCACCGTAGCCGCCACAGGGTCCGTCCGGCTCGTTGGAAAATTCCCAATAGGTAATGGGCGTTTTGAGCGAGGGCATATCGTCAATACCGTCGCCGTCGTAGCGTTCCACCAAACGCTGAACAAAACTATAAAAAGCGGCTGTATCGCAGACGGGACCAATCTTGCTTTGATTGATAAAGAAGTAATCCGCACCAGCTACCGAACCGAAGAGATTGCCGCACGTGCCCGTTTTATCGGTGTTACACGAACTCGCCCAATCGCTGAATGGCACGACTGTTCCCACGAAGGGAACGCCATATTCGCCCGCAATTTTGATGAGCGAATCCAGAAGCGTGAAATTGTACGATCCTTTCACAGGCTCAAGCACTCCCCATGAAAACAAGGCGGGATCTCGTGCGGCAAGCACACCGATTTTACGCATAAACACCAAACGCTGAAGCACTTTACTCCTGAGGTTCCGCAAATCCTGTGTGAAAAATGAGCTTGTGTAATAGGCAACCATACCGTTTTTATCGGCATACTGCCGTGAGGAATCCGAAATAAGTGCTTGAGCCGAAAAGCCCGATAGTGCGCCGATGCCGCCTGTACCCGTCGATAGCGAAAGATTACGCACCCATGCGGCGGCTTTGGCAGCTGTTTCGGTATTGCCGAGCGTGGTGTCGGTTATCATTTGAGCGTGGAGGTTGCACACGAAAATACAAACAGTGCAGAAAACAAAAAGAAACGTAGAAAGTGATTTCATCGCAACACCTGTAGGGATTTAGTTTGGGAAAATGATGACGCATATAAGCGCAAGAAGTAAGAACCCAGAGGAAGATTTGCTGTGCTTACGGCGACGGTATGCTCGCCGACATTCAAATCGGTATCAAGAATTTGCGCTACTTCCTGACCCAGAACATCGTAGAGCGCAAGGCGCACACGTTCAGTCTTGGTGAGACGAAAGTGCACCATTACTTGATTGGATGAGGGATTTGGCGAGATTGTCAAGTCTTCTTTTGTTGTTTCTTTTTCATCCTTTTCTGAAACGCCCGTTGCTGCTTGATATTCCAATCGAAAAAGCGCGAGCGCGGGTGCGGTAAAATTTGCTATCGGCAAACGCAGTGTGGATGCGACTTGCAAGGTCTCGGTTGCATCGGTGAATGTTCCTGCTGCGTTCATCGTGGTTCGCGTCAGAACGAGCTTGCCATTTGCTTGCCACGAAAGATTTTTGATATTTACCTCAATGGCGGTATAACGGCTATTGTAATTGGAAACGAGAATGTAAGCGCGGCTGCGGTCATCGGAGCGCCCAGCCAAGACCATGATATTGGTCGTATCTTTTGTGGCAGAGGCTTCGGTCGTAATTACCTCCGAGCCGTCTGCTTTGATGCGCTGCGGCGCAAAACGTGTCAGTTCCGTAAATGCCTTGAAGCCGCGCCCCGACAAAGTATAATTTGCTTTACCGCTCAATGTATCACTGCCAAAAAGGTTCATAAGCGATGTTCCGCGATAGACGAAAAATTTATCTATCTTGCCCATCTGTGCGGAAATTAACTGCGAAGCCAAATATGCGGTATGCTTGGGACGGTTGATAAGCTGTGATTGCGCGGGCAATCGCGCATCGTCTTCGCCGAGGCGAATATTCGTCTCGGAAATGTGGTTCTCTGCGCTTGCAAAGCCCGCCGCATCCAGCAAGCCGCGCACATAATCGCCATAAACAGCGACGGCATACGGATTGAGTGCACCGTAAAGGTGCCACGAGAGAAAGTCCAGCGTTGCTTTGCTGTCGCGGCAAGCGGTGATAAAATACCGCTCCCAGCCTCGTTTGCTCAGAATAGTTCCCGACAAAATGCCCGCGCCGCCGACCTTCAGCGTTGCATCCAAGCGTTTGAGCGAATCGCTGACGGTTTTATACATTCGCACAAAAGCGGCAGAATCACCGATTCCCTTTGCTGTGGCTGAATCCTTCCAAAAACCGGGACTGTCCGGCTCGTTCCAGATTTCCCAATACTTGATACCAAGCCGTTTTCCGCCTGCCCAGCCTTGATTGTAGTGCATAACAGTCCGCTTACAAATCTCCGCAAAGCGCGTGAATCCTTGTCTGTCGGGGTCATTGGGCGGATAGGGAAACGTCGCGGCAAAGTTCACACCCAAGCGCATATACGGCGTAAAACCAAAATTCACAATGCTGTCAATCTTGCCGTCGAACGACGACCACACATAACTTGATTCCAGCGTTGGGTCAAATGCCGCATTCACACTAACATTGGAGCCTTGTACTGTCCAAAAGTTTTTGGTGTAATCGAAGTATTGAGAACCAATCATATCATGCGTCCGAATTGCCGTCACACCGCCTTCTTTGTAGCCCTGAATGGCGGCGGTCGGAATGGATATGCTGCCTCTGGGAGGAAGCACATCCGGTCCGGCATTTACCCCGCCTAAATCCTTAATGCGCTCTTGCGTAACCGCAAAATCCACCTCAAAGGTTTTCGTTGTTTGCGCGAAGAGCGTATAAGTCGCACCAATGCTACATAGTGCAAATATCATAAGAAGGCGTTTCATCGAATCACCTGAACAGGTTTAGTTTGGGAAAATGATGGCGCATATAAGCGCAAGAAGTAAGAACCCAGAGGAAGATTTGCTGTGCTTACGGCGACGGTATGCTCGCCCGCGCCCATTTCTGCATCAATGATTTGCGCCACCTCCTGACCAAGCGCGTTAAACATTTTCAGCGAAACTCGTTTCGCTTTTGGTAGTATGAATTGTACGGTAACGAGGTCTTGTGCGGGGTTGGGCGAGACAGAAAATGCTTCACGATGTTTTTCTTCCGTAACTCCTGTTGATGTAGAAATTTGATACGATGCTACACGAGATTGCCACGAGTTGGTAAAGGTATAAAACGGCGGTCCGTTGGTGTAGGTATAAACCTCCGCATCGTAAGAGATATAGAGCGTATTGCCGACACGTGTAAGAAAGGGGCGGTTGGCATTAGTGTTGATGCCTGCCGGAGGTGGGTAGGTATTGTAGCTTGTAACAACTTTGGAAGTTACAATTTTCCAATTTGCATCATACACTCCAATCATCACATTTCCTGAACGATGCTCACCGCCTGTATGATAGGCGACATAATAATATTTCCCGTCCCAGAGCACCCCTTGACTCCATTGCCCGTCGTTGCTGAGGAGATAGCGATTGAGGTATTTCCAATTGACATCGTACTCAAAGGCATAGAGACTTGCGGGGCGTGGAAGGCTATCGCTGCTGATGATATAGTATTTGTTATTCACAAAAAGTGCGCTTGCGCCCCACGCATAATAAATCGGGTCAAGCAAAAGCGGCTCTGCTACTTGCTTGAGTGTGGTATCGTATTGAAACAAGTGTACACGCGGTGTCCACGATGCCTGCTGGGTGCGCAGTGTGGGAGTGGTCGTGGCAGTAGGCTCGTACACAGAGCCGATAACGAGACGGTTATTTGCAAAATTCATAAGCTGGTCGGCTTTAGAATCCTTTGTGTCGAGCGGAATAGAAGCATTACCAAGCAGAGTAAAATCCTCGTTATACTTACTGAGTTTGTAACTGCTGGCGCTAAAGGTCAGATGAAAATATGTTGTCCCAATCTGCGTAATGGCGTAATCTCCGGCTATATTGCCCAACCCTGACAGCGTACCTTTCCTCCCCGTGAACACAAGATTGGAGTCAAATTCCCGCCACGCGAAACTGGTTAGTTGCCCCGGAGGCAGTGCAGAACCTGCGGGGCGTGCTGCATAGACAGAGTAAAATCGCTTCCTCGCAGGATGATACATCAATCGGCAAAATGCGCCGATAGAATCCGTCTCGTTGGGCGTGAGTTCGTAGGTTTTCAGCGGAGTTAGGGTAACTTGTGCTTCTGCAAGGCTAGCACCCAAAATACCCAATGCGATGAGCAGAAAATATGATAAGGTTTTCATCGTATCACCTGCACAGTTTGTTGTTGAAAAATTGTCGGTGTTTGTAAACGTAAAAAATATGCACCGCTCGACAATGACCAATAACTAATGTCCAATGACCGCTCATATTCTCCTGCGGATAAGGTTTCATCAAACATTTGCGCTACTTCCTGACCAAGAGCATTGAAGAGTTTTAGCGAAATACGCTCGGGCTTTAACAGTGTAAATTTTATGCTAACAAAGTTTTGTGCAGGGTTGGGGGTGATACTAAACGCAGAAAAATTGGCTTGCTGTTCCCGAATATCCGTTGTCTTAGGCGTGAGGACAAGTAATTGCACCGTTCCGGCAGGAATATTTATGGTGCGCCCGTCCCATGATTTTGCGGTTTTCCCATCTTGCGAATCGTCCACTTGGAAAATTTCACCCATGTAGTCGGCACTTGAAATCGTCTTTCCGCCTATGGTTGCAGTCCAATCTACAGTGGTTGTCGAGCCTTGATAGCCTTGATAGTTTGCCAGCAAAATAGCGTGTTTTGGATTCGTACCGTTTGCCCGTGCTGCCAATGCCCAAAGTTTCGAGCCGGAAGCGCCCACACTCGGTGTCGCCAAAGAAAGGAGATTGGGAAATTCTTTGTACATTCGTGAGCAAAGGCGTATAGCGTGTGCTTTTGGTTTATAGGTAGCCTTCCCGTCACCATAGAACAATCCCTGACCACCAACACTCTTTGAGGCAGGGCTTGCAGCCGGATCAGAGTTTGGGTCGCCGCAACGATAAAAGTATGCTCGTTCAATATTGGCATACTGAAAAATTATCCACGCTGCTGCTGCCAAAGCACCGCTTTCTTTCCTATTGAAAACCCGATCTTTTTCTGTTGCGGTGAGTGTAATGAGGTTGCCGGAAGCGTTCTCTTTATAACTTTCCACCATGCCGTAGGCATCTACTATAACCTCCATGCCTCTAAAAAATCCTGTTCCTGCCCACGGCATAGATGTAAAGCGACCGGCACCATCCACTAAATCCTGATATTGTTTTGCAGCATCTGCCCAATCTTGTGGGTCATCAGTGAAAAGATGCCAACCGAACCAGTCAGGACGAACCTTTTGGCGGTACAATTCTTTGAGTAGTCCCGCCGCTGTCGTGTCGGAGCCGTTCAGCAGTGAAAATGTTACGCCGCCTACCATGCCGGGACCACCTATTTTCACAGCAGGAAAGGCTGACTTGATGTCTTTGACAGCTTGTGTAAAAAAGGTAAAAAATGCGGAATTAGGTCTGTCCCAAAACTTTCCGCCCGGAAACTCGGTAATAATATCGGCATATTTTAGCACGCCGGTTTTCCCCTGCCATGAATTATACCGTCCCACTATTTTTTGTGCGGCAATAATCCAATTCGCTTCTTCGGTGGCGTTACGGGGTGCAGTAAAATCGTACTCTCGTGTGGCGTTGTTGTATTCGCCGCCCAAGCGCAAAAATGAGTCAAAACCGCCGTCTATGTAGCTTTGAAACTGCTTGTCCGAAGCCGTCCAATTGTAGTTTTTGTCGTCGTTTGCATCACAGCCCGAATAGGAAGGATACGTCGAGCCGCCGCAATTAAAAATCAGCGGCATATCCAAACGGTCGTCGTAATAATCATTATTCCGAATGCTGAGAATACCAATGTCTTGAAGCTGTTTTGTGGTGTTAATTGCTCCAATACCTGTACCCGTTGGTGGGTCGGGTCCGGCAATCACACCAAAGATAGGCTTAATTGTGGCATCAGTAGAATTCACTGTGCCAATTTGAATAGTGTGTGTTTGTGCAAATGCTTCGTAAGCAATGAGTGATGCGGTACAGAAGGTAATAAACTTTTTCATAGATATTCCTCGAACTTCCCAGAAATTGTGAAAGTACCCATTTTTGTTGCGTGATTGAACCTATACTTTGTGGAGACAATACTATTAATACTTTGTCTCCATGCGCTTCAGAAACCGCGTCCTGCATCGCTTCGCTGCGGTGCGGCACAAAAAAGCAAGAAGTTAGTAATTATAGCTGCGAAAACAGGTTTCATCGAATCACCTGAACAGATTTAGTTTGGAATAATGATGGCGCATATAAGCGCAGAAAATAAGAACCTTGAGAGAGGTTTGCTGTATTCACTGAGGCTGTGTGCTTACCTGCGCTCAATTCAGCGTCAAGGATTTGCATTGTCTCTCGACCAAGAACATCGCAGAGCATAAGACGAACACGCTCCGTTCGGGTAAGCGAAAACTTTACGACCATTTGTTCTGAGACAGGATTCGGAGAAATAAACAGAGATATCGGCTCACCTATTTCCATGATACCCGTCATTGCTTGTGTAGTGAAACTGCGCGTATCTGACCACGCACTTGAGCCAATATTGTTTTTTGTGCGGACGCGCCAGTAATATGTGCTTCCTGCTGCAAGGTTAGTGGCTGTACGGCTTGTTACGGAGCCGCCAAGCAACGAATCACGCAGAACAGTTCGCGTGAAAGCGGCATCCGATGCGACTTGTACGTCGAACACCGCCGCGCTTGCCGTAGTACTCCATTGCAATACGGTCGCTTGTACAGGCAGATTTATTGCTTTGTCGGCGGGCTGCGCAAGTACGGGTGGAATGGGTGTAGTCGTCAGTGCCAAGAAGAAGGAAATACCGGATGCTTGTGCACCCGCATTTGTTTGGTAGCCCTCGTGTTTGCCGTCGGGATCAATCAGAAGCCGTGAAACATTTGCGCCATATTTACGCATCGTGGAGTCGGTATAGCGCATATAATCGCCCTGAAGCGTACCCCATGTCTCATCTTTTAAGCCGCAATACAGAAAGAAACTCGCTCCCAAGAATGGGTTGGCTCCGTACTGACCTCGTTCCAGTTTATCCATAAACACGGTGCGGTCGAATTTACCCGGAGTGAGGCTGGCGGACTGCCCGCCGGAAAGTGAGAGCGTAAGCGCAAAGTAGTTCGTTCCTTTTGTACGGTCAATCTGCGTTACTTCATAACTAATCAGCCCGCCCCGCGAAAACCCGCGATACGCAGATTTGTTGACCTCTGCTCCATATTTAGATTTCATATGTTTGAGCGCAGCATCAATAACTTTATACACTTTGTCTTCAGGGAAATATGTCTCGCGGTTTTGTGCGTCGAAGAGTACCCATTGAATACCGACAAGTGCATAGTTATTGGCTTGAGCGTTTGCCAACTCATCACGAGTTGCCACATAGCCCGTTCCCGCCGTGCCGTGGACGGAGACAAGAACGCGCTTGTCTTTCAGCGTTGAATAATTCTGCGGAACCCACAGCACAAAAAAACTGCTGTCTGCTTGCAAATTCACCACTTTACCACCGTTTTGCGTTACGATGGTTTGATATGCTGCCGTATGCCCGGAACGGAGATAATATCCCAGAAAATCAGTCGTTGTCTCCTCCAAAGTTTGAGTATGAACAGCCGACGGACAGTGCCCGCAGCACCATAGTATCACAGCAACGAAGATAGTAATCGAACGTTTCATCGCAACACCTGTAAAGGTAAAGTTTTGAATGCCGAGCTTTGAGTTTTAAGCTGAACGAAGAGCATTTGTGAACTAAACGCAATACTTGTCGTGCTAAAATGAAATGAATGGTCTCCCGCAATAAACTCATCATCCAGCAGTGATGCGACTTCTACACCAAGAACATTGTAAACTTTTATTTGTACTCGTTCCGGCTTTAGAAGTGTGAAATTGAAACGAACAACATCAGAGGCAGGATTCGGCGAAACATCAAACGCCGCAAGCGATGGAGATACGGCGACAGAACTCATCGTGGGAGCATTTTCGAGAATAATCGGATTCGATCCCAAAGGAAGTGTAATCTTTGCTGCATCCAGCGTGTCGGTGTTGCCGTACATATCGGTACGGACTTTACGTCCTGCGATGCTTGCCGGAAGCGCTGTCAAGCCCCAGACAACATCCGTTGCCACGCCGCGCTTAAAAAAGCGAATGTGTCCCGACGGCAGAGAAAGGTTGCCGCTTGTCGAAAATGAGATTTGGCGGGCAGAATCGGCGTCGCGGAATTTGTATTCGTACAGGCGCAGTGTGTGATAGAGCAACATCGCTTTATTGCCGCCCGCACCTGTCTGAATGAGCGCCGCACCCCACCCGCCAACACCACCCGAAAAATCGTAGAAGAATGTGGTTAGGTTGTTTGCTTTGCCCCACAGATAAAATTTTGCATGAATGGCTGTGTACTCCTCCTCAGTGCGGTTTGGAAGCGTTGTTGTTTGACCCGGGGCAACATTGATAGTCGGCGTACCGGAATAAAAGCCCCACTCGGTCATCCACATTGGCGTTTTTACATTATACTGATTGATTTTATTTTGAAATATACTTACATAACGGTAAAAGTTATTTCCCCAATCCCAATCGCTTGATTTTGTTGTTTTGCCCGTATTGACGTGGATGTTGGCTATGTCCAGATATCGCTTACTCGGGGCAAGCGTATCAAGAACATTATTCCAAAAGCGAACATCATTCGATTCAATAGCGCCGCCATTCATTACTTGGCACGAAGGACAAGCAGCTTTAACGGCACGAGACATGATAGAATGGTCGCGCGAATACGGACCGGGCGCAGAGTTTGGCTGTCTGCCATCTGCATACTTCTGGTCTCCATATCCGCCACAAGCCCCGTCCGGCTCGTTAGAAAATTCCCAATATGTGACGGGAGCTTTCAAGCCGGGCATATCATCTATGCCATCGCCGTCGTAACGTTCCACGAGCTTTTGTACAAAGGCATAGAAAGCAGCCGTATCACAGACAGGTCCAATTTTACCCTGATTGATAAAAAAATAATCAGCGCCGTTGTCGCTTCCGAACAGGTTATTGCAGAACATTGTTCTATCGGCATTACAGGAACTTGCCCAATCGCTGAAGGGTACGATTGTTCCGACAAACGGTACGCCATATTCGCCGCCCACCTTGATAAGCGAATCCATCAGCGTAAAGTTGTACGTTCCTTTTACAGGTTCCAATACTCCCCAAGAGAACAGCGCAGGATCGCGTGCGGCAAGCACACCAAGCCTGCGCATCAGGACTATGCGCTGAAGCACTTTGTTGCGAATGTTTTGCAAGTCCGTTTGATAAAGCGCACCGGAGTAGTACGTTTGCATAGAGGTATTATTGATATACTTTCGAGAAGTATCAGCAATAAGCGCTTGTGCCGACATCCCTGATAGAGCGCCGATACCACCCTTGCCTGTCGGCAGTACAATGTCGCGCACCCAAGCAGCAGTTTTGGCGGCAGTTTCGGTATTGCCAAGCGTCGTATCCTGCGGAGCTATCATCTGGGCTTGAGCGCCCGATATCGACAGAAAAATTGTAACGAGAGCAAATATCGTAATGTAAATGCTTTTCATCGCAGCACCTGTAAGGGTTTAGTTTGAGAAAGTGTCGGGGTCTGCAATCGCAGGAGGTAAAATGATGATGGCTGCCCTATGAGGGTGAGCGGCAGACTGTGTTCACCAAAGCCTAATTCTGCATCCAACAGTGTTGTTACTTCCTGACCAAGTGTGTTGTAGAGCTTTAACTGTACTCGTTCCGGCTTTAGAAGTGTAAAATTTACGCGAACAACATCAGACGACGGATTCGGGGAAACATCAAACGCCACAAGCGACGGAGATGCAGCAACGGAACTCATCGTAGGTGCATTTTCGAGAATAATCGGGTTCGACCCCAAAGGAAGCGTAATCTTTGCGGCATCCAGTGTGTCGGTGTTACCGTACATATCGGTACGGACTTTACGTCCCGCTATACTCGCAGACAGAGCGGATAAGCCCCAGACGACATCACTCGCCACACCACGCTTGAAGAACCGAATGTGTCCCGACGGCAATGTAAGATTCCCGCTTGTCGAAAATGAGATTTGGCGGGCAGAATCGGCATCGCGGAATTTGTATTCGTACAAACGCAAGGTATGATAAAGCAGCATCGCTTTATTGCCGCCCGCGCCTGTCTGAATGAGCGCTGCGCCCCATCCGCCAACACCGCCTGAAAAATCGTAGAAGAACGTGGTCAGGTTGTTCGCCTTGCCCCACAAATAAAACTTGGTATGAATTGCGGTGTACTCTTCCTCGGTGCGGTTTGGTAGCGTTATGGATTGCCCTGCCTCTGTTATCGTCGGCGTACCGGAATAGAATCCCCACTCGGTCATCCAAATCGGCATTTTGAGTGAATACTGATTGATTTTATTTTGGAAGGCACTCACATAGCGATAAAAGTTTTTACCCCAATCCCAAGCGCTTGAAGCAAGGCTTTTCCCAACATTGTCGTGGACGTTGGCAATATCAATATGTCCCAATCTCGGCACAAGCGTATCCAAAACGCTATTCCAAAAAACCGGGGTCTCGAATTCAATAGAACCACCGTTCATCACTTGGCACGAAGGACAAGCGGCTTTCACGGCGCGGTACACGATGGAATGGTCGCGTGCGTAGGGTCCGGGAAAAGCTACTCTGCCATCGCCGTAACCGCCGCACATTCCGTCCGGCTCATTAGAAAACTCCCAATATGTGATAGGTACTTTCAAGCCGGGCATATCATCCACACCATCGCCGTCGTAGCGCTCCACAAGTTTTTGCACAAAGGTATAAAAAGCCGCCGTGTCGCAGACGGGACCTGTCTTGCCTTGATTGATGAAAAAGTAGTCCGCGCCGTTGTCGCTTCCGAAGAGATTGCCACAACGCATGGTTTGGTCAGCATTGCAAGAACTTGCCCAGTCGCTGAACGGCACAATCGTTCCGACAAACGGAATACTATATTCGCCGCCAATCTTGATGAGCGAATCCATCAGCGTGAAATTATACGTGCCTTTGGCAGGTTCCAATACGCCCCACGGGAATAATGCCGGGTCGCGCGAGGCAAGCACACCGAGCTTACGCATCAGCACCAGACGCTGAAAAACTCTGCCCCGAATATTCTGCAAATCCGCTTGGTAGAGCGCACTTGCATAGTACGCCGTCATGCTTGTATTGTTCACATATTTCCGTGAGGTATCGGCAATCAACGCCTGAGGTGACATACCGGAAAGCGCACCAATACCGCCTTTACCTGTCGGGAGTGCTATATTGCGCACCCACGCGGCAGTTTTGGCAGCAGTTTCGGTATTGCCAAGTATGGTATCGGTTGGACCGGACATCATTTGTGCAGAAAGAGGTACTATGGCGATAACAGCAACAACGACCATAGATACAATCATAAACACACGGCATTGAAACGGCTTCATGGCATCACCTTGTGAAAATTTTGTTATGGAAAATACGATATTAGCCCCACTACTTATAGCTTATAGCTTATTGCTTACGGATTAAGCAGAAGAGCCGCAGCTACAAACGGTATGCTCGTTCCATCGCTGATATTTGTGTACTGCACCTGAAAATCCATATCACCCGTTGGTGCGAAAAAATGATAATCGTCTAACTTACTTTCTTGTGATTCCGTCAGCACAGAACCGTCAGGGAAGAGGTACACCATATCGCGGGATTTTTCCACACCTTCCCAATCTTCAAATTGCACCACGCCGCCCGTGCCTTCGGCGTACATCACACGCATTGGCTTGGTGTCGCGTTGCGGGTTCATCATCTGCCCTTTCAGCACTTGATTGTAGTTGAAGTAAAATTTATAGCGCGAACCGCCCAGATGCACGACACACGGAGCTTGTACGCCATCGAAAAACTTCGGACACGTGCCGTTGTATTGCAGTTTCCATGCCGATCCGTCCCAGAGCGCGTAGCCTGTTGTGAAGGTGTATTTATTGCCGCAAACTGCTGTTCTGGATATATCAAAGGTGGGAGTCATAAACGTTCCCACGGCACCGCTCCAAAGCCAGCTATCAAGCGTGGGGTAGCCGATTTTGAATTGCCGAATATCGCTGATGTTCGGGTTTGTATTCATCACATCGGTTGAAACTCCCAGTGCTGTCATATAGTCACAACCACCGCCTATCTTGAAATCATCGGCGGTCTTGCAAATCGTGGATGTGCTTGCATTGTAGTCAATTCCCGTCAGACCGTCTTTGCTGTCAATAGAATGAATACGGTTACGGTTGTCGGGTGTCAGTGCCTCGAAGTACATTCGTACTTTGCCCTGATACGGAACAGCTTGTGCCTGACCAATGGTGCGGAATGCTCTCGTCCCGGCTACGGTCGAATCATACCCCGAATATGTCAATCCATACCCTGAAAGCCCTGTGAATGTGGTTGCTGAGGCAATATCGCCCGTTCGCGGGACGGCATCGGACAGTGCTGATTTCGCGCCCTTCTCGCTGAATGCCTGTGGATTGTAATAGTAGCGAATACGCCCTTTTAAGGAATCATGCGGTGCCCATGAACCATAGACAAACGCATAATTCAGCGTATTGCCGTCGGCAACAACCTTTTTTAATCCCGCAACTGTGTTGCCCGTGCCTTGCAACTGCCAGTATTCTTGCGATGTTGCTCCGCTTGCACTATCGCTTGCCACCATACATGAACCTGAGTATGCCCGGAGTGTAATTTTGTAGCTCGTGCCTGATTTTAAGCCCGTCAGGCGCATTGTGGTCTGGGAGACCGTCGCCGAACTGCTGACGGATGTGTTTTTGATAACTTCTGTGGCAGTTATTTCGTATCTGTCCACCGTAAAATCCGACGTGGACGGCAACAATGACCACGCACAGGCGATTTTACTCGACGATGAGAAGGTGCTTGTTCCAATCGTTTTCGCATTAACATTCGACACACTCAAATTTGATTTCCACACTGCCACTCTCGGAATATCCGTCTGCACGGTGTCGGAATAAAAGGTTGGGCATCCGGCGGCTTCCACCACAGCCGCACGGTAAAGATTTCCCCCTGTCGGTTTCAGACGTAGGGTCGGCATTGCGGCTGCTGCGCCGAGAGTTGTACTAAGATTTGCCCACGTGCGCCCGTCCGCAGATTCTTGCCACGCAACGGTTCCTTTGTGACCGCTCACGGTCAGCATGAGCGAATCCGTTGTGCATAACGTCCTACGCTTAACTTGCGCCGACAAGCATGATAAGGCTGCAACGTACAATATAAATACCGAAAAAAGTTTCATAGTCAAGTCCCTCTCAAAAATGTGGGTAAAGCGTTTGGGGAGCCTTTAGCGCTGTACGACGACAGTCCTCATTGCGACTACGCCACCGAATAGAACACGAACACAATAAATTCCCTGCGGTAAAAAGGCGATGATGATTTCTTTGCGTATATCAGTACTTGCTTCCGTCGCTTCACTCCAAACAGTCTGCCCAAGTACATTGCTGATTGTTATTTCGAGAGATTTGGCTTGCATCGTCTCGGCTATCGCAATCGTGATGCTTTCCATAGCGGGATTGGGATATACCGATAGTGTTTCATAGAGGCTTGAGCGCTTGCTGTTTGCCTGTGCTACACTTGTCTGGGCACAGAGTGTTTGCTTAATGCCGACATTGACCGTAACGACGTTCTGTGCCGAGGCAACACCAATGCAGATACTACCAAGAAGAACCAAAGCAATCGGAAAAAGTTTCATCGTAGCACCTGTATAGGAATAGTTTTGAGTGATGAGTGTTGAGTTTTGAGCCGGAGGAAGAGCGTGGAAGAAGTATTTGGTGCAATGTATCGAGTGTTGAATTGGTACGAATGTTCTCCTGCACTTAACTCTGCATCAAGGATTTGTGCGAGTTCTTGACCAAGTGTGCTGTACAGTGATAATTGCACACGCTCGGATTTCGCAAGTGTAAAATTAACACGAACAAATTCGGAAGCAGGATTGGGTGCAACCGCGAATGTATTTACCGCATTTACATCGTTGTGCACTGATGTTGTGCGAGGAATACTCACTGCCCCGACGACATTTGGGGTCATGCTGCCTGCGCCTGCATCCGTCCCGGTGTAACATACCACATTCCCGTTCGGATATTTCACCACAAACGGGTCGAAGCGCATTGTGATGCCGTTTGTACCATCTTTCAGGACGGTTGTGATTTTTGTGGTATCGAATGTTGTCGGGCTGTCTCCATCAATGGCTACGATGCCGTTGCTCTTCGCAGAACGCAAATACATCCGAAATTTTCCGTTCGAGAGATAGACTACGTGCGGATCAATGTCGCTTTCGCGGGAAATATTTTTTGTTATCTCGGCAGTCCACGTCACCCCCCAATCACGGGAAATTGCCGTGCGAACACCGTTAAATCCTTGCATGGGAGTCATTGCTTTCGCGGCATTGCCAAAGAGGTCGCCCGCATAATACAAACGCCAAACCGAATCCTGAACTTGTAGGCAGTACGGTACACCGCTCACGGAATCGTCCACTGCGCCCGGTTGGTAGCGCACTCCGCTTTCTTTTGTCCAATTCAAACCGTCGGACGAAATGAAACTGGCAATGCGAATACGCGGTTTGCTCATGGTGTGCGTAGGGCTAAGTTCTTGCACCATGTACCGAAAACGACCGTCGGGAAGATAAATGACACTGCCGTCATTGATACCGCTCAAGCCGTTTGATGCGGCAAGCAGCGTGTAAGAAACTCCGTTGTTGCTTGTCGCTGCAAACAGGCGATTGTTCCCCGAACCTGCCACAATGACACGCCCATCGGACACAAAGTGCACCGCAGGGACGGCTGCACCACTCAGAGCAACACTATCGGGACGAAAGTCTAAGCCATCACCCGGCGACAATGTGAACATCTGACGGTATCTGGCAAGATTTGCCGTTCCTGCCGCCGTTGTTTGAGCCGGCAACAACTTCGGTGCTGCTACAAGAAACATCCACATCGAAAGCAAGCACAGAACAGGGCGAACAAAAGAAAGAATATTCATAGACTTCTCCGAAAAAATGAATAAAACAACGTTATCGAACAATTCTTAGCAGCACTGATTGGGATTCCGTACCATATTTCATCTGTAAACGGTATGCGCCGCTTGGAAGCGCGGCATGAAGTGATGAAAGAGGAACTGTATGTTCACCGCCCGCCATCTCTGCTTCAAGCAATACCAATACTTCCCGACCAAGCATATCATAGAGGGCAAGACGGACGTGCTGTGGGTGAGGCAACGAGAAATAAACAACGGTTGATGAACCATCCGAAGCAGGATTTGGTGCTATGCGCATCGTGCCGTCCTGTATGCTGCCTGCCACATCATCGGTAATTCCCGTAATCGTACAGGTATTTGCATTCGGGTTCAGTTCAATTGGTGCGCCCGCCATCAGTGTTCTTCCTTTGAAAGCCGCATAATCAGGTGCGTAACGCACACAACGAAAAACGTTCTGCCCCATGACCACACTCCCTTGTGCGGTCGGTCCCGATGAACCAACGGGATTACGGTATTGCCAAACATTTGTGCCTGTGGACGTTACCTCGAAAAAATTCCCTTTTGTGCCCTCGCAGATAAGCGTATTACCGTTTGTAAGCCGTTGTGCGCTAGAGATTCGATTGGCAAAGAAACTCGTTGCGGGATTTGCCTTGTATGTCCAAACGCTGCCCGCCGGCAGAAACGTAGCGCTGATACTCGTAGGGGCAGTGTATGAGCCGCTTGCACCGACGGGAGTTTGTAGTTCCTCAATAGTTGAATAATTTCCCTCGGGACGTTCATCACCATTATTGAACACGAGCACATTTCCTGCTCCCGGCAACCCCTTGGCTATCCACTGCGGGTTGTGCTGACCGAAGAGTTTGCGGTCTGTGCTTGTTCCGCGCTTATATGCTTCGGGATTGCCCCAGCGCCAAAGGAAATCACCGCCTTTGCCTTGCTTGCCGCCCTTGCTTGATGCGGCTTCGGCGGCAGTGGTGCTGTGGTCTATGATGTAGATTTCACTGAGATTCCGAGTCGAAACGATGATTTGGTCGAGTTCTGCGTTGTAGGCGAGTCCGTTGAAGTGAATCCAGTCGCTTGTGGCAGTGGTGCTGTTGAGAAAATTCACGTCCAAACGTTCAGGACGCTCCGCCACAACACCGAAGTTTGCTTTGCTCGCGTCATTATCCTGCACAAGATGATCCCAAAGTCGCCATTCCCAAACCACCGCCGCCGAATCTTTTCCAATGGGCTTTAGCTCCACGATTTTATCCGACCACAAACCCGCCATCGGATAGAGCGAAGTTTTACGACCTGCTGCGGTAGCTTCCTCGCGGGTACGGGTGTCCCATGAGAGCAGCAGTACATTACCGTTGGGAAGAACAACTGCATCGTGATGCTGGTAGAAGGTCGTACTGCTCCAATCATAGCCCCATTGTAGCGTTCCGCTCCAATCATAGCGCTCCACACGCCCACCTGCGCCGCCTGTGTTGCTGAAGGTGCGATTAGTTCGTGGATTAGCGGTGCGGAACAGTGAGCCATCTTCCAGCAAATACGCGCTTTGTCCCGGCACATATTGACTTTGCCATGTTTTGACGGCACGTCCGCAATTATCAATGAGATAGGTAACGGTGTAGTCCGCCGGCGCGAAGAGCGTGTAGCCGTTGAACGACTGTGTAGTATTGCGGACAAGCCCTATTAGCTGCGCTTGCTGGGCATGGAGCGAAGAGCAAAAAAACAAAAGACAGCAAAATGAAAGACAACAGAGAAACAGAACATGAAAAAGAGGTACACCAAAAGATAGTGGACGGAGTGTGAATGAAGATTTCATCGTATCACCTGTACGGGAATAGTGTTGAGTGTTGAGTTCTGTGTTTTGAGTTGAACAAAGAGTGTTTGTGTGGTTTGTACGAAACTGTGCATATTAATTTGGTGCGTGTGTTCTCCTGCGGGTAGCTCTGCATCAAGGACTTGCATAAGTTCCTGACCAAGTACGTTGAAAACTTTGAGCGAAATACGTCCCGTTTCTGTCAGCGTAAAATTCACCGACGCAAGCTCCGAAGCGGGATTGGGAGCAACCGAAAATCTAATTGCGTTTGCTTGCACCCAGCGAGAACTTGTTACACCGGTCGAAATCGCCTTGCGCTGCGTGTAGTAGAGCGTGGTTAGGTCGTTTTGCTTGATGAAATAATGCGCCCTTGGAATGCCGTCGTCACCCACTTTGAAATTGTGCAACCCCACTTCGTCTGTGCCCGCATCGGTTAAAAACTCAGGTTTGGAAACAGTTTCGCCACGATTGGACACATAGACAGCCATTAAATCTGCGCCACGACCCTCGCCGCTTGGCATTGTGCCGCCTGTTGAGGGTGGCAAATCGCGCTCGTCCTTCCAGAAAAACCAAGGGCGGTCATTCACAAAATCATATGCTTCTTTGGTGAGATGCGAGCGGATTCCCGTTTCGGAAATTTGCTTAAAACCCTCCGGCATCCATGTTTTGCCGCCATCGGCAGAGTAGCCGTACATTACGCGGGCGTTCTGGATGTTGCTCGCAGGATAGACGTGAAACGTGAGGTACATTCTACCATCTTTGCCAACAACGAGATTCGGGTCGCTTTCGTAATCGCTGGTGGAGATGAGTGTTCGCGGCTCCGACCACGTTTTGCCGCCGTCGGCGGTATTTGCAGATTGCACATCCCAATTTTGTACGCCATTGTTGCCCCGCCCAGCGCTGTCGCGCCATGCAACCGCAAGATTGTCGCCTGTGGCACCGCTATAATCCACAATCGGAAAGGCGGAATGTTTGCCATCGTCCTTGCTAATCATTACCTGAGACGACCACACCAGACCGCCATTTTCAGAGCGTGCGTACATAATTTCAGATGTTTGCGGCGTTCCATTTTCACCATCCATCCAGAAAACATGAACGCGTCCCTTACGGTCAGTGGTGATATTACAAAAGCCAGCTTTTTGCTTGATAAGCCCCGAAAGACGCACCGTGTCCGACCAACGCTGCGTTTTGGCATCCCACCGTGCATAAAAAATACCTGAGGGAGATTTTGCGCCCCACACCGCATGGATATTACCTTCTGCATCGCCATCGACAGCAACAGAACCAAAGCCAGTTGTGCGTGTTGACGGAGTAAAAATTGTCGGCGCGGGCGCAGCCCATGTTTTGCCGTTGTCCCGCGAACCGACGTAGTAAGAAGTACGCTTGGCCCCGCTTGTTTCGGTGTAGAACAGCAGCATGGTGCCATCTTTTTGGACGACCATATTGTTTGCCACCGCACCATCGGCGGAAACACTTGCGGCTGATTTTGCAATAGCGGTTTGTGCTGCCCAATTAGCATCTATGCCGTGTTGGGCGGAGGCGATGAGTGCGGTTAGCGTAATCATGGCAAGCATCATAGTAAAGAAGGTAATGGCAAAGCCTAGATTGGACGGGGTTTGTGTGGGTACAGTTTTCATGACGACATCTCCGAACAACGTGAGTGTGAAAAAATATTTGGCAGTAAAAGTATCTCTGCTCCTATCAATAAAAACCGTGATTCCATGTGGTCGTTACAGCCCTAAACATCATAGCTTTCTCTACCGAAAAGTCATAGTCGAGTGCCTTAGGGAAGTATGAAACTTAGAAGGACTGCTTCAATACTCGTCTCAGAGTTTTATACTTCATACTGTATATTTTCTTCTTTCCTTAACGAATGACCGTCAGCACCTGAGAGCGTGTTTCTATGCGAGTTTGCAGACGAACAAAAAGAGTGCTGCCTGAATATTGGATATTGAATGGTAGAGAATATTCCCCAGCACTCATCTCTGCATCCACTATTGAAGCGACTTCCACGCCAAGCACGTTGTAGATTTTCAACACAATGCGTTCCGATTTTGATAGTTTAAAATTCACACAAATATTGTCCGAAGCAGGATTTGGAAACACACTCACGCCCTGTTGCAATGCGCTTTCCGCGCGAACATCGGTAATCGTTAAAGTGCAGTTATTCGCTGTCGAATTTAGCTCAATCGGTGAACCCGTCGGGAGGGTTCTTCCATTGAAAGCCGCATAGTCAGGCGTGTAGCGGATACAGCGAAATACATTTGCTCCCGTAACTGTGCTTCCCTGTGCCGTTGGTCCCGATGAACCAACGGGATTGCGATATTGCCAAACGCTTGTACCTGTGGACGTTACCTCGAAAAAATTCCCTTTCAGCCCCTCGCAAATAAGCGTATTACCGTTCGGGAGGCGCTGCACACCGGAAATAAAATTTGAATTAAAACTCGTTGCAGGATTTGCTTTGTATGTCCAAACACTGCCCGTTGGCAGGAATGTAGCACTGCTGCTTGCAGGAGCAGTGTATGAACCGCTTGCACTAACAGAGGGTTGTAACTCCTCAATTGTTGAGTAATTTCCGTCAGGACGTTCATCGCCGTTGTTGAACACGAGCACGTTTCCTGCTCCCGGCAACCCTTTGGCTATCCACTGCGGGTTGTGCTGACCGAAGAGCTTGCGGTCTGTGCTTGTGCCGCGCTTGTATGCTTCGGGGTTACCCCATCGCCAGAGGAAATCCCCACCTTTGCCTTGCCGCCCGCCCTTGCTTGTTGCGGCTTCGGCGGTGGTGGTACTGTGGTCTATGATATAGATTTCACTCAGTTCCCGAGATGAAACGATGATTTGATCGAGTTCTGCATTGTAGGCAAGTCCGTTGAAGTGTACCCAATCTGCGACCACAGCCGTTTTATTGAGAAAATTCACGTCCAAGCGCTCAGGACGCTCCGCCACAACGCCGAAGTTTGCTTTACTTGCGTCGTTATCTTGCACGAGATGATCCCAAACGCGCCATTCCCATACCACCACTGCCGAATCTTTTCCAATGGGCTTTAGCTCCACAATTTTGTCCGACCACAAGCCATTCGTGGGATTGAGCGAGCCCTTTCGACCTGCCGCCAGCGCTTCTTCGGGAGTACGCATATCCCACGAGAGTAATACAATATTGCCATTGGGAAGTTTTATGGCATCATGATGCTGATTGAACGTCGTACCCGCAAATGTGAAGCCCCAAAGCAGATTACCGTCCCAATCAAATTCTTCTATACGCCCGGCGGCTCCGCTAAATGTCTGGTTCGTAGGGACGTGCGATGTCCGCAAAAGGTTTCCATTTTCAAGCAGGTACGTTCCCCCCACTGCTGCATACGCACTTTGCCATGTTTTGACGGCGCGTCCGCAATTATCAATGAGATAGGTAAGAGTATAGCTGGCAGGAGCAAAAAGCGTGTAACCGTCGAAGGACTGTGCGGTATTGCGAATCAGCCCTATCTGCGGGACTTGCTGCGCGTGCAGTAGCGAGCAAGTAAATCCCCAAAGGAATAGAATGAAAATTATTCTCACCATATATTTATTCTCCCTGAGCCATAAAGTAGCATGATTACACGTTTTGAACACAATACTGCGTCTTTTCAAATTGCTTCATCTTCGTCTTGTCGCCCAATATCATCAAAATCTGCTCATCGTGCAAACTCATCCCACAAACTTATATCCTTCGCCGTGTATGGTCTGAATATAACGTGGGATTTTCGGATTCGGTTCTATGCGCTGACGGAGCCAAGCAATATGTGTGTCCACCGTGCGCGTGGCTGCGGGAAGCGCATCGTAACCCCAGACAGCTTGTAAAAGCTCACTCCGTGAGACAATAGAGCCTCTGTGAACAATGAGATACTGCAAAAGTTGAAACTCGCGTGTCGGTACATCCATTACTGCCTCACCGCGAAAAAGCTGCATTCGCCGAACGTCCACGGTGTAATCGTCAAAAGTATAAAACTGCTGCGCTGCCGCCGTTTTGTCCTCTGTCGTGTACGAAGAAGTGCTACTTTGCTCGGAACGCCGCAAGAGCGCTTCAATGCGAGCGAGAAGTTCCATTGTATCGAAAGGTTTTGTGAGATAATCATCCGCCCCCAGCTTGAGTCCCACCACCTTATCTGTTACTTGCCCCCGTGCGGTGAGCATCAAAATCGGCGTAAAGATGTTGTGTTTGCGAAGCTCACGGCAAATATCCAGACCGTTCATCGTCGGAAGCATCACATCCAGCACAATGCCGTCAAAACGCCCACTCAATGCAGCCTTCAAGCCCTGTGCCCCGTCGCTCACCGCCTCCACACCGTAACCTTCCGAAACCAAACGGTCGGAAAGCGTGAAAACAAGCGTTGTGTCGTCTTCGATGAGCAAAATGTGTTTTTGTGCGTTCATGGTGCTTATGGTATTGTGCTTCCGTTATTGTGCTTCATTCACGGGTAAATGTAGCATAAAGGTACTACCTTCGCCGAGAGTAGAATCAAGCGTGATTCGCCCTTTGTGGCGCTCCACAATCGTTTTCACCAACGCAAGCCCCAGTCCATTGCCGCGAATGTCCGACTCGCGCACATCTTTTGCACGATAGAACGGCTCAAAAATGTACTTTCGCTCTTTTTCACTAATACCAATGCCATAATCCTGCACAGAAAGTACAACCTCACAATGTTTTTTCGTGGACAGGAGTCGTGCACGAATGTCAATTTTTCGTCGCAAAGGCTCGTCGCTGCTATATTTCACGGCATTGGAAAGCAAGTTGGCAATCGCCGAAACGAGTGCAGAGTGATTGCCTTCAATGTGTGGTAGGTTTGGCTCTATGTCCAAATGTATCGTGAAATCGTCGTTGCTGACAAACATTCGGCTCACTTTCACTGCTTGCTCAATCAGGTCAGAAACTACGAGTTGCTGCATTTCATTACTCTCAGCTCGCGTCTGTACGCCAGCAAACATCAACGTTTGCTCAACCATTTCCCAGAGTCGGTTGATTTCTTGACGCATCACCGAGCCATAGCGCTGTGCCTGCTCAGGAGTTTTCACAATGCCGTGCGCGAGATTTTCGCTGGCTGAGCGCAATGCGGCAAGCGGTGTACGGAACTCGTGCGACACCCCCGCCACGAACTGCATCTGCTGACGCGCCAAGCGTCCCGCTCTCAAGGATACAACGACAATCAAACCCAAACCTACACCGAAAAGTAATACCAAGCCCACGCTCACAGCAATATTCCCCCACTGCGCACGGCGAATGTCGTCCTCCAACGAGCCGTTTGCATAGCGCAAGTGTAGTTCAAATTGCGGTGAGGCTTGCGCTCCCGCATTTCTGCGATTATTATTGTGCAAGAGGTGCTGAAGCGAGTCAATGTTCAGGCTCATACCCGCCAAACGGTTTACAACGCTGGGCGGCAGCGCTCCGGCTTGCAAGCGCGGCGGGCGTGCGGGAAGACTGCCAATCGGGAACACAATGTCTGCCACTGTCGTTTTCTGGGTAGTGGAATAGGTCTGAAAAAGCGGCGTTTGGGCATCCCGCTCCAGTATTGAGCAGGTATAGAGCTGTTCTTTCTCATCGGAATAGCAATATTCTTGCACCAAACCGCCCAGCAAGCCCTCGCGCAAAAAATGCTCATCAAAAATCAGCACTACGCAGTCCGGCAAGCGGCGAAATTGCGCCCCGTTGCCAAATTGACGACCAGGCAAGCGCTCAGGCAAGCGTCCGGGCGGTTGACCGTTTGAATTTTCCCCTTTACCAAACTTGCCCAAAGGCAGAAAACGCCTCTGCGGTGGCTGTGAAGGAATAATGGGAATTATTAGCCCCACCATGCCAGAAAGTATGCGCGTCGTGGGTGGAAGCATGGCACTTAAAAATTCAATGCTATCGCGGAGACTTCTGCGCATTTCGTCTTGTGTGCCGTTCCTGTTGCCATTTTGTACGGTATCAAGCACGGCATCGTCAAGGAATCTTTCGGTTTGGGCATCATAGCGCAAGAGCATCGGCACACCATCGGCAGCACTACCGTTCCGCACCAGTATTACGTCTTTAATTAAGCGCGCATCACGGTTTGAACGCCATGATTCCATACGCTCATGCAATGTGTCTTCTAAGGTGGCAAGGTTGGAATCGGGTTGCACAGCAAAATGGGATTGTACCGCGATGAGTCGTTCATTGAACGTCCATGCGAACTGCAAGGCTGATGTGGTCAGGTGTGTACGTCTGTGTTCTGCCTCGCGCCGCACAAGCCTGTCGAGCCAACGATATTGCATCCACGCCAGCACCGGCACAAGCGCCAGAAGCGCTAATGCGACCCAGAATATCGGCAGAAAGCGGCGTTTGAGCGACATTGCCAGTGCAGAGGGTGCGTGAAAAAATATTGTAGGCTGTAACTATGGAGACAATATACCGTAGAGAATCCTTGCTATCAAGAGCAACAGCCGGAATTTAACATTCTTAACACAGTTTTTGCATCGTTGACAAATGCTTGGCAAAGGTGCGCAGAGCAGATGCACCAACGGAAGCAAATTTGCAAGCGAGCTTTGGTCGGGAATGTGGAAAATGGTAATTTGCTTTTTGTCATCACGAATCAACACACTTGCCAGCATTATGAAAAACATTCGCAACCAAGGTTTTCTGCTCTTTGCAGCTATTCTTATTATCCTCGACCAAGCCACCAAAATTTGGGTAAAAGGTTTTAATGTCTTCGGCTGGAACCATGACGGAATGACGCTCTACGAAAGTATATCCATCATGGGTGAAGCTATTCGTATCACATACGTCGAGAACGCAGGGATGGCTTTTGGAATTAGCTTTGGTGCAGGTAAGATTTTTCTGAGTCTTTTTTCGATAGCCGCAAGCGTAGCGCTGGCATGGTATCTGGCACGGTTGGACATTAAGCACGTGGGAGCACGTTTAGCACTGGCGCTTATCTTTGCGGGAGCTACGGGGAATCTGATTGACCGTGTGTTCTATGGCGTGCTGTACAGCGAAAGCCCACTTTTTTACGGTAAAGTTGTGGACTTTATGGACATAGATATGCCCGATTTTTCGCTCTTTGGGCGGGAGTATATGCGCTTCTGGGTGTTCAATGTCGCAGACTCCTGCGTCAGTGTGGGCATGGTGCTGATGCTCCTTTTCAACAAACACTTACCCATTTTTCAAGAAAAACCTGCCACCACAAATGCAGAACCGATAAGCGACGACAGCGCAGGAAATGCTGCCTGAGAAGCCAAATCGCTTGTTTCCTACTTCTGCTTGACTGTTGAGCAAAGTGCTTTTTAGGGAGTTTCGTCGGCGTCGGCTACTTTTGAAAGTGCTAATAAAGCCGATAGCTGATATTTCCCATGATATGAGCGCCTCCAAGCGAAACGCCTCTGGCTTCAATGCCCAACAAAATATCACGGGAAATCTGGACACTGTATATAACTCCCAGTCCCCACCCTGTAACCTCTGTTGCCGGAAGCAGAGTAACTCCGCCATAGCCTTGATAGCTTTGGTCAATAAATGAGCGTCCCACTGAAAAATAGGGACGGAGAAATGTTGTCGGTGTCAGTTGAAATTCCCAGCCTAATTCGCCATAGAGAAATTTCGGTGCAGCGCCCATAGGGTTTTTTATATCATAATTCCAACTCTTTAAGGTAAACGGATGAATAGACCACACGCCGCCAAGATATAAGCCTGTTTCGTGCAGTAAGCCTGCACGAGCGCCAAGAGCAGCATTTGATTGTCCATTAAATGTCAGTACGGGATTTAATCCCGCAAAAACAGATAGTTGCAGGCTAAACGGTTTTTGCGGTGCGTACTGCGAGAGAAGGAGTGTCGGTATGAAGAAGAGCACCAGTGTTAGGGAATGGGTTTTGTTCATGAGGTAACTTGAAAAAAATATGAAAATACTTCACTTACATAGAGGGGGCATGTAAAAAAAATCATCACTGCCGTACTCGTTTGCGCTCGGTAGCTATTCCTATCACAATTCCAACACCATCGCCCTTCACATTCCATCGCACGTTCACCCCGCCGACAGAAAAGGGGTCGGTAGTGATAAAACCACGCTGATAGCTATTATAGTATTCAGCAAATGCTTCATCAAAGCTATAAACCACTACGAACGGATTGGTTGGGTCTTGCAGAACTCCTGTATTTGTTCGTGTTTGATAGATGGGCTGGCTTTGTGAGATAACACTTCCTGTACTGTCGGCACCGAGTGCTGCCATAAGTGTTCCAGCAAAAATCCCATTGCTTGTTGCCGAGGCTGTATCCGCGCTTTGCCCGGTCAGCACGCCAACTTGATAAACTTCGCCGGAGCGGACAGCGTATCGTGCTTCATAGCGAAATTCTTTTGTTGGTGTGCCACGAGAATCGGTAACGGAAGTGATTTCACGTGCAGACGAAATCTCAACTTTGTGCGGTACGGTCGTGCTGACACGTGCTGTTTTCCCGTTCCATTCGGCTATAATTTCGTAGCGAATGCCTTCTTGCGCAATAATGTTTTCGGTTTGATAGTAAGAGCGAGCATCTTGCCACAGCACCGTACCAGTGGAAGAACGCCCCGTTTGTGCTTGTAATGTCATTGGGTATTCTTGTCCGTTCACGCGAAGCCGTACCGTTGCTGTCGTAATTGCCGCAAGCTCTCTGCTGACGGGTTTTGTAGGTTCTTGTGTACGCGACAATCGGATATTGCGGATAGGCTCGCCCACCACGATTACGCCCTCCATAAAGATTTGTTCTTTGTAATCAAGCGGCAAATCCGGGATAAGCGCTTGTTCTAAACTTTGCCCGCATGAAGTAAGCGCAAGAACAATGATGACAATAAAACTATGACGAAACGTTCGTAATGATTGCATAAAGAAAAAGAATAACCGTGAAAAAGAATAGTCACGAAAAATTAAAAGTTGCATCGCAGACCAACGGTCGGCACAAAAGGCAGTAAGGTTAATTGCCGTACCCTACTCGTTCCGGCAAAGTTTTCTACCCAAGCAGTAAATGGGTTAAGACGATTATAGACATTATATAAATTGATGGAAAACTCAAACGGCAGACCACCAATCCACGGGAACTTATAGGTAGCATTCAGGTCTAAACGATGATAGTCGGGTAAACGAAATGTATTGCGGTCGCCGTAAACCTGTGAGGTAGCACCACTGCTGAGATTGCGTGTCAGCGCAGGGTCAATGGAGAGATTGGTCGGAATACTCAAGCCGTCAAGCAAACCGTTGGGCATTGTGAGAGCCTGCCCTGTGGCGTATGTCCATGTTACACTGAAGTCCCAACGGTTATTCAACTTATATGCTAAAGCAACGACAATATCATGCCGACGGTCGTACCGTGGAAAAAACGGCTTTCCGCTATTCAGTTCGGGGAAGAGCCGTGTTGTCCACGACAGCGTGTATCCAAGCCAGCCCGTAAACGAACCGATTTGTTTATTGAGGAAAAATTCTACTCCATATGCCTCGCCCGTGCCGCTTGTCATCAGGGCTTCGGCAACGGTGCCGGGTACAAATCGTGCATCTTCGCGGAATTCATACAGATTTTCCATGCTTTTGTAATACCCTTCGACCGTCAAGAAAAATTCACGGTCAAAAAGATATGTTTCCATACCGACAACATACTGCGAGGAACGAGCAGGCTTGAGAATATCTGTGGAGGGAAACCACGTATCGGTGGGCAGCGCAACGCTATTATCTTGCAGTAAATGCAAGAACTGGTTTGCTACGGCGTATGCGGCTTTGAACGTCAGTTCGTTTGTGGTTTTGTATGCCAGCGAAACGCGAGGTTCTAAGCGAAAATGTTTTCCGCGCTCAAAATAGGCGGCTCTAAGACCAATGTTTGCTGACAGGTTGTCACTTATTTCCCATTCATCTTGTAGGTACGCAGCCACTTCCAACGAGCTTACCCGTTGAAGTGGGTCGGCACGTTCTTGTTGCTGAGTGCCTTTGCCTTGCAGAACATTAGCACCGCTTACAATGTCGGTAATAAAGTTATGACGTGTGGCATCAAGACCGCTTTTGACAATATGTCCTGCTGTGGGGAACCACTGTACTTCGCCGCGCAAGGCTACATCTTGGATTTGTGTCGCGGTCTCGAATTGTTTTGCGCCGCCTGTGTTTTCCGCAAAGTACGCAGCATAGCGAAAATCGTAGTTTGTATAGACCAACGAGAATGAACTAAAGACCGACGGCGAAAAAATGTGCGCCCATCGGAAATTTCCTGTTGCATTGCCCCAGTCCAATTCAAAGGTTGCATCATACGGGCGGTTTACACGCGGCATGATGTCTCGCCCAAGATAACCACTGAGGAAAAACTGATTATTCTCATCCAAACGAAAATTGATTTTTGCATTGGCATCATAAAAATTATAGCGAGGCATAATGCGCCCTCCGGGGTCAATGGCTGCCGCGATAGCATCGAAATACATCCGGCGACCGGAGACCATGAATGTCGCATTACTGCTTATCGGACCTTCCAAAAGAGCTGTCAAACTGATAATGGAAATTCCCGCAGTGCCTTGAAGTTTTTCCTTCGAGCCTTCTTTCATGCTCATATCCAGCACACTGGAAAGCCGCCCGCCGTATTCAGCCGGAAAAGCGCCCTTGACAAGCCGAACATTGCTGACGGCATCGGTATTGAAGGCACTCAGGAAGCCGCCCAAATGCTGCGGATTATAGACCGTTACGCCATCAAGCAGCACCAAATTTTGGTCAGGAGAGCCACCACGCACATACAAGCCACTCGAAATCTCGCTGACAGTTTTGATGCCGGGCATGAGCTGTAAGACGCGAAAAATATCGCGCTCTCCGCCCAACGACGGCATTTGCTTAATAAAATCTACCGATACATCAACGGTACTCACCGCCGCGCCGCGCTCACGTTGTGCCTGCACAGAGACACTTTGCAAACGAATTGTATTGGGTTCCATTTCTACGTTGATACGCTCGGAAGCATTGCGAAGAGTGACCAAGCGAGTAAACGCAGCAAAGCCAATGCGCCGCACAACAAGTGTATAATCACCGAAGCCAACATTCGGTAGTGTATAGAAGCCATATTTGTTAGAAACAGCGCCCTGCACGGGCTTTTGTGCCGCACCATCTTTGTACGCGCCTTTGTAGAGCGTTATGGTTGCGCCGATGGCAATCTCTCCCGATTGTGCTTCACGAACAACGCCGGAGATAATACAATTTGATGGGACTTCTTGAGCGAAAAGTGCGCACGTGAAAATACTGCACGAAGCAATAACGATTGAGGCAATACCTCGCAAGAGATTGCTTGATAATGATGACAACATATCAACAACAATGGGTGAAGAAATTATTTTGTAGGAGCAAAAAGACTTGCAAGAGAGAATGTATCACCCCAGGGCATAAAACTGATACCGACAGTTGCAGTAAAATGTTCTGTGCCGTATGCCGCTATTTTTCCTTGCAGGGCAAAGTTATCGGAGAGTTTGTAGCGGATTTGGATGAGACCGCTCAAACGCTGCGGTCCGGGCGTTTCCGGGCGATCTTTGAAGCCAAGTTTATCATGCAAATAGTTGTTACCTGCGTCGGGAACGCCAATACCTGCGTCCAATAATGAATACTCAAGAAATGACCAGCCAAGCCCTATCTCAAGGCTTATTAGTTCTGTCTCGAACGGCTTATATAATCCGTACACTACAAAAACATTATTTCCCCAGTACATATTTTTTATGGACAGCTGAGGAAAAACAAAATTTGGACTGCGCGAATCACGAAGGGGATACTTATCAATAACATCCTGCCTATCGCGATTATCTGCCCAGCGATAATAACTTGCACCGATGGAAAAACGTTCTATCACAGTGATTTGCAGGCTTCCGCCCACTGTCCACGAAGGAAGTAATGTGGGAACGGCAGCAGCGCCGCTTTCGAGGGTAATAGTTTGTGAGGTTGCCTGAGGAGGGATACACCACCATAGTAGGCAACAAAGCGCAAGGCAAAAGACTTTCTTCATAGCAAAATATTAAAAATCAGGGTTGGTTGGGATTAAAAAGCTGTGCAAGTGAGGTTTTATCGCCCCACGGCATAAAACTGATACCGACGGTTGCGGTAAAATGTTCTGTGCCGTATGCCGCTATTTTTCCTTGTAGGGCAAAGTTATCGGAGAGTTTGTAGCGGGTTTGGAGGAAGCCGCTCAGACGCTGCTGACCGAAGATGTTGGGAGTATCCATAAAGCCAATAATAATTTCATCCGAAGGGTTTTCTTTCGAGACATCTGTGAATGTTAGGGCTTGCGAATTCGTAATCTCCAAATGTATGATTGAAATTGAAAAGAGAGTTAAAAAGGCTTCCAGCTTATACCAACAGTTGCCATGCCGTGTGTTGTGCCGTAGAGCGCCAGTTTGCCTTGCAGCGAAAATGCAGGACTTAAAGGATAATGCGCAATACCAAAGACTGTTACGGATTGATAGATAAACGGTGTTGGGGATTCACGGTATTCTAAATTATCAGGCATATTGAGCGAAGCCCACAGATAGCTGCGTTCTATGTCGCACCAGCCCGCACCAACATCAAATGTAAAGTTTTCGACTTTGCCCACAGTGTAGGTGATGCCCAAGCTCAAAAGCTGATTCCCCCAGAAGGGACCAAAAACAACATTATCGGCAAAGACAAAAGCATCGCGGTTTGCAGCAAAACGCTTTAATGCGTCGTTCGCTGATGCTGCTCGTCGCGGGTCATTCGTGGTGAGGCGCGTAAGAGAGCCAAAGAGAGAGAATTTATCAAAGACGGGCACTTGCACCGCCACACCAAAGGCAGCAGTAGAGTTCCCTTGAAAATACCCGCCGCCGCCTTCAAGGGTGATGGTTTGCGAAAGGCAAAAGGTGGGCATGAAGGCTATCGCCAGAAGAAGCATGATGTACTGTCGCATGAGAGTAAAAAAAGGTTAAGAAAATGAATGGTTTGTAACGACTAAAAACCCAGACGGAAGAATAGACCAAGCCCCGCAGACCCAATTATAGCATCGTTGATGCCCGGCGGCAAGGGACCATAGCGCCGCAATGATGTCGAAATTGGTATGCTGTCACCCGACACAACAATCGGTGCAAAAAAGACTTGACCATGAAGACGAAAACCCATATCAATCATTCCGCCGAGTGGTATCCAGTATTCCAGATGGGCGTTGGCTCCAAGAGCGGTTTGGCGAGAATAGACGATTTCAAAATTCTGTTTTGCTTTGGGGTCAATTCTATTCCGAATGTACATTATCCCTGCCGAGCGTACCGATACTCCCGCTCCGCCTTGAAGTCGTGCCCAACCATCAATATCTGCAAAGGGCGTAAAGACTGTATTTATATTGCTGCTCATGCTATATGCCAACCGTTGATTTTGCTCAAATTTTATCACAAGAGGCAAACTAAGCGAAGGCTGTCCGGCGGGGTAAATTCCATCATCAATACGCGATGCTTCAAGAAAATGAGCGCTGAGTTCTATACCAAGCAATGAAGTCAAGCGATAGTCGTAGAAGATTGAAAGCATTAGCCCCGGATTGTAAATCAGCATATCCGCAAAAACATCGCTGATGACAACGCTCGTTCCGGCTCCAATTGTATGCTCTTGAAACGCTCCAAGGGGTGTTTGCGAAAGGAGCGAGTCGTTATCTGCTGTTGCGGGAGGAGAGAATGGTTGAGTTATATTTGATAGCAATGTAATGGGCAGAAAAAGCAATAAGCCAATGTACAGTAACACGATTATGGTTCTTGAAATTGTTTGCATAATGATTTATTCTCTGTGAACGTTACCAATTAAGACGAAGATAAACGCCTGCACTACCAAGACCGCCACGCCCTGTATAGAAAGTGGAGCCTTGAACGATTACACCCTCAAAAGGAAAAAATAACAATACTGCTTGTGCTCGAAAACCCAAATCTACCCGTGGACTCAAGGGAACGAGATAATCCAGTTTGATATTTGCGCCGATGGAAGAGTTTACCGCATAGTTTGCAACCCGTGTATTTGGATAAAATGTCGTATCCGTTCCGTTGTGCGATAAACCATTTCCAATATACTGTGTTGATAACGCCCGCAAGTACCGTACAGACAAGCCCCCACCAATGCGAAATCCTTGTAGGAATGTACTTTCGGCAAATGGTTGTACCATGAGTGAGCCATCGAAAATCCACGTGAGCGTGATATAGCGAAAATCCTCATACCAGCCGGGTGGCTTGCGCCAATACTGAACCGGAAGGTAATGAACTGCAAGTTCTCCTTCAAGTACGGAGGCGAAAGAACGCGAGTACATCATTGTGAACATTGGTTCGCCGCTCCCCCCCAGTGTGCCATCGCCTGCAGCAATACTGCCACCCCATACGATGTGGTTGCTTGCGGGGCGTATCGGTGGTAATTGAGTGCGACCAATATCTTGAGCCATACCGGAGGCTCCGCTTAAACAAAGCAAGCAAACGACAAAACAAAGGGAGCCGAAAGTGGAAATCAGACTAATGTTTTTGGGATGCTGAAATAGATTCGGTTGCATAATAACAAATTCAAAAACAACCTGTCAGCCGCTGCCGATACTCGAAAGTAAGTTGTGAACGACTGACAGGTAAATAACAAGAGTTAGATAATTCTTAGGGTGCTTAATAAATAACCATCATAAACGGTGCGCCGTTGCCATAGTACCGTGTGGGATTGACGTAATCAATGGTCATAATATCCATTGGGTCATCGCCGTTGGTAACTTTTGTAGTTGTACTGGCATTTATAGTAAGATCAGCCATTGGAAACAGTACATTGGGAACTTTATAGGAGAGTCCTACGGTCGTGGTGGTCTCTGAAGCCGGATCATGCTCAAACCAACGGAAGTTAAGTGTTCGGTAATAATCGGTATCCCACGACACAGGCTTTGTGAAGCCGCCTGTCCAGCCACCAATCACTCGACCATCACATTGCCACGCGGCAATTTGCCCCGCAGCAAAATTCCAGCGTGTATGTTCAAACCCAAGAGTATAGCTTGTAGGATTTACAACGTTAATAGAGGCAAAAAACTCCGGTCCGCCCGAAAACCATGATTCCCAGATGTCATCTGCCTTCGCGGAATTAAAACTAAGCCAGTCCAGCCGAAAATCAGCAATCGCCTGTGTCCGGGCAGTTTTCGAGGGACGTGCAGCCGCTGAAAAGCCGTCAATCAATGTGCCATCATTATTGGTACGCTCATTCGGTCCAATAATTACAACCGGATATTTTTGTGCTGTTTGCTCGTCTATTTGATACATATTTCCCTCAGCATCATACCCCGTCAATGTAGTAATTTTTGCTTTTTCCACATCCACACCGGTAGGAACAAAGGTGACCAAAGGAGCAGTTTTGCCATCCCATTTTTCTGCGTTGTGCCAGTATAAATGCAAGTTCGCATAATATGCTTTCGCACTTTTGCGCACTAATGTTTCTATATCAGCACTTGAACGGAATACCGATGCTCCGCCACTTTTTGCGACGGCATTAGACCAATCGGTTGAGCCGATAGCACTTCCTACGGCATTGGACATTGTGCGGTCAGCGTTCAATGCGTTCCAAAGAATTTCTGTTTCTCCGTCAAATCGTGCCATCACGCTTTTGTGGAGTTCGTTTTGTAGTGATTGCTCTTTCAGCGTAACAGCTACAGCTTTTGCAAGATTTTCCAGCTCTTTGTTCAGTGCCAGATTTTCTGTTGAGATGCTGATGCCTTCAAGGTTTTTCCACGCAACACTTGTTTTTGTAAGCGACTTTTCTTGAATGCGAGCGTCAGTACCGATGACATCGTTATTGGTACAGCTGGCTATCAAGAGCGCAAAACTCAGGGTTGCTATTGTGATATTTCTGAATTTTTTCATGATTATTTCTTTCGTTTTTGGGATTCACGGATGTTTGGTTATTGGGAAATATGATATTACCAATTATATCGGGCTTGGGGATTGAAGCCGGAATGCTCATATGAACCATTAGGGTTTTTCGTAATGGTGTGTGCACCAACATAATCATCAAATATCCACCAATCATCTTCCCAATACTTTATGTAAAGCGACCCAACACCGGAAGGCCACGAGCCAATAACGAAAGACTGTTGAAGAGGTGGGAAATATGACTGGTTCCAGTACCATACATTTGTCCACATTCCTAACCCAATATTCCCAAGGTAATTATCCTGAACTCGTGTACCGCCTTCAACCAATAACACATCGCAGGTGAATTCTGGCGGACCTTCATTCCATTCGTCATACAAATCTTCCTTCTTACGCCCCGGATGTTGTCCATCATCATTACCGGAATCAAACCACGCCTGCGATAAGACAATATCATCGGCACTTTGTGTTGCCGCATTTGCTTTACGAGTGCCTGCTGCACCAATACTTTGCACATTTCGTTTCGGAGTACCATCAACAGCAGTACGCTCGTTGAAGGCAATAACCAAAACAGGGCGCTTTTCAGCAATTTGTTGATTGACCTGTATTGAATTGCCTTTGCTGTCGTATGCAGTCACAGCGCCCTTGCTCTTGGTGCCAATGGTATTGAAGGCAACTAACGGCGTGGTTTTTCTATCCCAATTTTCAGGGAAAGCCCAGAAAATATGCAGAGGAGCATTTAATGTACGCTCATATTTAGCAATGGCTGATTCGAGATTACCAATGCTGCGTACAATGCTGTTACCGCTACGTTTATCCGCAAGAGCGCTCAAACGGTTGTTCCAGCCGCCATTTATCCGAAGTTTGCTGTCTTCTTCCAAGTGCTTCCACAGTGTATTGGTCGCGCCATCAAATTTTTCCAAGCACTTTTCATAGATGCGGTCACGGAGTTGTTTGTCTTCAACTGCTACAGCTATCATCTGTGCCAATTCTTCCAAGCCTTGAGAGGTTTGTATGACATCCGGCTGTGCCAAGAACTCGCGCTTTTTCTGCTCGCGTTGTTCCACAGATAACGTACGGAACTCATACAATGCGTTGAGTTCCTGCCTCTGGAGAGCCGTCAACTGCGTACTTTGAACGCCTTTACCTGCGCTGACATTGACTGCTTCCGCTTCCGGCGCAATCGTTTTTGCTACCTGCGTGGCTTCATTACAACACCAAATGCAAAGGCTTTTACCGCCTTCATTCCAAAATAGGACATGAAATCTCCAAAAAATAAGAGTAAGAAAATACACCTCACTCTTCGCACTCTGTTTCCCTTTTATGTATATTGCAAACGGATAGACGACAAACTTTCCATTTGCCCGCTTTTGAGAATGTCGTGAGCTGCAAACTCACAACGTGCGAAGAGCGGGCTTTTTTGTTGCGCAAATCTACACACTTTTTCTTCACTTGTGCAAGCCCTAAGAATGAATGACATACTTAACGGAATGAATGACATACTTAAGAAGCAAAATTCACAAATTGTGGCTATTTTTGCAGTTTTTGGACAGGGGCAGGAAACTACAAAAGACACCCAATATTATTTTCTACCCCCCCCCCAGAACTTCTGCTCCGCTTGGCACGAAACGGATTATTAGCGCTATCTTCCCCAAAGTGTGCGTTGATGGTGATTTTTGTGGTTTCTTTGTAGCTCCGCGCCACAGGCACAGTTTCGTCATTAGAAAGAAACAGTTCGGTTGCAGTTGCCCGTTGTATTGCGCTCACACGAACAATATACGACTTATGGCACCGCATGAAATCTTTCGGCGAAAGACGTTCTTCTAATTCTCCGAGCGGCATCTTAACTAATGCCGTACCACCCTGTGAGACAAGGTGTATATCTTTACCGTCAGCTTCTGCGTATAGAATGGATTCAAGGAAAAACATGGTAAGCATTTCCTGTCCGTTGCTGCTCTGAACGGGTAATTTTATTATCGAACGCTGAAAGCGGTCAATCGGTTCATTGGAAGGCTGAAAGCCCG
The DNA here is from genome assembly GCA_937899715.1 of uncultured bacterium. Lineage (GTDB taxonomy): Bacteria > Bacteroidota > Ignavibacteria > Kapaibacteriales > UBA4661 > PH2015. Next base: position 34,948 of record CALCNX010000029.1, on the reverse strand, counting down.
GCGTGGGTAGTCCTTGCTTGACAGCGAGCAATTTTGCCTCCGTTTCTTTCAAGCGGCGTTCCAGCTTGCGTCCGTGCTCAAGAGCATCAATATAATCCTGCAATTCTGACCTTTTTTTAAGGAGCTTCTGTAACGCCTTTTGGAGAGCCGCATAGAGTTGGTCGCGGAAGCGAACCATTGCCACATCTTTTTCCACAAATGCCAGACATTCGGCAGACAGAAGTTCGTCAATATAGTGTTCGCGCGGGTAGGCGCTCATACAGAGGAACGTTATATTGCGGTCGTGCCACTCAGACACAATCTCGAAACCACTGCCGTCAGGGAGATTGATGTCGAATAAAACGGTATTTGGAGTAAAAATCTCGGCACAATTTCGTGCTTCGGTAAGTGAGGAAACATAGCACACGCCCGCTACATCCTCCTCGTCAATAAGGCGCGGAAGGAGGCATTGAATATGGGTTATTGTTTGAGGAGTATCTTCGATAATGAGTAATCGCATGGATTCTGCACAGAGTTTATTGGGTATGAGAGGATACCAACGCTCCTTGTACGGCAAGAGCAAGATGTTGATTGTACTATAAATAGAGGAATGCAAATTTACTGAATGTGTGGGATTTGCTCAAAAGAATTCGTTTTTTGCCCAAAACTCTTACTCTATCGGACGAATCAAAAGGAAAAGGCGCACCGTTTTTGCTACGGTGCGCCTTTCGCGTGATTTTTTCGATAAACCTGAACTTTTCCTTACTGGAGCTTTTTCAAGAATTGCTGAAACTCCTGCGAAGTCCGTACCGGTTCTAATTGCGGTGCTTTCTCCAGCATCTGTCGTACGCCGTCTGTGCCGAGTTTATTCTCTTTGCAATGTTTGACGAATTTATCCAGATACTCCACTGATGCTTTCGGCTGTTTGTCGCCCGCTTCAGCAAAGGCGGTCAGCAGGAAAACTCGTGCTTTGCTTTGGGGTTCACTGGCATAAGCAAGCGATTTTTGAAAATTCTGCGACGCATTTTTGTAGTCTTTTACAAAAAAGTACTGCGTAGAAGCAAGCCCGCTATGAAGTGTAAAAAGGTCGTTGCGGTCTTTGGGTGCCATTGCGGTGACATATTGAAAAATTTCGAGCGATTTTTTGTAATTGACCGAATCAATGTAGTATTGTGCCAGATTCAGACGAAAGCGTGGATTATTCGGGTCGCGCTCCACATCTTGCTGAAGCATATATTCTTCCAGACGCATTTTTTCGGTTTCATACTTTTTACTTTCCACGAAAGCCAGCATGGTATTGAAACGGCTAAACTCAATGTAACCGGCAGGTGCATCAATCTTTGTTCCGTCAGGTTTCAGAAAGGCTGTGGTCGGATAGCCGCTTACGCCAATAAGTTTTGCAAATTCTTGTCCCGTATATTTTTTGCCTTGGTACTCGAAAGCAGATGCTTTTTCGGGATTGAATTTTGCGAGAACAAAGGAGGATTTTAGACTCTTGACGACTTCATGGTGCGCATAGGTTTTTTCATCCATGACCTTGCACCAGCTACACCAATCCGTATAGAAATCTACCAAAAGTGGTTTCTTTTGTTCGGCTGCCAGTTTGAGACCGTCGGTAATGGAATGCCATGTTAGTTCGCTATGCTTGGCGGCATCTGCTTTTTTCTCGTTACCTAAAAGTTGTGCCTGAGTAGTTGAGAGGCTTGAGACCAAGCAGAGTATGATTGCGCCGAGCGCCAGAGTGGTGGTGAAGAATCGTTTCATGTCCGGAGGGTGATAAGAAATGAGAGGAAAACTTGAAATTAGTGATGAAAAAGTAGTGTAATGAAAACAGAATGCTGAAAAAGATACATTTCAAAAGGTGTGCCAAGAACCGTTATTGGCGGCGCTACTTACGAGAGGAATTACCAAAAAGGAAGAGCAGAGCCGGCTCGAAGCGCTCCGACCACGCTGCTTCATTGTGTGCAGCGTTTTTGGCTTCCATATAGGATAGATTAGTGCTAAGTTTCCAGCCTTTTTCTAGGAGCAAACTCTTGAGCGCACGGGCATCGGCGACGGATTCTTTACCTTCGCCATCACCAATATCAAGCCATATACGGGTGTTGGCGGCTTCAAGCGATGTTGCAGCAGAATCGTTGATATTTTGCTTTGCAGCAGCCAGAATCCAATTATTTGCCCACCATACCGACGGCGACATAACCATCAGTCGCCCGAATACCTGAGGATAAACCATTCCTGTATACATTGTCATTAAACCGCCCAAAGAAGAGCCACCAAGAGCAGTATTTGAGCGGTCTTTCAGCGTTCGATACGTGCTATCAATGAAGGGTTTAATTTCCTCCACAATCATCTGTGCGTGCAATGTGCCTTTGCCGCCGAGGTCGTCGGGTCGCCCTAAACCATCAAAGCGGCGCATAGGAACGGGCGTATATTCGTTGATGCGGTCTTCGCCACGTGTGCTGATACCAACAATGATACAGGGCGGCAGTTTTTTGCTTTTGATGAGCAAATCGGCAATTTCGTCGGCATACCACTCGCCGCTGGCGGCTGTGGAGTCGTCAAAAATATTTTGCCCGTCGTGCAGATACAGAACCGGATAGCGCTGCGATGACTGGTCATAGCCTGGGGGCAAATAAACCGATAGTGTGCGCTGAAGCAGCGTCCGAGGCTGGAAGTGCTCATGCAAGCGTACATTACGGGAACGTGTTCCGGGCGTTGGTGCAAGCGCTTGTGTATTAAAACTACGTTTTACTGTTTGTGGCTTGCCTGTCAGCAGGAGTGTACTATTTTGAACCGTTTCCCAGCCGTTATTCAGTTTTGCACTATTTTCAACTTTGAATTTATAGGCAAGCTTCTGGGAGTGAAAAAGTTTTGCGTACTTTCCGGCAGGTGTAATTTTAACTGTGAGCGTGTAAATACTGTCGCCATCGGGGTCGGTGGCAATCAGTGTGGAATCCCACCGAAGCGGCGGTATCGAACCGCGAACGCCCACAAGGTCTCTTTGTGGGTCGAGCCAGCGCTGCGCCATCGCACCATGCATATCCATCGAAAAGGTAACGACGTTTTGCGCTTTAAGAGAAAAGGGGGTAAACGTGCCCGCAGCAAACAATATGATGAGGATACCAAGTGAAACCGAAATAGTGGTGGTCGTTATGGCAGAAGTACGATTTATCATTATTTTTTAGAGATTTTTTTGAAAGAGGGATTGACAGTGAAATAAGAATTGAGTATCTTACCTCGTTACAGAAAAAGACCGCCTCTTAAAAGGGAAGCAAACCAAGCCCTGATGCCACAGTGAAGGCATAAAATGTTTTGCGTTACTTTTGGTCATGTGAATCTGTTACTTTCGGATACTACGCTACTGCTGCAAAATTCGTTATATTTGAGCTAGAGTACAAGTATTCGCCGCAAAAAATTCTTTGTCGCAATCGTGTGAACTGACAACAGCGCGCATAAGCCTTTGAAAGGCAACGGCATAGCAAAGTCCTCGCAAGAGAAGCAACTAATAATAATTCTACTCTTTTTGATTCACAGTTTACTAAATCTGGCGCAGGTGCCGTTATGAAAACAATTCTCCTTATTGACGACGATATTCGAGTAAGTTCATTGCTCAAGCGCTTTTTGTACGAGGCAAAATACAACGTTGTCGAGGCAAATAGCGGCTCCAAAGGCATTGAACTTGCCAAAGAAGGCAAACCGGACATCATTCTTTGCGATATTATGATGCCCGAAATGGATGGATATACGGTGCTGAAGCACATTCGTTCTGATGGCGATACCAAAGGCATACCGTTTATTTTCCTCACCGCCAAAGACGGCACGTCGGACTTCTTGACCGGAATTTCTAAAGGTGCTGATGGTTATCTTGCGAAGCCTATTTCTCGCGAAGACCTCATAGAAACTATTGAAACACATACGATTTAAGCATTTGGCTTAATCCCGTTGGCGCTAAATTTTGTAGTTTTACAACGCTTTATGCGGACTTGTAGAGGTCTTGCATGAAGCGTTTTTTTGTGAAAATTTCCCCGCTTCATTCCAATTTGAATTTAAGTAACTCAACACACAATCCTTTTTCAGCCCCATGTTCCCAACGCTTAACGAACAAATGGACATCATCCGCTCCGGCGTACACGAGCTTTTGCCGGAGAGCGAACTTGCACAAAAAATTGAACGCTCGCTCAAGACCCAGAAGCCACTTCATATCAAACTCGGATGCGACCCTAGTCGCCCTGACCTGCACTTAGGACACGCTGTGGTGCTTAGTAAAATGCGGCAGTTTCAGGACTTAGGACACACTGCTATTTTGCTCATCGGCGATTTTACCGGCATGATAGGCGACCCCACCGGACGCTCGAAAACACGTCCCGCGTTGACGATTGAGGAAACCCGTCAAAACGGGCAAAGTTATATTGAGCAAGCCACACACGTACTCTCAAAAGAGCGCTTGCGTTTGGTGTATAACTCCGAATGGCTTAGTCCGATGAGTTTTAACGACGTTGTTGCGCTTACGGCGAAGTTTACCGTCGCCCAAATGCTGGAGCGTGACGATTTTAGCAAGCGCTACAAAGCAGGTGAACCTATCAGCATCCATGAATTTCTCTACCCGCTTGCGCAAGGCTACGACTCAGTCGCGCTGGAGGCAGATGTAGAGCTTGGTGGCACTGACCAGAAGTTTAATTTGCTTGTAGGGCGCGAACTCCAACGCGCATATGGCAAAGAACCGCAATGTATCCTGACCATGCCAATTCTGGAAGGCACCGACGGTATTGAGAAAATGAGCAAATCACTTGGCAACTACATCGGGCTAACGGATTCCCCGCGCGAAATGTTCGGCAAAACAATGTCCATTCCCGATAATCTTATAGCACGGTACTTCCGCTATGGCGCATTTGCTGAAGAAGCAGATATAAAAACGATGGAAAGTGGCTTGGAAAGTGGCTCTCTGCATCCTCGCAATGCCAAAGTACAAACTGCTATGAGCATCGTTGCGCGGTATCACGGCGAAGAAGCTGCCAAAGCATCGTTCGATGAATTTGAGAGAATGTTTGTGAAGAAAGACCTGCCGGATGAGATTGAAAGCGTTATGCTGGAGTTGGAAGCAGCCGTTGTGACGACGGTGGTAGATATTTTGGCGCTCACAAATCTCGCCCCTTCTAAAGGCGAGGCAAAGCGCTTGATACAAGGTGGCGGCGTTTCCATTGACGGAGAGCGCATTGGAGATATTGCTGCAACGGTTGACCTTACCGAAGAGCGCACGTTCAAGGTCGGTAAGCGAAAGTTTTTGAAAATTCGCAAAGCATGATATGTAATTGATTAGGTCTTTCGTAAAGAACGCGGACTCTTTGGACTTTTTTGATACAGAGCAGCTCTTTTTCCCTTTCTGAAGCCTTCTTCAATCCAAAGAGTCTAAAGAGTTCGCGTCCTCTGTGGTTATAGCTGACTTTTGCTACCTCATGTTAATCAGTCAGTTAAAAAAATAGGTATATTGTCGCTGAAAATCCTTTGTATAAACCGTAACGTTTTTTCTTGATCTTTCTTTTTCGAGACCTACGCTATGCTTGCCACTGAAAAATTTAACCTTAGCCCTTCTCTATTGGAATCAAATAATAAAACAGAACGAGGGTATATTATCCTGCTTTCTACTCAACTACTCACAATTGTCTATACAATTGTTGTATTCCAGATTATTCTTAGAAGCACATCGGCAATAGTAAGTATCGGCTATACCTTTGGTTTTGCGATTGTCGGTATGGCATATACGTGGTTTACCTATTCCATGATTCGTCATTTTTCTCAAAGCAAGGTTGTAATTTGGACTACCTTCGTAATATTTCTCATAAGTTTTTGGACAGGTCTAATAATCTCAAATCCACTTGATCCGATGGATATGGAAAGTCCTGTCTATAAGATTCTAGGCTTTGTTAATCAGGCTGGCTCACTCATTGCTTTCACAATCATAATGGTTTTTATGGTGAGAGATATCTTTACCGGGCAACATACAATTGTCTATCGCCTATGGTCTGCAGCTTGTATCTATTTCAATATAGGATTCATTTTTTCATTTATCTATGGATTGGTTAATCTTTTGGGAACCAACGAATTAGACATGAGTATTAAGCCGAATTTTATAGGTTATATGCACTGCGTGAATTACAGCTATTATACGCTTTCCACACTAGACACACCGTATGTGAATGCAGGTGGCTTGTTTAGAGGTATCGGTGTTTTGCAGAGCCTGTTCGCCAATCTTTACATTGTTTTGATGGTAGGAAGGCTATTAAGCAAAGAGTAATTGACTGATTTCAAACACAGATGTGGTCTCGCGGAGTGAAGGGACTCCAAGGGTTTGCGTAAGGTGAGTTGCAATGATTTTATGATAAATTTACGGGATAGACACTTTGCTATGAGCATACAATAGTCATGATATTTCGCCTCGCCATATTGCTGTTCTTCTGCGGCGCTGCTTGTTTCGGCAGTGCCGAAGTGATTGCCGCCTCCGCACCTGTGAGCCTCACTCCTCGTTCAGGCGAGTATCCGCTTGGCTTAGTGCTGGAATACTGCGAAGACGTTTCCCACAGATGGACAGTGGACGATGTTGCTTCCGGCAATTTTCAAGGCATTTTTCGGCAATCGGTACAAAAACATCCGAATTTTACCCTGACAAGCTCTGCGTTTTGGATACGATTCAGGGTAAAAAATACTTATCCGGCTGATGAAACATTCATTCTTGAATATGGCTATCCGACAGTAGATACGGTAGAATTTTATCGTCCAAATGTACACAGGGCGTACTCTCTGCTGCGCACAGGCGATATGTTTCCATATGGTTCACGGGAAATGCCCCATCGGTATTTCCTTTGCCACCTGCATTTGCGGGCAGGCGAAGAGCAAACTGTTTACATTCGCATTGCATCGTCGGGACCGCTGATAGCGCCGCTTACAGTATGGCATCCCGACGCGCTTTTACAAAAAGAATATTGGGAGCGGGCGGTAAACGGCGCGTTCTACGGCATTATGCTCGTCATGCTGGCATATAATCTCTTTCTGGCATTTGCTATCCGCGAGAGAAGCTATTCGTTCTACGTGTTGTACCTCGCATCATTCGTGATGTATCAGATGTGTTTGGATGGTAGTGCGCTTGAGTATTTCTGGCAAAATACTCCCGTTTGGTCGAATACGGCGTATGTATTTTTTGCCGCAATTACCGTCTGTACTGCTAGTCTCTTTGCACGAGATTTTCTTGCGCTTCGGCAACATTCCCTGCTGCTCGACCGCTCTATGCAGGCGTTGATAGTCGTGAGCATTCTGATAGCCGTTGCTGTCTTTTTCGTGCCGTATCGTCTGATGATTGCTTGTGCTTCGCTATTAGGCGCTGTTTCGTCATTGATAACGCTTGCTGCTGCAATTTTTTGTGTTTGGCGTGGTTTTGCGCCGGCGCTTTATTTTCTTATTGCGTGGGGGATATTGATTGTAGCGGTTTTCGTGTTCTCCACCATTGGCTTCGGGCTTGTTCCGTTTAACTATTGGACATGGCACGGTAGTAGGAGTGCTGCCACGCTAGAAGTGGTGCTGCTTTCGCTGGGACTGGCTTCGCGCATCAATCTTTTGCGCAGAGAGCGCGAGCTTGCCCGCTTTCTTGTAACAGAAAATGTTGACCTCAACACCATAAATACGACACTATTCGAGCGGAACGACGCTTTACAGCGTATGAATGCGAAGTTGGACGAGGCAAACACCTTCAAAACCCGTATGGTGAGTATGGTTTCGCACGACTTGAAGAACCCACTTAACACCATTCGCCTTCTTGCTAATACGCTCAGAACTGAACTTCGTTCCGATTCGCAGGATGGGACAGAAACACTCAATGCACTTATTCAGGAGACGCAGCGCACCTCTGAAATGGTGGAAGAATTACTTGATATGGCGGCATTAGAGATGGGCAAAATCGCCCTGAAGCGTGTGGAAATGGACGTGAGCGCATTGGTGGCGGCGGTCGTGTTTATGCAGTCCACCGTGGCAGAGCAAAAAGGGCAATCTGTCACGATGCAGATACCGCAGGAATGTGTTATCAAAGGCGATGAAGCCCGTCTAAGGCAGGTCATTGAAAATCTGATTTCTAATGCGATTAAGTTTTCGCCGCATGGTAAAGCCGTTCATGTATGCCTCAGTCTCCCCAAGCAAGACACTGTGCGCTTTTCCGTGCAAGACGAAGGTCCGGGCTTAACCGACGACGATAAAAACAAAGTGTTTGGGCATTTCCAAAAACTCTCTGCCCGCCCGACGGGCGACGAGCACTCGTCCGGTATCGGTTTGGCAATCGTAAAGCAGATTGTGGAATTGCACGGCGGTCATATTACGGTCGAGAGCGAAGTCGGCAAAGGGGCGACGTTTATTGTAGAATTGCCGATAGGAGAGAGTTGACAAAGTACGGTAAGCCTTCCGCATCAAAGCCTTGCGCCGTTGCTGCCGAACAGATAGCAATAGTCGGGTGAAGCGAAGAGCTGTGTATGCGCTCCCACCTCAACGATTTGTGCAGTATCGGTGCAGCGAATAATCTTGTGCGGCGCTTGTGGGCTGGTCTCCACGTAAACAAGTCGCTCATGTCCCAGAAACTCCACGCGCTGAATGGTGCCTGAAAGTCTGTATTGTGCAGCTTCCGGCGAAAGTGACGTAAAGCGAAGATGTTCGGGGCGAATAGCAAGGGTCGCTTTTTGCGGAAGGTTGGTGGAAAGATTCGCCGGAGGGTGGACAAATGCTTGCGCGGGAAGAAGAAATGTGTTTGAACTTCCAAACTCTTGAAAGGATAGCTGCCCCGCATCACCACGAATCTCGCCCTCAAAAAAATTTATTGCCGGACTGCCAACAAAGCCTGCCACAAAGCGGTTCTGCGGGTTTGTATAGATTTCGTGTGGTGTACCCGTCTGCTGCAATTCACCCTTATTCAGCACGACGATTGTATCAGCCATTGTCATTGCTTCGCTTTGGTCGTGCGTCACATATACCGCCGTTGCCCCGACCATACGCTGTATGCGTGTAATTTCGGAGCGCATCTGCACACGTAATTGCGCGTCGAGGTTGGAAAGCGGTTCGTCGAAAAGAAACACACGGGGATTACGGACAATAGCCCGTGCAAGCGCGACGCGCTGGCGCTGACCACCAGATAGCTGTTTCGGTTTATTGCCGAGAAGCGCTGTCAGTTCCACAGCTTCAGCAGCTGTGCGGACGCGCTCTTCCAGCGAGGCTTTTGCTTCGCGGCGCAAACGCAGAGGAAAAGCGATATTCTCGAACACCGTCAAATGCGGGTACAGCGCGTAATTCTGAAACACCATTCCAATATCGCGGTCTTTAGGTGGCGCGTCGTTCATACGTTCTTCACCAAAAAAGAGGTCGCCCGACGAAATCGTTTCCAGCCCCGCTATCATGCGGAGTGTGGTCGTTTTTCCGCATCCCGACGGACCAAGGAGCACCGTAAAAGTACCACTTTCAAGCCGTAACGAAAGATTCTTCACTGCTTCAAAGCCATTATCGTAGCGTTTGGTGATGTTGTCGAGAGTGATGGTGGTCATGGCGTGCGTTGGGCAAGTGTTTTCTTTGTCAAAAAGAAGCCTCTCGCTTTACTGAGCAAAGGCTCGCAGAGCAAGAGGCTGTGAATTGGTCATGCAGATTCTGAAACGGTGTTAAATCACAAAGAGGGAATCACCGTAGGAAAAGAACCGTGCTTCTTGTTTCATCGCTTTTTTGTATGCCTTCATCAGTTCATCTTTTCCGGCAAAAGCGGCGGAAAGGAGCATCAGCGTTGACTTCGGCGGATGAAAATTGGTGATAAGGCGGCTCACAATTTTGAATTCGTAGGGCGGGTAAATAAACTTGTCCGTCCAGCCTTTATTGATTTTGATAGCATTGGTCGTCAAAACACTGGATTCTAGCGCCCGTGCGACGCTTGAACCTGCGGCGACGACTTGTTTTTTGCCCTTTAGCGCTTTGTTAATAATCTCAACTGCTTCTTTGTTTATCTCGAAATACTCCGAGTGCATCTTGTGTTTGGTCAAATCTTCCACGTCCACAGGGTCAAAAACGCTGTAGCCGATGTGCAGCGTGATGCGGGCAATGTTCACACCTTTTTCTTCCAATTTTTTGATAAGTGGTTTTGTGAAGTGTAAACCCGCTGACGGTACTGCCACCGAGCCGATTTTGTCCGCAAAGACGGTTTGGTAGGTTTCTTTGTCCAGTTCGGTGGGGTCGCGCTTGATGTAGTCGGGAAGCGGCATCTGACCGATGCGGTCTATGATGCGGTAAATATCGCCGACGTTATTGAAGCGGACAGTGCGTCCACGCGAGGTGGTGTTGTCAATGATTTCGCAGTAGAGTTTGTTCTCGTCGAAGTAGATTTTATTGCCAATGCGTACTTTGCGGGCGGGGTCAACAATTACGTCCCAAATGCGGTCTTCTGCCTTGAGTTCACGCAAAAGCAGCACCTCAATTTTTGCATTGGTTTTCTCTTTTTTTCCAAAAAGTCGTGCTGGAAAGACTTTGGTATCGTTGATGACGAGACAATCTCCTTTTTGGAAATAATCAAGAATGTTGGAGAAGGTTTTGTCTTCCATCTCGCCTGTCTTGCGGTCTAAAACCATCATGTACGACGAATCGCGCGGGTCAGCGGGATATTTAGCAATCAGTTTTTTTGGGATGGTGTAGTTAAATTCGGATAGTTTCATCTGCGAATCCTTCCCGTAAAGTGGGCTTGAGCGGTCAAAAAATATGGAATGTTTCGTTGAAGCCGAATATACGATATTCCGATAGGGGTGCGCAACTCTTTTTTCAGGATTGACCGTGTTTTTTGTAAATTTACCACATGAGTAGGATTATCAAAAAACTCGACCTATACATTCTTCGTCATCTCGTCTCTACGGTGCTCTTTAGCATTTTGGGGCTGTGTGTGCTATTTGTGGTAGTGCATTTGCTGGAAAATCTGGATAATTTTTTGGACAGAAAAACACCGCCGAAAGTTATTGCACTTTTTTATCTGAATTATCTGCCGGAAATTGTCAAGCTCATCACGCCAATAGCCATGCTGCTTTCGAGCCTTTTTACGATGGGACGCTTTTCTACTCAGAACGAGCTAACCGCGATGAAAGCAGGAAGCATGAGCCTGTACCGAATTATGCTCCCGCTTTTACTGTTTGGAATGTCCATTTCCGCAGGGCAATTTTACTTCGATGGCTGGGTTGTGCCAAAGGCAAACCGCTTCAAATCTGATTTTGAGCGCAAGTATTTGGGTAAAGGGCGCGTGGAGACTTCGCTCTACAACGTGTATGTGCGCGACACGCCCACACGCAATCTGGTTATTCGCTATTACGATGACCAAGCGAAAAATGGCACAGGGCTAACGATGGAAGAATACTCATCTGAGCAAGTGCCGCGTATTCTTCGCCGTGTGGATGCCGCAAATTTTACATTTGATTCCGTGAAAAATGTGTGGCAACTCACGAATGCTTTTGAACACCGCTTCCAGATGGACTTTCAGGTGCGACCCGTTACGAGCATCCTTCCCACAATGACTCTCGCCATCAACACCACTCCTAAAATGCTGATGCAGTTTCAGCGCAACACCAATGAATTGACCTTCCCCGAACTCAAGGAATATATTGATGCCTCTGAGCGTGGTGGCAAGGACGTGCGCCAACAGCGAATCGCGTACTGGGGCGAATATGCGCTGCCATTTGCCAATTTTATTGTGATGTTATTCGGCATACCCTTCTCCGGCGGGCAGCGCAAAGCGGGTTTGGCGCTGGAGATTAGCTCCGCGATGGTGATTGCGTTTCTCTACGTGGCGTGTATCCGCATTGGGCAGACGCTTGGCTTGGCGGGCGACGTGCATCCCGCACTGGCGGCCTCTGCCCCGCATATTCTATTTTTGGTGGGCGGCTGTGTGAATTTGCTCCGTGTTCGCACGTGAGGAATCAAAGGCAAAATCCAAACAGTCAACATGATTTCACTTCTTCAGCGATGCCATATCTATAACAAAACGATACCGAACATCACCTTTCAGCATACGTTCGTATCCTTCATTGATGTGCTGAATGTCGATGAGTTCAATGTCAGCAACGATATTGTGCTTAGAGCAGAAGTCCAGCATTTCCTGCGTTTCGGCGATACCGCCAATGGAAGAACCGGTGAAGATTCGTCGATTTGAAACAATATTGAACGGTTGCACGGGCAGCGCACTGTCGGGCAAGCCGACCAAGACTAGCGCACCATCCAATTTCAATAAACTGAGATACATATTGACATCGTGAGCGGCAGCAACAGTATCCACTATCACGTGCAAACTTTTTCCGTGCTTCGACATTGCTTCTTTGTCGGTGGAAACAACAGCTTCATCAGCACCCAGACGTTTCGCTTCTTCCATTTTGGAAGCCGATGTCGTGAATGCCACCACGTACGCGCCCATTGCTTTGGCTAATTTGACAGCCATATGTCCCAATCCGCCAATGCCAACTACACCTACTCTCGACCCCGCACCAACTTTCCAATGCTTTAAGGGAGAATACGTCGTAATGCCGGCACATAGCAACGGTGCGGTGGCTGCGAGATCAAGATTGCTCGGCACACGGAGTACGAAATGCTCATCCACGACAATATGCTCCGAATAACCGCCGTATGTCCGTCCGCCCAAATGTTTATCGGGACTGTTGTATGTGTAAGTCGGGGAAGCATCGCAAAACTGCTCCAAATCGTTTTTGCACTGCTCACATTCTCGACAAGAATCAACCATGCAGCCGATGGCGGCAAGGTCGCCCGCCTTGAATTTTGTAACGTGCGCTCCTACAGCCGTGACTTTACCGACAATTTCGTGACCCGGGACGCATGGGTACGTTGTCCCGTGCCAGTCGTTGCGTGCTTGATGCAAATCCGAATGGCAAACACCGCAGTACAGAATTTCAATTTCTACATCGTGCGGCATAGCATTTCTACGCCTGATGTCAAGCGCTTCAAGTGGCTTGTCGGCAGCATGAGTACCGAATGCTTTTGCTTGTTTTGTTCCGCTCATATTTTCTGCTCCGTAAATAATTCCGTAAATAATAAAGTTACTTGGTTGCTGTTTTATATAAACACCAAACGGTAGTTGACGCTTCCGCGTCAACCGCGCTCGCTCCTACGGTGGCGGTGCAGAAAGTCTATCGAAGCACGAATACTGTGCATGAGTTCCAAAAGAAGTTTTTTTTCATATTCAAAAATAATAACTTACACATAACTTAATGAAGTTGCCTCTTAGAACCAAATTTCTGCTCTTTTTTCATACCAACCCCCAACGAGGTGTTCCGATGAAATCACGCTATACATTGTTATTTTGTGCCGCACTCCTGCTGGCATATAGTCACCTTTGGGCACAAATCTTGCCCGAAACGACAACCGATTATCTGAACATTTACAAAATCTCCGGACACGATAAGTCCTACCAAACCTTGCTCCAAGCGGGCGCAAAGGTGATTAACTTCACGGCAGACACAAGTTTTGCGTGTGTGTGGGTTCCACCTAATTATTCCACGCAAGCCGTAAAGCGGGTGATGGTCAGTATGCACGGCACAAAAGGTGCTGCTTACGACGAAATGAAAGATGAAATCGCAAACGGACTGGCAAATAATTACGCCGTCATTGGCATACAATGGTGGGTACAAGGTGCAACGCCATCAGCAGATGGAACCTACTTGGAAGAAGAAAAAATCTATCGCCTTATAGATACCACGCTGAAACATATGCAGGCAAAGTACGGCTCGGAATTAAACAAGGTGGGCTATGAAGGTTTGAGTCGAGGCTCTGCTATTAGCTACGCCATTATGTTTTTGGACAGGTATAAAAAAACGAATTACTTTGCGCTTTCTATTTCACATTCAGGTGGCATCCCCCTACCGCCGGGCGTTCCCAAGCCGCTTTTAGCACAAGCATTGGCGGGTGTATATGGCAAAAATGCTTTTCTCGGAACAAGTTATTTTATGTACTGCGGCTTGAAAGACGAGGAATGGGGAACGACAATGTGCGACCAAATGAGCTACGCCGACAGCTTGATGAAGGTCAATGGCAGTCAGGTAGTGCGACGCATCACCGACCCCAATGGATTGCACGGTGGGTATCACACAAGCATCGGCTATCAGGCATCCGCTGTGCAGTGGTTTCTGGATTTAACCACAACACCTACACCGCCCGCCTTACGTCTTCCCGCCGATAAAGCAGCTAATATGCCGCTTACGACCAATCTGCAATGGTCAACCAATTCAACAGCATCGCTCTACGACGTACACATATCGTCTAGTTCCGGCTTCACCACAACGTTTTTGCGGGATTCGCTTATTTCAGCTAACCTGACAAGCAAGCAAATAAGCGGCTTGGCTATGGGAACAACGTACTACTGGCGTGTACGCTCGAAAAACAATACGGGTGCAAGTGCATGGTCGGAAACGCGAAGTCTCACAACGCAAGGAATGACAGGCGTTTCCAACGATAAAGGCGGCGGCACGAACGATAAAGGCTTGCGCGTGTCGCCGAACCCTGCTTCAGGAGATGTTCGTATACAGTTCACACTTACAAAGCCGGAGCGAGTAACGCTCAAACTCTATAATGTACTTGGATGCGAAATCGCTTCGTTTTTTGTTGCGGAACTTGATGCCAGCGAGCATTCATGGTCATTTGCCATTAGTGATTGGTCATTGGTGAACGGCACGTATTTTCTGCGCTTGCAAACGCCGACATCTTCCCATACTCAGCCCCTACAAGTGCTGCGATAAGCGGTCGCTAGGCAGCATGGTCGAAAAGAATGCGCTGTAATTGCCGGACGCTTTTTAAGCCGCACCGCTTGGCTATCGCCTCCATTGAATATTCGGAGTTATTCATCAGCGATTGAGCAACTTCGCGGCGTAGGTGGTGTTAAAAGTAAGTTGATGTAAGTAAATTGTGATTTTCTCACTCATCCCAGATCTATAATCATCGAACCACGTCACTGCCATTGCTGCCAGAGCATCAAATATCATCCTGAATGGACATACAGCGCAAGGGAAATAACGCTATCGCTGTAAAGACTGTGGCGTTACGAGAGTCTTCGACCCGAAGCCGCCGATTACATCGGAATCTCTTGCCGCTCTTGAGCGCTCGAATACTGAGCCTTTGAGCTACCGTGCAATGGGACGAATCTTCAAGGTGAGTCATGGAACGATATTTCACCGGCGAAAAAAAATGACCGCCCTTCCAGCATTCACGACAACGATTCTTCCGGCACAGTCCGATGATGTTCTGGAAGTAGATGAAATCTTTACCTTCATTGCTCTGTCAAAGTCTTTCCCATTCGTATTTGGATTGCTCACTGTCGTCGGACGCGGCAAATCCTTGCGTTCTTTTTCAGTGATGGAAATATGGAACGTTGCGAGGCTCTCTGGCAAAAACTTTCCTACGATTATCAACGGTGGTTGAGTTTCAGCGATTTTTGGCAAGAGTATCATTGCTTGCCTGAAGAAACGCATCGGCTTGTTGGGAAAGAATCGGGGAAAACCAATCACAGTGGGCGATTGAATAATACCCTACGCCAGCGTATTAGTCATTTCGTCCAAAAAACGCTTTCCTTTTCCAAGCGAGCGTATATACTCACTGTACACTTCAAATGGTTCGCTTTTTTCTATCACCAAGAAATTGCTTCAACTCGTTTTTAACACTACCAACTTTTGTACTAAAAATCCCCGCATTCGGTAATATCCGCACCGTTAGACAGAACCTTAGGGCGGCACTACAAAAGTAGTAAACTAAAGACCATCAGGCAAATAACGGACTTTTCAAAAAGCCACCCCGTCGCCACAACAACCAACCCCACAAAAAGAAAACCACCTCCAGCACCATCTGTCCCCGCCCCAAAAATTTCCCACCACCCACTTTTCCCACGATTTTTTCCTTCCAGCATTGGATTTTCGATGCGGTTTGCGTAGATTGTTGACGTATAAACATTCGTCCTTCACTTTTAACCAAAGCAAGCCATGCCAACACTCATCTCGCAGCCTTCCATTATTGAAGCAGCAGGCAGCAAACCCAAACGTATCGAAGAATACATCGGACGTGTAAACTCGAAAACAACCGCCACAAGTATCGCCCGCATGGTATCACCTCAGGGCTGGGTGGAGCCGGGGCAAACACCGGAATTTGAGGAATTTACCATTGTCCTCAAGGGCGAAATTCACGTTGAATCCACATCCGGCACAACTATTGTCAAAGCCGGACAGGCAATTATCACCCATGCGGGCGAATGGGTACGGTACAGCACACCGACCGAAGGCGCGGAATATATTGCCGTGTGCCTTCCTGCTTTTGCGCCGGAGACTGTTCATCGCGACGAGTAATTGCCTCAGCTATTCTCAAATCAGAGAACTATAAATTGATAACTTTTTATCTCAAAATCAGGAGTTCAAACTATGGGCATCAAGAACATTGTGTTTCTGCTCGTGATGTGTGTTGCTTTTGGTGGCATCATCTTCAACGTCCGGCGACTCATTTCCTATCTCCGGCTCGGCAAGCCTGAAAATCGTCTGGACAATATCCCCGCACGATTGTGGCTTTTACTTAAAGTTGGTTTCGGGCAAAGTAAAATTCTGCGTGATAAAGTCGCCGGACCCATTCATGCAGGCGTGTTCTGGGGCTTTTTAATTTTGCTTGCTTCTGCTTCCGAAGGCATTTTGGAAGGCTTGCACGAAGGCTGGTCGCTGAATTTTCTCGGACCGCTCTACTCCGCCATTACTATTTTGGTGGATGTTTTTTGCGGTTTGATTATGCTGCTCACGCTGGCAGCGCTCTGGCGACGTTATGTAACGAAAGTACCGCGTCTTCAGGTGGAGGGCGAAAAAGTCGAAGCGGGGCTTATTCTCGTTACTATTTTTAGTATCGTTACTTCGATTTTGCTGCAAAACTCTGCTCGTATCAGTCTTGGCGGTGATTTTTCGTGGGCGGTGCGTCCGTTTGCTACGGCGATTGCAACCATTATCCCGCAATCCTCGGCACACCTCATTTTTGAAGTGTTCTTCTGGTCTCATATGGTCTTGGTGTTTGGCTTTATGAACTACTTGCCCTATTCCAAGCACTTGCACGTCCTCTCCTCGCTTCCCAACACGTTTTTCGGGAATTTATCGTACCCCAACAGCCTGAAGCCGATTAACTTTGAAGAAGAAGGCGCTGAGAAATTTGGTGCGACCGACATCGAAGATTTTACGTGGAAGACGCTCTTGGACGGTTACACTTGTACGCACTGCGGGCGCTGCACCAGCGTTTGCCCGGCGAACCAAACCGGAAAAGTGCTTGACCCACGCGCGATTATCGTTGCCATTCACGACCGTACGATGGACAAAGCACCGCTCATGCTGAAATTCGATGCGTTCTCGAAAAACGGCGGTGCGCCCGAAGAGAAAGAATCTGCGGCGCTTCTGGCAAAAGGCAAAAAGCCCGAAGAAGCAGGCGATATGGGGCAGACAGTCTTTGAAAAAGTCCTCACGGCAGATGAACAAGCAACGTGGCAGAAACCACTTATCGGCGAGTATATTCCCGTAGAAGCACTCTGGCAGTGCACCACCTGCGGTGCTTGCCAGCAAGAATGTCCGGTAATGATTGAACACGTACCTGCGATTGTGGAAATGCGTCGCTCACTCGTACTGATGGAAGCAAACTTCCCACCTGAAGTCCAACCTGCTTTCGGCAACATGGAAAACAGCTTCACACCGTGGGCATTCTCGCCTTCGGAACGTGCTGATTGGACGGAAGGCACAAACGTCAAGACCGTTGCCGATGACCCCGATATGGACATTCTTTTCTGGGTGGGCTGCGCCGGAAGCTACGACGACCGCGCAAAGCGTGTTACCAAGGCATTTGCAGAACTGATGGATATTGCGGGCGTAAAATATCGCATTTTGGGTTCGGAAGAAAAATGCACCGGCGACCCGGCACGGCGCTCCGGCAATGAGTACCTTGCTGATATGCTCGTCAAAATGAACGTCGAAACGATGAACGGCTACAACGTTAAAAAAATCGTAACAACCTGCCCGCACTGCCTGAACACACTCAAAAACGACTATCCGCAGTTCGGCGGCGAATACGAGGTTTTGCACCACACGCAATTCATCCAAGACCTCACAGCAGCTGGGAAGCTGAAGATTGAGGGCAAAAATATTTCTGCCTCGACGGTGGCATACCACGATTCCTGTTACTTAGGGCGCTACAACAAAGAGTACGACGCGCCACGCGCCACGCTCACCGATGTTCCAGGCTTAAAAGTTATCAATCCGGGGCGCAGCAAAGATAAAGGCTTCTGCTGCGGCGCGGGCGGCGGGCGGATGTTCATGGAGGAGCACGACGGCAAGCGCGTGAACATTGAGCGCACCGAAGAACTTCTTGCCACAGGCGCAAATACTATTGCCGTGAACTGTCCTTTCTGCATGACCATGATGAACGATGGCGTGAAGGACAAAGGCAGAGTGGACGACGTAACTGTCCGCGACGTATCGGAGATTTTGCTGGATGCGGTGAAGAATTAAAGCCCCGAAGTCACGCTTTCTGAAATTTTCCCCTTCACTGTGTGAAGGGGTGTCAGCCGGAGCGAAGCGAGGACTGACGGGGTAGTTCGGCAGCAATGCACGAAGTAACACCCCGTCCTTGCTGCCGCTCGTACACCCCTCTTTGTTCCAAAAAGGGGAATTTTTAGCAAAAGCGTAACTTCGGTTAAAGCCGTCTTCCGTGCTGCTTCTTACATAAAAAACCTGCCATAGCGCTCTTGCTACGGCAGGTTTTGTTTTTGGGAAGCGAGCCATTATTTCTCAATCATCACGCGCTGCACGGTTTGTTCGCCTTGCTGCGTGGTCAGCACGAGAAGGTACATTCCCGCAATGTGCTTCGTCAAATTTATCGCAAGTGTATGTTCTCCCGCACCGAAACTCTGCGCTGTAGCAAGCGTTTCCAGATGCTGTCCGCGAATGTCGTGCAGTGCGGCACTGACAGTACGGGGAGCGCTCAAGAGGAAGCGAACGGTCGCGTCGTTCTGTGCGGGATTGGGCGCAATGGACTTTGCCGAGAGCGCCCCCGAACACGAGCGCCACGTCTCCAAGAACGGCTTCCCTGCTATCACACGCTCCAATTCTTCGCGCTCCTCGCGGTTCGGAATTTCGCACAGCGACGAGTATTTCTGTGCCGCAGCAAGTTCGCGCTCAAGTGGTATGCGGTAGCGGTCGGGAAGAACGGCGATGACTTCGGGGGTGTTGCGATACCATAGCACCACGTAACCGCCCCAATGATCAGACGACAAAGAGATTGACTTGTTTTTGCGAACATCAAAGCCAAGAGCAATTGCATTACTGAGGCTTCGTGTCAAGGAATCTAATCTAGGACTGGTCATACGTTTTTTCATAATACCATCCTTGGTATGGCTTGATGTTACGAGAAACGGCGTTTCCTTAATTGCATTGTCAAATACTAACTCGGCAGGTAATTTATCAAGCAAACTTACAGTAGTCAATTGTTCTTTATAACAAACCTCGACCACCGAACCGCTTGATTTTTTCCCTTCGGCATTGGTTACTTCGATGCCCTGACCAACTTCAACTGACTTAACAAATTCGTTATTAACCAATAAGCTAAACTGACGCGCCTCTTTCGGTGTCAATTCTAAAAAATGTATGCCGGTCGTATTGAGCGGAGTTCCTACGGGGTCATCCGTTTTAACGTGATGTTTCTTCTTCTCATTGACTACTGGCACAGAAGTAGCAACCTCGGCTGGATTCTGTAGAGACTTTTGGACAGATGCAGTATGCGAAGGTTGAACCGATTTAGCAAGAGGACCATTTGGCGCAGAAGGCTTCCAAACAAGCGTCGTAAAAAGTGCTGCCGATGCAAAAAGGGCAACAATAGCTGAAGTTATCATCATAGTTTTTCGTGTGAAGAGTCGTTGGGGAAAGCCCACGCTTCGGGAAGCCTGCTTTTGTGTGCTGTTGCGAGTAGCTTCTGTGCGAATAATGTTCCGGATTTCATCGTCCGTCATAAGCGAATCGCGCTGGCGCAGCACACCATAAAGCGCTTCAAGGCGTGTGTTGTTATCGTTGGATTGAGAATTATTGAGTGACATAGTAGTACGCTGAAATTGTCTTCAAAAAATGTGAGATGAACGTGGCGGACAGCAAAAGCAAAGCGTCAAGACTCAACAAACGTTATGTTTCTACAAGCAGTTTGCGCAGTTTTTCGCGTCCGCGCAGCACGCGCTGCTTGACGGCAGAAAGCCCGTCGCCTTGCATTTCGGCGATTTCTTGGAGGGTGTAGCCAATCACATCCGCCAGTACAATTGCCTCGCGCTGCTTGAGCGGTAATTTCTCAAGTGCATCGTAAAGAAGTTGCACATCGGCGGCATTATCGGGCGTGGTGATAGCGTTTGTCTCTGCGGGAACGTCCGCAAAAGGGTCGTCATTACTTGCATCATCATCGGCAAAAAAGCGACTCGTTCGCTTCAAAAAACCGCGAAAGCGCTCCCGTCGTTCTCGCCGATACACCAAGCGCCGCGCAATGGTCATTATCCACGAAAGAAAAGCGGCGTCACTGGCGAGGTGTCGGAACTGCTCGTACGCAGTGGCAATCGTCTCGCTCATCACGTCGTGTGCCTCGTCGGTGTCGCGCTCCAAAGCAGAAATAAAGCGGGAAAGCGAGGTTTTGACGGGTAGAAGCAGTGTAAGAAAGCGCTCGTCGTAGTCGCCGGATGCAGCATTGTGCGGCACACTCTGCTTATCGCCATTCGGCTTGTCGGCATATTGTACAGAATCGTCTTCATTGTAATCTGGCTGCGAACGAGTATTCATGCGACTGTCGGAAGTGAGCATCGGTGCTCGTGGGGTCATCGTGTGTTCCATGCGATTGTGCGTTGCGGGTAGAAAATCTACTTTCTAGGCGGGAAGAGCCACAGCACGGAAGAAAAGTTACATTGGTTGGTGATATTGACAAAAAACAAAACAGCCGCTTCAGAATATCAATTCTGAAGCGGCTGTTTGCTTACCTTACTGAGCGAAAAACTTACTGCGCGTCTTTGTCCTGCACGGCAGTACGCAGCGCCGGAACGCCTTCCAGACCGCCTGTGAAGCCTTCCGGCAGCGTATCTTCCTCTGCCTGTGCTTCTTCTGCCGTCTTCAATCGGAAAATACGACGGAAGAACGCCGGAACACTTGTGCGCCAGTGGTCGAGTTTGATATAGACCACAGGAACAAGTACAAGTGTCAGGAACATTGAGCTTGTCAAGCCGCCGATAAGCGCCCAGCCCAAGCCTGACTTCCACTCGCCGCCCGCACCACCGCCGACTGCGATGGGGAGCATACCGACAATCATTGCTACAGTTGTCATGACAATCGGACGCAAGCGCAACTGTCCTGCTTCCAAGAGTGCGTCATAGCTGGAAAGTCCCTGTTCTTCTTTGACCTGATTTGTTCGGTCAACAATCAAAATTGCGTTCTTTGTTACCAAACCGATGAGCATAATCATACCCAACATGGTGAAAATGCCCAACGCTTTGCTTGCAAGCGCCAGTGCGAGCAATGCGCCTACAATCGCTACGGGAACCGAGAACATGACCACAAACGGATACACATACGAATCGTAAAGCGCTACCATCACGAAGTACACGAACAAAATTGCCACACCAATCGCTATGCCCATGCTGCTGAAGGATTCTTCCTGATTCTTCTGATTGCCCGTGAAGGTGGTGGAAATAGTCGGCGGTACTTTGTTCTTCATCGCTTCACGAATTTCGTTGACCACTGTTCCCGACGGACGACCGATTGCTTGAGAATAAAGCGTAATGGAGCTGTTGCGGTTTTCACGCTGAAGTTGTGTAGGACCGACTGCCTGATAGATGCTTGCAAATTGTTGTAATTCCACGACCTGACCACGCTGATTAACAAAGGTCAGTGAACCGAGATTTTCGGGCTTCGAGCGGTCGAACTGGTCGAGCGAAATCAAAATGGAATATTCGGTATTGCCCTGACGGAATTTCGTGTCGTCGTCGCCCGCAAGCGCTACGCGGAGCGAAGCGCCCACGTCGTTAATGGTCAAACCGAAGGTTGCCATTTTCTCACGGTCAACTTCGATGCGGGTTTCGGGCTTGCCGTCTTCCGCCGATAAGCGTACGTCAGCTGTTCCGGGTACTTCATTTACAATGTCGCGTATTTGCTTGGCTGCTTTAGCAACTTCATCGAAATTTGTACCGCTAATCACCATCTGAATCGGGGCTTCGTTTGCACCACCGAAAATACCAATCGGGCTGGCTCGTACCTTCACGCCCGGAATGCCACTGGTGTTTTTCTTGATGTCGAACATCACGTCATCGGTAGAACGTACACGTGATTCTCTTGGAAAGAGTGTTACGTTGATTTCGGCGGTATTATTGGCAAAAACACCGATAAAACCTGACGAAGCCGCTCCTACGTTGACGAATGTTCTTTGTACTTCGGGCATCTTGGCAACAATTTTTTCTACCTGAAGCGTGGTTTGATTGGTTTGCTCAAAGGTCGCGCCGGGAGGAAGCTCGATTTGAATAGCAAACTCACCTCTGTCTGCTTGCGTGATAAATTCTGCGCCGATAAAGCCAAGCGGCACCAGAGAAATAGAAGCCACGAGCATTGCCACCACAATCAAGATGGTTGTTTTGCGATAATGCAATGCCCAAACCAACAAGCCCTTATATTTAAGTGTAATCCAGTCAAATACACCCTCGAACCACAGCGCAAATCGTCCCATAAGCGTATTCCCGCTCAAATGCTCGTGTTTGGCAAATCGCGAGGCAAGCACCGGTGTAACAGTGAAGGATACAAGCAAACTGAAGAGCGTAGAAATAGCAACGACAACGGCAAACTCGCGCAAGATATTGCCCACGATGCCGGGCAAGAGCGCAAGCGGTACAAACACAACCACGTCCACCATCGTAATCGAAAGAGCGGCAAAACCAATTTCGTTCCGCCCCTCCAATGCGGCTTGGCGCTTGTGCTTGCCCATTTCAAGATGGCGGTAGATATTTTCCAAGACCACAATGGAGTCGTCCACGAGAATACCAATCACCAGCGACATAGCGAGCAGAGTCATCAAATTCAGCGAGAAGCCAAACGCCCACATACCTGCTATTGTGGAAATAAGCGAGGTCGGAATGGCGACCATGACAATAAGCGAGGAACGAAGCGAGTGCAGGAAAAGCATCATTACAAATGCCACCAGCACAACGGCTATAAGCAAGTCATGCTTCACCGCATCCGCAGCATCTATGGTGAAAAGCGAACCGTCTTGCGAAATAGTAAATTTCAAACCGTTCTTTTGAGAGAAATCTCGCTCGATGGCAGTAATTTCCTTGCGGACAAGTTTACTGACTTCCACAGAATTTGCATCACCTTGCTTATTCACGAGTACACCGATAGAAGCGATACCACTTACACGGCTGATGCTGACGGTTTCTTTTGCACCGTCTTGTACTTCCGCCACATCACCAAGCCTAACTTCGCCGCCAGTGCGGGTGCGGGAGAGAACGATATTTTTGATTTCCTCCAACGAAGTAAATTTT
Organism: uncultured bacterium; assembly: GCA_937899715.1. Taxonomy (GTDB): domain Bacteria; phylum Bacteroidota; class Ignavibacteria; order Kapaibacteriales; family UBA4661; genus PH2015. The sequence goes on along the minus strand of CALCNX010000029.1, from coordinate 11,376 downwards.
CCGGCAAGACGCACCACATATTGCGATTCTTCGCCTTTGACTTTACCGGTTGGGAAGTCCAGATTGGAAGCCTTGATAATACCCGCCACTTGCGGAATCGAAAGCCCGAAAGATTTGATTTTGTCGGCATTAAGATTGATTCGGATTTGACGTTCTTCGCCGCCGACAAGGGTAATTTGAGCTACACCCGATAGCTTCGAGAAACGCGGTTGAATCTGGTCTTTCATGAACTGATAAAATTCACGGTTCGGCATATTCGCCGTTGCCCCCATGCGAATCACGGGAATCTCATCCAATGCAACCCGTGCAACAATCGGTGCACGAGCATCTTTAGGCAGGTTATTTTGAGTTTGATTCACTTTACGCTGTGCTTCTTGAAGAGAGAAGTCAAGATTAGCAGACTGCGCCAACTCAATCACAACCGTTGAGCGTCCCTCGCTGGATGTGGAACGGATAGCAGATACTTTATCCATACCGGAAACTGCATCCTCAATCACTTTAGAGACATTTGTTTCCACTTCGGTCGGGCTTGCTCCGGGATAAATTGTGGTAATAACCACCACAGGCGGGCTAATTTTGGGCAAAAGATCGTATTTGAGCTGACTGTAGCCCATAAGCCCCAAAACGCCAAAAATCGAAAAGAAGACCACGACGAGCGTGGGGCGTTTGATAGCGAGTTCTGTCATTGTCATGACGCTGTTCCTTTATGAACGATAAAATGTAAGTATAAAGTTTGACGCGGCGATTACAAGGGTATTTTTATTCTACGGTTATTTCACGACGCTGACGGTTGCGCCATCTTTCAGGTTGTTCTGACCATTGACTACAATCATTTCGCCGTTTTTCAAGCCTTGCAGGATTGCCAAGTTACCGCCTGCTTCAGCGCCGACGGAAATAGTACGCAAGCGAGCCGTTGTGCCGTTTTCGACCACGTACACGTGTGCATCTTTCACGCTGCCCACAAGAGCATCGCGCGGAATGGATAAATACTGCTCACGCTTAACGGACGTAAATGCCGCGCGGGCGAACATTCCGGCACGGAGAGGATTAGTGCGGCTATTCGGCAAGCCGATTTCAACCGGATAGGTATGCGCTTCATCACCTTTGACGGAAATATTATTGATGCGACCTTCAAAAACAACGTTGGGATAGACTTCCGTCGTGATTTTTACTTTGTCGCCTACGTGAAGTTTGAAAACGTCCGATTCAGCAACATTTACTTTTACCTTCAGCGTGGAAATATCCACAATCGTTGCCACAGGCGTACCAACGTTGATTTGTGCTCCCATGTCCACCGGACGGGCTGTTACCTGACCCGAAATCGGTGCCGTAACGCGCGTATCCTTGAGTTGACGGCGTGCGATGATAAGTTGCGATTCGGCAGATTTCAAGCCCAATTTCGTTGCATCTACCTGAGAAGCAGTAACAGCATGCTCTTTGAAAAGAGCTTCGTTACGGTCGAAATCAGCCTTCGCTTTGTCAAAGTTCGCTTGTGCCGAAAGAAGGCTTGCTTGACGAAGTTCGTCGTCCACACTCACGAGCGTCGAACCCGCGCTGACATTATCACCAATTTTGATATTGACTGCTTTAATGCGCCCCGTGGTTTCTGAAATAACACTTACGTCGTTGTTAGCCGCAATCGTGCCGACCAACGATAATTCTTGCTCAAGCTGGCTCTGCTGCACTGCTTGAACCGATACGGGAAGCGTGGTAGAGAGTTCGCTTTGCTCCGCTTTTGCTTTACTTTTGGCTTTATTGTTCATAAGCGTCATGACAATTAAGCCGAGCACTACAACCGTAACAACGGTTCCAATGATTTTGCCCTTCATGGTATAATTCCTTACGATAAAATGAAATGTAAAAATGTGTTTTGCTTCAAATGATGCACTTATTTACCTGTCAGTATCGGCGTATCGCCAATACTTTTCAGAAGTCGTGCCTGTGAAATTTCATAGTCAACGACGGATGAGATGTAATTTACTTTTGCTTGTAGTTGAAATGTTTCCGCATCAGTCAAATCGGACGTGAGCGCGAGACCTTTTTTGAACTTTTCGTTCGTAATGCGGTAGTTCTCATTTGCTTGTTCCACGCCTTGCTGCGCCACAGACACTTTTTCACGGGATTGCTGCAAGGTCAGATAATTCTGCGTTACTTCCAGCTTGATACCGTCCTTGAGCATGGAAAGTGCATCTTCCGCCTGAGCTACTTGCGCTTCTGCCTGAGCCACTTGATAACCTGTGGTGTTCCAGTTCCAGACCGTCCACGAAAGCTGTGCCGCGAGCTGCCATGAGAAGTTAAATTCTGCAGGACGACCGGTGAAACGCTGATTTGGATTGGCTTCCAGTGCACTACCGGAGATAGCAACCGTTGGCAAGAAACCGCCGCGTGCAGCACGAACACCTTCTTCTCCGGCTTTGATGCGGAGCTGCGTACCGCTTACCTCAGCGCGAGCATCCAAAGCGCGTTGGATAGATTTTTCGTAATCGGGAACGCTTGCAGGCTTGTATTCGATTGTAGAAGCAAGCTCAATCTCTGTTCCGAGCGGTAAACCAAGTGCGTTATTAAGCGATAGTGCGGCCAGACGTGCGGCATTATCGGCATCAATGTTAGAAAGTTTTGCATTCGAGAGTTGGAGCTGTAAGCGCAAAACATCGTTGGTCGTTAAAAGTCCGTTTTTAAGCAAGTTTTGTGCATCGCCAAGACGGGCAGTTACTTGTTCGATTGTTTCGGAGGTGAGTGCTTTCAATTCACGAACTTTGTACAATGACCAATACGCATTTTTAATAGAAAATTCCGTTTCAATACGGTCTTTTGCTAAGTCTTGGGAAGCCGCTTGCGCATTATATTCGGCGGCAGCTTTTTGTGCTTCAAGTCGAAAACCGGTAAATACAGGATAGGTAATATTCGCTTGAACTGAGTAGTTATCAAGCACAATCGGGAATGCAGGTGCTGGGTATGTACCTTCGGGCAGTGGAGTGGGGGTTGCGGCTTGCTTAATAGCCTGAAGGGATTTTTGCACACTAGGGTCGGCAAGCAAGGCTTTATCCACATTATTAGTATTAAAAAGCGACGAAGCATCAAGGCTGAAACGGAACTGCTTGTCTGCCGGAATATCGCTCAAACGCGCATAGCTTGCCGAAACACCCACTGACGGGAGCATAGCAGCACCAGACTCACCAACTTTTGCCTCGGCAGCCATAACTTTCATTTGAGATGTGTGGAGCGTTTTGCTGTAGCCCATACCTATTTTCACGGCCTCTTCGAGCGTGAGGCGGAGTTTCGTAGCGCCGGATTTTGTAGCGGCAGATGTTTCGGTGGTCGGCTGCGCACTCAGACTGGGTGCGCCATGCAGCATCACAAGTGTAGAGGCAAGAATAACAACCCCGATATGTGTGCAAGAGTTAAGAAAGCGGTTCATGAGTTTTACAATGAAAAAATTGAGAAATGTAGTTTGCGGTAATGCAATGTGCAATGGCTGCACTTTTTGGAAAAATTTATGCCTGTGAAGCGTTTCAAATTATTGACTAAGCGGTAAAATGTGTTTGTGAAGCGTTGCAATTTCCTCTGTCAAGGTTCTCTATCAAACGCGGTCACCAAGATGCTGAAGTGCTTTGAAACGTCCGCCAAGTTCGCGTCCTTTCGGCGTTAGCACTCCGGCGAAAAGAACGGTCATCAGCATTTCAAAGATTTGCTTGGCTGTCATCGAAAGTTCATTGCCCATCCGGGGGTGCATGATATTTTCGACGCAGTGTAGATACATGAGCGTAAAGAGGTCGTAATTCACATCATCACGCAAGATTCCGCGGCGTTTTGCTTCAGTACATATTGTTGTAACCGAAACAAGGATATTATGCCTTCTGCTTTCGACAAATTCTTGCCACAACTGCGGGTATGCTCGCTCAATGTCTTTCATAAAGGGTGAGCGCCACATCGTAGCGACGCGCTCGGAAAGACGCTCTATCGTCATAGAAACGCGCATCAAAAAATCATCATCATCTTTGGCAGACGGCAAGCCGTCCATAAACGCTTGCATGAAATTGTGGATTTCGCATTGCGAGGCATCAATGACGCAGTGCAGCACCTCATCTTTACTCGTGAAATGTTTGTACAGAGTTTTTTTGCTCATCGCCAGTTTTTCGGCAATTTCTTCCATTTTCACGCGCGAAGGACCAAATTCCATAAAGAGGTCTCCGGCGGCGAGAAGGATTTTTGTACGGGCCGCGCTATCGGCTTTCGTCGGCTCGTCGAGCATGATTTCTTGTGCACTGTCGTGCGTTGTGCCGATAGTATTCATTTGCTGTTCGTGTTGTTCAATTCGTTCCACTGTTGGCTTAATTGAAAGTAGTACGCGGAAGAAATGAAAAAGTTTCACCATGGAAACTTATTTCGTTTTTTGAGTTTCCAAAATTATCGAAATATTTTTGAAGCCGCAAGTAAAATATCCACGACGGAAACTTATTTCGTTTTTTGAGTTTCCAAAATTATCAAAAATATTCTTGCTGCTACAAGTAAAATGCGCGCTATATTTGTAACCGTAGATTTTACGCCATTGCACGGCACACTATAAACGGCATCACAGAAATTTTTACAACGACCAATGATTCAAACAGACTTCCCCGACCTCAAGCTCTTCCGGCGCGGCAAAGTACGCGATGTGTACGACCTCGACACGACGCTTCTCATGGTTGCGACCGACCGCATCTCGGCTTTTGATGTTATCATGGGGCAACCGATTCCGCAGAAAGGTGAGATTCTCACATCCGTATCGCTCTTTTGGTTCGAGAAAACGCGCCACATTGTGCGGAATCATCTCATATCAAGCAATGTTGCCGAATATCCGGCAGAATGCCTAAAATACGCTGATGTGTTGCGCGGGCGCTCTATGCTGGTCGAAAAGACTGCTCCCTTGGCAATAGAATGTGTCGTGCGGGGCTATGTGGCGGGTTCTGGCTGGAAAGAATATAAGACATCGGAAACAATCTGCGGCATCAAGCTCCCAAGCGGCTTACAGGAATCATCACGGCTGGCAGAACCAATTTTCACGCCCGCCACGAAAGCGGAAACCGGTCACGACGAAAATATCTCGTTTGAAGAAGCTGCTACGATTGTCGGGGCAAAGACAGCAGCCGACGTGCGGGATTTGAGCATACGGCTTTATACTTTTGCAGCCGAGTATGCCGCAAAGCGAGGAATTATTCTGGCAGACACGAAATTTGAGTTTGGCGTTGATACCACAGGCGCAATAATTCTTATTGACGAGGCACTGACACCGGATTCCTCGCGCTTCTGGCTGGCGAATGAATGGCAACCGGGCAAATCTCAGATGAATTTTGACAAACAAGTTCTGCGAGATTACCTCGAAACACTGGATTGGAATAAACAATATCCACCGCCCAACTTACCACAAGAAATTCTGGACAAGACCGCAGCAAAATACCGTGAGGCATTGGAACGCCTAACGGCATAAGATTTCATCTTTACTGATGTTTTTCTGTTACTCCTCGTCGCGGTCGCTGTCCTTATCGCCATCGAGGGGCTGACCATCGTCTTCGCTATGAATAGAGCGCACCAGTTTTGCTTCCACAAGAAAAATGACGTTTTCGCAGATATTTGTAGCTTGGTCTGCCATACGCTCCAGATTACGCAGCACCATCAGCATCCCTACTGAGGGATCAATGACCGATGCGTCGCGCTTCATGAGGACGATAGTCTCGTCAAAAATTTCCTTTGTGAGAGCGTCAATGTGGTTGTCGGTACGCATGATTTGATATGCCAACTCCGGGTCGTTATTGACAAAAGCATCCAAACTTCCTTTGACCATCGTGTGTACGCCCTGCGTGAGGCGCTCCAGATGCAACGTTCCGGCAATGTGCGGCAGACTCGGCTGCTCTATCAAGTTACGGGCTATATTAAATGCCAAATCTCCGATACGCTCCAACTCGTTGTTAATTTTCAGTGCCGCCAAAAGCAAGCGTAAATCACTTGCCACAGGCTGATGAAGAGCGAAAATCTTTTGGCACTGCTTATCAATTTTCATATCGAGCTTGTCCACCTTGTCGTCGCGTTCCATCACCAAACGCGCAATTTGCTCGTCGCCTTTCAGTACAGCGCGGAACGAAAATTCTACCTGTTCCTCCACGATACTACCCATGCGGATAAGTCGTGTACGGAGTTTGTCTAAGCTATCTTCAAATGAACGGTGCATGCTGGTAAAAATTACGAATGAGGAATGACGAATTAGGACTGGACAAGACAGAACGCATTTTATCCGAAGCGTCCGGTAACGTAATCCTCAGTCTCTTTTTTGCTGGGATTCGTGAATATTTTACGAGTTTTATCGTACTCTACCAAATGACCCATGTAAAAGAAGGCAGTATATTCGCTTACGCGGGCGGCTTGTTGCATATTATGCGTCACAATTACAATAGTATATTGCTTTTTCAGTTCCAAAATCAATTCCTCGACCTTCGCCGTTGAAATCGGGTCAAGCGCCGAACAAGGTTCATCCATGAGCAAAATAGACGGATTGACCGCCACCGCCCGCGCAATACATAAGCGTTGCTGCTGCCCGCCCGACAAGCCCATTGCCGATGAATCCAAGCGATCTTTGACTTCATCGAAAAGTGCCGCGTTGATGAGGCTCTCTTCGACGATTCTATCCAGTTCTGTGCGGTCAGTAATGCCGTTCAATCGTGGTCCGAAGGCGACGTTATCGTAAATAGACTTTGGGAAGGGCGTTGACTTTTGGAACACCATGCCAACACGCTTACGGAGTTCGACCACATCCACGCTGCTGTGATAAATATCCACGCCGTCAATGTAAAGATTACCCGTCACGCGGGCTGTGGGTACAAGGTCGTTCATGCGATTGATACTGCGGAGGAAGGTAGATTTGCCGCAGCCCGACGGACCGATAAAGGCAGTAACTTCACGCTCGAAAAGGTCAATCGAAATGCGGTGGAGCGCTTGCTTTGCGCCATAATACACGCATAAATCGTTTGCCTCAATCTTAGTTTCTGTAATTTTTTTGCTCATAGTAAAAATCGTATTAACGAAATTGTTTGCTTCTGATGCGAGAACGAATGAAGGTTGCAGCAAAATTCAGGGTGAAGGTGAGCATAAGCAGCACCAACGTTGTTGCGTACTGCAAAGGCAAGGTTTTGTCAACGTCGGGGGACTGCGTAGAAAGAACAAACAAGTGATACCCCAAGTGCATGAACTGGCTTGAAATGCCGTCGGGCAGTTGCGGCAGCGAATAGACCACACCTGTAAAAAGTATCGGTGCGACTTCGCCCGCGCTACGTCCGATTGCCAAAATAGAGCCGGTCAAAATGCCAGTTGTGGAGTTCGGAAGGACAATTTTCCAAATTGTCTGCCAGCGTGTCGCACCAAGAGCAAGGCTGCCTTCGCGCATTTCTTGGGGAACGTTTTTGAGCGCTTCCTCAACCGATACAATCACCACCGGCAATGTGAGCGCGGCAAGCGTCGCAGAAGCCCATAGTAGAGCGGGCTTTGCCCAAATTGCTTCAGTATTGCCAAAGGTTTTGTCCAGCCCGACACCCAGAAATTGCACAAAAAATCCCAAACCAAAAAGTCCAAAAACGATAGACGGCACGCCCGCCAACGTATTGACGGCAAAGCGAATAACGCGCGGCATGACGGCTCCGGCGCGGGTGTATTCGTTCAAATAAATTGCCGTAATTGTGCCAATCGGTACGCCGAGAATGGACATCACAAGCACAAGCAGCGTTGTGCCATAGATAGCAGGAAATATGCCGCCTTCGGTGTTGTTGTTGCGCGGAGCTTCCGAGAGCAGTTGCCACGTTATGTTTGGCAAGCCTTTCACGAGAAACGTTCCCATCGTGCTAAAGACAAGCCCCGCAATAGCAATTACTGCAACCGTAGCTGCGCCGATGGCGAAAATCCCTATGAGGCGTTTTGTGGACATGATGAGGAAGAAAGTGTTGAGTGCTGAGTTTTGAATGGTGAGTTGCTTTTCAGCTGAAAGCCTGTTTGTTTATCCGCCTTGCAGTTTCTTTGCGAGTCGTTCTTTGACAAAAAGTTCAGTCACGGCGTTGAGCGTGAATGAAACAATAAAAAGCAGAACGCCGAGGAAAAACAAGATGCTATAATGCGCCGAACCCCAAATAACCTCCCCCATCTCCGCGCCGATCGTGGCGGAGAACGTACGCACGGGGTCGCCAATGGAGGTAGAAACCATCGCTGCGTTGCCGGTTGCCATAAGCGCAATCATCGTCTCGCCAAATGCCCGCCCGATGCCGAGCAGTACCGCCGCAAACACACCCGGAAAAGCAGCAGGCAGCATCACCTTATAGGCGCTTTCCCACTGCGTTGCACCCATAGCCAGCGATGCTTCCAGAAGCGATTTCGGCACAGCCGAGAGTGTATCTTCAGTAATGGTAAAAACAATCGGGATAACTGCAATCGCAAGCCCAATGCCGCCTACGAAGGCATTGAGCCGAAAATCAAACCCAAAAAGGTTTTGCAACGCCGAGCCGACATACAGCAAGCAGAAAAAGCCAATCACGACCGACGGAAAGCCCGCCAGAATCTCCACCATCGGCTTAATGACTTCTCGCAAACGTCGAGGAGCGAAGAAGGCAGCATAGAGTGCAGCCAAGATTCCAAGTGGTGCGCCGATAAAAATTGCAACAAACGTGGTTTTTGCTGTGCCGATGACAAGTGGCATTATACCGAACTTCGGCATAGTCGAAACAGGTTGCCAAATAGTGCCTAGAATGTTTGCCAGCGTGATGTGGTCGCCGTCGGCTTCGTTCCTCGTATTTACTTTTTCGGCAAGAATGGTCGCGGGTACGCTGACATCAGGGTTATAGACTTCAGGAGCAAATTCTTCGGGTGCTTGGTGTTCACTCAGGATAACATCGGGATTATAGACTTCGGGCTTGAGGTTGAGAGTGTCGGACAGGCTTGATTCTACGCTGCTTTGGGCGGTGCGGGGTTGCGAAAAAGCACCCATAAGCAGTGGTAGAGCCTCGCGCAGCACAAAGAGCAAGATCAGAAAAATCAAGACAACAGCAACGCCCCCGATAATCTTGACGCAGCGCTCAATGATGCGCTCGCCGATATTATTCGTTTTGCGGACAAAAGAGTGTTTTTGTGCGGGAGAAGGCGTTGTAACTTGTTCCATAGTGTTTGTCGTAATGATGGCTTGGGTGATGACGTGAAAAAAGCAGGCAGCGAACGGGCAACGTTAGAATTTTTTTGTTGGTAAGTAGCCCACTTCGTTCACAACATCTTGCCCCTTTTTGCTGATAACCCAATCAATAAACTCTTTTGCAAGACCGCTTGGGCGCTCTTTGAGATAGAAATAGAGCAGACGCGAGACAGGATAATTACCGCTTAAAATTTCCTCTTCTTTCGGAAGCACATAGCGGCTGCTTTCGTTGAAAGCGAGTGCCGCAGGTTTCACGCCGCTTGCGTAGGCAATTCCGCCGAAGCCGATAGCGTTAGGGTCTTTTGCCACCGCGTTCACAAGAGCGCCCGTGCCGACCATATGTTGCGTCTGCGCGGCAAAATCTTGTTTTTGTAGAACGTGCTCTTTGAAAAACTCGTAGGTGCCGGAGTTATTTTCGCGGCTATACAGCACTATTTTCGCATCGTTACCGCCGAGTTCTTTCCAATTCACAATTTCGCCTGTGTACACGCGCTTTACCTGACCAATCGTGAGATTTTGCACGGGGTTATTCACGTTCAAATAGACAGCAATACCGTCTCGTGCCACACGTACTTCCAGCCCATTGTACTTATACTTTTCGCGGATTTGCTTGACCTCGCTTGGTTTCATGGGTCGTGAGGACGAGCAAATATCAGTCGTACCATTGATAAGCGCAGATATACCTGTGCCCGAACCGCCACCGGTCACTTGAAACTGCACTTTGCTCTTATCGGGAAACATTTCCGTCCAGCGTTGCACGAGAATTACCATTGTATCTGAGCCTTTTATTGTCAGAACAGGCTTGCGAGAATTATCCTGTGCAAGGGCGTGCGAGAATATGAACGTACAGCCAAGCAGCACACGAAGAGTGATATTGCGAAAGCGGTTAATTTGTTGGTTCATAAAAGTATAGTCAATTTTTATCGAAAGTTTTGTACCATTGTTCTTGCATTATGCCGATGCTAGTCTTATTGAAAGTCGCGCCAATTTATCACTTTTACCTGTTTTTCGGGCAGACGAAAGTATGAAAGGTGTATTACGATTTGATAACAACAAAGCCCATACAACAATTCGTCATCGTGTTGCATGGGCTTTCAGGAATAATCCATAAAAAATCAGAGTGCTTACCAGCGCATTAAATTCACTTCGTCCACATAGACGGTCTGCTTATTTCGGAAGAGCGCAAGAATGATTGCCAGTCCCACGGCAGCTTCGGCAGCAGCAACGGTCATCGTGAAAAAGACGAAAATTTGCCCTGCGGTATCGCCCAAATAGCTGGAAAAAGCGACGAGCGTAAGATTTACCGCATTGAGCATGAGTTCGATGCACATGAACATCAGAATCGCATTGCGGCGTGTCAGTACACCAACGGCACCAATACAGAAGAGTGTGCCCGAAAGCAAAAGGTAGTATTCAAGCGGTATAGACTGGAACATAGCGGGATATTGAAGAGTAAATGCTGAGAAGTAATTTTTTCTAGTTTTCAAGTTTGCGTTTGGCAAGTACCAATGAGCCGACAACTGCTGAGAGAAGCAGCAATGAGACCGCTTCAAACGGAAAGAGATAATCGGTATAGAGCACACGCCCTAGCTCGCCAACGCTGCCGACAAGTTCCGCATTAGGCGGTACTGCCGTGTGCGCACTTTGCTGTCCCAGCAAAAATGCCAAGAGCTGCAAACCCATGACACCGACAAAAACAATCGCCACAACCGAGCGTACTTGCGAGTGTTTGACGGATTTCACTTCATCGCCTAGATTAAGCAACATAATAACGAACACTACCAAGACCATGATGGCTCCTGCATAGACCAGTACCTGCAAGGCAGCTAAAAGCTGTGCCTGCAAGGTCAGGTATAAACCCGAAAGGCAGAAAAAATGCGTAATGAGACAAAGTGCTGCAGGAATCGCGCTTTTACGCGTAATGAGCAAAATTGCGGTGGCAACAGCGCCCGCAGCAAAGACGAAAAATGCGCCAGTGGCAAGACTCATGGCTCTAGTCAGAATACAAAGTGGGAAAAATTGTTGCGTATGTTTTCAATCAACAATGCGCACAAAGATACAAGAAAGATGGAAATTTCATACGTTTTTCTGACGAATCGGCTGCTTTTTCGTGAATACTGCCATAAGAGCTTGTTTGAAAAGTCGGAAAGTAGGTAAAAAAAGCGGGCAAAGCCCGAAGT
>CALCNX010000028.1 GCA_937899715.1 uncultured bacterium | reverse complement strand
GGTAAATATGGAAGTTGGATATAATTTCCATTTACACAAAACAATTTACACACTCCTAACGCTCTATGGTACTGACGGTTCAAAGCAAATTTATAAACCGATATAGCCTCTTTTTTTCTTTGTGAAATGTCCTTTATCCCATAAAAAGCCAATTTGAAACATCCGAATTTCAATTGAGATTCGCTGCTTCATTGCTCAACGTTTGTCAGATGGATATGATCAATCGTCGTGTCTTACGTTCATGTCTCTTCCTGCAACACTACACCGCGCTAAATTGCCCATTACTGAATGATTTCGAGCGCTTTTTGAAACAGCAATCCATTTACTCACCGCCTCTTGGCAACGAGCATATCGCTTGTGAGCGAGATAATTTCAAGGTCGTACTCCTCTGCCTGCCATGTCGCACCTTGATACGACTTCCCTTCCACACTCAAGCGCAGCACACGCTCTCCTGCCCACCGCCACGTGCCGTTGAATGGAAGCGGTCCGTCGGCAGGTGCAATGCCGATGTAGGTATATTTTCCGTCCGAACCAAATGTCATGCCCGTGCGTCCGCGCAAAGGCTGCAACGTATAGCCTTCGGGACGGTACACATCGCCCGCAGGATTTGATTCTTGATAAGAATGCCACCAAGTTTTTTGGAGGAGTGATTCATCGAAAGCAGGCTTAATGGTGCTTGCAGAAGGTGTGCAGGAAACGCCTGCAAGCACGGACAGCACAAGTGCCGCCGCAAGGATGCCAAAACGAAGAAGCATGGTCGTCAATGTAATATGTGTGAAAAAATATCGTACCTTTTGATAAGATACACAAACACAAAAAAAGTCACACGATGCCCATAGTTGATTCTTTGTTGGATTTTACGCCCCTTCCAGCCACAACTTAAAATCCCGCACCCGCTCACGGCTTACGAGCACTTCTGCTTGTGCAGGAGGAATGAGTTTGAGCGCAAGCCGCCCGTTGAAATACGGCTCTACCTCTGCAATTGCGCTGGCTTGAACGATGAATTTGCGTGAAATCCGAAAAAATACCACTGGGTCGAGAAGGTCGCTGAGTTCATCCAGCGTTTGGTCAGCAATATGCCTCCGCCCATTGGCGGTAACCAGTGTTACAATTTTTCCTTCCGCCTCGCAGTAGGCAACACTTTCCACAGGAACAATAATGATTTTCTCCCCTACGTAGAGCATAAAACGGGACTTGTAGCGCTTTTGCATTGCCCGAACCGACGCGCTTGCGTCCTGAAGAGATGCTTGCAATGATTCCTGCAAAGCGCGTTGCCATTCCGTCGTCTGACTCCCACCATCGCTTGCAAAAAGCGCTTTTTGTTGATTAAGTTTTCCCATCGCCGCCGCAAAGTCCGCATAACCACACGGCTTCAGCAAATACGCAATGCTGTGAACTTTGAAGGCATGAAGCGCGTATTCGTCGTATGCTGTCGTAAAAATAATTGGTGCTGCAACCTGAACACGGCTATAAATCTCAAAACTCAAGCCATCCGACAAATGAATATCCGAAAGCACAAGGTCTGGTGCGGCATTGGAGGTGAACCACTCTACGGCATCCTTGACTGAATCCAACACTCCCACAACCCGCATCGAATCGTGCTTGTCTGCCGCATAGCGCGTGAGAAACATCCGTAAACGCTCCACCGCTTCTTGTTCGTCTTCGATGATAAGAATGTTCATGGTACAACTCAATTCAATTTTTCATGCTTCAATGCAAAAGCGGAATTTGTATGCTAAACTCTTCGCTTGTATGCGTAATTGTAAGCGACTTCTGGGCTATATGCTCATACCGCGCCGAAATATTTGCCAGTCCCACCGACGAAGAAACATCTTTTTCACTTCGCTCTTGAAAATTATTTTTCACAACCAAATACTCTTCCGCAGCACTTGTAATCTCTATTGTGAGCGGTTGTTTCGATGAAACAATATTGTGTTTCACTGCGTTTTCTATCAGCACTTGAAGCGTCATCGGCGGCAGACGTAACTCTTGCGAAGCCTCATCAATCCTCACCTCAACGCACAAGCCTTCTTTGAAGCGCATTCCGAGCAAATACACGTAGGACTCCACAAATGCGAGTTCTGCACGGAGCGGCACTAGATCGTGGTCGCTGTGCTCCAGCACATACCGATAGACCTTTGCAAGCTGCTGAATAAAATCATCGGCAGCATCGGCATCGCGGTGAACAAGCGATGACAAGGTGTTCAAGGCATTGAAAAGAAAATGCGGGTTCACCTGATTGCGGAGTGCTTTCAATCGGGCGGTCGTTACTTCGTGTTTGTAGCGTTCCAGTTCCAATTCTGACTGGCTCAGAAGCCGCACGTAGTCCCGTCCTCGCGTTAGAATGAGATAGCCGGTCGTTACCATCAAGCCGATAAGATTATTCACAAAACCATCGAAAAATGACAACCCATCATCGGTTAATGCCGTGAACGGCAATCCCAGAACATTAATAAGAAAAAAAGTAATCAAAAATATCATCCGAACTTCGCGCCACAAATAGCTGTTTTGCGAAACGCTCGCCGTATCTGCTAAAGACGATTTTGCCAAAGACGTATCAATCGAAAAATCGCCATAGACTTTTCTGTAAAGCCTTTGCCGAAGCCACATCACGGTTTCATGAATGGAGTACAACATCAGAATAGTCCAACCAAACTCCAGCATGAAAAGCCACACAGGACGCGACCAGTCTATAAAGCCGTTGTCATCGTGATTACTGTCGGCTATGATACGAATAACCGTGTACACAACGACTGCCACAATGGGCGGAGCACCAAAGCGAACCGCCGGACGTGGATACTGCGGATAAAGTATGTCTGTGGAACTAGTCATAGTGCGGTACTCATCGTTTTTTGGGGTCATTCCAAAAATCAACAGCCAATTTCCAACTTTTATCCGGCTGGCGTTTCCAGATGTTCACGTATTTCACGGTACTTTTGTACAGTGAGTCTTTGTAGAGCGTTTCTGAATAACTTGTACCTGTCTCGTAAATTGTTTCGGCATTGCCGCTCACGGACATTGTATTGGTGTGCATAGCCTTTATTTTTGCCGTTGCAAGATTCTCTTTCCAAAAGGCAGCAATCGCTTTTCTGCCAGTACGAAAATCATCCCCATCGGGACAGAGTTTAGCGTTTTCGTCGTACATTTCAGCAAGTTTGTCGGCATCTCCTGCAAGATAGCATTTTTCCAAACGTGAGTTATTGTCGCGGGCAATCGTTTCCATTTCCGACTGACTGAGATTTTGCACGTTATTGCAGGAGAAAAGCAAAACACAAGAGAGTAGCGCTAATGCACCATGCTGAACTGCGCTTCGTTGCGTGGTGAATTTCATCGTCAAATCCTTTCAAAAATTTAATGTGACAAAATATTGGGTATAGGCTTAATGTGTAAAGATAGTTTCACCTACTCCATTGAGGCTGCACTCTTGATAAAATACTGCACCAAGGCACTACAAAAACCAACGATAGCGCCACCAATCAAGCCATAACCTAAATCAGGCTGCATAGCCGGCATTGCCAATAGCGGTAATTCGGCATATAGCGGCACAATAATCACCCAAACAAGTGCAAAAATAATATTCAGCGCAAGGCGGAATACTGCTTTAGAATGAGTGACGAAATGAATGGCAAAACCTTGTTTGCGCCATTTATTCAAGCGAAGGGCAAACTCAATAACGTTCCACGCCAAGAGTGCTAAAAGAGCATAGCGCAAGTAGATTTCATATGGCAGAGAAGACTTTTTTTCTTGATTATTCAGCCTTCTAATCACTCCGTCCATGAGACCGCGCGATGCAGAAAAACTATTGATGTTGGTCAAAATCACAATACCATAATGCTGGTTTGGTAAGATATTAAAGGCAGCGCTGTAATTTCTAGTCAAACCAGAATGCCGGATTGAATGTAAACCATTCCAATCACCAATCGAAAATCCCATACCATAGCGATTGGAAAAAGGCTGGTGCATCTGCTGCAATGTGCTTGCGCTCAAAAGGCTATCGCCGTTCATTTTGCCATTATTCAATAGCACCCTCAGAAATTTGCACATATCCTCCGTATTTGAGGAAATATCTCCGGCTGCTACTCCGTTGTTGTTATAAACAAATGTACTTTGGATTGGAAAACCAAAAAGGTATTGGTATCCTTGCCGCAGACCGTATTGCTGTGTTTGTTGGTATGTAGCAAAAGTATTGTTCATGCCACAAGGTGTAAAAATATACTTACTCACATAATCGGTATACGGCAGACCACTTACCTTTGTGATAAGCTGCCCCAAAATTTGATAGTTCAAATTTGAGTACACGTGCGTTTTGCCGATTGCTTCCTTACTAACACTCAGCGAGAGTAGATAAGCGCGATACTCCTGTTCTATTACTGATTGCTGCTCGCTTTGAGGCGTAAAAAATCCAGCACTTTTCGGCAATCCACTCGTCTGATTGAGCAAATGACGTACAGTAATCTGGGCGGAAAACTCAGTATTACTCGTCTCAAACCAGGGCAAATAGTTTTTTATGGGTTCGTCCAGTTTGAGTTTGCCCTGCTCCACCAGTTGCATAACGGCAATGGCGGTAAATGGCTTACTGAGCGAACCAAGCAAATAGTTCTTGTGCGATGCGCCCGCTTGTGCGCTCTCACTTCCATAATTTTTGATGAACAAAATACTATCATTATTCGTGATGCCAATACTAACATTCGGAATACGCCATACTCGCATTTCGTGTTGTATGAAATTATCAATCTCTTTGTCGGTGTTCTGCGCTTGTACGTTGGTTCTGCCTAGAAAACAGAGCGCAAGAAGAAGTGTGGAGAGAAATGAGAGTACGTTTTTCATGGTATTACCATATTATATGAAGATATCCTGCGAGTTCGTGAGTGACTCTACTTTTGCTTGGTAGGACGGGAAGCCGTGAACGGATACCAGTAGATATTTTCCACAAATCGGTCGCCCTCTTTTCTTTGGCGAGCAAAATAAAGGCGTTGTTGTTTTTGATGTAAAAACGGGCAGAACTCTGCCAGTGCTAGATCGGAAGAGCACACGTCT
>CALCNX010000027.1 GCA_937899715.1 uncultured bacterium | reverse complement strand
GAGTACATCAAGGAGTTCTATTGGGAGGGGGACGAGTTTATCGACTTCCACCACCTGCTCAGTGGTGAGCCCGCCCGCTACAGCGTGGAGGCGCTGGAGCCTTGCCGGCTGCAACTTCTTCCGCTGGCGGATCTGCGCCGACTCCCTTGCTGGCCCGCCTGGTATCACCATCTCCTTGAAGTGCAACTGCGCATCAAGGAGGAGAAGGAGCTGCTGCTGCTGACCGAGAGTCCGCAGGCCCGCTATCAGCACTTTCTGCGCAGTTTTCCCGCGCTGGAGGCCAGGGTGCCCGATCACCAGATCGCCGCCTACCTCGGCATCACCCCCATCAGCCTGAGCCGCATCCGCAAACGGCTTTCGGAAGAGTAAGTTTTTTTGCCCTCTGCCAATTTATTAACCCAAGTTCATGCACAGAACTTGGGCTATACGCATTTTTGTACCATAAAACTTGTCCAGCTACTTTGTTCAATTTTTTTGGAAATCATCATGCGTACCCTTCTGCAAATCCTTCTTTTTTGCGCCTTCTGGCTTGCACAGCTTTTTGCTGCATCAGCGCAAATGTCATCAGCACAAGAAGTAAAACGCCCTTCTGAGCGGCTTCCCGTTTACGGTGAATTTGGTTTCGGAGGCGGTCAAACCTTGTTCTTCGGGGATATTCGCACCAAACTTGCGCAGTCCATTCGTGCCGGCGATTTCACGCCAAACTCAGGTTTTAATACGGTTCTGGGGTTCATCATTGCACCGGAGTCGTGGAGCGGCTTGGGGCTGGGTGCAAGAGCAAAAGTATTCGCTGCTTCGCCCTCAAATGGAGCGCAAAGTGAGCGGTATTTTTTCAACTACTACAATGCTGGATTTTGCGGAAAATGGTATGTGCTTACGCAAAAGTACAACGACGGCTTGTATCTGCGTGGCTCATGGGGTTTCGGGCAGCTCACTGCCAAGCGGGACAACTCGCCCGCAAAAGAAGAATATCTGCACCAATTCGCCGTTGGCAGCACCTTCACGGGCGGCTTGGGATGGACATTCCCTGTTGGTTTGGTGGGAATAAGCATTGAAGCAGAGTTCGAGACATCTTCGCGCAATGGCACAATTACTGGTGTTGGTGAGGGTCAGCTTTTTCAAAGCGGACAAATTGGGCTGAACGTGCTGATTTCATTTTGAACCATTCTTTACTTTTTTTATCATTTTCTACTGGAGACAGTCATGCGTACACTATCTCGTACACTCGCATTATTACTTGTTTTGGAGGCAATTCTGGTAACGGTTCCCTTTACCATTTTGCAATCAGTCTTTGAATTTCCTGACATTCTGCGCCAGCCAGCCGATTATGCTCTTCGTCTGTTCGTGCAGCATGAATCGGTCATCGTTCCAACGTATTACGTGTTTCTGCTTTCTGGGCTGTTTGCGATTCCCCTCACGCTCGTTCTCGTGCGTTTCTTTGCAAGTAATGAAGCGGCTTCCAAAGGAAACTCCGCGCTTCTTGCGCTTGGCACCGCAACGGCAGTGTTTCAAGCACTCGGCTTTTCGCGCTGGATTTTCACTGTTCCCATGCTGGCAAAAGCATATTTCGCGCCGAATGCCACCGAAGCCAGCAAACAAAGCATCGCGCTCATGTACGACACGCTCAATCGCTATCTTGGCATGACCGTTGGCGAGCATCTGGGTTTTATTGCGATGGGTGTGTGGACGTTGGTGCTGGCATGGCAAGTAGGCGTTGCAGGCATAGCATCTAGGCGGTTTTCGAGTGCGTTGGCATGGATTGGCTACACAACAGGTGCACTGGTCATTGTCAGCGCAGGCGAGCATTTTGGCGGTAGTACGGCGGGGGTGTTTGCGGTGCTGAATATCATTGCCAATACTGTTTGGACAATGTGGATAGTGGCGTTGGCGGTAGTAATAGTGCGGATTCCGGCACACAGCACATCCGCAGCAACCCGATTCGCAGTACCGACAATGTAG
Source organism: uncultured bacterium (assembly GCA_937899715.1). Classification (GTDB taxonomy): domain Bacteria; phylum Bacteroidota; class Ignavibacteria; order Kapaibacteriales; family UBA4661; genus PH2015. The sequence continues at coordinate 13,851 of CALCNX010000027.1, read as the reverse complement.
TGTTCTTTTCGCACCAACGCTCTTCAACTACACGGTTTGAAGGGCGTTGGTGCATCATCATCACAGAAAAATTTACTCAAAAACTTCTTCTACCGGAATTGAAATCCCCACAATGCTATCTTCCACCATGCCGGAGTCGAATGTGCGAGGCTTCACGCCCGGATGTAGTACAGAAATCGTTTGTAATTCGGGTTGAACAATCCAACACGATTTTACGCCGTGCGCAAAGTATTGACGAGCCTTGTCTCGCATCTCGGAGAAGGTTTGCGAAGGAGAAATAATTTCGATGGCAACAAGGGGTGGCTCTGCTTTCGCGGCGGGAACATTTTCTTGCCAAGGCACCTCGTATCTGGCATAGATACTAATATCGGGGACAGCGGTTTTTTCACCGACTTCAATAGTCAATTCTGAGATAAAACGGAATTGTTTTTTGTATCGAGCAATGAACAAACCAAGCAAATTTGCTTGTACCGAACCGTGTATTTCATTTGGCATGGGTTTTCCTCGTTCTAATTCGTATTCTGAAATTTCCGAAAGGTCTTGTACGGTAGCAATACCATCTTCTACTTCAAGTTCCGGTGCGGTGTCCATAGTGGTTTCTTCCATAAAATGTTGAACAAATGCGCCGTTCAAATTGCATCTTTTTTGCCACATTTCAAATACAAAAGCGCCGCGCAAGTTCAAGGTTTGAAGAGCGTTATAGCATTATGACGAAGAAATGTAGCCGAAAACCTCTTGCATAGAGAAGAGCGTGATGCCGACTCTTTCTTCCCCATGTACTGATAAATTGTTCAGCGATTTTTTTACTTGCGCAAGGCAAAATTCTGTATTTTTTCGCTGTAATACATTGTTCAGCAAACATTCTCCTTTGGCTATGCACGACCAATTTCTTCGCCTCCTCAAAAACATCGCTCCTCTGACCAATGCAGACACTACGCTCTGCACCACCTATTTCGAGCCAGTGCTGTACCCCAAAAACCGCGTTATCGAAGAAGCGGGCATCGTGCCGAAATATCTCTACTTTGTGCTTTCGGGTTATGTGCGGCTGTTTTACTACGACGATATCGGCAACGAAGTTACCACCCACATCAACTGCCCGCCCGGATTCATCACCTCGTACTTCAGTTTTTTGCACCAAACTGAAGCAAAAGAATATGTGGAGTGCGTTACCGAATCAGCTTTACTGCGCATCACCAAGCCGCATCTTGACGCACTTTTCGAGCAAAGTGCCGCACTCAAAGCAGTCAGCATCAATGTTTTTCAAGAATCCCTTGCCTACAACGAACAACGCGCCAACGATCTTGCTACTCTCACTGCAGAGGAACGTTATCGGAAGCTCATCGCCAAACAGCCCGACATTGTGCATAATGTTCCCATTCAATACATCGCTTCTTTTTTGGGCATGAAACCAGAGAGTTTAAGCCGTATTCGGCGGAAAATTCTTGCATAAAATCTCTGCCTACGCCGCCTTCCCTTTATTCCCCACGATTTTCCTAAGAAAATGTCTGAAAATATGTTTTAAGCCCTCACCCAACCCTCTCCCAGAGGGAGAGGACTTCAGAAAATGGCTTCGTTTCTTGCTCCTTCTCCCTCTAGGAGAAGGCTGGGATGAGGGAAGCACAATTTTCAGACACTTTCTAACATTTGTCAAGAGCTGCTTTTTTTGAGAGCCGTAGATTTGTGCATCATTCTCAATGAACTCACTTCTTTTTCATCTCTCGAAAGACAACGCAATGACACAATCACCACTCGCGCTCGTAACGGGCGCAAACGGGCATCTGGGTAATAATCTCGTACGCCATCTGCTGCAAAATGGTGTGAATACTCGTGCTTCGGTGCGAAATCTTAGTAATATCACTCCATTTCACGGTTTGGACTGCGAAGTTGTGCAGGCTGATATCACAAACAAAGCCTCACTTCTCCGTGCAATGAACGGTGTTCAAACGCTTTATGCAGTCGGCGCATCCTTCAAACTTTGGGCAAAAAACGAGCACAAGGAAATCTACGACGTAAATATGAACGGCACGCGCAACACACTGGAAGCCGCTTCCGAAGCGGGTGTGCAAAAAATAGTCTATGTTTCGTCCATTGCCGCGCTGAATCACCGCCAAACGCCGATATGCGAGGCAAACGGCTTCAATCCTGACCGCCGCAATGTGTACTACAATTCCAAAAATGATTCAGAACTTCTCGCTTTTGAACTGGCACAAAAGTACGGCATCGAATTGGTCAGCGTTCTGCCATCGGCGATGATTGGTGGGGAAAATTTTGGATTAAACGAGTCCTACCGCCTTCTGGCAACAATTTACCAAAAGAAAGTGCCGATAGAAACGAGTATTTACCTGAATTGGGTGGATGTGAAGGACGTGGCGGCGGCGTGTTACCAAGCAGCATTGAACGGGCGAAACGGGGAGCGCTACACACTCGCTAACGCGAAGGGAATGAGCATACGTGAGACAACCGAACTCATTCAATCCCTATCCCCCGTGTTGGGGCTGAAGCTGCCCATCAAAACCCCGCGCTGGACGCTGTGGACGCTGGCGTGGTTCATGGAAACCGTAGGCAAACTCACCCAGAGCGCACCACTAATGAAAACAAGTGACATTGAAATGTTCTATGGCGTGCGCCAAGATTTTGATATTCGCAAAGCCATACAGGACTTGGACTTTCGCCCTGCATCGCCACAAGAAGCCGTTGCAAATGCTCTTGAATACTTGCGTTCTCACCCACACTTACTTCCGGCATAAATCAAAAAGAAGCGAACAATGTGGTTCAAAAGCAAACCTTCCGACCTCTGTTTTGCACAAACCACCAAAACACATATTCACATTGATATACCCGTGAAAGTCTCTTGCCAACGGCTGTTTGAGATACTTTCGACAGGCAAAAGGTAGATTTGCACCGTTTTAGCAACGTTATCGCCAACTCCTCTTTGGCTTGGCTGGCTACAATACACCAATGCTCTGCACATACAAGGTTTGCAGGGCATTTCCACGTCATCACGCAACTAGAGCGCAAGTTTCATCCGTTCATCTGCGTTTTTCGGTCGTTGGGCGATTTTTAGATTCTGAAGCGTGGAAATTCCGTAATTTTCGTCATGGAAACACTGTTCACCAATATCGTTTTCTCGAATCTGCGCTCATGGCGCATAGTACGCCACATTTTGTTCTGGGCAGCGTGGATAAGTTTTTTGACATGGACACACTCGCTCAAAATGGCAAATGAAACCACGCGCACCATCGGTGGTATCAATGCTTACATTGTCTTGGCATTTGTTGAAAAAATTATTTATTTACCATGCCAAATATCGCTCACCTACACCCTGCTGTATGTGATTATTCTGCGGTTTACATTACAGAAAAAATTTGGATATGCCGTCACGGGAACGCTTGTTCTCTACGCTGTGGTTAGTGTAATGGCTTTGGGTATCACGGAAATTGCCGTTGTTCCGATTCGTTCGGTCTTAGGATTTCCTCGCGTGTGGAACACGTTTTATTCGTCCCTTATGACCTCGTTGAGTGGCGGAAGCGCAATCTTAGGCTTTGCGGTCGGCTTAAAACTCCTCAAACTCTGGTACGAAAAGCAGCGCGATAATCAAGTGCTGACACAAAAAAATCTCGAAGCAGAATTATCAAGCCTAAAAGCGCAAATTCATCCGCATTTTCTCTTCAATACGCTGAACAGCCTCTATGCGCTCACGCTTCAGGCATCGCCGGACGCACCGGAAGCCGTTTTGCGTCTTTCGGATATGCTGCGGACGATGCTCTACGACGGTGCGCAGCCGCGAATTCCGCTTCGCGCCGAACTTGACCTTATCAGCAATTATATCGAACTGGAACGCTTACGCTTTGGCTCTCGTGTGGAAATTTCGCTGGCGTGGAATAATGCAGATTCGGCGGAATTGACGATTGCGCCGTTTGTTCTGTTGCCCTTTGTGGAAAATGCGTTCAAACACGGCGTAAGCACAACAAGCGATACAGCATGGATAAGCCTTGAGACGAGCGTAAAATCGAATATTCTGACATTTCGTATTGTCAATAGCAAACAAGAGTGTTTTCACGAAAGCGCAGCGCCGACAGCACAAGCAATAGCAAGCGGTCTGGGTCTGGCAAATGTGCGCAAACGCCTCGAACTGCTCTACGGCGACCGTTTTTCACTTCGCATTAACGATGAAGGCGAAACGTTTGTCGTTGCGCTTACACTGGAATTGGAAGCTGTGGCAATCAATACGTCAATCAGTGCGTTAGCGAATGCACCAATAAATCAGGTTACACAAAACGAAGAGCACTATGCGTTGTCTGCTCATTGATGATGAACCCCGTGCACTGGAAGTGCTTGGACGGCACGTTGCCGCGCTGCCAATGCTGCGCCTTGTGGATTCGTGCCCAAGCGCTATTCACGCCTTCGAGGTGATGCAACGTGAAGCGCTGGCGGGGACACCAGTCGAAGTGATATTTCTGGATATAACAATGCCTCGCCTGACGGGACTTGATTTTTTGCGGTCTCTGGAAAAACCTCCCTTGACAATTCTCACTACTGCCTATCAAGAATATGCCTTGCAGGGCTATGAATTGGATGTGGTGGATTACCTTCTGAAGCCAATTTCCTTTCAACATTTTTTACGTGCCGTACAAAAAGCCGGGCGACGCTTGCAGTTGCCCGAAATCGCTCCCTTTGGCAAGCCAAGCAACAATGCGCCTTCCACGCCAAGCACTGATGAGCGTTTTTTGTATTTCCGTGTTGACCGCAAAATGGTCAAAGTCTTCGTGCGGGATATTTGTATGGTCGAGAGTCTGAAGGATTATGTGCGCATTATCACGGCTACTCCGCAGGGTGGCACACAAGCACTTATCACTAAGCAAAGCATGAACGCATTGGAACTCATGCTGCCCTCGGAAGAATTTGTGCGCGTTCACCGCTCGTTTATTGTGGCAGTGAGAAAGATAGACTCCTACACCGCATCCACACTAGAGATTCAGGGGATGACGATTCCGATTGGGAGGAATTTTAAGGGGAATGTGGTGGAGGTACTTTAGTCCAGCAAGTACGCTATGCTTAACGCTTTGAGTCGCGATAATTTTGCTCCCGCAGTACTGCTTTTATGTAGCTGCGACGGTGTTTTTTATTATTTTACAGCGAATTTCACAAAGAATTTTACGACCAACGAAAGACTCTTGTATCATGGAAAAAACGACACCCTCAGTAGCCACAAGGCTTGCCTTTGGCTTCGGCATTGCGTTTCTCGTTCTGCTGGCATCGTTGCATTTTCTCGAACCGGAGTTTGACCCATCATGGCGCATGATAAGCGAATACGCGATTGGTAAATACGGTTTTCTCATGGCGCTTGCTTTCTTTTGCTGGGGCGGAGGTTTCCTAGCACTTACTGTCGCGCTTTGGCACTCGCTTCCTACGCATGGCGGATTCATTGGTAAATGGTGGCTGGTCGTTATTTCGTTCGCTGTGATGGGAGCGGGAATTTTCACGACAAGTCCGATTACTCAGACCGTGCGCAGCAATGGCGATATGGTTCATGCGATTTGCGGCGCAATAATGATTTTTACTTTTCCGATAGCCTCTACACTCATTGCACGAAGCCTTTGGCATAACCACATATTTAAGCCTTACGGGAGCACCTTGCTATGGTTTACAGTGTTGGTTTGGCTTGGGTTTCTCTCTTTTTTGGGAGCAACTATTATTTTCAAGCCAAACGGGCGCGAATATAATGCAAGTGTATGGATTGGCTATCCTAATAGATTTTTGGCAGTAGCCTATACACTATGGCTCTTGGTTCTAGCCCGCCTCACCAATCGTCTGCAAAGCCATGAACAATAAACTCGTCGAATACATTGCCCAATTTCCATCTTTGAACGAAGAAGAAACAAAAGCAATCGCTGAGAAAATCACGGTTCGCACGTTCAGCAAGGGAACGATTCTGCTCAAGGAGGGTGAAATCCACGACAAATGTTATTTCGTGCTGAAGGGCTGTGTTCGGCAATACTACCTCGTGGACGGGGAAGAAAAAACAACCGCTTTTTTCACAGAGGAACAATCGGTTGTCTCCTTTGCAAACTATACCGCGCGAATGCCATCCAATCACTATTTGTCGTGTGTTGAGGATTGCACGTTAATTGTCGGCGACTTCCAAATAGAACAAGCAATGTACGAGCAGTTCCCGAAGTTACAGGCAATTACCCGTGCCATGATGGAGCAAGATTTCGGCAGAACGCAAGAAGCGCTCGCCCGATTCATTACCTCTTCGCCTGAAGAACGATATGTAAACCTGCTGACAACCAGACCAGAACTTGTGCAGCGTGTACCGCAGCACCAACTGGCAAGCTATCTCGGCGTAACACCGGAATCCCTCAGCAGAATTAGAAAAAGAGCTGCGCTAAAAAAAGGAGTGCACTAAAAAAATCGGTTAGTGATTTTTACCCCCTTTCACCAGCAACCATACAGCAAAGGCTAGTTCTCCGACAGCCATAGGCAACCCTAGGATCATATCCACTGTTGCTTTGTAGTTGTCGTAATTAGGAAGCAGAATATGAGCCGTATTGCTGCCCATGTAACAGAGTCCGGCAAAAAGTAATAAAACACCCAAAGCCTTGGGGATAGAACCGGATATAAAAGCGACGTACCCAAGCACAAGAAGGTGGCAACCAAAGACCACTAAACCCATTGCAAATATATCGCTAAACGCCTTGAGAAAAAGTATCACTTGAGCTGCTACTGCCTGCTCCGTCATACCGGCTGCAATAAATTCAGTACCATGGATGACGCGAACAGCAAGTACTAAATTGAACAATGCCGTGCCAAAAACGGCGGTATAAGCCAGCCGAAACAATGCCGCGAGCAACGAGAGGCTTTTATTGACTGGCGCTAGAAAAATATAGAGCGCCCACGAAACCAATAGATCGCAGACAAGAACGAGAAGAAAGCCCAAAATACCAGCACGGAACAGAGCTTCAGAAGCTCGAATTTTATTGGCAGTGGTAGCAGCATCGCCGGGCACAACCAAATTTGTAAGCACATAACTGAATGAAAATCCTGCTGCGATTGCCATCAGAATTAATGAACATCCTGCAATAATGGCAGCACGCCGTAAGGACACCTCGAAAGTGCCGTTTGTCGCTATGTTGGAACTCATTGCTTTGATGAATAGTGTTGAACGTCGTATTGTAATTGCACTACAAACATAGTTCTTTTAGAATCTTTTTGCATTGACTTTAGGTAAGAAATCAATTCGCCCCCGTTGCAATCTCACGCGGATTTCTCGACCACTCGCTCCACGAACCGACGTATAAGGCTGGTATTTCCATGCCCGCGTGTGCCAATGCCAGAAGTGTATGGCACGCTGTTACGCCTGACCCGCAATGCACCGTTACATTTTCAAGCGGCACGTTGGCAAATGCTTCAGAATATTTTGCCCGCAATTCTTCGGGCGAGCGGAAGAAGCCGCGCTCATCCAAGTTCCCTGCAAACGGGATGTTGATTGCGCCCGGAATATGCCCTGCAATCAGGTCTATGGGTTCTTGATTGCCTAAGAATCTCTCTCTATCACGCACGTCCACAACGATATGCTGCTTCGAGGCGGCAGCTTCGGCAACTTCATTGATTGTACGTGTTTGAAGCGCCCACGATTGAGCATTGTATTTGGACAGTGCCTTAGCCGCAACTGGCTCTGCATCAACAGGAACGCCCGCCGATAGCGCCACCTGCAAGCCGCCATCCAAGGCTTGTACTTTTTCATGCCCTACTGCCCGCAGCATCCACCAAAAGCGTGAAGCAGCGTTTGCACCATTCTTGTCGTCATAAACGACCACGTGTGTTTCTGGCGTAATACCCAGTTGCCCAAGAAGTTCTGTAAACCGCTCTACAGACGGTAACGGATGCCGTCCGCCGTTAGCGGCGTTTTCGCTTTTGTGTGCCAGTTCATCTTCCAAACTGACGAATAGCGCACCGTGCACGTGCTGTGCTTCGTATTGCTGGCGGACATCAGCGACTCCGGCGCGAGCATCAATAATAACCACGTTAGTTTGTGGCTCTTGCAAGAGCGTAAGGAGTTCGGAGGCAGAAAGAAGAGGTTTCATCTGGTTTATTGATATTATTGTGATGGATCGTTAGAGTGCCTTCGGGAATAGCACCAAAAACAACCATGCTCTCCAAACTTAGCTTTGAAGAGCATGGTAAGACCTAATAACTATGCAGTTAATACCCAAAAACCTGCTCAAGCGTGAGTTCTTTGACCTTGCCGTATTTGGCTAAATCCTCCGGCTTTAAGCGCTTTTTAGAACCCAGAACAAGCATTGTGTAAGGCTTATCTTTGATGTATTCACCGTAGAACTTCGCTAAATCACCGTACTCCATTTTTTGTGATTGCTCATAGACAGTCTTGCGAATATCCTCTTTCAAGCCCAGTTTCTTCGCGTCTTCGTAGCTAAAAAGCACATTCGCTCGAATAATACGCTCGGTCTCAAGATTGTTTTTGATACTCGCCTTTGCTTGCGCAAAGTTCTTCTCTGCTTTCGGCATATTATTCAGCAAATCGAACATTCCCGCTACGGCTTCGTGAAACTTATCAGCCTGCGTACCGACGTAACTATACACATAGAACGGGTCTTGTGAGCGTTGCGGCTGACGGTAGGTGCTGAAGACGCTGTATGCAAGCGCCTTGGATTCCCGAATCGTCTGGAACACCAACGACGACATATTTCCACCAAAATACTCATTGAAAAGATTCACTTGCGGCGCAAGAGCAGCATTGTACGGAACGGATTTGGTGAGCAGGAGAATTTCCGCCTGCACCATGTCGTAATCCACAAAAATCACGGTGTTCTCTTTTGTATCTTGGAATGTGTACGGCTGGTTCGTTGGAACAGGCTTCAAGTCTTTTTCCGCAGGTGTTTTGTGTAGTTTGTTCAAAGCGGTAACAAGCTCTTTCTGCGGCATGGGACCATAGTACAGAACACGATGCTGATAACTCGTCAGTGCCTTGATTTTCGCAACGAGTTCGTCCGGTGTGAGCGCTTTCAATTCCGCTTCCGAAAGCTGGTCACGATAGGGATTCATTTCTCCGTACGTGCCATAATTCGACATTGCTTGGCGCAAAATAATGCCCTTATTTTTCTTTGCATCGGCTTTCCCTTTTAGTTGACGGCTCACCAATGATTCAAGCGCTGCTGCATCGGGTTTGGCGTTTTTGAGCAAATCTTCAAAAAGTTCAACACCTTCGGAAAAACTCTTTGTCAAACCCTCCAGCACAACGTACATTTGGTCTTGTGCGCTAAAAACATTGAACTTACAACCCAGCGCAAAGAGCTTTTTCTTTACATCTTCCGCCGAGAGTTTATCTGTGCCGAGAAACTGAAGATATGCAACAGCAAGAGCCATTTTTTTGTCATGCTGGTTGCCCATATCAAGCAGATAGAACAAACGGAACAACTCGTTTTCATCATTTTTGAGTGAATATACCGGCACACCACTTGCAAGTTTCGCCATTTGAATATCTTTTTCGTAATCCAAGAAGCGAGGCTGCATTGGGGTTGCGGGGGTTGCAAGTAGCTCGCGGACAAATGGCGATTGAGCGTCGCGGTTGGTCGCAACGGGAGTAATAGGGGGCTTGGTTACTTTTGCCACTGCTTTACGTTCGCCCGTGCGCTTGAAGACGGTTACATAATTTTTAGCATAAAACGTTTTCGCAAAATCCATAAGGTCTTTTTTTGTGATACTGCGCATTTCCTCAATTTGCGCGGTAGCTTGCGCCCAGTCCGCTCCGGTGATAAAGGCGGTCACAAATTCATTCACACGCCCGTCGTTCTGCTCGTAAGCGCGAATCATTTCGGCATTCATGTTGTTCACGACTGCCGTGAGGAGGCTTTCGTCGAACTTGCCCTGCTTCACTAATTCGATTTGCTCAAGCATCAAATTTGCTACTTCATCGAGAGATTGTCCCTGACGTGGGCGACCGGCAAGCAAATGAACGGAATAATCTTTCAAATCCCACGTGCTGCTGTTCACAAACAATACTTTTTGCTGCTGATTCAAATTCAAATCCATCAATCCTGCTACACGGTTGAACAGGAGACGGTTCATCATCTGGATATACTTGCCTTGGGGAGAATTAGCACCCGGCAGACGGAAGCCGATTGTAACGGATTCAGCATCGGGACCAACGTACTCGCGCACAAGCGGAGAAGTCGCGTCCGGCTCCGGTGTGAAGGTATAGGCTACAACGGGTTTGGGCTGCATCCATCCAAATTTTAGGTCAATAGATTTAATCACTTGGTCGGGGTCGAAATCGCCCGCAAGACAAATTGCCATGTTGTTCGGCACATAATACTTCTCGAAATACTCGCGAATCAGCTTCAAAGAAGGGTTTTTCAAATGATCCACCGTGCCGATAGTTGTTTGCTTGCCGTAGTTGTGATTGGGAAAAAGAGCCTCAGTAACAAGTTCCCACACCGTGCGCTGGTCGTTGTCCATACCGATATTTTTTTCTTCATAGACTGCTTCAAGTTCGGTATGGAAAAGCCGCAAAACGAGCTTGCGGAAACGATCACTTTCTATGGTCATCCATTTTTCAAGTTGGTTCGCTGGTACATCGTTGATATACACGGTCTGCTCGAACCATGTATAAGCATTCGTGCCTTTTGCGCCGATAGAACCAAGCATTTTGTCATATTCGTTAGCAATGGCAAGTTTTGCCGCCGCACCGGAAACGGAATCAATCTGCTTGTAGAGCCGCTTGCGCTCTGCGGTGTCGGTAGTTTTGCGATAGACTTCGTAGAGGTCTTCTATTTTTTGAATCTCCACACTTTCTTTGGCAAAATCAGTCGTACCGAATTTGTCCGTTCCTTTGAACAACATATGTTCGAGATAGTGCGCCAGCCCTGTTGCATCGGCGGGATCGCTCTTGCTGCCTGCTCTGACGGCGATGGAGGTATAAACGCGGGGGTCTGCTTTATTAACGGAAAGATAAACCGTCAAGCCATTTGGGAGCGTATAGATACGGGCTTTGAGCGGGTCATTTTTAACCGTCGTGTATTTGTAGCCGTCCGCATTGACGTGGTATTCGATGCCTGATGGGGGCGGTACGGCAAAGACAACAGAAGGTGAAAAGACCGCAGTAGCAAGGCTGAACGACACAACAAGCAATGCCAAAGCACAACGAACATGATTCATAAAGGGAAAAGAAAAAATGAAGGAGAAAGAAATTACGAGGACGAATATACGAATTTTCATGCTCTCCGAGTACGCTCCTTCTTCCATCAGAAAAAAGCCCTTCACACACAATGTATCAAGGGCTTCCGAAAGTAGCTTTTTATTACGACTGCTTCATTATCCGCTCGGCTACACTTGGTAGAAAACGGTTAAGAACGCGTAATATCGCCGTTCTACCGATATTAATTTCTGCTTCATCCCTTGCGAAGGCTGTCAGAAATTCATCTGCAAGTTGCAGCGGTGAGATTTTGCCTGTACCACGCCCTTGGGTCATTTGTGTATCGACAAGCGGCGGAATGAGTTCCATCACGGTAATATTTGCACCTTCCAGTTGGTACCGTAAGGCTTTTGTAAAGCTATGCAGCCCCGCTTTGGTAGCGCAATACACAGGCGCAGAGCGTTTGGGTACAAATGCCAAACTGGAACTCACATTCACAATCGCAGACTTATTTTGCTCGGCAAGCAATGGCAGCAGAAGTGAGCATAATTCAATGGGTGCAGTGAGATTAGTCGTAATTTCAGACTCTATTCGCGGCAGATTGCTTGTATTAGCAAGGTCGTAATTGTACTGCACTCCGGCATTATTGATAAGCACGTTCAGCATAGGAAATTGCTGCTCCACCATCATTACGAGTTCTTCTCGCTCACCACGCTTGGCAAGGTCGCATCTATGAGCAATCAGCATTGGAGTTTCTGCGACAGCACTTGCCAATGCTGCTTCATTACGCCCGACAATTATTACGGTATTGCTAAGAGCAGCGAATCGCTTTGCAAGAGCAAGACCAATACCGGTTGCCCCTCCGGTGATGAGTATCGTGTTATTGCTAATATTCATCAGTATTTTGGATAAGGTTATCAAATTCTTGAAACGCATTTTCCTGCCCGACAATAATATCTTTGATGTCAAAATACGGTTCGCTATAAACTTTGGTATCGCGCAAAAGTTCGATGAAGAGCTTGTACTGGTGGAGGTTATCAGATTCAACTATGATAAAATCAGACACCTGTCCATGAAAATACTCACTATCGAAGAGCCGCACTCGTACACTGCTTGCAACTCTGGAAAAAATGGGTTGAATAGCTGTTTCAAAAAATGCAGTCCTATCTGCTCGGGACAATGAGAGCCACTGCGGTGTAGCTCGCATGAGCAAAAGTATTGTGTAGGGGTGTTGCGGGTTATTCATTGTCTAAAGCAATACGTGTAACAAAGAGATTCTTTCCCGCAAAAATACAGTCTTTGCCACAACCGCACATTTACATATGTTGAGAAATCGGTAACAAGAAAAAAAAAATCAAAAACGTAGCCTTTTTTGCCGAATACGGCTTAGTTGCGTCGGTGTGATGCCGAGATAGGAGGCAATTTGATACTGAGGAATGATTTGCTCCAGGTCGGGAAAGTTCTTGCGGAAGTTTTCGTAGCGTTTATCCGCATCCAAGAGCACAATGTCTATTTCGCGCTGCTCTTTTTCTACAAATGCCAATTCAGCATTTCGTCTTCCTATCCGCTCAAGTTCAGGATGCGCTGCGTACAAACGAGTGAGTTCTTGGTAGTCGGCAGTCCAAAGCATACAATCAGTGAGCGCTTGCTGGTTAATTTGATTGACTGAGCCGCTAATGAGCGATGAGTAAGCCCCAATCAAACTTGGTGCAGTGAAAAAATGCTTGTTGTACTCTGCTCCATCCGATGTGCGATAAAACGCCCGCACAACTCCCTCGGTGAGAAAGCCAATGCGCTTTTCCACTCTCCCCTCACGTGCAAAATAGTCATGCTTTTTTAATGGTGCTTCACGAAAGAGCGCTGCTACATACTGAAATGTCTCGGGCGCTAAGGGTGCAAGAGACGAAAAATAGGCTTCCAAAAGTGAAAGAGACATAATGGTTTGATTGTTTACTCAAATTCTTCTTTGCCGTTAAATTGCATTATTTTCCTCAAAATTCAAAACAGGAGAGCGCCTCACAAATACAAGATTTGAAGGGTGTTTTTTCATCTTTGAGTGTGCAAAAAGCCTTGTGTACACGCTAAAAAAGTAAGAAAAAAGTGGGAATGTGTCCTCGAACTTCGATTCTAGTAATCTTTGATCACCAGAGAGCGCACACAAGGAATGCCGCCAATTTCGCCTTCCATCTGATACATCCCTTGAGTAAGGTGAGAAACAGGTAGTGAAAGAGATCTTTGGGATTGATTGTAAAAAGCTTCGGTTTGAAACACAACTTGCCCACCCATATTGATAATACGAAGTTTTAACGTTCCTGTTCGAGGTATATCACTAGGTAAATCAAGCGTCAAGACATCACAAACAGGATTAGGGTATATTTTTCCACTGACTATTTGACTCTGCCTAATAGATGTCCGTATTCCTCCTACCTTCAGCCCATTACCAAAACTTGTTACCCATACCTCGCTTGGTTGAAATGGATTAAAAAATACTCTTTCGGGTTGCCGAAAAGAATAACTTTCAACGCGAGTAATTTGTGGTGCGGCGTTGTTGATATTGGGAGAATACCAAAGCCCATCTGTTTCGGTGGTAATATACGCTTCGTTGGGAACGGTCGGATTGATTGAGCACTGCGTTACGCGGTCTAAGAGTCTGTTTGGAAAGTCATTTTTTCGCCAATCTCCTGAGCAAAAGTCGA
>CALCNX010000026.1 GCA_937899715.1 uncultured bacterium | reverse complement strand
ATTCTAGCTGTCAGCACACCACCGGATGCACCGCAAGTATTGGAAGAGATGGAAGAAGACCCAAACGTTGAAATTGTATTCAGTTCCAGCTATGACAATATAGCCAATTTGCCGGAAGGGTACATTGACAAGTTAAAGGCTCGGTATGACGAAAAGAAGTTCCGGCGAGAGGTGTTGGGCGAATTGGTACGCAGTGGTTCGGTGGTTTACTACTCGTTCTCACCGGAAAACATCGCTGATTGCCAATTTGACAAGACGGCAAAGACATGGCTCACATGGGATTTTAACTATTCAGAAAGCCCGCTTGCCTGTTTGGTTGTTCAAGACAAGAGTAGAGGCAGTCAGCAGCGTTTAGAGGTGGTGAAAGAGTTTGTTTTCCCGAACACCAACACCGAAGAGATGTGTAGAGCGGTGCTTACCTATCTCGGTGAGCAGCAATACAGAGGAACATTGACAATTACAGGCGACTATGCAGGCACAAGACGTGAATCGAACAGTTCGTTCACCGATTACCAGATAATCGAAAATATGCTGAAGCAATTCAGCCCGCGCCGTCTGACACGTCCTACAAAGGCAATTAAAGACCGTGTTGCATCTTTGACGGCTATGTTCTGCAATGCTGAAGGCAAAAGAAGGCTATTCGTTGATGCGAAATGCAAGGCTCTTATCGGCGATTTGAATAAAGTGACATGGAAGCAGTCAGGCGAAGGTCTTGAAAGCAAAGATAAGCAGCTTACACACGCTTCGGATGCACTGTCGTACTTAACCTACAACGAGTTCCCGTCGGATAGATCGGAAGTCACTACAAGGCACAGATAATGTTTGAATTTTTCAAAAAATGGTTTCAACCTACACCTACTATGAGCGGTTTCAAATCGGATAAATACTATACCCGTGCGTTTTCGGGTGCAATGGTCGAGCGGTGGAAGGGAATCAAAGAGATTTCCGGCAATATCGCTGAAATAGATTCGCTATGTTACTATCGCGCCTTAACAGCCTTCTATGGCAAGAATCCGAACGATGTAGAGGCTCGTAGAGCGCTGTTGTACGAGTACCTTGCACCGTTCTACAACACAGAGGACGCGAATAGTGACCTGAATATGAGCCGTGGGTCGTTACCTATCAATACAAGTGTAAGGCGATTGCTCAAGATTCTCTGTACAGCATACAATGAGGCTCCAAAGCGCTCGTTTGGCAAAATTGACGACGCTATGCAGGCAATTTACGCCAGTGGCAATATAGACTCAGAAATTAAGGAAATTTACCGAAAGGCGAAACTATGCGGCATTGTGGCTGTTCGCCCCGTGTTCGTGCAGGGTAAATTAAGGCTATTGCACTACACGCCAGACGAATTTCGGGTAGAAACCAGCGCCGATGATGCGACGCAAGCGCTCAGAATGGTCTATCTGGACAGCATAAACAGCGAGATTGTTTATCGCGTATGGAATCTTCAAGAAGTAACCACGCTGAACATCAAAGGCAAGCCCATAAGCATCGTCTCGCACTCCTATAACCGTCTCCCGTTCGTATTCCTGCGATTAGAGAAAACAAACGGCTTTTATGCAGGCGGGATGCTTGAAATTGTGGAAGAAAATATCAAATCGAACGAGGATGAGTTCGACGCAAATCTGTCAAGACGCTTTCATGCTCACCCCATTGGTCTAGCAATCAATATGGGCGGTGATATGCCTGCTCTCTCACCAAGTCGCGTTATCCAGAAAGACGGCGTTATGGTTGGAGAGAGCGGTGCACAGGTTGAACCAATGATAGAATACATTTCTCCTGATGGGCGTTATGCGGATTTGAAAGAGTTCTCAGAGCTGCGGATTGAAGCAGCTATGCGTAACGAAGGTGTTCCGGCATCGTCGCTGGCAAAACAGGCGGGAACACCGTTAAGCGGTATTTCGCGTGTGATTGAACGCAGCGATTTGATTGAAGAGCGGTATAGCGACATTGAAACCCTGAGAGGCTTTGAGCGGGAGCTTGCCGAGATGATTATTCTTGTCTCCAATGCCGATGCGGGTACAGCCATCTTTGTTGATACGTTTTCGGTAGATTATGCCGAAGAACAAGTGCTGCTTGACCCGGATATTGAGTATGAGCTTGACAAAAAGAAGATGAATGATTACGTCCTTGACCCGATTGATTTTGTACACAAGTGGTCAGGCATAGACAAAAGGCTGAATGCCGAAGAGGTGATCAGCATCATACAAACCCGTAAAGAACTTTTGAAACAAATTGGATTTACCAATGCAACAGCAGCCCCAACAGCCGACGCAAACCCGCAACAGCAAGCCGGAGCGGTTAAAATGCCTGAAGCGCCAACTGTATGACGCGGTGAATAAGGCTGGTCAGCAGCAGATGCCAACACTGCAAAGCATGGTCAACACATTACAACAAACGGTAAAGATTGGATAATGATATGAATGATTACAAGGTTCCTTTAACTATTGAAGAGATTGCAGAATTGATTCAGGCACGGGTAGTTAGAAAGCCCGTCCCTAAAGAAGGGCACGCAGTTGTAGTTGCTATGGCGAAGCATGAACAACACATGGAAATTGTAGCACAGCTTAAAATAGCAGAAAGTATCTGGAAAGAGGCTATTGTGCATTCGTTTTTGCACGAATTTAGAAACTGCAATGGTTTTACAGAGCAAAGTCTGATAGATGCAATTCAAAATACCAACGTGACATGACTATGCGCTACTGCAAAGAATACCTAGTCGCTGTCAATACAGACGAAACCCTAAAAAATGCAGAACTGGGGCTGAACGCGCCAGAGCGTATTGAATGGCGTAAAATCTACCTTGATTTTGCTCATGTACTCAGCTTTTACGAATACGTTGATTCGCCATCGCAAATAATCGTCGAGTACAGCACTAACAAGGGTCTTCATCTGAACGTCGAATATGAAGTCTTCAAGCGTGATTTTCAAGAATACGTGAAGCAGGCAAACAAGCCTCAGTGGATGACATCGTAAGTCATCAAACAAACAAAGTCTCCTAAGCAGATGTGCGACGCTAGATAGATTCTAGCATTGTACCTTTTTATTCCATCATTTCAGGTCTTACTATGCCTCCAGAACCAAGCGCTACTCCGTCAGGTACGGAACCGCAACCCGCACAGCCGTCAGGTACGGCAGAACCTACAACTGCATCGGCAGAACCGACGCAGACAACAACTGCAACACAGCCAGATTGGCGTGATGCGGAAATCGAAAAACTCCGCAAAGAGAACGCAGCGCGACGCTTAAAAGAGAAAGAGCGCGAAGAAGCCGATAAGAAAGCCGAAGAGGAGCGCCTCAAAGCGCAAGGCGAGTATCAAAAGCTACACGAGCAAGAAAAAGCACGTGCAGAAGCTCTTGCAAGGGAAAACGAGGAGTTAAAACAGTTCAAGCAAACCATAGCCGATAAAGAAGAGGCTGTGCGCAAGGTTGAATTGGCAAAACTCCCCGAAAACGTCCGAGCCAAGTTTGAAAACGCCTCCTTGGAGCAAATTCAAGCCGCTTTGGAACTGCAAGGCACGGCACAAGCCGCGCAAACACCAGCTTCGACGGCTACATCTCCGGCAGCGTCCAGCAATGGCGTTCCGCCTGACGACTCCAAGCCGAAAACGCTGGAAGATTTGATTAAAGAGAAGATGAATATTAAGTAAACACAGTCTCCTATACCCCTAAAAAAGAGGTCTTTCTATGCTAACATTAGCACAGGTCTTTGCTGGCATGCCCAATAAAATTTCGGGCGTTGTCATAGACGAATTTCGCAAATCGTCATGGCTCCTTGACAATTTGCTTTTTGACGACACCACAGTCAATGGCTCTGGTGGCGCTTCGTGGATTTATAGCTACGAGCGTATTACCCAACAAGCAGACGCACAGGTACGTGCGTATGGCGTTGACTATACGCCGTCCGAGGCTGCTAAAACGCCATTTACTGTTGATTTGAAACTCTTGGGTGGTTCATTCCAAGTTGACCGCGCCTTTGTCAATACAGCCAACACAGCAGCAAACGTTGCTACGCAGATTATTCAAAAGCGTAAGGCAATCACAGCGTTATTTAACAATCTTGTCATCAATGGTGACGATGCTTCCAATCCGGACGAATTTGACGGCTTGGATGTAATCTTGACAGGTTCCTCGACCGAATACATTCCCGCCACTCCGATTGACTTGTCAAGTACGGCAACAATCACGGCAAATGCTGACCGTTTCAATTTTGAGTTTAACGAGTTCCTTTCGTCGCTTGACACGACCGAAGGCGTTGTATTGTTCTGCAATAAACTGATGACGGGGCGCTTGCGGGCATTAGCTCAGAAGCTGTCTTCTTACACAACGACTATGCAGGATATTGTAGATGGTAAACAACGACAAGTGGAGCGCATCATAGGAATCCCGTTTGTTGATATGGGTGAGCGTAACGGCTCTTCCTCGCTGGTTATTCCTATCACTGCCACATTGACCGACATTTACGCGGTGCGTATAGCTCAAGACGGATTCCACGGTCTTATGCCGAACGTCAAAGATGATTTTATTAAGCTCTACTTGCCCGACATGAATACGCCTGGCGTTTCCAAAACGGGTGAATTAGAGATGATTACATCGGTAGCCCTGAAAAGCACAAAAGCTGCGGGCGTATTTCGCAACCTCAAAGTTCAGTAAAAACAATGGCACATATAATCTATTCCCAAAACAAAATGTTCAAGGGCGAACGCTTTGGCGTTGATTTTTACAAAGGCAAAGCCAAGCCCGAGGCATTGACAGCGCGTCAATATGATTGGTTTACTTCGCGCGGCTACGTGGTTGAAGGTGATCGTCCAGAAGAAGCAGAATCACCAAAAGCAACGGCAAAAGCAGAATCACCAAAAGCAAAAGAGTCAAACAAGCAACAGGATTAAGCGCTATGAATACGTTCACACGAGGCACACAGGCGCGAGTGGCTGAAGAACTGGGCAAACACCCAAGTACAATTTCACGAGCAGTTCGGGGCGCAAGCCCCTCTGCTCCTGAAGCGTTAAAAGCCGCACAGCGTATTGACAGCGAAAACCGTCAAGCAATGGCGCGTGACAACGTGCAGCGTTCTCTCCATGGCGATATTACCAAGAAAGGGTAAAAGCAATGACTTTTTCAACATTGAACGCAAATCCCGAAATCATGCGTGCTGGTAATGAGTCCATAACGACTATTGCCAACATGACTGATGTGGAATTGCAAGGCTCACAGCGCACAGCCGCGCTTGCTCACCTGAAAACCGACATCCTTCGGGCTTGCGGACTGAGAGAGAGCGACACGGCGCGTTTAGATGAATTGACCGACAACAACGCAGAAACGCTGGCATTGGCACTGGGCTATATGCAACTGTATCTGATTTTCCAAACCGATTGGGCTGGCTCAGAATCGGTAGCGGCTGCAAAAGTGGCTGAATACCGAAAACTGTATTCCGATGTAAGAAGTGGCTTTGCAGCTATGCGTACAACGGAAGCCATTATGCCCGTTCGCTCCACTCGTGTTGTTCGCTCATAATATGGCAAAAATCTATGGTGTAACCGAAAGCCTGAAGCAAAGCATCCGTTCGCAAGCCGAACAAGCCTTTGTGGAGCGCCTGTCGCGTACAAAATTCAATAAAGCGGCGGAAGCCGTAGCCGACGAAGCAATCAAGATTATTCTTGAGCGTACATCAGACGGCGTGGATGTTGACGGGCGGCGTTTCCCGAAGTATAGCAAGGGTTACGAGAAGCTAAAGGGTGGTTTTGTAAAAGCAGCAAAGAAGATTGCACGTGGTAAATCACGGCGCAATCTTGCTACAAAGCTGCCAAACTGGATGCGTCTGACGGGGCAAATGTTGTCATCTATGACAACACGGAATGCCCGAATTTCCAGACGAGGCGGTCAGTTATTCATAGAGTTTGATATAACGTTTGCAAACAAAGAAAGCGGCGAAATTGCCTCGTATCACAATGATACGGGCGCGGGCAGAAGCCGCGTAAAACGGCGCTTTCTTGGTTTGTCACGCAAGGGTTCTTCTCGCTACAACCAAGAGCAGATACGCATACAAGATGCGCTGTTCAAAGCTCTAAAATCATAATGACACCACTTGAGAAATTAAAAGAAGTCGTTTTGGCGGCTGTCCCGGACTTCACAAATAACATTTTGTTAGGCTGCGGTCGCATTCCTGAAGAGTTCCTTGAGGAAAATTCGACCAAGCTGCCAAGTTGTTATATCTCTTGGGACGGGTTCGACACGGATAATCGTTATGAAAACGGCAGACCGTCACCGGCTGGATTTACCGAGCGCTGTAAAATATACATCCGCGTTGCCAAAAACGCTCAGGTGGATATACGGCAGCACGTGCAGGCAATCCGTAACTACGTCAACACACAAACAACACTGTTTGACGACGACGGTGCAAGACGCGACATTAAGATTACAAGCGGTTTCGCGGAGCGAGATGACAAAATCGGCGATAGGTTTACACTAGACATCATCATTCACTAACACATTTCCTTAAAGGTCTCCAAATGGCTAAGAATACAAAAGGCGCAAGTAACCTAACGTACTTGTTTGCCTTGAAAGCCGATCATACGGCAATTGAAGGTTTCGCCACCGACGGCAAACCGAGCGGTACAACGATAGCTGCACTCACGGATGGTTACTTGCTTGACCAGAATTACAGTGGTCAGCACACGTACCAAAATGGCGGCAAAGACATTCAAATCACGCTTGACCAAGACATGCAGACCGAAATGCTTGAAAAGCTCTTCGACCTGTACAAATCCGGCGCGGCGGGTGCAGATGCAGTCAAATATGAGAACGGTTCGACCGCTCCGTCGCCAACAGCAGCAGCATCGGGTGGTGAAACGTTCGATTTGCTTGTTGTCCGTTTTGGCGGCTTGACGACCGACACGGTAAGCAAGCGCATTGTTTGGGCTGCGGTAATGAACTTCTCCGAAGATTCAGGCTCGCACACCACCAACGACACCGACACGACCAAGCCGACAGCAATTTTGACCAGCAAAAAACCGCTTGTGGATATCACGCTTCCGGCTACGGTGTTCAATTCGGTAACAGGTGTCGGTGTAACCGCTCCCGTTGGTGAAAAATTGCTTGCCGCCGACTCAAAGAGCTACAAGAAGTTCATTCTTGCCGTTGCTCCGTAATCAAATCTTTGACACAAGCCCCTGCTTACGGGTAGGGGCTATTTTCTTTTTCCACCATGACAGACACACAGAAATCCTTTCTTTCTCCTGACGGTATAGAAATACGCCTTTATACAAAAGTACCGTCGTACCTGACTGCACGAGAAGTGCGCAGACTTGCTGCGGAGTTCAAGCAAAATCCGAATGCAGAGGCACAGCGTCAAAAGCAAATGGAGTTATTGGACAGCTTGGCAGAACAGGGTATCATCGGCGACTCTAATGCGTCGCTCCTTGACGCAGTGAAGCAAGGCAAAATGAAGTTCTCGGAACTTATTTCGCTGAATAACATTGGCGACGCTCCCTTTGAAATCCAAGACCATAACGACACAATATATTTTGACATTTTTTGCGCCATTCTGGACACGCAAAAGAACAGTGAAGCGGGTAAGCAGTTCTTAAACGACCGCTCTTGGCTTCAGGAACAAGATTTCGCTGTTAT
>CALCNX010000025.1 GCA_937899715.1 uncultured bacterium | reverse complement strand
AAAAAAAGTGATAAAAATGCTTCTTAATCTACACAAAAGTATTCAGTATTTTACACAAAATTTTGTACTCTAACGTCCATTAAAGACAGGTATTGTGCGGTCAAAGGCACAAGCTACAAAAAAATGTACGTTTCATACACGAAAAGTGTATATTTACTGCAAGACGGCTAGAAACGGGATACAGTAAGAAATCACGCACTTTGCGCAGAATTTTCTTCATCATCGCTTATTCATTGCATCACAGCACTTTATGCCAAATTTAGAGACGACATCAGTGGCAAAAAATCAAGAGCGCCGAGTATATGCCATTTCACTATTTCCGGCACTTTCCATTCCGACGCGGATGCGTTCCGAATCGCACTATTCCGGTAAAGGGGTCTGTATTGCCATGATAGACTCAGGTTTTGTCACGCATCCTGACTTGACAAAGCCTGAAAATCGGATTGTGCGTTATTACGATGCCGTAAAAAAAGAAGAAAATGCTCTCCCGCCGGAAAAACCAGAATTTTACTCATGGCACGGCACCATGACCGCTTGCACAGCCGCAGGAAATGGTTTTCTTTCCCGCAAGCTCTATTCTTCACTGGCATACAATGCAAATCTCGTACTTGTCAGAACAATGGATGAGAAAGGCTCTATTCCTACTGCCCGAATAGCCCACGCACTTGACTGGTGCTTGGAGAACGCAAGAAAATATGGTATCAATATCATCAATTTGTCCGTCTATGCCGACGAAATAGACACTTCGCTTGAACACCCTGTTACCTCGCGCGTTGAGGAAGCTGCGCGTCGTGGCATCGTCGTCGTGGCAGCATCAGGCAATAACCCAAGAGTCCCTTTATACCCGCCAGCCTGCGCCCCATCGGCAATCACGGTTGGTGGATTGGATGATAAAAACAATTTGCTCGAAGATGACGGCTTGTACAATTCCAGCTTTGGACGCACACCGGAGGGCGTTATCAAACCGGAGGTTATCGCCCCGGCAATATGGCTCCCGGCACCGATTCTGCCCGGCACACCGACGCACGAAGAATCAGCCGCACTTTCGGCTTTAGACAATATGCTCGACGATATGCTGATGAAAACCCTGCCGCTCCTCATCACCAAGACCCATCTCCCGCTTGAACTCTTGCGTTCAACCAATGTAGAGGAAATTCGCGGAAAAATTGTGGAGCGCTTAACCAACGAAAAAATCATCTCGCCCAACTACAAACACGTTGACGGGACTTCGTTTGCAGCGCCGATTGTCTGCTCGGTCATCGCACAAATGCTTGAGGCAAACGACCGCCTGTCGCCCGCAAAAATCAAAGAAATCCTCACACAAACAGCAAAGAAGCTCCCGAATTATCCCTCCGAACCGCAAGGATTCGGCATGGTGCAAGCCACTGCTGCCGTCGAAATGGCGGCAACGGCAACGCTGTAGAGCATCTCCGCTTATCCTATTTGCCGTTCTTTGATGCAGCGTCGGAGCCACTCTCGCTTATGCAGAAGTTCCTGTGTATTCATTTGTTCGGGAGACTTACCAAAACGCTGCACCGATGCCGTGTGGACGAGCATAAAAGCGCTTGAATGACCATTTAGCGATTCTATGGGTAATACTTTGGTTAGTTTCATCGTTAGTTCAGAACATTCTTGACGGAGTTCACGTTCTCTTGCAGCCTGCTCCACTGCTTGTTCTACGGCTTCCCGTTCATTATTGACCATAAACATTGTTTCGGGCCGGGTTCGTGGTCTGCCGCGCCCACGTTTGATATCCAGCGGAATGTGATGTAGTGCGCCATTGTGGAGTTCCAGCGTATGCGATTCCATTTCGTGATGCTCCACCTGCATTAGCTCCCACGCTTCCTGTGCTTGTGATATTTTTGCACGGGAGATACCGCCGCCCGAAGGATGGTGATGAGAAAGTGCAACACCAATCTGTTCCTCACTTGTGAGCCATTCGAGAATTTGCACCACTTCGGAATCATTGGAGGTATAAATATCACACACATTCCCCTCGCTGCCAAACGGCTCGTAATAGCGCATACCACGGAAAAGCTGCTGCATCGTCTTCGATAAAGCACGTACCAAATCTACCTTCACAATAACGCTGATTGGTTTTATATCCGTTCCCTCCCCTATCATATCTACCTGCACCATCACATCAATTTTCCCCGAACGATACTCCTTGAGCAAGGCTGCTCGCTCTGCCTCAGCCACATCCTGACCGATTCGGGCAGCCGTAAAAGCGGGAAAGTTTTTCTGCACAAAGTCCAAAATTGACGCTGCATGGAGGTTACTCATAGCTATAATCAACATCTGGTGCTGCTTTTCGTTACGCTTGCGGTGAGTCTGCAATGCCCTCTTCTCTGCAAATCGTTCAAAAGCAGGCTTCAGCAAGGCTTCCAGATAGACATTATGAAAGCGAAGTTTTTTTCGCGTCAGAAAAGCATCTATCTCAGCGCCTGTTTGCGCGGCTTCGGCAAGTTTGGAAAGAGTGATTTCAACAACATCCCCTGTCTCGGTATTTTGGAGCTTGACGGCATAATCAATGACGTGTGCTTGAACGCGCTTCAGAATCCCGCCCTCGGCGTGTGCATCTCTGAGAAGCACTTCGTGGAGAGGCTTATAAAACTGCGTCAGATTTCCGGTCTCGTCTTCGCGGACTTCCAGAGGAACGCCAAAAATAGATTTGTTATCGGAGCGCATGGGAGTACCGGAAAGCGCGACGCTACACGAAAACGGGAATTGCTTAATTTTCGCTGCCCACGTGCCATCCAGCGACAAATGATGCACTTCATCGAATACAAACATACACATCGAGCGGCTGCAAAATTGGCGCAGCGCGTCGTTGCCGCCCCGACCGCTTGCATACTGATAGGTCGTGATAATCACATCGGTTGTGAGATGCTGCAAAAACTTTTTTTCCGAATCGGCAACGCAAAACGTGAGCGGCGGCGCACCAAGATTACGCATGAGAAGTGCCAATTCTTGCGGGTCGGCGTATTGGTCGCGCAGATTACCGCGCGGCACGAAAATAACAAGTTTTTGTGCAATCGAAAGCGAGCGAGCCACCAAAAATGATGACAGCGCAGTAATAGTTTTTCCATAGCCCGGCACAAATACGCCCAAGCAATTACGTTCCCCCACAGAGAATGCCTGTGTCAAGCGGCTCAGAAACTCAGATTGTCCATGTCGAAAGCGAAAACCGCCGTCAAGCACAATGCCCGGAAGCGATGCGCTAGTCGAAGTATGTGTAAGTGATGATAGGAATCCAAACTGTTTCATAGTTTTTCATTCTGAATGCGAGTGAAGCATCAACCAAACCCACTGGGGAGGCAAATATAGGTCTAAATCAGAAAGGAAAAAACTTGCAAGAAAGAAAGTTTGTATTCTATTGATGATAAAGCACTTTCGTTGTCAGAAACGCCCTACTGCGCTTACCATTTCACGGACGGCTCCAATATGGTGAATTTTTTAGCATCTGCATCTACTTCTGCTAGAACGCCAATAGGCATTGTAAATTTTTCTTTGACGTGACCGAGTGGAAAGTTTGCAATAACGGGTATTTTCAGGGGCGCAAGACGTGAACGTAAAACCTCTTCCATTGTGGTCACATAGCTGCTGTCTTTTGCCTCGCTAAACTGCCCCAAGACCACGGCAGCGCATTCTTGCAGTTTCCCAGCGAGCCACATCTGCGTCAGCATCCTGTCTACTTTATACGCCTGTTCGCCAACATCTTCCAAGAACAGAATTGCACCGTCGGTGTTGATGTCGTATGGCGTTCCCATAAGTCCGGTCACAATGGTAAGATTACCACCCACAATACGCCCTTGCGCTTTTCCACCAGTATAAGAAACTATTTTGGTCGCATTGGAATACATAATTGGCTCAAAGCTAGGCTTTCCCGTACTTTCCGGATAGACCAACGGTAGAAACCACTGCCGCGTGAAATCATCCAACTCTGCCGCAGCCATAGGACCATGGAACGCAACCAAATTGCAACGCTGGTAAACGGCATTAGCAAGGGCGGTAATATCGCTAAAGCCGCATATTAGCTTAGGGTTTTGTTGAATTGCTTCAAAGTCCAACATGGGTAAAATACGCATCACGCCATAGCCGCCGCGCATACAAATGATACCGCCGATGTCTTTGTTTTTTACAAACTCCATAAATTCTGCGGCTCGTACTTCGTCGGGTGCGGCGAGATAACTTCCGCTTGACAGCACCGATTTTGCTATCACCGGCACAAGCCCCAATTCTTCTAGTGATTTTGTAAAACTCTTCACTTTTTTATCAAAATCTTCTTTCGCGACACCACTGGCGGGCGCAGGAATGCCAATTTTCATACCGGGCTTCAGGGCGGGAGGAAGCGCGGGCGGAAAAAGACGTTTGTTTGTTGTGGGCATAGCCGACAAAGCGCTTTGAGGGGAAGAAAACATTGTAGCCCCTGCTACGGCTGCGCCCAGAGAACTGAGAAATGAACGACGTTTCATAGTACGTGGGTATTGATGCGGCATATACGATAAAATTTTTCTTCTAACATCACTATTTTTCAGGGAATGAGCAAGGTTTTCTTTTGCTGATGACTGTTCAAAAGAATTTTTTTTGCATGAAATTTTGGAAACAACGAAAAAACCTGTAAATTTGTAGTCTGTATAAAAAATGGAGAGGTGCCAGAGTGGTCGAATGGGCTCGCCTGGAAAGCGAGTGTACCGGTAACGGTACCAAGAGTTCGAATCTCTTCTTCTCCGCAACGCTAAAAGAAAAACCCGCACCATTACTGGCTTGCGGGTT
>CALCNX010000024.1 GCA_937899715.1 uncultured bacterium | reverse complement strand
AAAAAGCAAACGATGACCTGAGTGACGCTATCAAAATTTTGTCGTGTACTTAGGTCTATCAGTTTATTGGTGACTGATGAAACCGTACTGGGGCTGATTTCTATTCCGTAAATATCCTCTATCTGGGAACTAATGTCTTTGGTACTCATCGCCGTAGCATACAAGCCCATAAATGGTCTGTTCGACTTGTGTACTCATACGCTGGTACTTCGGAATAGCAATGGGATCAAAACTCGCCTCACGGTCGCGCGGAATCTTTAATAATACCTCACCTACGGAGTTTGTTTCTCTTGAAGATATTATCAAGGCAGCGCAGACAGAACCTGTCCAAATACCGTTTGAGGTTGCCGTTACCACAGCAAAACAGCGCCTTGCCGTACTATCGTTACAATCATTGCGTCTCGGTCATATACGAACTTTTTTGGTCGGGGTTATTGTGGGAATACTTTTGGCAAGCCTATCGTTTGGATATTTTTTAAGAGGAAACACAATCATTATATGGGATAAGCCTGATAAACCCCAACCCACTGTAGCGATATCTACTCCTGAACACGGTGTTTCAGAGAAATTTCAACGTCCGACCGGTGACTCTGAAAAAGTGGCATTTTCCAATGTCCGAAATCAAGCTGTACCAACACTGGTACATTATATTACCGGATATCTTCTACAGCCCGGCTTGTCGGACTTTTTTCGACAACCGTCATGGAACGAAATTGCATACTCATGGAGCAAAACCCTTGATGTGGCTACGAATGAAACAATCACCCCCATAGAACCGAAAACTTCACCCGAAGATCAATTACCAAAACAACTGCAAGAAGAAGCAACTATAATTATTGATAGCAATAGTCATCTGAAAGATATTTCTCCCATATCGCAAAAATCTCAAACCGAACAAGCATTATCTTTTCCTTTTTCAACAAATCTTGCACTAAATTTGTATTCTTATTCGGATGGGGCGATAACTTCTCCTACGTTTTCCCCATTGATAGAAAAGACATTTCTCAAAACCGAGAAAACTGCGACAGAAAGCTCATTCGGCAATATTATTTCCGTCAATAAGTCAGTATTCCAAGAACGCTTTGCAATAGGTATGCGCGGTATAACAACCCTATATGCCCCAAAACCCACTAACCCTTCCATTATGCCGGACAGGTATATTTTAGAAAATGCTGTGATGTATGGCAGTTATGCTCTCTTTAAAAACACAGCCGTTGGGTTGGAAGCGGGTTACGATACTTATTATCAGCGATTTAGAACGTATGATGCAGACCGAAACACTGAATTTGATAACGAACAATATCCAACCTTATGGTGGCTCGCAGCATTTATTCGTCAACGCATTTCCTTCAGCGATCAATTTGCGGTAATTCTGCAAGGAGCATTAGGTTGGACCTTGACAGGTCCAACCGGGCGCAGCATTATAGGGCTAAGTTTTCAGCCTGATGCTCGAACCGAGATTACCGTTGGTCTTGAGGGCAGCTCGGTGATGTTTCCCGAGCTTAATACCTATAGGATCAGCTCAAAAATTGGGCTTACGTATGGCGTAAGCGTTAAGTTTTAATATACCATTTACATAGCCGACATATGTTAATTTTCGTAAAAAACAGTAGTATGCGCTTTCTTTTTCCTGCTCTAGTCATAGTTATTATCGTAACCATAATCGGTTGCCGACCGGAAGATTTACAGACACCCAGAGGGACAACACCGATCGGCTCATCATCCGGAATAGTACAAAAACCCGAAGACTGTTGGGGAATGCTTTTCATGGACGACAAATTGTATGTTTCCAGTGCTGAGGGTCTGTTTTGGACTTCCGACCTGGGGCAAAACTGGAAAAAAGTATCGGGAGGGGGATTGCCCACTGGGGGAACGACATATGTACAAGCACAAAGGGGAGTTTTTTTTGTCGGCATGGAAAGTGGAGGACTCTATATTTCTCTTGATAGCGGTCAAACATGGCAACAATCCTTAGATGTCAGTTACAAAACTAATATCGGCTATGCACCCAGCCTTCTGCTTTTCAAGGGCGATACCGTTTTTCTTAGTGCTCGTACAAAAGACAATTTGACTAACATGATAATGCGCTCGTCAGAGCGCGGTGCGCCAAACTCATGGGTACAGTACGCTGCCGAAATAGGAACAGTGGTTTTTCACGGCTTTATCAACATCGGTAATACTATCTATGCTTTCTCACAAGATGGGCAAATATTCTCTTCCACAACCGAATCAGGATATAATGACTGGAAATATCTCAATAACATACCCGGGATCAGAGAAAATTATTTCCCTCTTTTATGGGGTAATGTTGTTGTTATGCCAACCGGGCAGGGAGTCTATTTTTCTTCTGATAATTGCCAATCGTGGAAAGCTGAAAATATAGGATTACCCGGCAAAGCATACTGCGTCTCGGTAGTTGCAAACAAAAGTACTTTATTTGTATCAACCGGCACAGCAGATGGAGCATTTACAGGAATTTACTGGCGGAAAAATAATAGCACAGAGTGGAAAGTTGTTAATGCCAATATTCCTATCGGGTCACGTACCGGAGACAATGCACATTATGTTTTAACTATGCTTGCAACAGACACCCATCTTTTTATCGGCACTCATGGATTTGGTGTTAAGATTCTTGAACTTAGTAAGATTTTACCATAGAAGCTGTTTGAAATTTTTTTTCGCGTTTTGCCCCGTATAGTTGTTCGAAGCTATTTGGGCAAGCAAAATTGAATAACAGTACTTTCTCTGGAAAGTCAAATCTAAGGCTACTTTCAGAATATAATGTTATGATGGTTTCCGGCAGTCTGAGGTGTACCCCATACCACGCTACTGCCACCCGTCACGTTTCCCGTGACAGATGTAACGAAAAACCCGTTACATTCAGCACCATCAAAACCACCTCACAATAGTTCCATCACGATACAGTCACTCACTCGTTCGCAATTCTATCTTGCCGTTTCATTCCTCATCATTCAGCAGACCAATAGCTTCCCCCTTCACAATCCACGAAAAACCAAAGGCTTCAATAGCCAACGCTTCCAACCAAAACACCGGCTTTAGCGTCGGCAATTTGTCCTGCAGCCCAAACCCAAAAACAACGGCAATCAAGACAATGCAGAAAATGATGATACCACCGCAAGCACGGTAGATTTGATTCCGTAGCGTTTTTTTTGGCGTGGGTGTGCCTTCGCCTTGCGTGAATAATCGGAGGCAAAAGTACGCAAGAGCGCCAAAGAAAAGACAGGCAGCGCCCAAGTGTACTCTGCCGACGATTTCTTCAGCACTCGACGGGCTGCCGGGAGCGGTTGGGAAAAGTGCAACGCAAATAGCAGCAACCGCAGCAACATCCCCTGCCCAATCGTCCTTGGTATTGTACCCTTTGTAGGAAAAAAGAAAAACTCCGATGGCGCACAAACTACCCACAAAGATATTGTGCAGAGCCGAATAATAGTAGTCGCTGATGGTGGGCAGAATATTCAAGTCCCCCAGCCAAATCATATTCGCTGATGCCAGCACAAAGGGGAGTGCCATGCCAAGTATTCCTATTCCTTTGCGGAGACCAAGATAGGAAATGACATACCCGCTATTTCCTTTGTTGGGCGCGTCGGTGGCATCGCGTTTGAATGGTGCGAAGGTGTTTTTGGTATCCATAGTTTTCGATTTCTTTTGTTGAACAATTATTTTTTTGGAGAGCGCGGCTCCCAGTTCCCAAAATTGGAACTCGTCCGGGTCACCGTGATGGCAGGGTCTCTGGCTTATATCCACACCGTTTCCTGCATTTGAACATACTTGTCGCGCAGAACCACGATTGATGCCGTTTCCGATTCGTCGTTTTGAAAGATGTGGATAGATTCATCGGCAAAAAGTGTTTCGGAAGCGTAGCGTCGGAGTTTGGTTTCCGCATTGCGCTTCATCTGTGCTCTGTCAGCGACAAACGATGGAATGTCGAGCGATAAAATGGAACCGATAATCTGAGAATCAACCTGTATCAAGCATTGTTTGATTTTCACGGCTTACCTCATTATTTGTACTCGTTCCCGCCACTCCGCATTGCCTGCCTTCATCACCACAAAGTACGTCCCCATTGCCACATCCGAAAGCGACAAACGGATGCTCTGCTCTCCCGCAGCATGGTTGCGGGAATACATTTCACGCCGATTGCCAAGCATATCAACAAGCGCAATGCTCACCCTATCGGCAGCATCTAGCCGAAAGTTTACCGTACACTCGCTGCTCGTCGGCTGCGGTGCAATCACGACACGGGAAATTTCTGCTTGCCTCTCGTCCTGAACGGCGGTTCGTACTTTACGAAGTGAATCCAAAAACCGCTGGTTGGCGGGATTGTTGGCAAGCCCAAAGGTTAAGGCAGCAGCAGTTGTACCACGATTGCCTCGATAGTCTGTGGTATCACCTCTCGTATGGTTCGGAACGGCAAACGGCTTGGCAGTGCTGAGTTCTTCTGCGATTGCAAGGTGCGGTGAAATCCCGAACACCTTAGAGCTAAGAGGCAAAGCCGTCGAAAGCGCATGAACATTGCCTTCTGTTCCGGCGATATCAGCATCGGGGCGCTTTATCATTATCATATCTCGGCTCGCAATATTGAAATTTCCGGATTTCGCAAAGTAGGTCGGATTGTTCAGCCCGACAGTCAAGACAGTATCATGCTTTCTTTGCAAAGAGTCGTTTGTGAGGGGCAAAACGATGAGCGTTCCTGCACGAATACCCTGCCAAGCGGCAACATTGGTAAATCGAAAGTTGCCCGTGCCTTGCTGTACGGCTGCTGTTAGCAGGGTATCGGCAGAAATACCAAAATCTCGAAGCTGATAGCCGCTTAATGTAAAGCCATCACGGATAACCAGTAATTCAACGATGTCAGGTTGTTGTGAACCGCCACGATAATATTTATTGACAACCACATCTTGAGCAAAAATCGGTGCCGTGCAAAGAAAAACAACGATAAGAAGAAGGCGCATAATGGATGAATACACTGAATGGAAAAAAGTAGTTGTGGGAAGTCTCATCGGTTACTTCTTTTCTTTCTTTGCAGAAGGAGTCGTGACCGAACAAGCACCACATTTGCCGCCATCCTTACAATGCTTGTAGCGACTACAATCTTTACAAACTTTGCAGGTGGCGGAGCCTGTGCATTTGCCGCCGCTGTACGCGGGGAGCACGGCAAACACCAAGAGCAAAAAAGCTATACCGTATGTTCTCATGCTGCTTGCATCTCCTTTCGGTTTATGAACGTGTCTTTGTGTTTGATGTACCGTTTGTAGCAGTAATTGGTCAATTTCCCGAACGTATTTGCCGCTTGTCCTGCCAAGTTCTGGTCAGGTTGCCAATTGAGGCGGTCGTGAAAGCCAAAGCTGGGGAATCCTATGAATGTTGAGATAGTAACGAGCGGCTCAGGAAACACGTCGGATTCAAATTCACTTTGAATCCACTCTATCGCTGGCAGCAGCCTTTTTCGCAAACCCTTGTCAAGTGTGCTGTCCGCAATGGCTTGTAGTTTGGTATATCGAAATGGCATTTTGTTGGTGTCCGTCAAAATAATCAGCACTTCGATGTAATTGATGTAGTTTTCGATTTTCATATCGCTTGCATGGGGTAAATAGTTTTTTTGACGTACATCTGCACCGCCGCAGCAAAATCTCGCTTGTGGAGGTACAGGTCGGCGATGCCGCCAATCTCTTTTTTTACTTCGCCTTTCTCGGAGAACAAGCCCAAGAACTTTCGGGGATTGTTGAAGTAGAAGCGGCATATCTGCTGGCGTGGATTGCCGTCGAGCAGCACATTAAAGTACGACACCGTGTCTTTGAACTGCACTCGGTCGGGCGTGATGATGTCGTGCAAGAGCGTCCGCACCGTGTAGAACCCTTCCCATTCCTCGACCGTCGTTACGATTTCTTTGCCTCCGCCCGCTTGCCCGTTCTCCGAAGCAACACCATTTTGCAAACCCGCCAGTTGTGCAGTTTTGAGAGTTTGATGGACGCGGTTTTGCACCACATTCTCCAATGCCTTTTTCACGATGGAACGCATGATGTCGGCGTTTTTGGCGGTGAACTTTGCGTTTGCATCCGAGGCATTGATGAGCAGCCTCACGAACTCATCGCTGGGGCTGTCCAGTTGGCGGACAAGATATGCTTTGATGTTTTCGGTGTGCATGAGTTGGGTGGCGGTGCGGGTCACGTCGTCCACATCGAAGGTCTCACGGGTAAACTGTGATAATTCCTCAATCATAATCGTCTCCGGCTTGGTGAAATCAACCGTGAAAAATGGTGCG
>CALCNX010000023.1 GCA_937899715.1 uncultured bacterium | reverse complement strand
CCGAACGATTACCTACTTCTTTCTAACCATTTACACAAAACTTCTTGCACACTCTGAGTATCTTGATAACTTCATCTGGATTTGTATCGAACCACTCAGATCCAGGAGAACCCTCGCATTGTTGATGTCTCATTTTAAGGACTGAGTGGATTGTTGTCTCAAGTAGCGAAGAGTCTTCTGTTCTTATTATAAAATCTATTCTTGGTTTTTCAGGAAGCGCTGTTGAAGTTTGCGAAAGAACTCGAATTAGTGGATCTTTATCGCTTCTTCCTATTTTACATGGCCAAGTTGATCGACCTTCTAAGATTGCTAACTTCTTGTAGTTTTCAAAGTAATAGCAATATACGGCAAATGCCCCCTTTCCGTATATTCTGTGAGTTGGAATGTCTTCGATGGCGGTTTCGTCATTATTCTCTACATCTTCATCTACTTCAACAATTGGCTCATCACTTTTATTAATAGACCAAATTCCATATGCTCTGTTCTTAGCATAGCCTTTCTGTCCCATTTTAGAAAGTGCAACCTTAACCGATCTAGGAAAATCTTGAGCTTCTGATGCAAGTCCTCCATTTGAGATATGAAAATCAAGTACTTGACTAACTATCGTATCTCGTTTGTTTGAGGTTCCATTAAACAATCTGATAATGATTTCCTCAATCATTTTAGGAGTAATTGCCAATCCTTTATAATGATATTCTTCCATAGCCTACTTACCAAATTTAACTTGCAAAATCGTTTAGACTTTGTCTTGTAATTTAACGTTGCCAAGATAATCACAATTTGGTATTTTATTCAAGAATTTTCCAGCTATCTTTCTTTTCCATATAATGCCCTCAATCCCGCATTACCACATCATTTTCCGCGCTTGCGATGCTGTCTTTTCGCTTCACAGCGCACCGCGTCCGTTTGGTCTGGACA
This sequence comes from uncultured bacterium, assembly GCA_937899715.1. Classification (GTDB taxonomy): domain Bacteria; phylum Bacteroidota; class Ignavibacteria; order Kapaibacteriales; family UBA4661; genus PH2015. The sequence continues at coordinate 24,106 of CALCNX010000023.1, read as the reverse complement.
AAAAAACGCTCATCAAATTGTGTTTTTTAAGTCTCTACGATGCACTTAAAAACGCTCAAGAACCTCTTGAATACACAATTCACATCGTCGGCGATAAACTCTCGGACGAGATGACGGCATTTTTTGAGAGCTTCCCAGTAAAAATTTTACACGGCACGTTTGGTAACGACGAGTCCATCCGCCAAACGCTGCGCCTCGCGCTGGGACTACCGTCGGGTGAAAATGATTGGGTGTATTTTTGCGAAGACGACTATTTGCATCGTCCTGAAACCTTCACGTGGCTGACGGATGTTGTTCAGAACCGCGCCGAGATTATGCACTTTCGTCCGCGTCCTCGCTGGGTAGCTGCCTTCGCAACACGCATGGCGACACGCCCGCTCGTTATTCATACGCCCGACTATCCCGACCGCTATCTTCCACGCTGGCGGCGCTTTTCGATGATGTTCTTGGGGAAATACTGCCATTGGCGGCAGGTGGACAGCACGACGTTTACGTTTCTCATGCAGGCGCGGAGTGTCCATCGTTACAAGCGCCTTCTCATGCGCTCTTCAACCGAAGCAAACGACCGCCTTTTGAGCGACAATCTCTATGCACGATTTTTTTGGGGCAGGCGGGCGCTCTGCATCGCACCCATTCCGGGCGTAGCAACACATTTGCACTCGGACGTGATGACTCCACACGTGGATTGGAGCGGTGTGCGGGAAGATATTATGCGCCGCTATGCGGAGTATTTTTAGGAAAAGGCGAGGAGACTTGTTCAGGTTTGCTATTGCTCATCATTTAACGGCAGAACGCAGACTTCAGAATAGACAGGATTTTCAGGATACCAGAGTAAAGTAGTTTATCGGGGTTTGATTTTTTTTCTGAAAATCCTCTTTATCCGAAAAATCCTGAAATCTGCGTTCCGCCACTGAATACGCATATTGCCTTGGACGGAACACCTGAATAGTCAGCTTTAGCCGAGATTTTTTGTTGTCTCCGTAATCGTCTCAAACGCCCGCCGCACGTGCTTCTCCGTCGTTTCCATGTTCCCCACCGCAAAGCGTAGTGTATAAACACCGTGCACTTTCGTATGAACCAGAAATATATCACCCGAAGCGTTCAAGCGTTCTTCTAAGTCAGTGTTCAAGCGCTCTAGCATGGCTTCGTCTGCATTAGGAGTATTTTGGGGTCGAAAGCGGAAGCACACAAGGCTAAATTCTACGGGTGCTGTGAGTTCAAAATCAGGATGCGCCTCTACTAAATCCCCGAAAAGCTGTGCCAATGCTATATGCTCGCGCAATCGTGCTTGCATCCCTTCCAGCCCAAAATAACGCATGACAAACCAGAGTTTGAGCGAACGAAAGCGCCGTCCAAGCTGTATGCCGTAGTCCATCATATTTTCCACGAGCGCGTCTTCGGTGGTCTTGAGGTACTCCGGCGTGAGGCTGAATGCCTGCTTGAGTACGGCGGGCTTGCGGGTGTAGAGAATGCTCAAGTCCATCGGCACAAAGAGCCATTTGTGCGGGTTGATGACGATAGAATCTGCCTCTTCCCAGCCGGAAAAACGGTCACGCCATTCGGGAAGCATCGCCACTGGTCCGGCGTATGCCGCGTCCACGTGGAGCCATAGTTTTTCGCGTTGGCAAATCGCTGCAATCGCCGTAATCGGGTCAGAACTGGCGACGGAGGTTGTTCCCACCACGCCGACTACGCATATTGGCAGGTGTCCTGCGGCACGGTCGTCTGCAATCGCCTTTTCAAGCGCATCGGGGAGCATCTGAAAGCGGTCATTTGCCGGAATTTTGACAAGATTTTCTGCACCCAAGCCCAGCGTAATACAGGCTTTGTCAATGGAGGAATGCACAAACTCCGACGCATAGACGCGCAAGCGGGGAAGTGCACGTCCTGCCAAGCCTTCGTGACGCGCTTGCACACCTGCTGCCTCACGCGCACAGGCAATCGCTTGCATGGTGCTTGTGGAAGCAGTATCGAATATCATGCCCCACATCTCCGGCGGTAGTGCCAGTGCGTTGCGCAGCCAGTCCAGCGTCACTTTTTCCAGCTCCGTAGCGGCTTGACCGCTTTTCCAGACCATTGAATTATTATTGATTGCTGCCGTGAGCAATTCCGCCAAGACCGCAGGAAGACTGGCGGAATTAGCAAAGTAGGCAAAAAAATTCGGGTGGTGCCACTGCGTAAGATTTGGGACTATAAGCCGCTCAAAATCGTGAATGATTGCCTCTAAAGGTTCGGAGAGTTGGGGAGCTGTTCGGGGCAACGCCGCCGCCACACTTCCGGGCTGCACATCTGGCAAAACCTTGATGTTGCCGAGGTTCTGGCGGTATGATGCTATCCAGTCAATGAGTGCGTGTCCGTGTTGACGAAATTCTTCTGTCGGCATATCGCCAAAGTGTTGTATTGGTGAGGTGTTTGGGGTCATTGTACGTGTAATTTAGAAATAGTAGGTTGAGAAATGCTTATTGATTTTTTTTCTTCATCACAAAATTTACATCACAAACGGTAGTTTCACTATTGTCAATTGTTCGGAATATCCCTCAGACGAGGCTTCCACGCTTGCATCGGGATTGGCGAATGCTGAACGAATGTAACCGAGGGCAATATGTTTGCCGAGTTCGGGCGAGAAGGTGCTGCTTGTTACGCCGCCAATATCTGTGCGCTTTCTATCTGACTCATCGAAAAAACGCGCGTTCTGGGGAATAGGACTTTCGCTCATAAAGCCGGAAAGTCGCACCTTAACCTTGTTGTACGTGTCCAGCCGTGCGATGACTTCCTGCCCAATGTAGCATCCTTTTTTGAAATCAACCAAGCCCACCAAGCCCGCTTCAAGCGGATTGCGCTCGTCTGTCCATTCCGCGCCAAGTTTGCCCCATGCCGCCTCAATGCGCAGAGTTTCAAATGTGGAATCATCCACTTCGGCAACATCTTCTAAAGCGCTCAGAATATCACTGAGCGCGGTTTCATGCGCTTTCTGCACAAGTAATGTATAGCAAAAGCCGCATAAAGGCGGCTGTTTAACGAGGACGGCATTGATGTTGCTTTGAATTGTGACTTTCTGCCACGAGGACAAACGCATATCTAGGAGTGATGCGCCCGTCAGTTCTTCTAAAAACTGCATACTTCGCACGCCAAAAATAAGAAACGGTGTGTATTCGCCGCTTACATTGTGTGCTTGGAAATCGTCAATGAACGTGTATTTATCCAGCCATTGAATCGCTTTTTCGCCCATGCCGCTTGAGAAAAGCAAAAGAGCGGATTCCTGACGGGCAAGCACCGTAAAAACGTCAATTATCCGCGCTTTGTCGGTAACAAGAACGTTGTGAGCGCCTGTTCCGCCTGTATCTGTGCCTTTCAGTGCAAGGACATCATTCGTGGTCATGCGCTGCAAGAGGTCGAGGCGGTCGTTTCCACGAACTTCCACAATATCAATCGGATGCTTCCGCCAGCCGACACTGTTTTTTGCGAGGGTATAAACGTCATGCTCTGTAATACTTTGCGGTGATTGTTTGTTTGTGTGATTGGTCATAATGCGTGAAATTTGTAGCTTGTAGTGTTCCTTGAATTTGCTTGGTGCTTTGAAAGCATAATGAATATGTAAGTTCCCACAATTTGACGAAAAAAATGAGAAAAATTTTCATACTTGTTGGTATTACTTCTTTTTGTATTCTCCTGAATGCACGTTATGATGTACTGTATGGGCAAGAGTTTCTGAGCGCCACCGGCTCGACCTACCGTGTCTTTCTGCGCGATAAAGGCACAGAGCCGTTTGTGCGAGGAGGTGCGCTCTATGCTAGAACCGAAGCTCTTTTCACCGCTCGTGCACTGGAGCGTAGGCGAAAGGTGTTTGCTGGTGATACAATACTCACCGTTGCCGATGCGCCATTGTACGCACCGTACCTGGATAGTATTCGCCGCACAGGAGCAACACTGGGAAATAGCTTGCGCTGGCGAAACTACCTCCTCGTAACCTGTTCAACGGTGCAGTTGGAGCAGATACGGCGTTTCTCGTTTGTGCGTGGAGTGCAGCCATGCACAGCCCGGCTTCTTCCACAAGGGTTTTCGAGTGCTTTAGAAAATCTTCAGCCCAAAAGAATTTCTAATGCCATGCAAGCATTAGAGCGCGTCTCTGTGCAGAGTGCGAATTGCGGCACGCTTCAGTATGGTGATTCAAGACGGCAGCTTGAAAGTATTACCATTCCGCCTGTTCACGAACTTGGTGTGGCTGGTCAAGGCGTACTTATTGGCGTGATGGATGCGGGTTTTCGCTGGCGAGCACAAGCATCACTCAAGGGCGCATCGGTACTTGCCGAGCGGGATTTTATTCAAAATGATAGCATAACGGCAAACGAACAAAAAACATATTTTTCCGACCTCCCCGACCAAGATGAACACGGGACGAAAGTGCTATCAGTGATGGCAGGTTATTCGCCGCAAAATCTTATCGGCGCTGCTTTTGGGGCAAGCTATCTTCTTGCCAAAACAGAAGACCTGCGCTACGAGCGGCACATTGAAGAAGATAATGCTGCTGCTGCGCTGGAATGGTTGGAATCGCAGGGTGCAGATATTGTCAACGCCTCGCTTGGGTATAGCACCTTCGACCAACCCGACGAAAGTTATGGTTACAGCGAACTGAACGGTGTAACAACGATTGTGAGCCGTGCGGTGAACGATGCCGCAGCACGGGGAGTTTTTTGCGTCATCTCGGCAGGAAACGACGGGCGAGCGGGCTATCGAACCCTCAATTCTCCTGCTGATGCCGATAGTGCCTTTGCCGTCGCAGCACTCAGAGCAGATTCTGCGGGCGTGGTGAATTTTTCGTCGCGTGGTCCGCGCGGCGACGGTGCTTTGAAACCGGATATTGCAGCTCAAGGTGATACCGTTGTGGCGGCATCGCCAACGGGCAAGGAATATCAACTCGTGCGGGGAACATCATTTTCTTCGCCGCTCATGGCGGGTGGTGCAGCGCTTGTGCTCTCGGCGTTTCCGGAACTAAAACCCTGGGAACTACGCAAACTCATTACGGCAACTGCCTCGCAGGCAAGTTCACCCGACTATGTTCTTGGCTACGGCATTGCGAATGTTTTTGCTGCCCTGCGCCGCGCTGGAACGATTGTTGCCCCGGAATTGGCTTCGTACCCGATGATTGGTGTGCAGCGTATAGGAATATCTGCTCTGCCGCGTGGAATGTCGCTTCGGGCAACACTATTTGTGCGTTTTGCGGGAGAACAAAATTTTTCACCTTTTGAGCTACGACCATTTTTACCAAGCCAGTTCTACCTTACCGATGTACCAATGGCGCGCTTTGCGGGGAAAGCCGCCGAAGTCTATGTGACGGTGGATGACGGTCTGCTATCAAGGCGGATTCCCGCGTCGGGGACGGTTTTGCTTCGCTCCGGCGTTTCTTCGGTTCCGTGCGGGCTTCAGTCTGCTTCGCTTCCCATTGCCAAGCCTGATGATGTACGTGAAGGCGTTGTTCCTTCGCCTGTAAGCAGGGAAGAAGGTGCGGCGACGCTGCTTCTGACAACTCCTGAAACAACGAGCCTTGATTATACAATCTATTCCAGTTATGGAAGCCCTTTGATGAGCGATACCGCTCAGGTGACACCCGGTATTAGCACAATTCCGATTCGAGTCAATTCGCTGGCTCGGGGGGTGTATTTTGTACAAGTGCGCTACAACGGAACGATACAAATGTTCCGCTTTATTGTCAATTAACGCGCCATAGCTCGTAAACGCAGCAGGAACTACTTCCGCTGTGTAAGCAGTACCCCCGCCAGTACCAGTATGCCCCCTAAGAAGAACAGCAGCGATGGTGAAGTGCCAAACACGATGACTGTTGCAATCGTTACCAATACAGGCTGGAGGTTACTGAAAACCGCAACATTACTCGCCGGAATCCGCGCCAATCCATAATACCACAACCAATAGCCCAGAACCGATACCACAAGTCCCAGATATGCTGTGTAGAAAAGCGTCGTGCCGGAGATGCCCATAAGCGGTGTAGTGGTGGGCAAGAAGGGGAAAATGAGCGAATACCAAGCCATGCCGCTTATCATTGTTAGTCCCGTGGCGTATATTGCCCCGTACTTTTGGGCAAGGCGTTGCCCCAGCAAGCTATACCAAGCCCATGAAATAGCGGCGGCGAGTTCGAGCATATTCCCCAAGAAAAAATTCGACTTGAGGTCGATACCACGCTCGAACAGCACTAAAATTGTTCCGAGGAAGGCAACTGCAATGCCGATAGTCTTGCGAACAGTGGTTTTTTCGCCAAAGAACAATACCGACAGAACTAGCACAAATGCGGGCACAAGGGCGTACGCCAGAGCAGCATTGGCAGGGACGGTATAGCGCAAGCCCGACACAAACAGTACTTGATTGAGCGGGATGTTTAGTGCGCCCAAAAGAAGAATGAGCTTCCAATCCTCGCGTTCAATGGCGCGGAGGCTTTTCCGTTGCCAAAACAGAATCACTGCAAATGCCATGACGCACATCACGCCGCGCAGAAAGACGATAGTGAACGGGTCTGCACCCTCGTTAGCAAACTTGGCGATAAAATGTGTGCTGGCTGCAATGAGCTGCTGTAAAACCATCACCCCATAAACCCCGGTAAGTGGGTTTTTGAGCAATGATTTTTCATCCGCGGTGGAGGGTTGGGAAGTCATAGATGCCATTCAAAAGCAAGTGGTGAAGAGAGAAATTAAGCGCTGACGAAAAGAAATTTACCCTAAAAGCAAAAACCCGCACGGAAGCAACCATGCGGGTTTTGAAGTGGCCAGAGAGGGATTTGAACCCCCGACACGAGGATTTTCAGTCCTCTGCTCTACCAACTGAGCTATCTGGCCTCAATTTATGACAAGTGCTGGTACGATGTGCTTGCCAAAACAGACTTGCAATATACATGAATTTGAAACGGTACGCAAGTATTTTTTTCGTTAAGCAAACATTGTGCCGCGCCCAAAGAGTCCTTCGGGGTCGAGAACCCGCTTTAACGCTGCAAATTCGGACATTGCTTCTGCGCCGTACATATCGCGTAAATAATCGCGTTTGATTTTTCCCACGCCGTGTTCGGCAGAAACCGTACCGCCCAGTTCGAGCGCCTTCAACACGCAGCGGTGATAGACGCTTTTAGCGTGGTCGAATTCTTCCGGCGTGGAAGCGAAGATATTTGCGTGAACGTGACTATTACCAATATGCCCGAAGATGATGTATTGAAGGTGTTCTTTTGCAAATTCTTCCGTATAAAAATCGTACAGCGTTCGGAAGTGTGCGTCCGGCACAGCCATATCGGTTCCAATTTTTCGTTGTTTTAATTCACGGATGCGCTCGTAAGTCTTTGCCGGTACGGCGTGTCGGAATTCCCGTAACTCATCTTGGTCTTTTTCCGTGATAGCAAACCACGCTTCGTCCATGAACGGCGTGTATTTGCCGATAAGTTCGTACCAAAGTTCCAACAGCCGCTCCTCACTTGAGTCCGTAACTTCTTGCTCGAACCACACTGCTGCTACTGCATCGAGTGGGATATTCGGGTATTCGTCGCGGATAAAATTGAGCGCATTGCGGTCGAAATACTCCAATGCGCGAGAATCAATACCTATTTCAGTGCTTGATTGGGAGCGGGTTTTGAGCGATGCCGCGCGTGCTTCATTCACAAAGTGCATGACATTATCAAGGGCATCAAAGAAAATCACTCCTGCAATAATCCGCTCCGGCTGCGGCAGAAGGCGCACTTCTATTTCTGCTATCGCGCCCAGTGTTCCCTCAGAGCCGATAAACAGGTCTATTGCGTCCATGCCGGGCTTAATAAAATAGCCCGCAGCGTGCTTGATAGCAGGCATTTGAATCGCGGGGAGCGGAAGTGTGTACTCTTTACCGCTTGTAGCGGTCACCGTCAGCATATTTTCTTTTGCAAAGACCTCTCCGCGTCTTATGTTTAGTTCCTCGCCGTCTGGCAGAAATATCCGCAGTCGCTCAATAAACTCACGAGTAGCGCCGTACTTGAACGTCCGTGCGCCGGATGAGTTACACGCCACCGTACCACCCATTGCTGCGGCGCGTTCAGTGGGGTCGGGTGGATAGAGCAATCCTTGCTCTTCGACGGCTGTTTGGAAGTCGAGCAAACTCACTCCCGGCTCCACGACGGCGCGAAGGCTTGTGGCATCAATACTCACAATCGTGTTCAATCGTTCCGTCGAAATGACCGTTCCGCCCAGTGGAACACGTGCTCCGGCAAGTCCCGTTCCGCTTCCGGCAATCGTGATTGCTTGTCCCTCCCGAGCGCACATCTGCACCGCCTCGCGGAGTTCGGCTTGCGTTTCGGGAATGAGAATCTTATCGGCACTGCCTCCGGGCATATTCGATGCGTCGGAAAGGTAAGATTGGAGCGTGTCTTGATCGGTTTTTGTGAGCATTGACGAAGGAAATGGTGCGTTGTGGGTAAATGTACTTTGCTTGGGTTATGTGCGCTTTACAGCAAAGATGCCACAAATCTAGTACATTTGTTTTTTGAAAGCAAATAGGCGCTGTAAAGTCGGATTTGGTTAAATGGTCGTAAATGCGTAAGTTTCGGCGCGTTTTCACGTTGTGGATTATGACTTTCAGTCATGGAAAAATGTGACGAATCCGCACTTGTCCATTTTTCAGAATTTAACCAAATTACGAGCCTTCTCGTACGATTTGTTGTATTATTTTTCTACATTCCCTTTTCTGATATTGGTGGAGGTTATTATGCGACTCCGATTAACTCTTTTCGTCTGCGTTTTTTTATCCATTCTTAATGCCCATTTGTTTGCAACAAATTATACATGGGTGGGTGGTTCCGGTTTACAGTCTTGGAATGTTGCAACTAATTGGTCTCCCAATGGTTTACCCTCTGGCGCAGGAGATAATGTAACGATTCCATCTGTTATCTCTGTCTTAACACTAACAAACCTTCCCCCAGCGGGCATAAATACATTTGTTAATCTTAGAGGCAATCCTGTTCACATTCAAACAGGGCAAGTATTAACTTTACTGAGTACGGGAAGTTCGCACGACGGCGTGTCTTCAACTATCATTGATGCCGGAGCTACTATGGTAATAGCTGCCGGGGCAAATTATTATGCGACAAGCGGTCCATTACAAGTGGACGGTACATTGCGCCTTGTTGATGATGGTGCACTTATTGGTAGTGCGCCAACTACAAATTACAGTGCAGGTGCGACACTGGAATACAGTGGTGCTACCAATCGCAATGCAGCATTAGAATTTCCTGCATCAGGGACGTTACCGTGTAATCTGCTTATCAATAAAAATACCGCCACAAATATTGTATTTCCCAACAATGCTGTTATTAGCGGTGCAACCACTTTGAACACTGGTAATATTAACGATATGAATGTTCGGAATATTACGTTTAATGGTTTATCTATTAACAACGCTAATGCGCGCCTTATCTCTTGGGCAGGAGGTTCTGTAACCCTTGCAAGCGGAACGAATACAATGTCAGCAGGAGAAATATGGCTTGCGGCTAATTTGATTGTCAATGCGCCCCTTACTGTTAATGGCGGGCAGATAACGTTGATTGGCGGTGCTCCGGGAACTATAAACGGCTCAAGCAATGTTTCTTATAGCGCCGCTGGAAGTCTTGTTTTTGCATCTGGTTGGGCTGGTACAACTACACCGCAAATGTTTCCGCCGTTTCCTACGCCTATGCTGGGAACTGTTGATATTGGAAACAATAGTGTTATCATTGGTAGTGATGTATATTTTAACGGAAATTTTAACACATCGCCCGGTTCACCTCATGTCGCTATCCAATCACCGCGCCGAGTAATTCTGGGAAACAGTGCTGTTCTAAATCTGACTGGTGGGCTACTTGATGCACAAATAGGTTCTACGATGGAGATGCGTCGTACTACCTTGCAAGCTGCTTGGTTTGCGGGGCAACAAGTTGGCGGGTTAGAGATCAATAATCCTGCTGCCGTTACACTCACAAATAGTTTAACAGTGAGAAACACACTGGCTATGACTAATAGTGGTAATTTTACCCTCGGTCCGAATACCTTGACTATAAACAGTTCTGCGTCTCCGTTCTTTATTGGAGCTGGTGTGGGCAAAATAGATGCTACTAATGCCGCAAGTGTCATCCTCCTGCAAAGCAACCCCGGTATAGATTGTAATTATTTTTTGACAAATACTCTCACGACACTCCGTTCCGGAGCGGGCTGCGCTGCTTACTTGACCAACAATATTCTTGTGGGCAATCTTGACCATCAGACAGGAACAATAGTGCTGGGCAGTTCTCCGGCTTGTAGAATGACAGTACTGGCGGGAGGAACCCATACCATTGCTGCGCCAGCAACGCTTAATGTTGCATCCTTCGGTCAATTGACTATCACGAATACGGCAGCGTTGACGAATAATGGTACGGTAAATGTGGGAGGTGCAGGAATACTGGAAAAGCAAGGAGCTTGTGATTTCTTTGGTACTGCGCCTGTCTATGGAGCAACAAATGCGACTTTGCTATACAGTGGGGCAATTGGCACTAATGCCGGTACGGAATTTCCAAACACAATGAATGGCTCTGTTACAGTAGCCAATAGCGGAGGAGTCTTTCAAGTAGGTACACCAAGAGTAGTTGCCGGGACATTTACACTACAAGGTACAGGAGCGTACTCATTAAATGGGGTGGGAAATTCAATAGTTTTTAACGGTCCTCTTGTGAATAATGCGGGAGCGAGTTTTCAAGCCGGAGTTGGTGATAATATGACTATTAACGGTACCGTTACCAACCCTCTCGTGTTTAACCCCGGTGCTGCTAATATAGGGACGCTTATTGTCAATCCTTCATCGGGTAATCTTACGCTTGGCTCAGTATTAACAGTTAATACCCAGCTGCAAGTAAATAACGGAATGCTCTTTACCGGGATGAACATTTTTACGCTTGCGGCGGGCGCGGGACATAGTATCGCGGCAACAAAGACCTTGCAAGTTGATCCAGGCGGTAGGCTTGTTTGTATGAATGGTACGTCACTTGCGAATAATGGAGCCTTGAATGTTCAAGGAACCGGAACACTGGAGATACAAGGTAATGCTTCTATTACTGCTAATACTGTGGGTTATGTCGCCACAAATGCTCTTTTACAATATACCAATGGTGGTGGTGTAGGCAAAAATCCGACAACGCAAGAGCTTCCGGCTACAATGAACGGTTCAGTACTGGTACAAAATTCCACTCTGGTAGCACAGAGTGGCTCAAAAAACATTAACGGTACGTTTACTATTAATAGCAACGGTATCTTTTCTCTCAATGGCGGCGGGAATACACTGACATTTAATGGTCAGGTAAGCGTTGTAGGCGGTACGTCAAATTTTCAGTCATCAAATCTCAACAGCATGACTTTTGTCGGCGCAATGCCAAATACAGTGAGTTTTTCCCCTTCATGGCAATTGCTGGATAATCTCACGATAACCGGAGCCGGCAGCGTTACGCTCAACTCTCCTGTTACGAACCTTTCGGGTACGTTGGCTCTGAACGGCGGGAATCTGATTACTACTCCTACAAATACTATTACAGTTACGAATAACGCTTCGGGTTCTGTTACACGCACAAGCGGATTTGTGGACGGACCGCTTAATCGCGCAATGACGGGAGCAGCGGTGTATGATTTCCCTACGGGTAAAGGCGGGCAATATCTACCCTTTACTATCTCTAACCCCGGAGGAGCCTGTACGGTGTCGGTGGAAGCCTTTAATGCAAATGCTGGCGCAGCTGCCGGTGCAGGTATGGGAACACCATCCACCGCAGAGTACTGGCGTACACAAACTATCGCTGGTGCGTGGACGGGCGGACAGGTTGCGTTGCAGCCCATTACAGCACCAACCGCCGGACAAGTCGTAGGGCGATTTGATGGCACGGTTCCCGCCGGCACCTATAACGGAATTGGAGGAAACGTTGTCTTGCCTCAGATTGGTAGTACCGCACTCACGCCGCCTGTGCCCGCAACTTCAATGTTCTTTCTTGCCAGTACCTCCTTGCCGCTTCCCACCACAGCGACAGCGATTACGTTCACGACAGTTAATACAACCGATTTTACTGGTAGTTTCACCGCTGCTGCGGGACCTCCAGCAGGCTATCTTGTCATTCGCCGTCCGGCAGCATCGGCGGGTACTTCACCTTTGAACGGGACACCGTATAGTCTCGGTGCTTCTATTGGCTTAGGTACTGTTATTGGTGTGGGTGTGAGCACCACTTTCAGTACAACGGGTTTAGTATCAAACACCAGCTATGCAGTTGATATTTACTCTTACAACGGCGCAGGTGCTTCTATTGTGTATTCCGCATCGCAGTTATCGGGAACAGTCACAACGCTTTCCGGTGCCGTACCATGTACAACAGGTACGATTACACTACCGGTTACCCGATATGTACTTGAACGGAATATGCAGTTTACCGCACTCAGTTTCAGTGGAGCGGGCGTGCTGAGCGGAGCAGGTACCAATACTGCGTATGTCAATCCGGGTGGGATGTTCCAACTTAATTACACCTATAACTCAACACCTGCCGGCTCCTATTGTCCGGGCTGTGTAACACAAATTTATTTGGGAATTAATGGTGTGTTCACACATTGCATTGCTTCGCATGTTCCCCAAACATCAGGCGGTTCGGGTATGACTGCAATGATTGCCGCGCCCGCTACACCGGGTATTTACTACGTTGCACTGAACGGCTCATGGGATTATGTCTGCTATGGAAGCGTAGGCTTTTCAACCAACCCTGTTGATGCCATTGCAACTTTGATAGTAGGAGCACCATGTCAGTCGAATGCGGGCAATATGGTACAACCTGCGTTTGCATATCCCGCACCGATTTCTTATGTTTCAAATACAAACGGGATTGTGAATGTCGGTAATCCGGCAGTATGGTCTTTGCGAGTGCAAGATGGTGGCGGTGCTGCTGATGCAGATTTCCTGCCTACGGTCGTGACCGGAATGACAATCAACGTTACGGACGTTAATAATGTTCTCGACCGTGTGGCGTTATACGATGCTGCCGGAACGACAAAGTTGGGTGAATTCGCTGCTGCCCCAACGATAACCTTTAGCGGTCTGGATGGTCCGTGGGGACCATTTGTAACCGCGCCGGATAACGGAAGTGTTGATTTTATTCTCAAAGCCACATACAAAACTGCACCGATTATTGATAACAGCCAGTTTGCATTTACCGTTACTGCCGTTACCGCTCGTACTGACCGTTCCGGTATGGGTGGTTTTGCGGTGCAAGGACCAAGTTCGACAACAGGAAATAATAATAAGGTTGATGTTGTTGCTACAAGACCTTCATGGACGACAACCGGAACCGTTCAACCGACAAATGTAGGCTTGAATCCCTTGCAAATTAGCCCTGCGCCTGTTGTAGCGGGAGTAGATGTCAACGGTAATATTGATCTTGGTTTTATCGGAACCGTGCAAGTATCAAACCCGCCATCTCTCTTTGGCGGACCCATTAACCTTAATGCTGTCGGTGGTTATGCAACTTTTACTGGACCGAGCGCAATACGGTATATAACTTCGGGTACGATGCAATTAACAGCAACTATCGGCGCTAATACTGCTCTGAGCAATCCGTTTACTGTTCAGCCTGCGATTCTTTCTGCTACGCCCACACTGCTTAATTTCGGCAATGTGGCAAAGGGAGATTTTGTTGAGCAGTCCTTCACGCTGAATGGTTCTGCTCTCCCGTCAAACGGACTTCTTCAGTTCAGTGTTGCTAATACTACTGCTTCAATTTCGGCTACGGGTGGAGGTGCCTTTGCAACTGCTGCTACTATCGCCCTTAATCCTATGCCTGTTGCACCAAGTTCTCCCGGTGGCAGCACGATTGGGCAAACAATTTACGTTCGCTACAAACCGACGACGAATTCACCAATGATCGCCCAGTTATCCGCCACGTTCCCCGGTAGTACCTCAGCTGCAATTAACCTTCAAGGGCAGGGTATGGCTACGACGGTAACGACAAGTACGCTTGCCATGAATTTCGGTACTGTCTTTGTAGGCGGCAATAGCGACCTTCCGTTTTCAGTGTCTGCAAATAATATCTCCGGACCACTGACGATTACGGCAAGCACTGGCGTAACAATTTCTTCAACCGGAACAGCCCCGTTTTATACGTGGTTTCCTCTGAATCCGGCAAGCAATCAGATTAACCCGCAACTCATTACTGCCCGATTCACCCCAACCACTCCCGGTATGACGGTGATGGGAACGATAACGCTGACAAATCCTTATACCACTGCTACGGTGATTTCATGGCAGGGCACAGGAGCAAATTCCGTACCAGTAGCATTGGGCTTTGCTTCGAGTGCTGAAACGTCCAGCACTGCCACGGGTGGTGTTCCGGGTGGTGTTCTGGATGCAACGCCCTTTACGGTTCAGGCGGCTTCTTTCCGTGCCGACGGGGTGATTGCTAATGTCAGCACGGCAAGCGTACAACTGCAAGTCGCTCCACTTCCGGGCGGTACAGCGACGTTCTTGCTTTCCGGTGGTGCGGCTAACTTCGCTGCTGCCAGTAGGGTAACATTGCCCAATGTTGCTATAACATGGACAAATGCACCTCTCGCGGGCGGCGTTACGCAAGCTGTCGTTACGTTAGTACGGACAAGCGGTGACGTGCTTCAATCAACGCAAGCAATTATTAGCCTCAATAAAGGACCTGTCATCCCGACTATAACGGGCATTAGCCCGTTGATTATTGGTTCGGGTTCGACGGTTACGATTAGCGGTACCAATTTCTTTAGCTCCACAACTGTTACGTTTGGTGGCGTTCCGGCGGCAAGTTTTATTATTAACTCTGCAAGTCTCATCACGGCTATTGTTGGCACTTCCGGCGCGAGTGGGGACGTGGAAGTGCGTGCGCCGGGCGGAATAGCGCGTACGCGCACGGCAAGTAATAGTACGGATACCGTGCGCTTCTTTGGTCCGCCGACCATTATGGACTTTAACCCGAAAGTCGGCAAAGCAGGCGATATTGTCAGCATTCAAGGCACAAACTTCGATCCGTCTGCACTTGCATTTTTTGGAGGCATTCAATCTGGCTCTGTAACGGTCAATAATCCTACGGTGATGAATGCTGCACTGTCTGCAAACGGTGATAATGGTCTTGTTGTCGTCCGGGCTGTTGGTGGCACGACCACAAGCTCTGTGTCATTCTCCTTTGTTCGACCGCCCGATATTCAGGGGCTTGGAACGAAATTTGGCACACTCGGGACGGAAATTATTGTTACTGGCGCGAACTTCAAATCTATTAGCGAAGTATGGCTTGGTCCGGTGCAAGTGACCTTATCAACAGTGACGATTGATTCTCCACAACAGCTGCGCTTCCCCGTACCTGCTGCTGTCAGCGGACCAATTATGGTGCGGAATATTGCCGGAACAAGTATCAGTACGGATGTCTTCACATTCGTCTTTCCGCCACAAATTACGTCCATGACACCGGACAGCGGTAGTCTGGGCAATCAAGTGATTATTCGCGGACAAAACTTTATTTTGGTGACGAGTCTGACAATAGCGGGAGCCACTCCACTCCAAACATTTGTTACCTCGACAACACAAATTGTTGCAGTGTTAGGTCGTGGTGAAACCGGTACTGCTCCGGTTATTATTCAAACTATCGGCGGTGTTACTGCTTCGACGCTACGCTTTACGTTTATCAATCCACCGCTTGTTTCGTCCATTCGTCCGCTCGTCGGCGGACCACGCACAATGCTGACTATCACAGGCGCAAACTTTAGCGCTATTGACCGCGTGACTGTTGGTGGGCTTGATGTACGAAGTTATGAAGTGATTTCTACCACGCAAATTGTGGCAGTTGTTTCTGACGCAGGCGGCAGCGGTAGTGTGCAGGTCTTTAACCGCCTTGGTGGTGCATTTTCAAGTGAACGTTTTACGTTCTATTTCCCGCCCAATGTTCAGAATTTTGACCCGCTCGAAGGCTCAACAGGTTCGACGATAACAATTACAGGCGAAAATTTCGTCAACTCCACCACAACGATTGTAACGATTGGTGGTATTCCAGTGGCAGAGTTTGAAGTGCCCATGGCAAGTCAGATTATCGCTGTGGTCTCGACCGGAGCTACGGGAAAAGTCGGTGTACGAACCGAAGGAGGTTATTCGGAAAGTCTCATGTCCTTCCGCTTTGTGCCGCCCCGCCAAGTGCCGCCGCCACGTATCACAAACTTTGCACCCGATTCCGCATCGGTCGGCGATATTGTAACAGTGGATGGTCTCAATTTTGTCAATGTCCGGCAGGTGCGGGTCAATGGCGTAACGGTTGCGTCTTTTACCGTCAATTCTCCGACATCGCTCAGTTTCTTGCTTCCGCAGGTAACTTCTGGTACGATTGAAGTACAGACGACAACAGGCACGGCAACTGCACGCCGCGAACTTGTCATCATTCCGCCTCGTGTTCAGCTTACGCCGCTTCAGCGCGACTCGGTGGTGGCAGTACAAATCTATAATGCTACCGATGGTGCGAATTGGACACGCAAGCGTAATTGGCTCACAAACGTAACCATTGACCGCTGGCAAGGAGTAACGGTTGAGGGGGGGCGTATCACTCAGCTTACGCTGGATAGTGCGGGTTTACGCGGGACATTGCCGATTGTAACCAGCAACTTGACGGCTCTCAAAGCCTTCCGTGCACGTGGTAATAGCCTTGAAGGGGCGTTTCCGTCCGGCATTCTCTTGCTTCCGCAATTACAAGAATTGGCACTTTCCAATAACCAGTTCTCCGGCGAGATACCGGGCGGTATTGGCTCTATGACGGGTCTTACGTCATTACGGTTGGACGGCAACCGCTTCACGGGGCAAATTCCGGCGGAAATGTGTTCACTCATCGGCTTAAAAGAAATTTTGCTGGGAAGTAATCAGCTCACTGGTACGATACCATCGTGTTTTGCGCGAATCCCTGTGCTGGAGCGGCTTGACCTGAGCAATAACCGTTTCTCCGGCGGTATTCCCACCGAATTTGCCGCATTGCAGCTTTTACAGGATTTGCTTGTGAATAACAATTTCCTTGTTGACCAACTCCCACGCACGATTTGGGGCAGTGCTACGGCTGTTGCCAATGTGAAGAATGATGGACAAGTGACTGCTACGGGCTTGCGCTCGCTGGTGCGTCTCAACATCAGCAATAATCAAATCATTGGTGAAATTCCAACGGAGATTGTCAATGCCACGTCGTTGCAAGAATTCATTGCATCAACCAACCAACTACGCGGCTCGCTACCAAGCGCACTTGGTACGCTCGTAAACCTGCGTGTGCTGGATGTTTCCAATAATAGCCTCACAGGGCAGATTCCAAGCAGTGTGCGCGACTTACGCCTTGTGGAGCGTTTTGCGGTCAGCCGCAACAATCTTTCCGGCACGATTCCGCTTGAGATAGGGCAAATGGTTAATCTGCGTGTACTGGCACTGGACAGCAACAGCTTCTCGGGGGCTGCACCTGAAGCGTTGACGACGCTTGCACGATTGCAAATACTGCGCCTTCAGAAGAACCAAATTACGACCATTCCAAATCTCAGTGGTATTACGCCGTTGACCATACTGGCTGTTGAAAATAACCGTTTGCAATTCGAGGCGCTTGAGCCAAATGTTCGTTCTTCGGCAACGTCCTTCACCTTTACCTACTCGCCGCAGGACAGTGTAGGCACGGCGCGTGATACATCTGCTGCCGTAGGGCTGCCGTTTACACTCTCATCGCGTTTGCTTAGTGACAACAACGTCCATACATGGTTCAAAAATGGACGAGAAGTGCCCGGTGTGCTGAGCCGTGCGCTTACATTTCCTGCGTTTGCACGGCTTGATACCGGTGTTTACAATGCTCGCGTGACCAATAGCATTGTGCGCGGGCTGACGCTCTTCACGCGCCCGGTGCGCGTGCTGGCTTCCACAGCGCCTGCTCCGTCCAGTCCACCAACGCTCCTTGCTCCGGCAAACCAAGCAGCTAGCGTTTCCTTAAATGCTACCTTTGAGTGGCTATCGGTCTTAGGTGCTGGCAGTTATGATGTGCAGATTGCTCCTGATGCTACGTTCAACACACCAACCCTTGACAGTAGTGTTGTTGGGACGCAGATGCGGCTCACGGCAGGAACACTGAAGAGCTTCACGAGCTATTTCTGGCGAGTTCGGGCACGAAATGAAAGCGGCGTAAGCGAGTGGTCATCGTCGCGGACGTTTACGACGATTGATGCCGGGGCGCTTGTGGTCATTCCTCAAAGTGATATTGGGCGCACGGTAGTCGGGCGCACAAAATCTGGTACGGTTGAAGTGACAAGTGTGAGCGACGCACCCGTGCAGATAGTCGGGGCACGATTGGAAGGAACGGACATAACCGCGTTCCGCATAGACACAAGCGCGACATCAGTGCGAGACGTAACAATTCCCGCTTTTGGCAAATACCAAATTCGTATCAACTTCAATCCCGCATCCTTGGGTGTGAAGCAAGTGCGTTTGGTACTCACACTAAGCAATGGCGGTGCTACTACAACCGAACGGAGTGGCATTGTGCGCGGTACACCGACGTTTGTGGATGCCGGTAATCTCGATTTTGGTACGGTATTGACTAATTTTCTTGTAGTGCGGAATCTGGAGATTGCGAATCTTGGGCGAGATACCATTCGTATTCGTGAGAAGCTAATATTCTCGGATACAGCAACTACGAAACTTGATCCTATAGCCCCACAGTTCCCTTATATCATTCTTCCTGGTGAAACGCTTCGCTTGCCGACTCAGTTTCAATCAGCAATCCTTGGAGAGACCTCCGGCACAATAAGTATTATCACGGCTCAAGACACAATTGTCGTTAATACTAAAGCCTTTGTCCGAAATGTGAGTGCTCAGGATGTTCAGTTTAATATAGGAATTACAACAGCGACACCGTCAGCTGCTCCGGGAAGCAGGGTGCTGTTAAAACTATACATCACTCCCCCCACATCTACCGTTACCTTAGCTGAAACATATAGCAATATTAACCGCGCCTCTAATCCTTCGTACTCAATTTCAATATCGATGAACCCGAATGTGTTGGTGCCGACAGCTTCTGAGTCGAAACTCATTCCTCAATCAACACCGGGAACATATCGTATTACCCAGCCACCTTTGGATAACCTCAAAGATACTACAACTTCAACATTTTTATCTCTTGAATGTATTGCTGTTGCGGGTGAAACAAATGCAACGGGAATCATTATCACAGAACGGACATGGAATAGTCCGAATATCTTTGTTGGGCTATCTTCCACTGTTGCCACATTTACTGCAAAAGTCTCGCAGGCAGGTGGCTTGCGGCTTATAGCGCCCGCCAAGAAGACGACCAATCTCATCACGGCGCTCAAGCCGAACCCTTCGAGCGACGAAGCTGTCATTGCCTATACTGTACAGCAAGACGAGCCGCTTGAAATTGCGGTCTTTGATTCACGTGGTATGAAAGTGCGGACGCTTCTGAATACAAGCGAGCAAAAATCAGGAGCGCATACTATTACTCTCCGCACTAGCGACCTTGCAAGCGGGCAATATCGCATTATGCTCATTGCGCCATCCGGCACGGTGCAGGAGCAGTTGAACGTAGTGCGGTAATCTCAAAAACTCAGGTAGAAAATGCAGACCGTTTTACAACCTCTTCAATCAGCAATATGAATACGGCAATTATATCCGGCGCAAATGGCAATTTGGGTAGAAGCATTGCACAGCGTTTTTTGGAGGGCAAGTGGCGTGTTTATGCACTTTGTAAGCAAGCGGATGCAGCAAAGCTGCTTGCAAAGAGCCTGGAGCAATTCTCCGGCAGCCTGAGCCTTGTTGTCTGTGACCTTGCAAGCATAGTCTCTGTGCAGCATTTCCTAACGGCAAGCGGGCTAAAAAATGTGGATGCGGTTATTCATACGGCGGGCGGGATTGAAGCGGGTAGGACCATAGAAGAGACCGAATCGAATGTCGTTCATGCAATGCTCGAAATCAATTATCTCACGGCGTTTAATTTGTTGCGCGTTACGTTGCCTTTGCTCAAAGTACGTGGTGGTGCTGTATTGACGATTGGCGCAAAAGCTGCTCTTTCGCCCGAAGCAAATAAAGCAGCATACGCAGCATCGAAAGCTGCGCTCATTGCTCTCACACAAACCACAGCCGAAGAAGGAAAACCGCACAGCGTCACAGCAAATTGTATCGTGCCGGGCGTGATTGATACGCCTGCGAACCGCGAGTGGGGTACGCCGGACGAGATTGCCAAATGGGTAATGCCCGAAACGATTGCAGAAGCCGCATGGATGCTGTGCAACGACGGAGGGCGAGGGATTTCGGGATCTATTCTGCCAATGATGGGGAAAATGTAGTGTTGTGTGGCGAGTAGAAGGCTGTGGGCATACCAGCGTTGAAACTCTTATCAGCCGCAAGGGCGAATAATTATCTGTGATGTGAAGTTTCCAGATGGAGCACAAGCACAGGCCGCACAGATCACATATCTTGTGCTCGTACTCCATTGGCTAATGGCTGTTTAGTGCGTGACGACGCGGGGAAGTGTTTTTGCTTCGTCAATCCATTTTTGGATGGTCGCTGCGCCCGGAAGGCTGTTGGTAAGATTTTTTGCGTCGTTGGCTTCGGCAAGTTTTTTATGAAGGTTTTCGGCATTACGTTGAGCTAGTTCCGGTACGGTATCTACGCCGGCGGCTTCGAGAAGCTCTGCAAATTGTCCGGCAACACCGTTAATGCGGAAAAGGTCGGCGTGATTGACCCATTTCAAAATAAGTTTCTCGGAAATGCCCGTTTTTTCAGCAAGCCCGGCACGACCTTTGGCGGTAGCGCCAGATTCGAGAAGTTTTTCGACGCTGTTCACTCCTGCATCTTTCAGTTTTGCGGCGTAGCTGTCTCCAACGCCTTCGATGTCAATAATTGCTGCCATAGCGCATAGTCCTTCAATAGTTCAAAAAATAGTATTGGGTTGCTGAATCTACTAATTTTTTTTCGACTACGAATAGAAAATACGGCTTGTGGCGCTTTTTTCTGTGTGCGGCAGAGTTGCTATTCCATGAATTTTGGTTCTCGTCATTCCGAAAGAGCATGGGTCTTCTTGATTTGAAAACGTCGTACTAATATGGTTACGTTATCCATCAATGCTTGCAGGTCGGATGCGCCACGCGATATTTCTGTTACACTCTGCGACATCTCTTGTACAGACGTACTCATTTGTTCCGTATTTCGTGCAATCATGTTGCTCGTGTGTGATTGCTCGCTAATCGCCTGAACGATAGTGCTTAAGACGGTATTGACTTCTTGTGCGCTGCTCACAATAGCATTAAGGGAAGAACTTGCATTTTCGGCAAGCTGCAAACCCGATTGTACCTCCAAATTACCACGTTCAATACCCGTAACAGCTCGTTCGGTTTCGCGTTGAATATGGCGAATGGTGCTTGCAATTTGTTTCGTTGCCTGTGCCGTACGTTCTGCCAGTTTGCGCACTTCATCGGCTACGACGGCAAAACCGCGCCCCTGATCGCCGGCTCGTGCTGCTTCAATCGCAGCGTTTAAGGCAAGAAGGTTGGTTTGGTCTGCGATTTCTTCGATGACCATGACAATTTCTCCAATTTCGGCACTGGCTGCGCCCAGATTGCTCACTACGCTAGCGGTATCGCTTACGACACGCGCAATCTCACTCATTTTGCTCATCATGGTATTGATGACTTTCGCGCCTTGTTGAGCTGCCGTGCCGCTTCTTTGCGATAAATCGGCAACGTGTGTTGCAGAGCGTGTATTCTCAAGGCTTGTTTGCGCCGATTCCTCAATGCTTGAAGCAATTTCTACCGTTTGGGCGGATTGTTCTTCGGCAGTGCTTGCCATTTGATACGTTGCGCTGCTGATGTAGCTTGTTGCTTGGGTTGCCTGCTCGGTTACATCTTGTACTTGCTGGAGCAAAGTCCGAATATCTGCGATGGCTCTATTAAGTCCACGTGCCAGTTGCCCCAGTTCATCATCGTGTGTTACGGCAATTTCCACCGTCAAATCTCCTTGTGCTAGACGCTCGGCTTTATACAACATTCCCCGCACGGTCTCTTGCAGATAATCTGACTTCTCGCGCATCGCCTGTTCGGTTTGCTGTCCCGCAATAATTTTTGCTGCCAGATTTGCCAAGGTCTGTAAAGTTATTTCATCTTCGTTATCAAAATTGCTCCTGTTCTTCTTTTCAGCGATGTATAAATTTCCATAGACGGTGGTGTTGGTCTTGACAGGAACAGAAAGTAACGATTGTAATGGCGGATGACCCGGCGGTACTTCGATACCATCGCGCTGCTTCGTGATGTCGGAGGTGCGCACCGAAGTGCGTGTTCGATACGCATAGCCAAGAAGACCTTTTGCATCGGGATTCTGACCAATCCGAACCCTATCGGTATCGGAAAAGCCGGAACTGAAGAAGGAAGTAATATTTCCGCTCTCATTGTAAACCGCTAAGGCACCGTATTGTGTCCCTAAACTTTCTTTAGCGCCATCGGTTAAAAGGTTCAAGGTCTTTTCAAAATCTTCTTCGTTGACTAAACTTCCAATCACATTTTTCAACTGGACATCGCGGCGTAATTTCCCTGGCATACTATTGACCGTGCTTGCCATTGCTCCAAATTCATCACGCCTATTGCCCACATCAACCGTTACAAAATCGTTGTTACCGATACGGTCAATCGTGCTGCGAATTTTTTCCAACGGGACGGCTATGGATTTAGAGATAAGGGTGCTGAGGATAACGGCTATAATTAACGTAACGGAGAAGAGTACAATCGTAACCTGTAGGCTTAAGGTATTCGTCTTTTGCGCCTCCATAAAGAGCAGTTCGGCTGCATGAACTTTATTTGTTTTGAGTTGGTTCCCGATAGCCAGAATTTTTGCACTTCTCGGAATACACTGACTGATAAACAATGCCCGCGCACCGTCACGGTCTTCTGTGCGTATATGTTCGCTGATATCATTGAAGGTATCTTCAAATGCCTTGAAGGAGACTTCGTATTTTTGAAGAAGATTTTTATCTTCTTCGGTGCGCAAAGTCTTTGAATACCGCTCTCGTGCTGCTTTATTAGCCTTCACAAACTCCTGTGCTTGAAGAAGATATTTCTGAACTTCGTCAGCCGTCGTCGCAATAAATGCCTCGCGTAGCTGCACACGTGCACCTAAAAACGAGACCAACACGTCATCCAGTTCGGCTAATCCACGGACATCTTGGTCGAATATCTGACGATTGATATTGCCAATGAGCAAAGAAGAGCGTACACAGTACGCAACGGCAACAGCCAACAGGGCAACAATAAGAGCATATCCCAAAATCAGTTTTCCACGAGTTTTAATGTTATTAAGCATATACATCCTGACACAACGAAATTTACGTGACGTTGAAAAATTATTTTGAACGATGAGCAAGCGTACGGGTACATATACCGTTGCTTATTGGTATCGCTTACAACCTTAATAAAAGACAGGAAGGAATGAGAGGATGATAGCACAATCTGAATGTGGCTTCAAATATGCCTACACAAAAGAAGTATTCCCAATAGGATTCGACTAGCGGTACTTTATCTTCGACAAGCAGTCACTTTTGCTTGATGAATTGACGTGCCATAGAAAGGAAATATGCTTTCTAGCTGCAAGCAGTACTTGCTTGCGCATCATTTGGCATCGTAAAAGACTGATTAAAAAATGAGTTTTCAAAGAGTCTTTTATACTTATATTCCAATAGAATTTGTCTTAGCGCGTGACGACGTCGTGGGGAAGTGTTTGGGCTTGGTCATTCCATTTTTGAATGGTCGCTGTACCTAGGAGGCTGTTGGGTAAGACTAATCGTTCAAGCGTAGCTTTGCCATAAAAAATTAAGCGTCAGCGTACACTTTTACAATACAGGCAGTTCTACAATGAAAGTCGCCCCTTCTCCCTTCGCACTTTCACACCGTACACTACCATTCATCATTTCGACGAGTTTTTTTACAATCGAAAGCCCTAGCCCTGTTGAGCCTTCTTCTCCTGTCGGTTTTGCCGAGAGGCGTGTGAACTTTGTGAAGAGTTGTTCTTGCTCGTCTATTCCTAC
This sequence comes from uncultured bacterium, assembly GCA_937899715.1. Classification (GTDB taxonomy): domain Bacteria; phylum Bacteroidota; class Ignavibacteria; order Kapaibacteriales; family UBA4661; genus PH2015. Next base: position 21 of record CALCNX010000023.1, on the reverse strand, counting down.
ACCCGGTCCTTCGTCCTGAAT
>CALCNX010000022.1 GCA_937899715.1 uncultured bacterium | reverse complement strand
TTTTATATAGAAACAACTTATAGTGCAGATAATAAAAGTTCTCATTCCAAAAGCCGGCTTATTTCCTTTAGATTATAAAATCTCCAAAGATATTAATATAGAAGTAGGAGATTTAATTATTGTCCCTTTCCGTAATAAAAACATAACCGGAGTAGTTTGGGAAACGAATTGTTCTCCTAGTGATAAGCAGCTTAAAATAATCGATCCAACTTTAAATCCCCCTGGTAGTAATTATAAAAATATTGGGCTGGCCAATATTGAGCTGATTAAAAAAGCAAGTATCTATTATCTGGCTTCCCTTGGTTCTATTGCTAAACTTGTCATACCTTTTGATATAAATCCCCAAGCTATTCAAACTGAAAATGAGGAATTTTCTGGAGAGAATTTATTGCCGAATTTATCAGAAGAACAGGCCGGTACTCTAAATTTTATAAAAGCAACGACAAAACCTGTTTTATTAAAAGGCGTAACCGGTTCAGGTAAAACGGAAGTATATTTTTATTTAGTGGCAGAAACGATAAAAAAAGGAAAACAATCACTCATAATGCTCCCTGAGATTTCTCTAAGCTCCCAAATAATAAAGCGTTTTACCCAGCGTTTTGGATTTAAACCTGCTGTGTGGAATTCAAGCATTAGTAAAACTCGCAAGAAGAAGATTATGCAAGGTATATTAAGCGGTTCAACCACAGTCGTAATAGGCACCAGAAGCAGTCTGTTTTTACCTTATAAAAGCCTAGCATTAATTGTGGTAGATGAAGAGCATGACGCTTCCTACAAGCAGGGAGAAGGAATCTTATATAATGCCCGTGACATGGCAGTGTTAAAAGCGCATTTATTAGCTGCTTCAGTAGTTTTAGTTTCAGCAACACCTTTGAACAACAGACCTGACGACATTTTTTATCAAATTCAAATGTTTCAAGATGCAAGGCAATCTACTTTACCAATTACAAACCTTACCTCTTTCTTTTCTCCACTAATGGAGCAATACAAAACGCTAAAGCGTTTTGACGAATTAGATGTAAACAAGCTAAGAAACATTTACGGTAATATTCGCAAGAATGTAATTGAACCCATTACAATCCGCAGAACACGAACCGACCTTGAGAATATTCCTGAATACAAAATTGACTTAGACGAACAAGGCATTAAGTTTCCAAAAGTTAACCCACCTAAAAAAGTGGAATACCTAATGGACGAGAAATTGAATGAACTGTTTCACAAAACTGTTTTCTACCTCACAGACGAAGACAAACTAAAATACAGCCGTTACCAAGCCATTGCTGCGCTCAAAGAAACTATTCCCTCGCTGGACGGTAAAGCAAGAAAAGAACTATATGCCGAAGCGGAAACGGTTTCAAAATCGTTAGCTTCCATTATGAAAAACCAACTGATAAAACGTTTGGAAAGCAGTTTTTTTGCTTTTAAGAAGTCATTAGGCAACTTCAAAACTGCCAATGAGCGCATGATTACGATGTTTGATAACGATAAAGTGTTTATCGCCCCCGATACGAACGTCAATGCGCTCATTGATAAAGGCTGGTCAGATGAAGAAATTGAAGAGGAAATTGGGCGATTGGCAGAAGACAATCCCAAAAATCAGACCTTCAAAGCAAACGATTTTGAAGAGGGGTTTCTTGATAAACTCAAACAAGACGCGGAATTGCTGAATGAATTAGTTGAAGAATGGGATAAAATTCCAGATGACCCCAAATTGAAAATTTTTGTGAAGAATCTTGAGAAGCAATTTTTGGGCAGTATCAATCACGAAAAAAAACTCGTCATTTTTTCCGAATCAAAAGAAACAACACGCTACTTGGAGCAAGAACTTACCAAGCGCGGAAGGAATGATGTCCTGCTGATTTCCAGTGAGAACCGAAAGGCAGAACACGACACGATTGTCGAAAATTTTGATGCAAATTTCCCCAATGCAGCACAAAAAGAAAAAGGGAAAAACCAGAAAAATGACTACAACATCATTATCACCACCGAGGTACTTGCTGAAGGCGTGAATCTGCACCGCAGCAATGTTATCGTTCACTACGATACCCCTTGGAATTCTACGCGGCTTATTCAGCGTATCGGTCGTGTGAACCGCATCGGTACAAAAGCCTCTGCTATTCACAATTTTGTCTTTTATCCGTCCGCGCAAGGCGAAGAGCAGCTACGGCTGAACAGAACAGCCTTTATGAAACTTCAAGCATTCCACACGGCATTTGGTGAGGATAATCAAATCCTTTCCACCGATGAAATTCTCGACGATGCAAAACTGTTTAGCGGGCAATACAAAGAGGAAGAAGATGAACGCCTGAAATACCTGCACTTCTTACGCACCTTCAAGCAAGACCATAAAGCACGATTCGACGCAATCAAAAAAATTCCTCTGAAATCCAGAACCGGGCGCAATGCCGAAAACGCCAATCGCACAGAGCGCAAAGGCGGTACGGCTGCTTTTATGAAAACAAGCAAAAAGTTTGAGTTTTATTGGGTAAACGCCGATAACAAAAGCGCAGAAATCACACCCATCGAAGCATTCAAAATATTTGAAGCAGAGGAAAACGAACAGTCCGCACCGCTCATAGAAACACACCACGAACACGTACAAACAGCCCTGAAGCACTTTGAAGGAACTGAGCAAAAATCTGCCGCCGCACAAACCGCTACCGTCGCAGCTGGTGGCGTGAACCAGCAGGCAAAATCATTTCTCATGGAAATACTGAAACACAACGTACCTTCCGAAGAGCAAAAAACACGTATTCGCGCAATCATTGCTTTGATTGATGTCGGCAGATTTACCAATTTGCCAACCGAGATAGACAAACTGAGAAAAAAAAGAACATTGAAACTTCCTGAGATACTCATTGAAATGGACAAAATTTCTCGGCGGTACGACATTGACACTGCCAATACTCAAAAGCCGGACAAAAAACCTGTTCAATCAGAGATACCCATTCTCATCATTTCCGAATCCTTTGCCTAAACGACGAGGTACGCACTATGACAGTACAACAAATACGCCAACTCTTTGGACAACGCTATCATCAAGCAGCTTGGAAACAATTCTTAGGCGAAACCTTTCGCGCCGACATACCGACCAATCCCGAAAAACTACTCGACATCAACCAAGACATTGCTGTCGAAGCATTGCGCTTGGGAACTCTAACACTGAACGAAAACGGTGCAGAGCGCAGCATTGCAGTCTATGACGTAACGCTTGCCGAAGGCGTTGTATTGGAACGGAATCGCGTAGGATTGCGAAACCTCCTTCGCAAGTATTGGCGCGGCGTAGATGGGGCGTTCATCACCTACCACAAACCCGAAAGTCCGCGCTGGCGATTCAGTTACGTTTCCGAACTCACGGGGTTTGATGCGGAAGGCGAGCAATTCCTCACCAAAACCGAACCCAAACGCTTCACATACGTTCTGGGCGAAGGAGAAAGCGTCCGCACTGCCGCAGAACGTTTTGCGCAACTTGCCCAAAAGCGAACCACAGCTACACTCGACGACGTAAAAGAGGCGTTCTCCGTCGAAAAACTCTCCGATGAGTTTTTTGACAAATACAAAGATCACTATCAAAATTTTGTCCAGTTCCTCACGGGGACGCGCCTCGTCAAACGCGGGAATAAATGGGAAGAACAAACTGTCGGCAGTCCCAATACGCAGTTCGCATCCGTCTTTAACGGCAACGCCAAAGATGTCCGCGATTTTTGCAAAAAACTCTTGGGGCGTATCGTGTTTCTCTACTTCCTGCAAAAAAAAGGCTGGCTGGGCGCACCTGTGCAAGGCTCGTGGCAAGACGGCGACCGAAATTTCCTTCATAACCTGTTCAACGAAGCCGAACACAAGGGCATTTTTTATTCCGAGTATTTGGCAAAACTCTTTTTCGACACACTCAACAAACGGCGCGATGGTGACCTCGTGGAACTTCTGCCGGGCAAACCCTGCAAAATTCCCTATCTGAACGGCGGTTTGTTTGAAGAAGATAATCCAAAATATCGTGGTTTGGTCTTTCAGCAAGAACTGTTTCGCAACCTTTTTGCTTTTTTCGACGAGTACAATTTCACCATCTACGAAGACGACCCCGACGACCAAACCGTCGCTGTGGACCCCGAAATGCTGGGGCATATTTTTGAAAATTTGCTGGAGGACAACAAAGACAAAGGCGCGTACTACACGCCCAAAGAAATCGTTCACTATATGTGCCGCGAAAGCCTGATTGAATACCTCGCCACCTATTTCGAGCGCAAAGGCTACACTATTACGACCGCTCCAACCAACGACTTTGCGCCCAATCCCGAACAGTCCGCGCTCTTCTCCCTAAACGAAGCACGCAAAGGACAAATGATGTTCGAGCCGGAACCCGCACCCGCACCCGTAAAGACCGCAGCCGCCAATGCCAACGAAATTGACCGCACCATTATCGAAAAGCTGCTCAAAAAACAATTAGACGACACCGACAAACAAGCCGTGTTACGCCATGCGGCAGAATTCCACGACGCGCTGGATGCCGTCAAAATCTGCGACCCCGCTATCGGTTCCGGCGCGTTCCCGATGGGATTGCTCCAAGAAATTTTTGCCGCTAAACAAATGCTGTGGCTTTTTGAACACGGCTCCACGACGACCTTTCCCGCATCGGACGTAAAATTAGGCATTATCCAAAACAGCATCTACGGCGTGGACATCGAAAAAGGCGCGGTGGACATTGCCCGCTTGCGCTTTTGGCTGTCGCTTGTCGTGGACGAACAAGAACCCAAGCCGCTCCCGAACCTTGATTACAAAATCGTCGTCGGGAACAGCCTTGTGAGCAAGCTGGGCGAGGAGATTATTGATATTGATTGGAGTACCGACACCACCAAAAACGGACTGTACGGCGCGGGGTTTATTGCCGAGCGCACTCGCATTTTGAACGCTATCGGCAAGGAACAACAAGACTTTTTTGCCCCCGACAGCAACAAAAAAGCACTTGCCGAAGACATACGCCGCCTCAAAATTGACCTGCTCGTAAACCAACTCCGCTTTATGGTCGCTACCAAAGGCAGGGAAAGCAAACCCACTGACACGGGACGCAATGCCACACAGCAAACGGCGCACTACCTCCAAACGCTGGGCTGGAAACAGCACATCAAAACACTCGAACGTCTCAAGGAAAAACCCCACGAGCCGCTTCACTTCTTCGATTGGAAACTCGACTTTCCCGAAGTGATGAATCCCGATGTGGCGCAGACGGTGGGGTTTGATATTGTGATTGGCAATCCGCCGTATATGCGAATACAAGGCATTCGTCAAGTAGATAGCAATTTTGCCGATAAAATAGGCAAATGGTTTCAATCTGCTACTGGCTCTTTTGATTTGTACGTTTTGTTTACGGAGAAAGGATTAAAACTTGCTAAAGCCGATGGCATTTTGAATTTTATTATGCCCATAAAATGGATAAACTCTGCTTTTGGAAAGGGCTTAAGACAAGTTATTCAAGACCAAAAAGCGGCTAATAAAATCATCTCTTTTGAAGCCTTTCAGGTATTTAATGCCTCTACTTATACGGGCTTACAGTGGTTTAAGAGAGAGTCTAATACTCTAAATTATTTACAACTTGATAGAGATTTGCCAAATACCGTAGAACTTGGCAATTATTTGAATAGATTATCTCAAAATGATTTCAATTTGTACGATCAACACAGTTTGCATAAGAAAGCATGGACGCTTACCGACAACCATGCTGAAAAAATTCTACAAAAAATAAAACAACAACCACTTAAAGCTCAAAATATATTTGAGAAAATTTTCACGGGATTACAAACCTCAAAAGACTCTGTTTATTTCATTATGAATGCTCAAAGTGACGGAAAAACGATTGTGGGCTATTCTAGAGAATTAGACAAACAAGTTACCTTAGAACTAGCATTAGTAAAACCCTTGCTTAAGGGAGATCAAGTACATCGATACGAAAAACTATCAACGAATAATTACGTGATTTTTCCCTATAAACTGGAAAATGGAAATGCTATTTTATACACAGAAACGGAAATTAAACAGCTTTTTCCCAAAGGGTATGCTTATCTGAAAGAAAATGAAGAGAGTTTACGATATCGTGAGAATGGGCGGTTTAACAACGATACTTGGTACCAATTTGGAAGAAGTCAAGGGATTCTTTTTGAAGGGAAACCCAAATTAATATGTCCTGATATTTGTTTGGGTGGTAATTATACGTTTGACGATAAAGGAAAATTTTATAGTACGACTACGCTTTACGGGTATATCAAACATGAAAAAATAAATCTTAGCTATGAATTCTTAATCGGGTTGTTCAATTCAAATCTTGTGTGGTATTTCTTACAGAACACAGGCACTATTTTAGCGAATAACTACTTCAGATTTATGCCGAGGTATGTAAATGAGGTACCCATTTGTAAGCCGAATAAAAATCAGGAGCAAAAAATAGTCAGTATAGTTAATCAAATCATCTCGCAAAAAACAAAAGGTGTTGATACTACAGACTTAGAACAACAAATAGACACACTGGTCTATAAACTCTACAATCTCAGCTACGAAGAAGTACTGGTGATAGAGCCGGAGTTTTCGTTGTCGGCGGCGGAGTATGCGTCGGTGGAGGTGTAATCCCCCGTTCCCCCTTTGTCAAGGGGGCGAATGAGTAAAGCGACTTTCCGGTCTTTTGTTGAAAGAACTGAACACCCCTGCTGTATCAAATTGTTCGGCGCAGATACTTTCCCATATTCACGCCCCTGACAAATTCGCCCTCTTGAGTACTTCGCTGACCTGACGAATTCGCCCCCTTGACAAAGGGGGAACGGGGGATTTTCAAACGAGAACACGTATTCACGCCCCTGACGTATTCGCCCCCTTGACAAAGGGAACGGGGGGATTTTCAACACAACAATGACAACAACACCCTACATCCCCTACAATCCCGCGCTCAAAGAACGAGCAAGGGAGCTTCGGAACAATATGACCGCAGCCGAGCGCAAGTTGTGGTTTGAATTTTTGCGTGGTCATCGGTTGCGTTGGTTACGCCAAAAGCCGCTTGGGAACTACATTGTAGATTTTTATTGCTCTGAAAAGCAGTTGGTGATTGAGGTAGATGGCGATTCGCACTTTACCGATGACGCGCAAGAATACGATGCGCGACGCACAGAATTTTTGAATGCTCACCGTCTGCGCGTACTGCGATGTTCCAATAATGATGTTTTGGAGAGATTTGAGGCGTTGTGTGGAAGAATTGAAGAGGCGTTTGGGAAAGAATAGCTTTCGACTTGCTCACTTTTCTCATTGCTGAAGGAAAAAAACTATGAACACCCCCGAAACACTCATTTGCCTTGACGACCCCGATATGCGTGGCGCAGAAGCCGCCATGCTCCGTGCAGCCCAAGCCGCCCGCGACGAAGCCCGCAAAGCAGGATTAACGATTCCTGTGTGGGAGAATGGCGCGGTCGTCAGGAAGCATCCGGACGAATTGGAAGAGGAAGCGGTGGAGGTAGGATGTGTCAAGCAAGGACAGGGCACCTCATAAAAAACGAAACCCGATAGCTTGAATTTCTTCAGGGGCTTGCTGGGAATAAGATGCACAAATATACGAGAAATTGTTTTCTTTCGCACAGTCCAGTCAAAAAGAATACCATGAGAAATTTTGCATATAACCTTTACGCCCTGAGCTACGAAGAAGTGCTGGTGATAGAGCCGATGGGCGGCGAAGCGGACAAGGAGGACTGAGAAGGCGGCTGCAGGTCTATAAAAAGGAAACGCTCCTTGCGGAGCGGCGGGCTGAAGATGCTATCTTCGGCGATATTCAGCCCACGAGATACCAAAGAATGTAGTGTAAACAAAACAACAGACAGAAAAAATTTGTATTTTACCGAATGAAATCGTTGCAAGAGATTCAGGAGCAGTGCGCCCGCGGCGAGATAGAATTTAGCGACCACGCGCTTCTGCGAATGAGAACAAGAAAAATAACCAGCACGGAAATTCTTGAGGCGTTAAGCGTCGCTGAGGTTTTGGAGCGGTACCCTGACGACAAATACGGCGCGAGTATGTTGGTATTGGGATTTACCGTGTCTGGGCGACCGCTTCACATCCAAGTAACTGCATATCACCGCAAGACGGTAAAAGTAATTACGGGCTACGAGCCTGATGAAGAACAATGGATACACTACCGAGAAAGGAAAAAACAATGAACGATATTTGCCATATCTGCGGCAATCAGGAGTTTGAAGAGCGCGTTGTGAGTCGGGTCTATGACGACGACAATGGAAACCCCATGCTCATTGAGCGGATTCCGGCACAGGTTTGTTTGCAATGCGGCGAAGCGACATTTTCGCTCGAAACCGTTCGTCATATTGAGGCTATGCTTGCCGGACATTCAAAGAGCGAACCGACGAAGTTTGCGCCGGTGTACGAATACGCATAAACGAATGCGCACCGTTCGGAACAAACTGTCTATGAACACATCTCTTCTTTCGACACTCGGCAATACCGCATTGCTTTCGCTTCACAAAACAGCATTCCTTTGCTGTCGCCGTGTTCCCGCTGGAGCGGCCTTGCGGTGTTACGATTGGGCGATAGCACAGCGCGAAGCGGGCGAGTGCGTCGTGAGTGGCTTCCACAGCCCATTGGAAAAGGACGTGTTGCGGTATCTTTTGCGGGGCAAGCAGCCTGTGATTTTGGCATTGGCACGAGGCATGAAGGAGCGCGTAGAGCCTGAACTGCACGGCGCGATGAAAGAAGGTAGATTGCTGATGGTAACGCCGTTTGTTGCTTCGGTCAAGCGCGTAACCGAACAAACGGCGACGGAGCGGAATCGTTGGATGATGGAGATTGCCGAGCGTATTGCGGTTGGTTATGTCGCGCCGTCGGGACAGTTGGAAACATTGCTCCTTCAAACGTCGAAACCGATAGAGTATGTGTTTGCAACCTGAACGCGGCAAACACCACTATTATCTTTCGCACAATCCAGTCAAAAAGAATACCATGAGAAATTTTGCGTACAATCTCTACGCCCTGAGCTACGAGGAAGTGCTGGTGATAGACCCAGCATTCCCGCTTTCGGCGGCGGAGTATGCGGCTGTGGAGGTGGGCGAATGAAACGTATCATTATCCTTGCCGGACCCAACGGCGCAGGGAAAACCACCTTTGCCCGTGCCTTCTTGCCCCGCGAAGCAGGCATTTTGACGTTTATCAACGCCGATTTGATTGCTGCCGGACTAAGCCCCTTTGCGCCCGAAGCCGCTGCCGTCGAAGCGGGAAAAATGATGTTGGAGCGCATCGCGGCTTGTGCGGCACGGGGGCAGAGTTTTGCCATCGAAACGACACTCAGCGGCAAAATCTATACGCGGTCAATCCCGCGCTGGCGCGAAAGCGGCTACGTGGTCAAGCTCTTTTTTCTGCGGCTTCAGTCGCCGGAATTAGCAATAGAGCGCGTGAAAAACCGCGTTGCGCTGGGCGGTCATCATATTCCTGACGATGTTGTGCGGCGCAGATTTGATGCGGGTTTGAAGAATTTTGAAGAATTTTGAAGAACTTTACAAACCGCTTGTGGACGAGTGGTTTTTGTATGACAATACCGACACTGAACCAATTTTACTTGACAAAGGAGGCAAATAATGAATACCCCGGAAATACCACACACGTTCAATGAAGTCGAAGTAGAGGGCATCCATAACGCCATGCTTCGCGCTGCGCGCGCAGCCCGCGAAGAAGCCCGCAGAGCGGGTTTGACGATTCCTGTGTGGGAAAATGGCGCGGTTGTCCGCAAGCATCCCGACGAATTGGACGCGGAAGATGCCGCACGGCAAAAGCAGACAAATACGTCATGGACAGACCACGAAACGCTGAAAAAGGAGTGCGGCTTGTGAGCTGTGAGGAAGTGGAGGTGATAGAGACAGCATTCCCGCTTTCGGCGGTGGAGTATGCTGCGGTGGAGGGCGTATGATATTTCCTTTCGACCACGCAGCATTTGTGCAAGCAATTCTCGAAGGTCGCGTAGAATGGCGCAAACACGTTCTTGTGCGGCTCTTGGAGCGTGGAATAAGCTAGTCTCGCGTTTTGGAGTGTGCTTGTTCTGGCGTATGCGTCCAACCATATTCCGATGATACGCCTTTCCCAAGTGCGTTGGTCTTTGCAATGACAGATAATGAACCGTTACACGTTGTTGCGGCGTTTGACGAAGAAGCAAAAAAAGCGTACATTATCACGGCATATACGCCTTCACTAGATATTTTTGAACCAGATTTTACCACACGGAAAAAGAAATGAAAACGACCCATCAAGAATCTTGCCCGCTTTGCGGCGGTGCTATTGAACATGGCTTGACCACATTCAGTGCCGACATTCAAGGACGGTTGTTTGTGGCGCGGCGCGTTCCGGCGAAAGTCTGCGACCAATGCGGCGAAGAGTGGATTGAGAATGATACAGCGCAAGAATTGGAACGCCTTGCAATGTTGGCAGTAGCGGCGCGGCGAGAAGTGGAAGTTGTATCGTTGGCGGCATGAGCATCTCTTTTTAATCCTCAAACCCCGACATGAGCGGTTTTTCTCCGTGCAATCTCACATACCTGAATTTGCCGAAGCCCTGCCCCGATGAAATAGTGCAACGCACCGTTGCGCAAAATACCATGCCACATATTGAGGAAATTACAATGGACACCAAGACAGCATCAACCAACAAGGTTCTTCCCGCCCACGAGACACAATCTCTTCTCCACGACATTCGCACCCTCATTGACGAAGGCAAACAGCATCTTGCCGTTACGGTCAATGCAGCCATGAGTATGCTCTATTGGAACGTTGGGCGGCGCATCAATACGGATGTTTTAGGCAATGAACGCGCCGAATACGGGAAGAAGATTGTCGCTACGCTGGCGCGAGAATTAACAGTTGAGTATGGGGCAGGTTGGAGCGAAAAGCAGCTCCGACAATGTATGCAATTTGCCAGCGCCTTCCCTGATGAACAGATTTTCTACACACTGTGTAGAGAATTGAGTTGGTCGCATCTGCGCTTGCTTATGTCGGTAAATGACCCGCTCAAACGCGAGTTTTATATCGAAATGAGCAAACTGGAGCACTGGAGTTTTCGGACGCTTCGAGAGCGCGTCCAATCTATGCTCTACGAGCGCACTGCCATTAGCAAGCAGCCGGAAGAAACGATTGCCCACGACCTGAATGTGCTCAAAAACGAGCAGAAACTTAGCCCCGATATGGTCTTCCGCGACCCGTATTTCCTGGATTTCTTGGGTTTGCGGGGAATGTATTCCGAGCGAGATTTGGAGAGCAGTATTTTGGTGGCATTGCAGGAATTTATCAGCGAACTGGGGAGTGATTTTGCATTTTTGGCGCGTCAAAAGCGTATCACGATTGATGCCCGCGATTACTTTATTGACCTGCTCTTTTTCCACCGTCGTTTGAAATGCCTTGTGGCAATAGACCTTAAAATCGGAGAATTTGAAGCAGCGTACAAAGGACAAATGGAACTGTATTTGCGCTATTTGGAGCGATACGAGACCGTTGAAGGCGAGAATGCGCCGATAGGCTTAATTCTTTGCACAGGCAAAAACGAAGAACACATCGAACTCTTGCAACTGGACAAAAGCAATATTCGTGTGGCGGAGTATTGGACGGTCTTACCGCCGAAAGAGGTTTTGCAGGAACGGTTACACCGAGCAATAGCCATAGCACGGCAGAAATCGGAGGCGGCATGACCAAACGCATTCTCATCCTCGCCGGACGTGAGCGGGGCAGGAAAAACAACGTTATCCGACACACCCCATTCCCATTGCAGAAGGAAAGAAACTATGAACACTCACGAAACACTTATTCGCCTTGACGACCCCGATATGCGTGGCGCAGAAGCCGCCATGCTCCGCGCCGCAAAAGCTGCCCGCGACGAAGCCCGCAAAGCAGGCTTGACGATTCCGGTATGGGAGAATGGTACGGTTGTCAGGAAGCATCCTGATGAGTTGGAAGCGGAAGCACGGCTAGAGCAGACTTCAAGACCATGAAATGACCACTACACACTGAACAAGGAATTTGGGATATGAATAACAGCATTGAGATTTACCAATTACCAGACAATCAAATCACCGTCAATGTGCGTTTTGAGGGCGAAACGGTATGGCTTTCGCAAAAGTTAATGGCGGAAGTTTTTGATAAAGACAGTGATACGATAGGCTTGCACCTCAAAAATATCTACACTGAGGGCGAGTTGGAGGAAACAGCAACTACCGAGCTTTTCTCGGTAGTTCAGCAAGAAGGCTCAAGAACTGTCAAAAGAACAATTAAATTTTACAATCTTGATGCTATTATCTCTGTGGGTTATCGTGTTAATTCTAAACGTGGTACACAATTTCGCCAATGGGCAACCCGACGCTTGAAAGAGTTTCTCGTGCAAGGCTATGCTCTCAATGAACAACGTCTGGCAGAAAAACAAATGCAGGTGGAAACGCTCAAAACAGGTATTCGTATTTTGAGCAGAGCAATCGAAGACCACGCCGACACGGAAACCTTACTGCTCTTTGCCGAAGGCTTGGCGCTGCTGGATGATTACGACCACGAGACCTTAGACACCGAAGGCAAAACCCTGCGCCCTGCTGTTTATCCCACGCGAGAAGAATATCTGGATGTTATCGGCTCCATGCAATCCGCATTTGCCTCCGACGTATTTGCAAAGCCGAAAGATAGCGGGTTTGAGAGCGCGATTGAACAAATTCGGCAAAGTTTCGGGGGCGCGGAATTGTATCCAAGTATTGAGGAAAAAGCCGCGACATTGTTGTATCTGATAGTGAAAAACCACGCCTTTGCTGACGGCAATAAGCGCATCGGTGCGGCGTGTTTTCTGTATTTCTTGGAACATAACGATGCACTCCGAAATGCCGACAACGATACTGTTATCAGTAACGATGCTCTTGCGTCGCTGACGCTCTTTGTGGCATCCAGCAAACGCGATGAAATGGAAACGGTAAAGAAGGTTATTCTGAGTATTTTGAACAGAACGTAAAGGGCAGTTCACGATTTCGTGCGACGCTTGCGAAGATGTTCCATTGCCTGCGTTTTCGCAGCCGCTTGAGAATGTGTTTTCCCCTGCTCAATATCAGTATTGGCAGCACGAATATCGCTCAACATCTCAATGCGTTCCAGAAGGTTTTCGTAATCTTGTGGGTTAAGCACAACTGCCGCACTTTTCCCATGTTGTGTTATCACGAGCGGTCGGTGCGTATTGTGGAGTTGTTCCAAGAGTGCTGCGGCATTGGCACGAAAATCCGAGAGCGGCAGAATATCGGAAAGTAAATGAGGTCGCACCATTTTGTGCTAATAAAAAAGTACAAAAAACATCCTGTTTATGGGACAAATAATAGGACAAAATATACGCCGTTTTACTTCATTTTTCCAAATTATGGTGAGTATCAAATTGTGAAGCAGATTAGTATTTTGCTTGAAAGACTAAAATGCCTGTTTGGACAGTTACTGAAATTCATTGGAAGCGGGTTACTTTTACGAATTTCCCGAAGAACTCAGCCCCGTGGAAACAGAACGGGACATAGCAACTGCTCGAAATCTAGTCGGATTGATGCAAACGTATATTGAAACCTTGTAGTCAAAAAGCGGCAGCATAACTCGGGGAAGCCATACCACCGCTCAATACTCAAATCTCCTTTAGTTACCGCGTCAACATTCGTACCCACATCGCGTTGTAGCGCTCTTCTGCTACCATGCGCGAACGCGCAATGTTCTCCGCACTGCGAGCTTCTGTTTTGGCTACGTCGCCCGAAGTTGTAATCACAAGACGTTGCAAACTCCGCTCTGCTGCTTTATCGGAAGCAATGACCGCATCCTCACGCTTTTGCTTTGCGTCCTTGCGCTGGACGATGGTCGTAAGGATTTTTTGTGCAGCCGCAAAAGACTTGCTATTCTTCAGCACATCCGATGCAGCTTGGGCGCCGGCATCATCATTGCCTTGCGTGAAAAATTGCTGTGCCTCGCGCAAGCGTCGTTCCGAATACTCTTCGGTTATTTGTGCTACCAGTTGTTGTGCGGCTTTGTAGGTCGAGCAACTGGGCGTGATTTCCATTGCCAAATCAACGCTTTCTTGATACTGCTTCTGGGCAAAACGTTTTTTCGCTTCTTGCAAGAGCAGATTACAGTTCACTTCCGCAGCCTGTTTGTAGCTGGCGCTCACTCGCTGATACAACGCCTTGAGGTCGGCATCGGGAATCGTTACATTCCGAATGGCAGTCATCATGGCGTTTTGTTTAGAAGTCCCTGCTCCCTCCAGCTTAAATGTTATTGCGCCCAAAAGGGATTCTTTGCCACCATTTACGCCATCCATAATTACCTGCAAGGATACTTCGCCAATAGATTTGTACATCGTGCGCATACCGGAAATCTCCAGCACTTCGATTTCGCTGTACTTCAAGACCGTTACCATCGGGAAATACCCATCGGACGGAATTGCGCCGACGTTGTTCATCGCCACGCGGATTTTGTTGTCGAGGTATTGCCTTGACTCGGCGCTCAGTTTATCGGACGGAGCGACAAAGTAGCCTGATTGTATCTGTGCTTGCAGCGAAACCGCCGAGCAAATCACGCATACAACCATTGCCAAATATAAACATCGTTTCACAGCCAAACTCCTTTATTCCGCTTCGATGCGGATAGATTTACCAACATTTTTGAGGTTAATTTTCATACCCAGTTCCTTGCTGAAAAAGGTGCGTAGCTCGCGCCCGAACTTGCTCGGACTGTCGTACTTCACATAATCCACATACACGGGATTGAACATAAGCGTATTGTCGGTGGACATGGAATTCCGAAAGGTTTTCGCATTTTTTTTCAGAAAGTCCTCAATTTCGCCATCAATGAATTTCCCATTCGGCAGTTCAGCATTGATTTTGGTATTGGCAGTATTGATTGTGAGCATAATCGGTTTGCCGCGCTGCGGGACTTCGCTCCAATAGCCGCGTATCTGCTCCATCACACGCTCAATGCAATTATTCACCGCCAAAGCACACAGCGAGGAAATATCGCTTGTCGCCAGCGACGGCGAAACACCTTCGGAACTGCCCAGCGTTTTTGCTGTGGCAGATTCTTTCACGTTCAGAATTACTTTGGCTTTGGTGGTCGGACCTTCTTTGATGAGCTCCAGCGTGAATTCCACATACACATCCGCATCGGCAGCCGAGGCTAGAAGCGCGTTTTGATCCATATCCAGATTTTTCATGGAAGCCCGAAGTGCGTCGTAATTGCTCACCGCGCCTTCCAAGTCCGCGACCTCCAGTTTGCGCTCCACCAGTGTCTGCTTGATGGCGGCGGCTGCAGAATTGATGTTTGCATTTGTTTTCATCAATTCAAGCGGATTTTCCTGTTTCAAACTTCGCGGCAGCGCGATGAGCTTGGGTTGCGCGAGTTGGGGTATTTCTGTAGTTTGGGCGAATGCCGACGCGAAACCTGATAGAATCAGGGTGCAAGCGACAAAAAAATGTTTTGAAATCTGTTTTGTCAGCATGATTGTGAAAGAGATAGATATTCTGGGAAATCGTTAATTACCAATGCGCATCCCGCCGATAAACTGATTGACTTCGAGGTATTCGCGGAGTGCTTTGCGGGCGACAATGACTTCCACGCCGAGCTTGATAGCCTGTACCTGCACAGCTTTCCCGCTTCCGTCTTTGCCCAGAACGTTTGCCACCAAGCGTTTGTCGGGGTCAATGCGCCCTTGGCTGGTGTTGCGTACAAAGCGTGACCACGTGGCGGGGTCATCAAAAAATTTAGTGATGCGTGCATCCATGCCGGGTTTGGCTTGTTCCTGTGCGCTCACCAGTCCGACGCTGTTTCCGGCGGCACCGCCCAGCATGGCAGCATAGACGGCAGCTTTGAGAGCATCGGTTTCGGCTTCGGCATTGTTTGCGCCAATGCCCCAAGCTAAGTATTTATCGTCCTTGCCTTCGATGTTCTCTAGGAATGTTGCTTCTTTGGAGGTCGGGAGTGTGATAGTGGCACATGCGCTGAAGAGAAGCAGCACCAAGAGTGTACTCGTTGCGGTTATTATGTTGCGATTCATCGTACTTTGGGGAATAATGAGTGAAGAAAAAGTATCCTTGAAAAATTGAGCGATATGCACTAAAACGCAGGAATCGTGAAGGTGGCTCTGATTCCTGCTCGCAAGCCGCCCAAATTGATACTGCCAAGTTCACCGCGTCGCCATAGGTCGGCTTGGTCAAGTTGGGTAATGATGCTTTCGGCACTACCGTCAATGTTTAAGGTGAGTGCGGTTACCGGTAGAACCGCGCGATAGCCTGCGTCGAGACCAATAATCATATCCGGACTGATAGTAAATTCCACGCCCGCATTTAGACCTGCGGCAAACGAAAATGTGCCGTACCTCAGCGACCATTGCCTGCCACCATACAAACCCGAAAGATGCAAGGAATTGATACCGATATTTGCCTCAATGACTGCTGCTAATCCGCCCAGCCAAAACTTTTTCACCGCTACGACTGAGCCTTCCACCATCAATGGCTGGTTAATGCTTATTGCTGTATTTGTCCCCTGCTGTTGCTGTTCCCCCGCCACAAGGTTCATGTTCACCAAGCCTATGCCGCCGTCAATACCCAGAAAAAACTGAGGGATACCGAAAGACCGCGCCATATTGAAGAGAAGCGACGCATTAAGATTATAGGACGACGTAGCACTTGCAGAGATCAAATTTGCTCTGAAAAGATTATTCACGGATGCCTGTGGAATTTGTAGTGTGCGGTAGCTGGGGCGAAGAACAAAATCAATAAATTGGTCGTGAGCTACAGCACTCATGCCGACATCAAGGCTGCCGAAGGTTGTAGGATATGCCGCGCTGAGAGCATCCATTTTTTGTTCGTTGTTGGCAACGTCGCCAATGCGCACAAACCCTTTGCGTACGGAAGAAAGTGTGCCGTCTAACCCCATCTGTGTCTCAAATACCTCGTACCCTTGGTCGAGATAGACTGCTTCACGGCTGCCGACATCAAGGCGAATGCCGTCGCTCACTTGTTGAAGAGTTGCGCGTGGCTTGAGTTCCGGCACCGATGCTGCCAAATCAAATATCTCCTGCACAAATGCTGTCATCGCTGTTGCTTTTAACTCGCCTTCCGTTTCCTTTCCGATACGTACTGCCCCACCCAATGCTCTGCGTTGCTTAATGGGAAGAAGCGTTACTTTTTCCCACGGTGGCAAATCGTTATTGCCCCATGCTGCAAGTGGCGGCACTTCTATTTGCATCCAGTAAATAAAACCTTTTGCGTTTACAATGTCGCGGTCTTGCGCACTTGCACCGACGCGGGTCAAAATGGGAACACCGATAAAAGCACCATTGACCAAGCTAAATATTTCTTTGGCGCTAATACCTTCGATTCCACGCGACTGCGCCGAACTTGTCGTAATGCGGCGTTTCATGCGGTTATTGCGGGCATTCAGCGAATCAATATTTCCGGCTTGCGCTATAATGCGCTCCAACACGCCTGACTGGCGCACGGCTGCTGTGAGTGCTTGTATGTTTTCATTTTTATCCAGACTATCGGCGAAAAAGCGTTGGCTGGCAAATATTGTTTGTGCCTGGCGGAGTGCATCAGCACTGACGTAATTATAGTCGAAACGAGCGCCGGCTGTCCGTAAGCCAGCTTCGGTTTTTTCTACTAAGAATCTGTAATCAGCATCGTTCACGGCAAGAGGTACGAGGGTTATGCTTTTGCGAGCAAAGAGACCGCTTTCCAAAGCGTTGGATTTGCTTGCACTTTGGGCAAATGTATCTGTCGTCTGCACTGCACAAGTACAGGCGAAAAGGATGATTGCAATAATGGGACGCATAATGTCAAAAAGTGAGTTTTGGAGAAAATTTATGAATTGGCAGTTTCTCTCTACGATTTGTTTCTCGCATGAGCCTGACAGATTATGGGAAAACAAATCTGTTGTCATAACCTGTCAGGCATAGCAGAGTATGGATTTTATTTGATTTTTATATTGCTCATTACTTGTTTATAGAGTCCTAGTGTTTTCACGGAGACATCACCTAGAGCAGGCATTTTTTCAGCTGTCCCCTTGAGTGAGCCAAGACTGGAAGAAAGAGTAGAAACAACGGGGGCTTTTTTGAACATATCCAATTGGTCGGCTTGTTTGAGAACGCCGTCGCCTTGTGCAATAATGGATTTTGTTCGGGTCGTGAGTTTGTCAATGGTTTTAGGCATTGTTTCAAGATTTTTGATACCTGCCTGAATATTTTTACCAATGCTAGAGAGAGCCTTTTGGTCGCCTAGTGTGTTTAGTTGCTCGCCCAGTTTTTTGATTTTGGTATCAAAGTCTGCATCGGCAAAAATTTCATCAATAGTCTTCTTTGCTGCCTTGCCCTGCTCAAATTTCTGGCGAGAAAGTGCTACTACCGCATTAAAATCGCTGGTACCCATATTTTTCAGAAACACTACTGGGTCTTCTGCCATTTCAACAAGATAATGTCGAGAATCATCAATCTGTTTGGTGCTACTTTCTACATCTACGTCAAGTAAATACACCTCATTCAAAAACTTATCTGCCCATCCGTAACCAAGTGGTTCTGGCTTTTTCACTTTCGTCGTTTGTGCGTGTGCTTGAACGAGCATGAACGTCATTGCAACGACGATAAACGCTATGCGGTACGCTACATGGTTATGAGTTGCGCGGGGATTGCCCAAAAATCGTTTCATATAAAAACTCCGTGAGATTGAAAAAAAAAGTAAAAGCCATCCGTCCTATTGCACGTGTGCGCAATAAGCGGAGTATGGTTTGAATTGTATTCTTGCAAAACGGTAATGAGGGTGCTTACCTGCTCAAGTAGAGATGCGTTGCCTCTGCACGGGTGCGCACGTTCATTTTTGCATAGATGCTGTGGAGATGTCGTTGGACAGTGCCTCGCTGTATGCCAAGTTGTTGGGCGATTTCGCTATACCCGAAGCCTTTGGATAGAAGTTCTAACACTTCTTTTTCGCGTTTGCTGAGATTTTCTAGGTGTTTTTTTGCTGTTGGTGGTGCTTCTAAATGCCATAATGATTGCACCACTGTACGCGCAACCTGTGGCGACATAGGAATATCACCGATTGCGAGTTCTTTGATAGCAGCCACAATGCTCGCCGTAGGTAGAGGGCGGAGAATATACCCGCTCACTCCCGCTTCAAACAGCGCTATAATACTCGACTCATCGCTATTCGTCGTTGTTAGCAGTATTTGTACAGAAGGAAATTTTTGACGAAGAGAATGTATTTGATGAGTGCTTGGCATATCCGTTGAATTGCTGTTGATAAGTGCAATATCCGGCAGACGGTGAGTAAAATCAGTTAGTGCGCTCTCGAAAGAGCTGTAGGATGCCAAATGCTTGAAGGATTTTGTACGTTTCAAAAGCCCGATAATACTTGTGTTTAGACGGTCATTACGTCCAATAATCGAAACTGAGACAACATGGGACATATCAGGTGTTTTTTTTGATGAGGACTGAGAATGTCTCTTGAGAGATGACTTTAGTTTGCGATACATAACCAATATAGTTTTTTGATGGTGATGATACAATGTGCCATCTGGTACATTGCAAGTGTACCGTTGAGCAGAATTGTTGCTTAACATATTGTCAGAAAATAGGTTCTGAAATTTTCCTGTGTAAGGATGTTTTTTGAAAATTTCCGACCAAATTTCAATCGTTCAGAATCGTCAAACTGTTGCTAAATAACACATTGTCAGTGATTTATGTATCAAGAGTAATTCTATGAGTCCGTCCATTTTTTTGCTTGAACAACGTGTGAGTAAAATCGCTTTGTTAAAAATCTATGCCAAGAATTTTGATAAACGGCGAGCGAGATTTGACGCGCTCTAGCAGCTTTTTTCTTTGGTCTGAAAAGATATAGAGTAGTTTTTATGTCGCATAGTGCTGACAGTGTAATGCGACAGTGTAAAGCGCCAGAGACAGTGTGTTCTATGGACTCACAGTGTGGTATATTTCTGACACTGTGCGCTTTTTAGGCATTATTTTTTTAGCACATAGCGGTGTCTTGTAATGTGTAAGTTTTTTTTTACCATCCTAGAGCCAAACAAGGTCTCTGCAAAGCAATAAAGGGCAAGAGTTTATATGAAAGTTTGAAAAATTTCTTTCTTTGGCGTACATTTTGTAATACGCTTGTATCATTCAAGTATGTCCACTCTTTGTGTCTAGTCTGTTTGTATAGCTTTTGCTATTCTTCTGTTCGCCCTGTCTGGTTATATGGTTGTAGTTTCTGCACGTTGTTGCCTCTCTCGTTGTTCGTAGATGCCCATTTATATTCTCTTTGTTCCAAGTAGCTTGTCTCTCTCCAAGCCACAGGGGTTTTTGCTGTTCAGATAGTTCGTCTTACCACTCTTTTTGTCCCACTTCTTTCCTGCAAACCATGACTATCCTCATTGCCGACGACAATGCCGAGTTTTGTACCACATTAGGAAGCATCATTACTGAACAAGGCTGGAATTGGTATGCTACACACGCACCAACCGAGACACTCAATTACCTGCGGGAACATCATGCGGAGGTGTCAGTCATGCTGTTGGATGTAGAGTTTCGACATCCGACACTTTCTGGATTACACGTGTTGGAACAGTCACGGCGGTTTTATCCTCGGCTTCCGGTGGTTATGATTTCAGGAGAAAGTACATACCAAGATGTGGTGAAAGCAACTCGCTTAGGGGCGGTGAATTTTATTCCCAAATCTGATGTGAGTCGTGAGAAAGTGCGAGAGGTACTCTATACAGAGATGGACAAACTCAATAGGAAAACCTCCGATGCGGAGCTGCTCGCCTTTATGCAAAGGCAGGGGTTGGTTGGACAAAGTAAAGCGATGATGAAGGTAGCAGAACAAATTCTGAAATATGGCAAAACTGAACTTTCGGTTCTGGTAACGGGCGAAACCGGAACTGGCAAAAAAATAGTCGCGCAAGCACTTCACGCAGCAAGCAAACGCACCACGTCGAACTTTGTAACCGTAGATATACCGAACATCCCGCAATCGCTCTTCCAAAGTGAGCTTTTTGGACATACCAAAGGTTCATTTTCTGGTGCTACGACAGACAAAATTGGTTTATTTCAGCAAGCACATAAAGGAACACTTTTTCTGGACGAAATTGGCGATTTGCCCTTTGAGTTACAGCCCAGTCTTTTGCTGCCGATTGAAGACAAAAAAGTTCGCCGGCTTGGTTCATCGGGCGAAGAGGATGCGAATGTACGAATTATAGCGGCGACCGACCGCAATTTGCCGGAAGCCTTAGCAAAAAATACGTTCCGACATCAGCTCTATCACCGCTTGCGCGAATGTGAAATTGCACTTCCCCCTCTGCGTGAACGCCGCGAAGACATCCCACTCATCGCTGAGTATTATGTGCAGCGCCACAATGCACAAATGAGTGAACAAAAAATTATCAGCACAACAGCAGTAGAATACCTGCAAGAATTGAAATGGGAAGGTAATATTCGCCAACTTACAAGCGTTCTAAAGTGTGCTTTGCAGACATCCCGGCAAGATACGCTAGGTATTGACGAAATACTTGATAGCGATCCTTCTTTGCTCCACCAATCATTTGGTAATGTATTTGCAGTTCAGTATTCTGCCGAACAAAATTCAACATCAACCGTAGGCGTGATTTCAAAAAATACTTCAGAGGAAGCATCGCAAAAAAATGATTCAGATTCATTAGCACAAATGGACACGGCTACGATACGAGATGCAGCAGCGGCATGGCGAAAAGAGACTATCATCAGTTCACTCGCACGCACAAAAGGCAATGTCAGTCGTTCGGCTTCGGAACTCGGTGTTTCAAGGCAGTGTCTCCACGCATGGATAGGACAATATGAAATTAAGTATCAGCACTTTCGTCAAGGACGATAAATAACGATGACCACGAACTAACGTGGTTATCGTATTTTCTAGATTTTCTGTCCAAATTCGCAATCAGATTGCGAATTTGGACAGATTTCCGTACTCTCGGCTTCCCTCCGTGTATCTCGAAGCCCCCGACGAGCGTGAATTTGCCGAAAATGATACTCGTCACTTTATCGAGCAAAACCCGGATGGATGGATGGATGTATGTATTATGGATGAAGCACAAGGGTCGCCGGGCAACGAAGTTTCATGGCTGGATGCTCTTCGGGCGGGTTACTGAAGTTGATGCCTTTACAGTGAAGACTCAAGAGATTTTAACGATGCTTTCAAGACATCTATTGCTTTCTTTCGTGTCGTTTCATTTGAGCGTAGCACTTCTTTAATATTTGTACGAAGATTGGTAAGCATTTCCACATCTACTTTTTCTGCTCGTAACGATTGCGGCTTCATGGATTTTTTTGTACTTACCTCGGCGTTTCTATGCTTTTCTTTGTATTGTTTTAATTGCTTTTGCACAACGCGCACGTGCTGCCCTGTCGCTTCGGCAATCACTTTTGGTGTGAGATGTAAGGAAGAAGAATTCGAGTCTTTATGGGCTTTTTGAGCAAAACGAACACCGCTCGTTTTGCCTTCCTGTATTGATTCCTCTTGCTTGCGTGTTCCGCCACGTCGTTCACTCTGCATCATTGACTCGAAATCGTCTGGATACATTCGCTGGTAGAGTTGAATCCATTCTTCTGCCGATAATTGACGGCGATAGGCATTGTCTTTGATGAGAAAGCGGACTTCTTCTTCTTCCGTAAGAGTGGATAGTACCCATTGCACGGGAATTTCACGCAGTCCAAGTTCTTCGGCAATGGCAAAACGTCTGTGCCCTGCCATGAGTGTTCCATCGCGTTTGGCAATGAGCGGCACGAGAATGCCGCGTGCGGCAATGTCTGCACTGAGTTTTTCTGTGCGGTTGTCGTCCTCAATGCCAAAAAGTACCGCATTGTGCTTGTTGGCGCGTAATTCTGAGGGGTGCAGGTATTCAATCTCGGAAAGAAGTAGTCGAGAAGATTGTTCTCCGGCAACTGTTCTAGTTGCAGCACGGGCTTGTTCAAGTTTTTTTGACATAAATCGCAGTGTTCAATGTTTTGGGAATGAATAATACTGATAGTACTGAGTCATGCGAGCAAAACGAACACTGTTCGTTTTGCTCGCTAGAGAGCATAAAAACTTACGCGGGAGTGTTTTTTGACGTTTCTTTTTTGCGCCCTTTCGGCTTTTTATCAAAGCCAGCTCGTTCCAAAATTTCCTCGCAGAGTGCTTCGTAATCTTTCGCGCCATTGCTTTTGGGAGCGTAAGTGAATATGTCTTGTCCCAGTGCGGGCGCTTCGTGCAGAGCGACGTTTTGCCGGATAACAGTGCGGAAGACCGTGTTGTTCCAGACTTCGCGTAAGCCTTCCTCTACGCCTTGCGATGCGCTGGATTGTTTGATGTGCATTGTGGCGATGATGCCCGATATACGCAAGTGCTCGTTCAAGCGGCGACGTTGAATTTCTTCCACGCGCTTTTGCATGAGTCCCAAGCCTTGTGCTGCAAGATGTTGAGTTTGGACGGGAATATATGCTTCGTCAGCTGCTACGAGGGCGTTATCGTTGAGAAGATTTCGCGTGGGCGAACAGTCTATGAGGATGAAATTGTACTGTGTGCGAAGCGGTTCGAGATGAATACGAAGTAAACTTTCTTTATTCAATTCTTCAGCAAGTTCTGTGTGAAGACGCGATAGTTTTTCCGAAGCCGGTATGATGTGAACACCAGAACTAACACGCTCGCCCTTGACAATGGCGTTTTCTATTGGAAGTTCTTCTTTAAGAACATTGTATAGCGTGATACGTTCGTGCGTGGTGAGTCCGACACTGGTAGTGAGATTTGCCTGCGGGTCGGTGTCAATAAGCAGCACTGATGCTCCCGATTTCCGAAGACCCGCACCGATATTGACGGCAGAGGTCGTTTTCCCGACTCCGCCCTTGTAGTTGATAATGGCAATGACCATAAAAAAGAAACATTGATGAAAAAAAACACCGATATTCGTCCGAATATTTCGAGACGTATCGGTGCTGCAAATATACAGAAAAAGTCGTCAATGTTGCTGCGCTAAGTTTTACCACTACGTTGCCGTGCTTGGAGGAACCTGCACACTTTCTTTCATTGGTTTGCGCTATCTGACACAACGCACTTCCACACGGCGATTCGCAGAGCGACCCGCTTCGGTGCTGTTCTCTGCCACTGGCATTTGTGCGCCCATTCCTTTTGTGGTAAAACTTCGTGGTTCGCATCCATTACGGATGAAGTAATTTGCTACCGATTTCGCACGTCCTTCCGATAGCTTCTGATTAGCGTCATCGCTGCCCACTGCATCGGTGAATCCGGTTATCAGTACGCGCATTTCGGGGAATTGTCTCAGCACTGACGCTACGTTGTTTAAGTCGCCGTAGATGCCAGCTTTTAATGCGGTCTCGTTAAAACCAAACGAGATGTCCGGCAAAATAGACAATGGATTGCGCCGAATAACTTCTTCCAACGATGTCTTTTCAAGTGCAACGTCTGATTCCGTGATGACCGTATCACGTTCCAAAATTTCCACTAAGCGCTTTCGCATAGCCGGATAATATCCACGCTTTTCGTAGCGGCAGATGTAGCGGCGTTGTACCCCTGGCAAATCAATGCTATATCTGCCCTCGGTATCGGTAATGCTTTCGCCAAGTGCTTCCCCTGTTTCGCCATCCTCCCAATGGACAATAGCTTGCAGCGGTTCTTTTGTTGCACTATCAATAATGCGTCCCTTCAAAGCAAGTTTGTGGACGATGCCCGTTCCGAAAACACGCACTTCTAGCGGAGAACCGTAGCCGTTATAGCCGAGCAAGAGTTTGCCGGATGTCCGACCGCGCTCACGGGGGGTAAATCGGAGTGCCAGATTCACAATTCCTCCCGGCGGGATTGCTTGTGAACCCGGTTTCGGAGATCGGAAGAGCACA
>CALCNX010000021.1 GCA_937899715.1 uncultured bacterium | reverse complement strand
TTGCAAAACATCATGTATCCGAACTGCTGTGGAACTGACGTTTTTTATTGCCGTTGTAACTATCGTATCTCGCGATCTCCCGACGCTTACCGAACTCATATCAACAAACGGTACACTCATGGCAAGTGCCGGTACGATGCCTTTACCTTGGATAATTGTCTCAAGCGTATCACTGGAGGTAATAGCAATGAGTTTGGTTTTTCGTGTTCCTGCCGTCGCAGGACGGAAGCGCAGTTCTAGGGATTGGGCGGAATTGGGGCGCAATGTATAGGGCGGAATACCGGAGACTATCTCAAAATCCGCTTTATTTGTTAGGCGAATGTCTTGAATCGTAATTGGGTAGGGAGTAGTATTGGTGAAAAGCGCCACAAAGACCGAATCACGGCGTTTCCCAACGGGCGTTTCTGGAAAAACAAGGGATGCCACACCGGTTGCGATGGTGCTTCGCGTATAGGCTTTGAATATCCCGCTAGAAGCAAGGGCAGGTTTGATGATGTTGAACACATTGTCCGAAGTATCGCGCTGCCCGCGAATTGACGAAGCTCTCAGAAAATATGCGTTGCTGCTCTTGCTGGCTGCAAGGATATACTTGTTATCGGGACTCATTGTTATGTCCGATATGAGCGCAGGAATTGTGCTAATGACGGAAGATAATTCAAGAGCTTCAAAAGGCAGTTTATTAAGCGCTTTTAGAAGTTTTTTTGCCTCCATATCCTCGCTTTGGGCTGCGCGTATCTTTGCTTCGCGGTGCTTTCGTTCGCGTTCCTCAAAGAGTTCGTCAGAATAGGAGCTATTTGCCCAAATTGATATGGAGTTATCTTCGCCGCCACTAAAAAGACGCTTTCGTTTTCCATCCCATGCTAAAGCGGAAATAGCTGCTCCATGCACAAGCGAATCGGTCATTCGCAAGAATGTTTTTTGTTGCTGTGTGCGTTTGACCCAAATTCTCATCGTCGGTTCGTAGGAGTCAATACTACCATCCCGAAATAGTGTGTGCCTCATTACATTACTGTCGTTCGTCTCCGAAGGAGAAATGCACCACCGCCCAAGAACACCATCGTCGCTTCCTGTGACGACATAAACGCTGTCGTACAGCCACAGAGCATGACGGACGGCAGCAGTATGACCGCGCCACGTTCCGGTGATAGGGCTTTCGCCAAGAATATACTTAGGTTTTTCCTTTGCTACGTCCCAGAGAATCGCATTGTTGTCTTTGCCTGCCGAGGATGTGAATAGTTCGTTATTGTTCGGATGCCACAACGCAACAAGAACCGTATCGCTATGGCGGTCAAGTTTTGCAACTCGCTTTCCAGACGTAGCATCCCAAACATAGACGATTTTATCTGCCGAACCGGTTGCAATAGTCTTTCCATCGGGATTCCACGCAATACACGTTATGTCTCCTTTGTGTGCTTTGACGGTGAGCACTTGCTTCCCGCTTGCCGCTTGCAAGAGCGCAAAGGAACCATCGGCACACCCAGCCGCAATAGTTGAACCATCAGGACTCCAAGCAGCAGACGTAATGGGCTGACGTAAGCGTTTCCACGGGGCAAGATTGGTATCCGCACTTTGCGTCCAGAGGCACAGGCTGCTATCAAGCGAAGATGTCAGTAAGCGCGTATTATCAGGACTCCACACGGCAGCGGTGATGAGGTTTTGGTGAACATACCAACGCTGAGTTTCTATGCCCTGCGCTGTGTCCCAAAGCCGAATCGTGTTATCTTGTCCAACGGTCAACATCGTTCCTCCCGACCGCCAAAAGGAGCGAAAAATGGCAGCAGAATGACCTTCTACAATCTTGGGTTTTGCCCATCGCGGCGTTTGAACAACGCGCACAAGCGCTTTCCCACTTGATACTTTGGGGACTTTCCATGCAGCAGAAAAGTTTTTCCCAATTCTTCCCGTGCGCCTCCACGTCTCACCACTATCAAGGCTGTACTCAAGAATCACGCGGTCTTGCGGCAGCAAACCCAGCCACGTTATCGTCGTATCGGTTCCCGAAAGAAACATTTCTCCGCCATTGGGAGAAACGACTTTGAGCGTTGTTTTGGTCACTTCACCGTTTGGAGGATTGGTGGCAGCGTAGAACGACGTAGAGCGGCATACATCGGACTGTGGCGTGAACTGGCAAAAGGTAAAATCCGTATTGTTTGGGGTGTACGTGATTCTCACTGTTTGTGATTTCCCCGAATCAATCGTGAACGCCTTGGGCGATATGGAAAATTGCGTGGTGTCGCCGATAAAAATATCCGAAACAGAAATTTTTGCATTGCGGGCGGAAATGACAACCGAAGCCTCTTGCCGTTTACCAATTTCGGGTGTGCGAAAGACGGTGGCAGAGGGCTTCATGGAAAGTTGTATAAGTGCATCGGTTGGGGATTTATACACCATATTGTCTTGCATAGCGGGTTCCTTCATCTGAAGTACAACTTTTCGATTGGACTCGCACGACGGACCGCTTTCCCACTCGATTTCGCACGGCTTCAAAGATTGTGCTCGTTGCAAAATCATCAAGTAAATATTGCTTGCCCGCTCAGGAGTGGTGATATTGTCGTAACATTCACCTCCGCTTTGACGGGCAATTTCCTTGAGCACTTCCGGCGCCGACAAGCCCACGACAACGCAGTAAATACTGGCGTTGTGCTCACGAGCAGTATTGACAATCGCTTCAACGTTTGCACCACATTGACCATCGGTCAAAAAGACAATGACGCGCTTATTTACGCCATCTTTCGCAATTTCGAGCGCACCTGCGGGTTCTGCCAATAAGCCTTGGTCATAATCCGTTCCACCATCGGCTTTGAGTTGACCAAGTGCGTCGTAAAGTTTGCTTTTCTGTGCTGTGAAGTCCGTCAGAAGGGTATTCTGTTGATTAAATGTCGTGACGGCACACTCTGAATTGAGCGGCAGCCCGCGAACAAATGCTTCAGCTGCTTGTGAGGCAAGCTGTATGCCGTCTCCAACCATTGAGCCGGATACGTCTATCGTCAAAACAGCAGAAAGCGCCGGAATTTTGCCCGAAGGAGGCGTACAGGTAATCCGCCGAATTTTGCGAGGGATTCCACTTTCGGTAATGGTCAACATATCGGGCGTAAGGTTGTTTATTTGACGACCACGCTCGTCAAGAGCATAGAGCTGTCCCGTCATTAGGGGGAAATGAGAACCGTCTATGCCGGTGAGTTGCAATGCTTGTGCGTATGCCGATGGCGGGGTGGAAAGGAAGCAGCAGCAAATCACGGTGAAAAATGCCAAAGGTAATGACGCAATGATGCGGGAGTATTGTGCGGGGCATGAATGTAGGGAGTTCATATTGGTTGTGTGACACTAATGAAAAAGCAAGAAAACGACATTGGTAGTAGTATTGCCGCAGTGCGAATTGTTCCGTTACCAGCGAACAAAGATATTGATGACCGGCAGAAACGGAATGGGCAAGGCATCAAACGGTGAGGAATTTCCTGTTTTAAGTCCTACAAAAGCAGCACCCGCTTCGATGGTGAACACTAGGTGAAGATATCGCGCTGTGAGAATGACGGGAAGAGCACCAAGACTGGGCGAAAATACAACTTCGCCCGCAACCTTCCATTCTCTTGCGAAACGGTAATCTGCCCCCAGAACAACGCCAGCTTCTTGCACCGCGAAGTCTTCCAGCGAAAGAGCTTGAAACCGCGCCAAATAACCGCCTGCAAGCGATATGCGCATATCATCTGTGCCGTAGCTCAGGGCGGTGTAGGGCAGATGTGCTGTCACGCGGCGATTGTAGTTCGCGGGAGATAACGCACCGCGCTCAAATGTAGCCTGCACAAACTGATAGCCGAGAGCGATGTCAAGCAAGGGAAGAGGTTGAAATCCTGCTTTTACGCCAAAGCTATATGCACCGCGAAACTGTGTGGCGCTCGTAGCGGAATCCGAAGGAAGCGAAGGCACAAATAGAGCCGTTATCATAATGTTGTTCGTGAGAGAATATCCCGCTTCCAGTCCAAGTCCGCCCACAATGCCGCCAAATATGCTGCCGCGCTTGGGAATAACGGCGTTGGGAAAGAGGATGCTGCGGAATGTTGTGGGGTCGGAAAATGGGGGAAATTCGGGTTCAAGCGGTGGAAGTTCGCCCGCTCCACGTCCGAAGATATTGACGGTGAGAGATTCTATCGACGTCGCAGAGTCAGATGTGTTGGTATTTTGTGTATCCGTATCGTGCGTATCCACCATGAAGCGGTAGGCATTGGAGAAGCGCCCCACATCTGGCGGAGAGAAACGCAAGCGGAATAAATACGGATTGGGGGCTATTTCTAGCGTCTGCGACGTAGCTGAGAGATTTGAAAATGCAGCCGTCGCGGGACCAAGATTTTCAATGGAACGAATACGCAAAGAATCGCCCGCAAGTAGCCGTATAAGCGACACAACCGTATCTTTGGACGCACCCACATCCACATTCCCCATGTCAATAAACGTCGTCAGCAGTTGCGCTCTAGGCTGTGCGCCAATGCCGTGAAGAATCGCAAGGGCATTATACGGAAAGGTTCTCTGTTCGGAAGATTCTTTTTGCGCTCCGTGAATGGTGTTCCATCGTGCAAAAAGGGAATCAGATTTTGTTTCCAGTGCAATACGTTCGGACGTTTTCATCAGCAAAGCACCCACATTGAGACCCTTTCCAATGGCATGAAATCGCAATTCTATGGGAAGCGTTTGTCCGGGCTGAAGCGTAATGGGCAAAAGCGATGGGGTAATGAGCGAAAATGCCTTGCCTTCGTCCGTGTTATAGACATCGAGCAACGAAATAGTTCCCGGCGTTTTTCCGGTATTGCGAATGACGCTGCGCACAACAGAATCTTTACTCGCTCCAACTGGCAGTGTGCCAAAAGCTAGAAGCTGTTGCACATCAAAGGTTGTGCTGAGAAGGGAAAATGGCGCATCGGAAATGTCGGTCTGGATTGTTGAGAGGTCGGCAAGCGTGAGTTGCCGGAGCACAGTGTCGCCGGACATAAGCACTGCTGCTAATTCACCATCGGGCGAAAGCGCATGGAACGTAATATCTGGGGCAGTGGCAAGTTCCTGAAACGTTCCGGTTTCCAAGATGGTAATGCCGGTATTGCCCACAGCCGTTATGCTGCCTTCATTGTTCCAGTGTATCGTCGAGCCTGATGCAAGGCGTGTTCCTGAGATGGAATAGAGATGTTCTCCACTCTGTAAACGGTCGGACGTGAAATTATCGCGCAGTTCGTAGCGCACCGCGAGAAATTGCCCGCTCGGATGCCACTTGATGCCCGTCACCAAAGGCTGCTCACGCGCTGCTTGGGAGAGTGGTATGGTAAATTCTCCTTGCACAGCGCCCGTCTCGGCGTTGAGGAGGCAAATAGTCGTGCCGTTTGCCAGTGCCGCAAGCGTTTTTCCGTCCGGCGACCACGAATATATTTTGATGGATTTGGGACGTTTGGCGAGCGTCTCCGCGAGCGACCACAACTGGTCTTGAGAGGCAATATCACTAACGAACAGTTTGTTCTGAACCGACACAGCCAGTCTGCCGCCCTTCGGATGCCACCGAAAGCTGATGAAAGAATCTTTCATCGCAGGGTTCAACGGAATGACCATTTCTTCTTTACCGCTGAGTGCCTCAACGATACTCAGGTTGCCACGGTCTTTTTCTCGTAGCGCCAGAAGCGTTCCCTGCGGCATCCATTCTGCGGTGTATGCGCCCGCAATGCTTCGCACGATACGACCAGAGTGCGGGTCAATAACCGAAAGTGTATCGGCATATTTGCCATTGGAAAACGATTGTGATTGCAGGCAGACAAGCGAGCCGGAGCTGTTCCAGAGCGGTTTTGAAGCGAGGTCGTTTTTTTGAAAAGAGGTCATTGGCACAAGCACCGAAGAAAGAATCGCACCGGAAGAAATGGAGCGCGTTACGCATTGAATCTCTTTTTTGCCACCCGCCAGTGGAATCTCGCGCAAATATGCAACCATGTCCGACGCACGTGAGCCTTGCGAACCAAGCGCCATACTGCCTTGCAAAGCAAGCGAATCCCGCCAGAGAACCGATGATGTGCCCGAAAGAATGGCTATGAGCGCATCGTCTGAATGGACAAGAAGAACCTTACCGTCGTTGCTCCAGCGAGTTTCTGCTTTTGAAAATGTACCCTTGAGCGTTGGTGCTGAGCTGCTCAGATGAGTGGAAACGCGAACGAGTGCCTTAGTGCTTTCGTATTCGGGAGTGTGCCATGAGCGCGTAAAGCCTGCTCCTTCGCGGAAAATCGTCGTCCAATGTGCGCCGCTGTCGAGGCTGAATTGCAACGTAACGGGAGTATTCTGAGGAACGCCTTGCCAGCGAATGACGGTGTCTTGTGCAAGTCCGTAGAGTTCGCCGCCGTTTGGTTGGAGGAGTTGTAACGTTGAAGCGCGTTGGCGTTTATTCCGAAAACCACCCCCGATTGGTAAAGAAAAAGTGCCGCACTCTGCGACACTGAGGTCAATCGAAGCAAACAGCAAGGATGAATCTTTTGCCGTGAAACGTGCTGTGAAGGTGCGAGACTCACCATCTGCCAAACGTATTGGTTCGTTTTGCCAAGCGCCAATTTTCAGCGTTCCTGTGTTGCGTTGGCTTGAGATGTTTTTTATTGTCAATGCCGAATGGCGAGCCGTTACGGTAAACGATAATTCCTTTATACTTCCGGGCGGAATACTGTCAAACGCAAGTGCTGAAGGGGAGAACTCGATACGTGTGCGTCCGCTTGCCGGAGCAAGGAAGAAGCCTTTTGCTGCGGAAGAATCGCTGCCTTTCCATCCAAGGCGAACGTGGCGTTCATCGGCACAGTCCGAAGCGCTCTCCCATTCTACGGTGCAGGGTTGTATCCCTTGCACCATAGCGAGTGCTTGGAGTGCTGTGGCAACGGCTTCCTCACTGGTGCGAATGTTGTCGAAGAGCAGTCCGCCGGTTTCCTTGACAATTTTTTTGAGGATTTCGGGCGCTGGCGCATAGACTAAGCAGACGACGCTCACATTCAGTGCTTTTGCTTCTTTTATCACGGAGTCGGCTGCCACGTCACCTGCTCCATCGGTGAGAAAAAACATCACACGTCGGCGACGGGCAGTTTTTGAGACTTCTAAGCCGCTCGTGAGCGTGGCGAGGAATCCTTGGTAAAAATAGGTTCCGCCTTGCGGCTTGAGTTTTGATGCTGATTCAAGAAGTTTCCCGCGGTCGGTGGTGAAATCTTGGTTCACATATCCGGCATCATCGAAACTGGTAAGGGAACATTCCGAGCGACCGAGCGGAAGGGCGCTAATCAGAGTGAGAGCGGCTGTTCGAGCGCGGTCTATGACATTATCGCCGGACATGGAGCCAGAAACATCGAAGGTGATGATTGCCGAAATTGCGTTTGGGCGGATGTTTTCGCAGGAAATCGCCGTGATGCGCCGCGCGTGACCGTTTTCAGTAATAGCGAGGTCATCGGCGGAAAGGGTGCGTATCTGGCTGTTGGAAAAGGCGTACACCTGCGCTTTGATGCGTGGATACGCCGCCGCATCTATGTTCGTGATGCTCAGTCGTTTTGTACCAAGTGTATCACTGCTGTTTTGAGCGTGTAGGTGGAATGCAGAAAGGATAGCAATCCAGAAGGCAACGATGAAGCGCACCATAAATGATGTTGAAAAGAAGCGACCACGCAAGAGAGCAAGCGGCTTCGGGGTACAAAATTGCTGTTGTTTGGTTTAACTATGTTGCATGGCAATGAAACCCAATTGTCGTGCCAGATAGTTCAAACGCATGAAGACACGGCATTCTCTCTATCTTTCAGAGCATTGTTCGCGCAATAGGGCAGGGAACTATGAAAAAGTTGTCAGCAAATATGCACATTTGGAGCTGACAGTGTAGTATTTTTTTTACACAAGAGATACATCAAAAACACCTTTTATTTTGATGCTAATGGCAAATGCTCTATTTTACCTTGAAAATTAAAAATATAAGTTTTAATTTTCAATAATGTAATATGATAGCTCGCTCAGTTGCACCTCGTCTTGTCCAACTCTTGAAGACGTTCCCTGTGGTTTGCTTGACCGGAGCACGACAAACAGGTAAAACGACGCTTGCGCGTTCTCTGGCTTCGATGCTTCCGTCGCCGATGCTTTATCTCGACGTTGAGCGTTCCTCCGACCGCGATAAACTGCGTGAAGCAGAAATGTTCTTATCGGCACACCGCGACCATTGTGTTGTCATTGATGAGGTGCAGCGGCTGCCGGAGCTATTTCCTTTGCTGCGCTCGCTTGTGGATGAAGATAGGACAGACGCTCGGCAAGGGAAGGCAGGACGATTTTTGCTCTTGGGTTCGGCAGCGCCCGATGTGATGCGGCAAGCATCAGAATCGCTTGCGGGACGTGTTGCCTACATCGAACTGTCTCCTTTTCTGCGGAGTGAAGTTTCGGACACCGTAAGTGTCATTGAGCATTGGAATAGAGGTGGTTTCCCGAATAGTCTCTTGGCTGCCGACGACGAAGCAAGTGCGCTTTGGCGGGAAATGTTTGTAACGAGTTATTTGGAACGCGATTTGGCGCAACTAGGATTTTCGTTTACGCCGGCACTGATGCAGCGTCTGTGGAGAATGTTGGCACATTATCACGGTAGTTTGCTGAATGCTTCCGAACTTGGCGCTTCGCTTGGTGTGAGTGCGCCGACGGTTACGCGCTATATCGAAATCTTGGAAGGTGCGTATTTGCTGCACAGGCTGATGCCATTTCACATCAATATCAAAAAACGTCTGGTCAAAACACCCAAAATCTATCTCCGAGATTCGGGAATTCTTCACAGTTTGCTGAATATCTCGACCTTTACGCAACTCAGTGGGCATCCCGTGTGCGGGCGTTCATGGGAGGGCTATGCGATTGAACAAATTCTCCACGTTCTACCGCGCGGCACGGAAGCAATGTTCTACCGAACGCACGCGGGAGCAGAGCTTGATATGGTGCTGGTGCAAGGGCAGCGCGTGGTGGCATCGGTGGAAATAAAGTATTCATCGGCTCCACGACTGACGCAGGGAAATATCATTGCCGCTGAGGACGTTCAAGCAGAGCGGCAGTACGTGGTTATTCCGCATGGAGAACCCTATCCAAGCGCACCGAATAGGGTCGTGAGCGGTCTGGATGCTTTTTTGACGAGTATTGTGCCGCAACTTTGAGACTGATTGAAAACTCACAGTGTTTATGTCAACTATTCCCCAAAAGCCGGAGGACAAGCTATGATAACCGAACCAGTCAATACCACAAGCCGCTACGGAACGCTTATCTTCAAGGCGCTCGTCGGGTCTCATTCCTACGGCA
>CALCNX010000020.1 GCA_937899715.1 uncultured bacterium | reverse complement strand
CGGGCTTTGCCCGCTTTTTTTACCTACTTTCCGACTTTTCAAACAAGCTCTTAGATGAAGATGAAGTTCGGAACTCCATTTCGTTTTATGTTGGTACTGACTTTGCCGAAGAGGTTTTATACAAAGCAATAGAAACTGGTACCGACCTTATTGTCATTACAGCAAGCCTCGACCGAACAGTCAAAAATTTCTTTATCGGTCCCTTTACCCAGCAAATTGTTCATCACGCCCGATTCCCTGTGCTATCCATCAAGCCCGATGTTAGCGCAGAACAACATATAGCGGATTTACGATGGTTATTCGGCACAGATGCACTCCCAACATCGGAAGAAGAAGAAGAGGAATCAACCAAAGCAGATGTATTGATAAACGGCAAATCAATGAATGGCAAGTCAATAATGTTTTCATAGGTATGTACTCCAAGTTCTTGAAGCCCTATACATCCACATCAAACAAGGATAAGAAGACATGATAACAGCATTGTTCGAGCGAATCGCAGGCATTCGTGCTGGCACCGATGCAGAGGCGACAGTAAAAAATATTCATGCAGGAATACCGCTTCGGGGTTACAATTTATGGATGATTATTTGTTCTGCCGCCTTAGCGTCGTTAGGATTGGACACAAATTCAACGGCAGTAATTATCGGAGCAATGCTTATCTCGCCGCTTATGTCGCCGATTCTGGGTGTGGGGCTTGCCTTAGGAACAAATGACCGTTCGACGCTTATCCAATCGGTAACAAATCTTGGTTTGGCTACGACTGCCTCACTTTTTACAAGCTGGCTCTATTTTTTTCTTACGCCGCTGGGCGAGGCAACCAGTGAAATTCTTGCTCGGACACAACCAACATTGCTGGATGTTCTCGTCGCATTTTTTGGCGGTATTGCGGGAATTGTTTCGGGTTCGCGCCGCGAGATGAGTAACGCCATACCGGGCGTGGCGATCGCTACCGCTCTTATGCCTCCGTTATGTACGGCAGGTTTTGGTTTGGCGACGGGAAATTGGGCGTTGTTTTTCGGTGCATTTTATTTGTATGTCATCAATAGCGTTTTTATCAGCATTGCTACTTTAGCGATTGTAAAGTATTTGCGTTTTCCGATGGTACAGCACAGTCAAACGTGGCGCGGTATGGCAACACAAATTGCGCTTGTCAGTGCAGTTATCGTATTGCCAAGCGTCTATTTCTTGTACAATGTTTATGGCTCGTTACAGGAGAAACGCATTATTACCACTCTACTCATTCAACCACTCAAAGCTGCACACAACGACGTGCTATCATGGGAAATCGTCAAGCAAGATACCACCAAAGAATTGCGGGTGTTCTATGCTGGACGTGAAATAGATTCGGCGACAGTGAAGCGTTTTCACCAAGATCTGACAATAAAGGGATTAAGCGATTATCGTCTTTTGCTCACACGAGTTAATATGTCGAAAGAAGAGGTTTCGCGCCTGAGTATGGAAGCCGCTCAAAAACTTATTGCAGCACGTCTGGCAGAAGACAAACTGCGCCGCAAACAAAGTATTCCCGATGCATTGGCTTTTCAATCGGAATGTATTGCAGCTTTTCCGTTTGTAGAAAGAGTAGGCATTGGTACTATCATCGAGCCTTTTTATGAAAGCAGCCCAAGAGCCGACACGCTATCCCATGTGATATTGCATTTGCCGAACCAGTCTGCGTTTCGGGAATACCGCAAAGAAGCTACGAGGGTATCGAATTTTTGTAGGCAACGCTTACAGAAAGACACTGTCGTCGTTATTACGAATATCGTACCATAATGTCCTCGTGTCACCTGATAGAACTATGGAAGAAATTACCAAGACCTCATTAACTGTGTGAGACCACTATGAATATCAATAAGATTATAGCAAGAATACCGATTGCAGCCGTATCCTTTGTTGCTTTCAGTAGCATACTCATCCTTTTGGGGTGGTATATCGCAACGCCGCTGTTGCAAAAGCTATTTCCCACGATACTACCGACTCCTCCGGCTACTGCATGGATGCTTCTGTTGGCGGCAGCCATTCTTTATGGAAATACGATTTTGGAGAAGCAAGAAGGCATCATCAAGAAGCTCGGCAACCATCGTGTGAAGCTCCTCTTGAATCTAGGCTCATGGATGCTTATTGTCTGCAATATTTTTTTTCTTATGATCACGCTGTGGGTTGTCGCAGGCGGCTACGAGCAAGCCCTGACGAATTACTCAACTGCCGTCAAGGCTCTGGCACTTCAAGAACCAACGAATTCACTTGTTTCTTTGCGCTCTGCCGTTGCCATTATCCTTCTGGGCATTGCATTTATGCACACACCGCTCAAGAATGGCACTTATAGCCGACGTTTGGGATATGCTGCGTTTGGCAGTTTCCTTATCGCGCTTATGTCTTTGCTTGGGTATGCGTACTCTGCTTCGGCAATGTATATGCTGCCTTCACCTAAACCACTGGGGATGGCTCTGCCAACAGCAATGATGATTGTGGCACTGTCCGGCGGACTATTATTGCAATACAAAGAGCATATTTCTCCTTTGGCTTTACTATTTCAAACCGAAAGGACGGCAGTATTAACGCAGCAACGAATCATAGTAACCGGTGTTTTTTCCTTTATTCTCGGTTGGCTGGCTCTATACGCCGTTGAGCAAGAAATCCTGAATGTCTCTACGGCAATCGCCACGATGGTCTTTGCTCTCATTGTGGGTTTGTCGTGGATGCTCACTTCCACCGGTCTTTCGGCATTGCGCTGGGAGGAAGAGCGGGAATTGGCATTGCAGGAATTACAAAACACGGAGGCAGAATTACGAAAAACTATTTCCATCCGTGATAGAATGTACTCGGTGATTGCACACGACTTGCGCTCACCCTTTGCCGTCATTACAGCCAGTGCATATTTGTTACGTGATGATATTGAGCGCAATCCTCGCGGATTAAACGAGGATATGGTGATGTGTATTCGCGGCATTGATACAGCTTCGCAGCAACTCAGCACACTTCTGGACAATTTGCTCGAATGGACGCGCGCTCAACGGGGGAAGATAAGCGTTTCACCGGCAATGGTCGGTGTTGCTGCCTTAGTCGAAGGCATTTTTCCGGTCTATGAGCATACCTTTCACAAAAAAGAGATTACCTTCACGGTCGATATTCCACTTGATGTGCTTGTGGTGGTGGATAAAAATATGCTTCACACGGTACTGCGTAACCTTATCAGCAATGCGAGTAAATTCACTCTTATCGGCGGCACGATTACACTGAAAGCAGAAGATAATCATGATGGGACGGTGACGATTTCTATTGCCGACACGGGTGTAGGAATGACAAAAGAAGTTGTCGGGCAGCTTTTTGACAACACCGGATTTACGACCTATGGCACCAATGGCGAGAAGGGAACAGGTTTGGGCTTGGGGCTTTGCAAGGAATTTATTGCGCGGAATCATGGAGAGATTTGGGTGGAAAGTACACTCGGTAAAGGCTCTACATTTTTTATACGGTTGCCTTCACCGAATAGTTATTCGGTGGGTGTCAAAGCCTTCAAAGCGAGTGGTACTGTCTAACTGAATGATTCAAACAAGAAATTGGTTTCACCATATCACCATACGACATGAGACGGAGTGCGTAGGAAAGCATTTGGTGGCGGCTGAAAATTGGATTATGTTATGGAAATGTTGAGCCAGTCTCACTACTTTTCGGCATTCACTCTTGAAGAGATTTCTATGAATACATACATCGTCATTATTATTCTGTCGGCTATTGTTCTCGCATCATATCTTTTTGACGTAATAGGAAGCAAAATAAAAATTCCGTCGGTAATAGTCCTGATTCTCAGTGGTATCGGGCTGCGGATTCTGGCAGACTCCTTACATCTTCAATTTCCAATTTTGAGTGCGTTACTTCCGCCGCTTGGCACGATTGGCTTGGTGTTGATTGTGCTGGAGGGAAGTTTGGACTTGACGCTTTCACGAGATAAAATTATCCTTGTCAAGCGGGCGGCACTGTCGGCACTGGTACTCATTCTTGTAACGACAGCGGTGCTGACCGCTATTCTGGTGTATGGTTTTCAAGCATCGCTATTACAGGCAATCGTGAACGCGGTTCCGCTTGCTGTCATTAGCAGCGCTGTGGCAATTCCAAGCGCACAAGGGCTTGATACAAAAGACCAAGAATTTATCGTCTATGAAAGCTCACTCTCGGATATTCTTGGCGTGATTCTCTTCAATTTTGTGGCAGAACGCCAAGACTTTGGACTTTCATCCTTTGGTGAGTTTGGCATCAACATATCGCTCACCGTTATTTTGGCAGTGGTGGCGTGTTTAGGATTGGCATTACTCATTACGCATATCCGGCATCACATCAAGTTTTTGCCTATTATCAGTGTGCTTCTTCTTATTTATGCCAGTGCAAAGGTTTGGCATCTTTCGCCGCTTCTTATTGTGTTACTCTTTGGGCTATTTGTTAATAATGCCCATCTTATTAGGCATGGTAAATTCGCTGCTTTCTTTCGTTTAGATCGTATGGAAGAGGAAGTCCATAAATTTAGTCATCTCACAGCAGAAATGGCATTTGTGATTCGTACGTTCTTTTTTATCATTTTCGGCTACTTGGCAGACCTTCCGGCGATGTTGGATTGGGAAGTGTTGTGGATGAGCGGACTCATTATTGCCGTTGTATTGGCGCTTCGTGTTGGGTATCTCGCCATAGCATTTAGAGGAACGGAGCGGCGAATTTTCCCGGTCGCACTTATTGCTCCGCGAGGACTCATTACCATTTTACTTTTTTTGAATATCAGTCCTGCCTTTGCTGTTCCGGGTATTACCCAAGGATTGTTGATGACCGTCGTAATCGCTTCTGCTTTGGCAATGATGGTGGGTATTATGATGACTCGCAATGCACCCCAGACAACTTAATACAAAACAAACTATGCACATTGACCGAGCATTTTGGATACAACAAGCAGAGACCGTACGCCAATGGACATTTCTGTGGATTGGTTTGGTTCGTCGAATATTACGATACCGCCATTCGGATATTGCTATGCTGGTCAATGCTTCGCTCATCGGCATTGTGGTCGGAAGCATTGTAGTTGTTTTTCATTTGACCACGGAGTGGGCAGAGCGCCTTTTCAGGCTCTTGCTCACCCAAGCAGAAGTTACGGTGCAAATTCGTATTCTGACGGTTCCGCTTATCTGCGGATTAGGTGGATTATGCGTTGGTGTTTTGAACGCGACGCTTTTTCAAAACCTCGAGGGCGAAGGTATTCCAACTGTTACTCATGCCGTCCATGAACATCATGGTTTTCTCGACTGGCGACTAACGGCAAAGGCAATTCTTACTGCCGCATTTTCTATTGGTTCCGGTGGCGGGGCAGGGCGCGAAGGTCCGACGGTGCTGTTGGGTGCGTCGCTTGGCTCATCGGGAGCGCAACTTCTCCAGCTCAATAGTACACAGCGTCAACTTTTGTGCGTGGCTGGAACCGCAGCAGCCATTAGTGGTATTTTCAACGCACCACTGGGTGGAATTGTCTTCGCCTTGGAAGTTATTTGGGGCGAACTGAGTGCACGTTCCTTTATTCCCATTGTTATTGCTTCTGTTCTCGCCACAGCCACAGCACGAATATTTATGGGCAATACCCCGATGATTATCGCGCCACCGCTCGCTGAGATTCGGCTACAAGATTATTTTTTAATGGCACTGCTTGGTATCGCTTGTGGCGCTACGGGTTTGTATTTTCTGAAAACATATCATTGGTCTATCAGACAAACACAAAAAGCATTAGCAAACATTTCGCCGATTGTACGTCCTGCCATAGGTGGTGTGCTGACGGGTTTGATACTTGTTCTGCTTCCCACGATGCTTGAGACGACCTACACCCCCATTAACCAAGCCATTCAGGGCAGAGGTGCGCTGTGGATTGCGCTGGCAACAGTTCTCGTGAAACCCTTTTCTAATGCCATCACTTTAGGAAGCGGCGGAGCCGGTGGTACATTTGCTCCGGCAATGAAAGCAGGAGCAATGCTGGGCTTATGCTTCGGTCTTGCCCTCAATGTTGTTTTGCCGGGTACTCCTGCCGGTTTGTATGCGCTCGTAGGAGCGGGTGCATTGATTGGCAGCACGTTTGCCGCACCGCTTGCCGGGGCTATTATTTTGTTTGAAATTAGTCGGAATTATGCTGTGCTGCTGCCGCTTCTATTTGCATCGGTCTTTGCCCATTTTATTGTCCATCGAAACGGAATTGCGACATTTAATCCCTTATCATCATCCACAAATAAGTAATGTTCTCATTCTTTTTACCATCAGGAATACAGCCATGAACATCAATTTGCAATCCGTTCACTTCAAAGCAAGCGCTGAATTAGAGGCGTTTGTGCAGGAAAAAATCGGAAAACTGTTTGAGCAAAATAGCGAAATTATCCGTGCTGACGTGATTCTCTCCGAAGGCGCAAGCGGAAATCCCGAAAACAAATGGTGCGAAGTCACACTTTCCATTCCGGGCAACAACCACGTTGTGAAAAAAAATGCCGATATGTACGAAAAATCAATCGCCGATGCTGTTTCTGCCTTGCAGAAAATCATGCGCCGCAAGAAAGAAATGGACGTTCGGGCTCGCAAACAATAACATTAACAAGCCTTTCATTATCGGAGTGCGGTATGCCCCAAAGCACCGCGCTCCTATTTTCTTTTCTCTATTTCTTGTGAGATACCAAATGACTCTCTACGATACATTTTCCATCTTGATAGTGCTGTCGGCTCTCTTTGCGTACATCAATTATCGCTTCGTGAAATTGCCCTCTGCTATCGGACTGATGCTGATTGCGCTCTTGACCTCGGTGGGTTTGATTGTGCTTGGTATCATCTCGCCGCCTCTGGTAGTGAGCATCGCCAACGAGGTGAAGCGTTTTGATTTCTCTCAACTGCTGCTCAATTCCATGCTTAGTTTTATGCTCTTCGCCGGCGCGATTCATATTCGGCTGGTAGAACTCCGCAAAGAACGCCTCAGCATTATTCTTTTTTCGACCTTGAGTGTTGTGATTTCAACATTTCTGATTGGTTCGGTATTGTATTATTTGCTACCGCTCTTTGGTTTGGGGATGTCCTTTTTGTCGTGTCTCCTGTTTGGTGCGCTCATCTCGCCGACCGACCCGATAGCGGTGTTGGGTATTTTGAAAGAGGCAAATATCGCAAAGTCGCTGGAAATG
Organism: uncultured bacterium; assembly: GCA_937899715.1. Lineage (GTDB taxonomy): Bacteria > Bacteroidota > Ignavibacteria > Kapaibacteriales > UBA4661 > PH2015. The sequence goes on along the minus strand of CALCNX010000020.1, from coordinate 5,910 downwards.
AAAATTGCCGGAGAGTCGCTCTTTAATGACGGCGTAGCTGTGGTAGTGTTTCTGACAATTCTACACACCGTTCAACAGCCCGTTACGCCGAACGGACTGGATGTTACACTACTTTTTCTCCGCGAAGCCGGTGGAGGTATTCTTTGGGGATTGATGGTAGGCTATGTTGGCTTTTTACTCATGCGGAGCATTGACAACTATAAAGTGGAAGTATTAATCTCACTGGCGGTTGTTATGGGCGGCTATGCCGTGGCGAGTATGCTGCATATTTCCGGTCCCTTAGCAATGGTCGCGGCAGGGATTTTGGTGGGCAATCAAGGTAAAGAGTTTGCCATGTCGGAAACGACGCGAGAGTACATTGATAAATTTTGGGAGTTGATTGACGAATCCTTAAACGCCATTCTGTTTGTGCTGATTGGTTTGGAACTGCTGATTATCCACGTTGAAAGCAGTTATTATGCCATCGCAGCCATTGCCATTATTGTTGTGCTGCTTGCCCGATACAGTTCTGTGTGGGTTCCGGCACAGCTCATTCGCTGGAAAGAGAGCATCAATCAAAAAACGCTACTCGTGCTGACGTGGGGCGGCTTGCGGGGAGGTATTTCGATTGCTCTCGCCCTGTCGCTGCCTGTGGATGCCGGAAAAGACTTATGGGTAGCACTCACATACAGCATTGTGGCATTTTCGATTGTCGTGCAAGGACTCACGATTGGTAAACTGGCACGGGTAAAGGGGTAAAACCATCACCACTATTTCTACCTCCCCGCACCTATTGAGCATCGCGCTCCATCCCGCTAGTACAGTGATGTGCGGAGTTCAATACGATTTTTCCAAAACACTTCAGCCGTACCTCTACGATGGCTGCACTTGATATGCCGCTATTGTACGCTTGTCCTTCAACCAATGCGCAGCGTTTTTGGTTTCCAAAATCGCATGATCTTCGGTGTTCTCAATTACCAGCAGATGGTCGGGTAATGCAAAAAAAAATTCCGTCGTGTTTGTAAAGGCGCTTGGGATTGATAATGGTAAACTCTTGATTATCTTGATACAACTTTTCAACCATTGTTGTATCGCTCTGACGTGCGTTGAAGCAGATAAACGGGACAATGATTATTATGATACAGATTGCTGGCTATCCGCTTGTCCACGCAGAACGCATCGCAAGGGAGGTAAACCTGCTTTCCTCCTTTCCTTCTTTAGCCCCATTGGTTTTGCCAATTCAATCATTTCAATCTCATGATTTTGTAAAAATCATTGAATTCGTCAAAGCGAAGGGGCGCTATTGATGCTATTTTGTGTTCGTTTTCTTGCATAATCACGGGGATTCTGGTTTTTTCAGCGTTTGCCACGAGCAAAAACCGCCATTTTCGGGGAAATCATCAAAAATTGATAAAAACTGCCACAAAAACTGAGGCTTTTTCCATCAAAACACGGTGCTTTTGCTGTGGTATTCCGCAGATTCCATCGTCGCAAGGGTTGAATTGCTTCGTTCCTGCCCGTCCAATGCGCCGGAGTATCCCCTTGCGCTGGTGCTAACAACCATTGTACAATGAATCCTTGGTATGCCCGATGAGGTTTGCCACTTCGCATCCTTCAATGCCGATAATTGTACAAAAATCCTTCAATGCGCTGTAGCGAAGAGGGTAACAATGCTCTTATGATGATGTATATGGCTGCATACATGAGGGGATACACGTTTTTGATGAGGGGATTCACCTCCATTTCTGGGGGATACACGTTTTTGATGAGGGGATTCATGGTTTTGGTGAGGGGTTACACGTTTTTAGTGAGGGGATACACGTTTGAAGTGAGTTTTGCCACGTGGCAAAACTGCATTTTTGGGGGAATGCTGCCAAAACTCATGGCAAACGCTTCCAATACTGCCGTTGTAAAGGCGACTTTTTGCGATCATTCCGCCGTCGGATGTGACCAATAGCAGTTTTTTTTTGCACGTGTCCTTATAAAGCCTGTTTTGTCCGATGTCCATCCTGCAAAATCCCGAATAATCCGGCACGTGTCCCCCGGTAATCCTGTTCATTCCTGAAATAGCCTGTGTACGCCTTCATCATCCTGAACAATCCTCGTCACTTCCTTGTGCGTCCGATGGAATCCGTGATGTTTTAAGAAAACGCAAGGGAAGATGACACTTTTGGCGCATGAAGCCCGAAAATCACCGCTGCGACACGTTCATAATCGGCATTATTGGCACGAAGGTTCCGCATGGGTGCGCACAAAATGGCAGACCGCCGAAGGATGGCAACGAAGTTCACAGCTAGGACAGCACGGTAGGAATAGCCTTGTTCCACCAAAAGCGCAGCACACGCACGGCGCACATCACAGATGGTACAGCTGTGCGTCGGCTTGCGGCGTGAAAAGCCGCGTAAATGTTCTTGAAGATTGGGAATGCCGAGGGAGACAGCGAGAGCAGGATAGTTGAGGAGCATACCGACGGTGGTTTGGTGATACAAAAATCATAGAAAAATGCTATGTTGAGACGACAACCTTTTATTCATCTTGAGTTCTCTACCATGAATCCGCAAGCACTTCTTGCGATTATCCATCAACATCTGCTTCGCAGTCCTGGGGTCGGAAATGTCGTCCAGGTCATTCTCTATGGTTCGAGAGTGCGGGGCAATGCTGATGATGATTCCGATGTTGACCTCCTATGTATTGTCAAACCAAGCGCGGGCTGGAAAGAACGTAGAGCGCTCCGTAATTCCCTTGGCGAGATTGAGCTTCAATACGACCTCCTTTTTGATGTGCGCTTTTTGAGTACCGATGACCTTATGACCATTCAAGCAAAGCAGCCTTTTGTTCGCAGTGCATTGGATGACGGGATAAGTGCTGCAATCGGTGAAACAACCACCACGCTCTTCAACCAAGAAATTACTCTATGAGACCCGTAGGAACACTGACGGACGAAGAACGCCGGGAGCAAATCTGGAAGCCGTATCAAACCTCCGTAGTTTTTCATAACGCAAAAATTCGGGATGCTCAAATGTACAACAAAAAATATTCTTACTCTCATCTCTGTCGAGGACTGTCAGATTTTCTGCACAGTGTCAGATGACTGTATATGATGATAGTGTGCAGAGTGTCAGAGAAGCACAACACTTTTTACACGCATGAAGGTAGATCAAGATACGATTTCTCTTTGGCACAGTGCTTGCTATATTCTCCGGCGTAAACTACTATCATTGATTTTTACCGCAGAAAGGAGCCGCGTTCTATGCTGCTTTCTTCATTATCCCTCATACAAACACTCACCTCACAGAGTGGCACTCGTTCTCTCTTGCCAGCAAACAACAACGGCAGCTATCGCTTGGTAGTAGAGCGCCACCTCAACAACGGGGACACGAGTCATCGGATGCCAAGCGCAAGCGGTATGTGCTTCCATTCACATACCCAATCCGTGCGGCAATTGTGGTAATGGTCTCCTCCAATTACTCAACATTGCTTTCTCCTCACGGAATTCGACAGTATTTTCCCGACATGATTCAACATTATTGCACTATCAAGCCCTGACAGTGAGGGCGAGAGATACTTTGGATACCGTTTATGCAGCACTATTGCTACACAAACGAGCGGGTTCACATCCTGTACAGCTCTCGTTTTGATGCGTTCATCGCGTATCATACATTCCTCTCCCCAGTCTTCTTCAGGGTCTTTATACGCCGTTTTCTACGGGCAGTGAAAGGAGAAGTTCATCGTGGCTCAAGAGATCGCAGGTTTGATTCCTGCATACCGCCTTTGCGCGGTATTGGAGCAGTGATAGCTCACTTGGAGAGAGTTTCTCTCGTTCTTCTCCTTAGGATTCTCCCGTAGTTTTTATGGTTTCTCTGACAGGCATAGCGTTTACACACGGTGTTTATGCGCTGGGCAGCTATGTCTTTTCCTAACATTATTTCCCTTGACTCTCAATGGCACGTTTTAATACTCCTTCACCAACCCTTGCAACAAATGCTCCCATCTATAATCGCGCTGGCGGTAGTGCATTTCAAGAAAGTAAGAAATTGCAGCTTGTTTCGCTCCTTCTGACATCGGTATTGCAAGAACAGTTTTATCAAACTTCTGCGCAACAACTGAACAAGATTCAAACACTTGTTGCTACTCTGCCAGACAAACAATTTGCTGCGAAAGCCGCCGTTTTTGCACGGCGTGAATACGGGTTGCGCTCAATTTCGCACGTTGTGGCGGGCGAAGTGGCACGTCATGTCAAAGGCGAGCAGTGGACAAAAAGCTTTTTCGAGAACGTTGTGCAGCGTGTCGATGACATCACCGAAATCCTTGCGTACTACGGCAACGCATACGGTAAGCCATTTCCCAATGCACTCAAAAAAGGTTTGGCTTCAGCGTTTGAGAAATTTGACGGCTACCAGTTGGCTAAATATCGCGCAAAGGGCAACAATGTTTCACTGGTGGACGCAGTGAATCTTTTGCACCCGCGCTCTACACCGAAAAACGGCGAGGCATTACGACAGCTTATCGCCGGAAACCTTGTAACAAGCGGTACGTGGGAAACAAAACTCACCCAAGCCGGACAAAGCGCTACCAGCACTGCCGACAAAGCCGAGCGTAAACGCGAAGCATGGGTGGATTTGCTCCAATCAGGCAAACTTGGCACGATGGCGTTGGTACGGAATCTGCGCAACATCATCACGCAAGCACCGGAAATGCTGGAAAATGCGCTTGGTATGCTGACCGATGAGCGTCGCATTCACGCCGGACGCTTGATGCCGTTTCAGTATATGACCGCATACAAGGAAATTCAGATATTGCAAGACAATCCAGCCCTCTCGGAATCTGCTCGCATAACAATGATGGCGCTTGACTATGCCATTGATACCGCATTATGCAATGTTCCGCAGTTTGACGGTAGAACACTGGTGGCACTCGATACATCGGGTTCGATGGAGGGGAAACCTTTTGAAATCGGCTCGCTCTTTGCAGCAGTGTTGTGCAAACGGAACAATGCAGATTTGCTCACTTTCAGCAGTCAAGCACAGTTCCAGCCCTACAACCCTCTTGATAGCGTGCTCAGTATTGCGCAGGGTATACCATTTTCGAGTGGCGGCACAAATTTCAACGCCATTTTTGAACACCTCGCTACTCCGTACACACGCATGGTGATATTGTCCGATATGCAGGGCTGGATGAATAATCTTGGTTCCCTCGATAGTGGTGGTGCGCCGCAGGAAACATTTGCTGCCTACAAAGTTCGCACCAATGCTACGCCGAAAGTATTTTCGTTCGACCTGCAAGGCTACGGAACGCTGATGTTTCCTGAGCCGGATGTGTATTGTTTGGCAGGGTTTTCGGAAAAAGTTTTTGATGTCATGCGCCTTATGGAACAAGACCGCAATGCGCTTATTCATGCGGTCGAGGCGGTAGAATTCTAAACAAAAATATCCATTTGTGAGGCTCTTGACGTTGTATGTTCACTGATGCAAGAGTCTCACGTTTTACAGAAAGGAAAGTACATATATGGGCTGCTTCAGCTATGTACGAGTTTCGCATCAACACCTGCCCGAAGAATTACACGGTTATACCGAAGAAGGGTGGCGAACCAAAACATTCGATGACGCTTATGAGCGCTACGCCATTGACAAAAACGGCACATTGTTGATGGAGGAAAGAGAATTTGATACAACATCAAACCCTCCGCATGCGTTGAGAGTTCCCAAAGGGTACAAGCCTCTTGATTACACTGGTGAACTGCGATATTATGACAATGTTGGCGGTGTATGGTGGGAATTTGTGGTACTTTTTGACCACGGGAAATTAATAGCACAAGTACAGGTTGTACCAGAAAAAGCCGGAGGATAAGACTGATGACCGAAACACTCAATACCACCAGCCGCTACGGAACGCTTATCTTCAAGGCGCTCGTCGGGTCTCATTCCTACGGCA
>CALCNX010000019.1 GCA_937899715.1 uncultured bacterium | reverse complement strand
TTGCCATGCTTCTTCTTGGTCTGAGGGCGTTTTCAAAAGGCTTGCATACTCTCGTATGCAATCTTTGCCTTCCCAAGTAGGCAGTGACAAGAAATAGTCGGCAAATGGGTTGTATTGCCCTGCAAAGTCCGATTGCATAATGCGTACAAGGTCATCAATACCGATTTTGATATGGTTGTGACGCATTTTACGCCAAAGGCTGTTAAACAAGTAGTTATCAAGTTTACGCCACTGTTTGCTACCTTTTTCCCGAAACTCCGTAAAGCCGGAAATTTGATTGTTCCGAAAATCATATCTTTCCAGAAGCCATGTTTCCTTACCTACAAGAGTTGAGGTATCTGTTGAAGGTTTCTCAGATAAAGAATTTCCTTGCGAAGAATCTTGCTTTTCCTCTTGCTCCGAAGCCGCTTTTGCCGTATCTTTGCCTTGCGTGTTAGGCAATTCTACGGCTTCGTTCCTATTGTGGGCGGGGCTTTTTTTATGCCCTGTCCCGTTTAATCCTGTTCCGTTCTGTGCTGCCGCGTACTCTCGTTGTTTCTGTGCTTCCTTCTCAAGGTCTATCGGGTGTTCAATGCCGTACATCAAGAACTCCTCAAATTCTCGTTCCGCAATCTCCGGCGAATCGGAGGAATCCCGTACAATCGGGAGCAATTCGGCTCGTACCTCGCTTTCTGTCAAGCCGTTTTCTTGAATATAGCCGCCGACTTTTTCAATATGCTTTAGCCGTGTATCGTGCCGTGTGCCTTTCGGGGCTTGGTGAATAGCTTCTTTTGCTTTCCCTAAAGCACTGAGAGCGATTTTGCGCTTATGACTAGGGTTTGCTAGGGTGTTTTGCGTCGGGACGCTTATAGGGGCTGCCAGAGGCTTTTTTTGCTGTACAGGTAAACTCTCAAGAGCCACAGAGAAAATTTCCGCTTGTTCGTTTATGTACAAATCTGTATCCCACGAAACAAAGCAGAGACGGCTTACATCCTTGCCGCTTTCGTCAAGATTGAGGTACAATCCGTGTTTTGAGCGGTAATACTCCGCAAGCGGCTCGTATAGTGCTTTGTGCTGTTCCGGCGTGGTGATTTCTTCCACACGCCCAATCACTTTCAAACCTTTACCGCTCGGAGAGATGAAGCAAGCCGCCGTGTGGCGGTCTTGTTTCAGGGTAAATTTTGCGTCGGGTAAGTGAGGAACGTCATCGAAGTCAATCACGGCAAAGCCGCTATGCTGCGCGAGATTCGATGCACTGCGCCGATTGCGGAATGTTCCGGCAACAGTGAAAGCGGGAAGCAATTTCTTTCTTTTGTCGTACTCTTCCGGCGACAAAGCGCGTAAACGCTCAATATCTGCACGATATTTGTCGCTTTTGATTGCGTTGAGAATGTTCCGTAATTGTGCGTTCTGCGGTCGTATATCGGACGCACTGCCAAACATAGAAACGGGAACATCAAAAACACTAGGTTTTATGCGATTACTCATGCTACACTGCCTTTCTGCTTTGCGTCGTGCAGTGCTTCTTGGTAGTCCATGAGTGTATAACCCAGAAGTTCGCTTAATTCCAAAGCGTATGGCTCTTGCAAGTGGTGGTCATGCAGAAAATGTGCAGCGTCGTCTATGACCAAAGAAAGCATCTGGAGTTTGAGACGGCAACGCTCTTCGGGTGAAAAATCCTCCCAAAAAGAGGATGACGGAAGGCTATGTGCCTCTTGGGGCTGTGGGGCGGTCTGCGCCGTATGGGGCGCATGGTTGTTGGAGTTCATAAAACACCTATTGGAAATTTGGATAAAAAAACAGCCAGAGCCTTTATCCCAACCTCCAATAGACGGTTGCCCGCGTCCTCACGGATAGCGGCGTGGCTCTGGCTAATGTTTCGATTAGCTTGCGATATGGTATAGACACACGAAAACCGCGCTGCGCGGCGGTTCTTGTGCGCTATTGGAGTTTTGGATACTGCAAAAGTATCGTTTTGTGCGAATGTGCGCAAGAATAATGCGTGAGAGTGCATAATTTTTTTGAAAAAAGTGCAAAAAGAATCCCTACACGGTGCATAAATGCTCGTGTTATGGGTTTGGGGTAGATTGGGAAATTGTTCTACGGGGAAGTGTGTCTATCTGAATCTAAGCGGATTCCCATGTTTTACGCTCTTTTTCGATAAGTTTATCCATCTTGTCAAGCTGTTTGATAATTTGGCGCTTAACCAGTCGCACATCCTGTGGATGTGGGTTATATCCACGAGATTCTTGTATCTGCCGTATTTCCAAAAGGATATGTGCGCCTTTTGAGAAGAATTTTTGTGAATTGGAGCGCATAGACATTTCCGAAAGAAGAATGATAAAACATGATTAGCGGTGGCTACTCTCAAGGTATTGCTGAACTTCTCTGATACGAAAACGACGTTGCCGACCTACGGTACTTGATTTAATTTTTTTCTTGCTCACCAACTTGTCCAACGTCGTTACGCTGATATTGAGCATTTTTGCGGTGTTTTTACGCGTAAGCCACTCGTTTTCAAGAGTGTCTTTGCGGCTTCCTTCACGAATTCCTTCGGCTACCGCTCGACGAACTCCCGCAAAGAATTCATCGGGCGACAGCACCACTTGGGTAATTGTTTGCATACGTGCTTTTGGAAAAATGAGACAATAAAGAACTGCGTAACTTTCGACACAAAGTTACGATGTCTCAAATGATAGATGAAAAACTAGGGATAGAGTTGGGGTACAGTTGGGGTAGGAAATCTTATGGGGTGCTTAAAAACTATATTCTACCTTTCGGATATTTCTTTGAAGAGAGTTGGTAATTATCTAAAGTGCATAATTCCTGAAACATTTGCATCAACGGTTCTTGCAAATCGTGGTGAAGATAGTAGTCTAGGTTATCTTGCTTTAATAAAGTCTCGCTATATTTTTTCTTTAATTCACCTCGCCAGTCCTTAATTTTTTGTACTGTAATTTTTTCGCTGTGGCGTGTAAATAGCTTGGTGATGCTTTCATCGGAAAACGAATTTTTATCAAATAGAGCTACAAGCAGCTTAAAGAAAAATGCTGCCTGAATTGCTGTCATCTTCAAGTCTATTGGCTCGAAAAAAGGCTTCGATTGCAACTCGTCAATCTGGCTTTTCAGTTGTTGATTTTCATGTTCAAGTTGGTACTTCATGGTTTCAAAACCACGTCTAAAATGGATTGCTGTATCATAAGCAGATTGCATATGTTGATGCTCCGCCCAGAGTGATTTTAGCTCCTCCTTCAATTCTTTATTTTCCTCTTTCAGGGCGAGACTTTCTGCTTTCAGCTCTTTGAGCGTGTCTTTTAATCGGTCATTAGCATCA
>CALCNX010000018.1 GCA_937899715.1 uncultured bacterium | reverse complement strand
AACACCCCGTCCTCGCTGCCGCTCGTACACCCCTCTTTGTTCCAAAGAGGGGAATATCTTGACAAAGCGTGACTTCAATTCTTTAATCATCTGTGTTTTTTTGATGCCCCCCTAGTTCAACGCTATGAATCTGAATGCCCTTGAACAAACCGAGCGCCTGTTGGATCAAATCCTGCAAAGTGGCGTAAGTGAACTCGACATATTGCAGCAATTTTATACCTTCAAGCATGGTCTCCCACACATCAGGCTTGATGCACCCTGCACGACCGAAAACGGAACCATCCGCCGCGTGAGTGCCGAAGAATCGAACACCCTTATTCGGCAAGCAGAAAACGCCATTGATGCTGGGCGTGTGATGAAATTCGTACCGGCATCAGGCGCAGCAACACGAATGTTTAAGGCAATTCTCGCCGTGCTTGGTGCAAACGAACCGATAACGCTCCAAACATTGCGCGACCGCGCCGGAGCAGATCCAAACTACCGCTTCACACTGACCTTCGTTGAGAATCTTCACCGATTCGCCTTTTACGCGGCATTGGCAGATGTGTCCGAGAAACAGGGCATCAATCTTGCAGACCGCACGAAAGATGACTTTGATTATGCACCAGTGCTGCAATTGCTCACGACCGAAGAAGGCTTAAATTATGCAAATCTTCCCAAGGGCTTGATTATCTTTCACCAATATTCTTCACCAAATGTATCCACGCGCACGGCATTTGAAGAGCACGTCGTTGAAGCTCTTCATTATACGTTGGGCACTAGCGAGAAAGGTCGTGCGGCGCGGTTGCACTTCACGGTTTCGCCGGAGCATCATCAGGCTGTGAAGGCACATTTGGACGCGGTTTGCTCTCGTTATGAAAGCATGGCAAGTCGTATTACCATTGAACTCTCGGAACAAAAACAGTCCACGAATACTGTTGCCGTCACCCCTGAGAATGAACCATTTTTGACCGAAGACGGCTTGCACTTTCGTCCCGCAGGGCACGGCGCATTGCTGGAAAATCTTAACGACCTCGAAGGCGACATTGTCTTCATCAAAAACATTGACAATGTAGTCCCCGACCGCATAAAAACTGACACCTACACATATAAAAAGATTCTTTGCGGTCTATTGGTATCCTTGCAAGAGCGCATATTTGCTGCGCTGTGTGAACTGGAAGCTCTTCCGGCGACTAAAGAGCGACTCTTCGCCATCGCTGAATTTGGCAGCAAAGAACTTGCGTGGTTCTTCCCGAAGCCGATTCAGGAATATTCGCAGGATGAATTACAGACGATACTTACAACCTTGCTCAATCGCCCAATTCGGGTCTGCGGTATGGTCAAGAATGAGGGCGAGCCGGGCGGCGGTCCTTTTGTGGTGGAATATGGCGATGGTTCGCGCTCGCTGCAAATTGTGGAATCTGCCCAAATAGACCTTGCGAATCCCAAGCAACGCTCTATTTTCGATGCCTCCACACACTTTAATCCCGTTGACCTCGTTTGCGGGGTGCGGAACTACAAGGGTCAACCGTTCAACTTGCTACATTTCCGCGATATTGAAACGGGCTTTATTTCCTTCAAATCAACGAATGGACGGGAACTGAAGGCGTTGGAACTACCGGGCTTGTGGAACGGAAGCATGGCGTATTGGAATACCGTCTTTGTCGAGGTTCCGACAAGCACCTTTAATCCTGTCAAAACAATCAATGATCTTTTGCGCCCAGAACATCAGGGATGAAAAGGTAAAAGATTTTATCTGCGTTAGAACTTTCGCAAAAGCTGGGAGTGCGGAATTTATTCCGCCCAACAGAGTTACGACAATGACTTGAAACTGGCAAAATGCGGAATAAATTCCGCACTCCGCAAATACTTCATTTCCTGCAATTTGCGAGAGTTCTATGAGTTTGATAATCTGTGAATCAGGGCAAATGCTGCCTTCCAAATACTTCATCTATTTCATTCAAGGAGGAAACCATGAAGAAGGTTATGAAATACGCTTCCATGCTTATTGGAGCTGTGGTAGTCATTATCGGAGTGTGTGTGCTTTTTATTTACCTGAGTGATTTTCCGAGTTATTCGGTGCAGATTCCGAGCGTGAAAATTGACTATACGCAGACTCGTGTGGAGCGCGGAAAAAAACTTGCTTCCATGCTCTGTGTGGAATGCCACCAGAACCCTGAGACAAAGCAGATTACAGGGCGTTTGATGTTTGATTTGCCGCCTGAATTTGGTACGGTCTATACAAAAAATATCACGCAGCACCCCACAAAAGGCATTGGTGCTTGGTCGGATGGGGAAATTCTTTTTATGCTGCGCACGGGCATTCACCCCAAGACGAAACGTGCTGTGCCGCCATACATGATTAAACTGCCCACGATGGCGGATGAGGACTTGTATTCCATCATCTCGTGGCTTCGGTCATCCGAGCCAATGGTGCAGCCCCTTGATGTAGATAACAAGCAATCCTCGCCATCGTTGCTTACAAAGTTTCTCATGCGAGTAGTCATAAAACCATTCGATTATCCCACAAAACCAATTCTGCTGCCGGACACCAACAACAACGTTGCTCTGGGTAAATATTTGGTGAGCAATCTTGGCTGCAATGATTGTCATGCTGCCGACGTTACCAAAGTAAATGCGCTGGAGATTGAAAAAACCCCGGGCTTTATGGGCGGCGGAAGTAACTGGAAAGACGTAACCCGCACGACGCTGTATTCTTCCAATATCACCTTTGATAAAGAAACCGGTATCGGGTCGTGGTCGGAAGCAGATTTTCGGAAAGCTATCAAAGATGGTATTCGCCCCGACGGACGACCGCTTTCCTATCCAATGGAGCGAAAAGTGCAGTTGACCGATTCCGAAATAAATGCCATATACGCTTACTTGCGCACCGCTCCGCACTTGCACAGTCCTCACAAACCTGCCGAAGAATTTGCTATTGCGGCGAATGCTTCCAAAGGAGAGCAGATTTATGTTCGCTACGGTTGCCAGAGATGTCACGGCGAAAGTGGCTTGGGCATTGGTGATCTGCGCCAAGCGCATAAAAAATATCCTGATGATTCCGCGCTGACCGATGTTATCAAACATTCAAGCAAATACTACCCCGAAACGGTGATGATTCAGTGGGACGGTATTATCAAAGACGACGAATACACGCCGCTCTGTGCTCATGTACGCGAACTTGGAAAAAAAGCAGAGCAAGCAGTGGTACGATAAATATTTTGTAGTATTTTGACAACAATATACTTTAGACATAAACCCCTTAGTACACGACAAAAGCTTTGTAGAGGTCATAAAAACAGGCTTCGGTGGCACAGGCTGAGCGCCGTAATCACTTGCCTGTGAATGCCGCATGAAGACTCACAGACGAGAATGTCTGTGCCTCTATTGAAGAAATTTTGTCGTGTACTGAGCATAAACCCAATTCTTTCACCTTTTTTCATTCAGACGAGCATGGCAACAATATCAACAATGAAAGCGGCAAATGCGATAGTTGTGACCGTAACAGAAAAGCGCCTCGACGCAAAAGTAGCGGTCAGTTTCAAAGACGAAATGTCTGCACTTATCAATGCAGGCGAAACAACGGTCGTTCTTGACCTCAGTAATGTAGGCTTTGTGGATAGTAGCGGCTTGGGTGCTATCGTTACGAGCCTCAAACTCATCGGTCGCAAAGGCGATTTGCTTGTGGCAGGCGTGAAGGACGATGTAATGACTATGTTCACGCTTACCCGCATGGATAGAGTCTTCCAAATGTTTCCGACGACAGAAGATGCTTTGAATAGTCTCATTGCAAAATAAATTTTCCCACGCGCACATATTTGTCGGGGCAATCTATGGCATTACTTCACCTCTCGGGCGAAGCAAACTTCGATACAGTACGTCTTGTCGGGATGGCAATTCGTGCTGTCTGCACATCTGCTGTCTCCGGCGCGGAGGCGGCACAGATTGAGCTTGCTGTCGTGGAAGCCAGCAATAACATCGTTGAACACGCTTACAGCAATGTGCAAGGCGATATTGTGCTTGATGTGGAAATCGGGGAAGAAAAAATCGTCATAGCCCTGCATGATACCGGCGAGACCATGCCGACAGCATCGCAACAAAGCGCAGATTTAGATTTCGACCCGATGAATCTGGACGACCTTCCCGAAGGCGGCATGGGGCTTTTCCTGATGACCAGCATCATGGACGAACGGGCGTACACGTCGGCAAACGGCAGAAATACGCTCACATTAACCAAATTGTTACGAGGAGGAGAGAATGGCTAACCATCTTCTCCGTTGTTGTCTCGCGCTTTTATTGTTTGCATCGTGCTCGCAGAAGCAGGATGTTGCACTGCAGAATAATCTCGCGCATCCGCACGGCATCAATCTTCCCGACTCCACAGCACCATACCTTCCGCACCTCGCGTTATCAAAGTTCCGGCAAACTGGTACACCGAAGGGATTGATTATGCGGGCGCAGTCTTCTACGAACGTCGTTTTATTCTGCCCAAAATCAGTGCGGACACCTTGCTCCGCCTCGTCTTTGAGGGTGTTGACTACGAAGCAGATGTCTGGCTGAACGGCAAGCCACTCGGCAAGCACACAGGCTACTTTCAGCCATTTTCGTTTGTAGTGAATGAGTTCGTGCAATTTGGCGCTGAAAACGTCCTTCGCGTCCGTGTAAACAGCCCGAATGAGCGTCCCGAAGATTGGTCGCTGCGCAAACGCTTGGTCAAAGGAATTTTTGGTCACCACGATACCCGTCCAGGCGGTGCATGGTCTGTGCGCGGGCAGGATGCGAACACAGGTGGAATATGGGGAAATGTCTATATATCTGCCTCTCAGCATGTTGCTCTTGAAAGCGTAGAATGTACGCCGCTTCTGGATAGCACATACACAGAGGCTGCCGTCTGCCTACGCACTGCTATTCGTGCACAATCTCGCAAGCTCGTCATGGTGCGCTTCACAGCAAAAGACGCGAGTGGTGTAATGACGGAGCAGACGCAAAAAGAATGTTTACTGCAAGTAGGGTTGAATGTGGTCTATGACACATTGCGCGTTCACAAGCCACGACTCTGGTACACGCACGACGTTGGGCAGTCGCATTTGTACACACTTTCCACGCAGGTTTATGATTCCCAGCAAGCAAAAACTACTGCACAAGCACCCTTGAGTGCGAGAACAGATAAATTCGGCATCCGCGAAATACGATATGACCAGCATAAAGGCGAGTGGCGCTTGAACGGCAAGCGATTATTTCTTCGCGGAACGAATTACATCGGTACGCAATTCCTTTCCACCATGAACCGTGCGGCATACAACCGCGACGCTGTGCAGATGCTCCAAGCAAACATCAATGCGGTGCGCGTCCATGCTCATATAGCCCGCAAAGAATGGTACGATGCGTGTGACTCTCTGGGGTTGCTTCTTTGGCAAGATTTCCCCTTGCAATGGGGCTATACCGATGATGCGGAATTTGTACAAACCGCATCCAATCAAGTCCGCGATATGATTCACTCGGCATATAATCACCCAAGTATTGCCGTGTGGTGCTTGCACAACGAACCGCCGTTTGATGCTGATTGGATGCAGTATAAGTACCCGGATTACCAGCCTTTACAAAACGCGGCTCTCAATACAATTATGACACGGATTGCCCGCCAGCTTGATACGACGCGCTACGTGCATCCGTTTTCAGCGACGCGGGAGCACCACTGGGAAGGTTGGTATTTCGGTCATTGGGCAGACTATGCAAAACCTGTCAAGGAACATCTCGTAACGGAATTCGGTGCGCAAGCTCTTCCAAACATTACAACGCTGGAAACAATTCTTGGTGAAAAGCCAACACTACCCGCCCAGACGCTTCCTCGTGCAGCGGCGCCGGAATCAGCTCCGAGCGAAAAATCTGTACAGCTTGCAAATGAAGCAGCATGGAAAAAATGGGAATATCACAATTTCCAGCACCATGAGACATTTGACATAGCGAAAGTGTCTATGGGCGCTAGTGTAGAAGAGTTTGTCCATAATTCGCAAGAGCATCAGAGGCGCGTTACCGAATTGGCAGCAGAATCGTATCGTTTGCAGCGCTACAAGCCTGTTGGTGCGGCTTTTCAGTTTATGTTTGTAGAGGATTGGGCTTCGATGAATTGGGGCATCGTTGATTATATGCGCAACCCCAAGCCCGCTTACTATGCGCTCCGCGAGGCATACCAACCGACATTGATTGCGACCACGCTGGATTCGGTATCTGGGAATGTAAACATTTTCGTTATTAACGATAGATGGCAAGCCTTTCCGAAGGCGTATTTGCATTATACCGTCGAGATGAATGGTCGTGTCGTCGCTCAAGCGCATCTTCCGCTTCTTGTTCCGGCTGATGCTAAAGTTGCTGCAAGTTTCACGCATTTACAGGAATACGGCAGATACCGCTTAGAAGCTGCCTTGGTGAATGAAAACGGCGACACTCTCAGTCGCCGCTCAAAAAGCATTGATTACTACCTAAGCCGCACGAAACCTCAATAATTATCGCATAGCATGGCAAATTTTTTAGATACGCGAGCCTTCACCGATACTCTGCTGGACAATTTTGCCTCAGCTGTGCTGGCGATTGACAAGGAAGGCATAATCCTGTTTTGCAATCGTTCGGCAGAGGAATTGCTTGGCTACACGGCGGATGAACTGGTAAAGAAACAGAATATCAGTATTCTGCAAGACAAAGAGGAATTAGAAAATCTGCGTGATGAGCTTTCACAGGCATTTGGTATTAAAAATCTCACGGATGTAGGGCTGCTTTTTGCTGCCGCAGAGCGCTCGCACAGGCAGCGCCGTATGTGGAAATATCGTGCAAAAAATGGTCGCGTTATCAGCGTTGAGATGACGCTCAGTGTTCTTAAGCATAACCAAAGTACAACACAAGATTTATTCATTACGGCACGGAACATTGAGGAGCAACAAGGGCTGGCAGAACTAAAGGTAACCCTCCTTTCCCGCCTAAGCCACGAGATGCGAACACCCTTGCATGGTATTATCGGTGCTCTGGAACTTCTTGCCTCGACACCCCTCACATCCGAGCAGAAAGAAATCCTTGCACTCGCCCGCTCAAAATCAGACATTCTTGTTTCACTTATCAATGATATTTTTGAGTATTCACGCTCTCAAGGTCGTTCTCTTAGTTTGGAACGAGTACCGGCAGAACCTCGCGCCATCATGCGAAATATTGTAGAAGTGTTGAGCGAACGAATTGCCTCACGAAATATTATCATTGCCTCGGCAATTGACGAAGCGGTGCCGAGTCAGATTCTCTGCGACCCCGTGCGTCTGTATCAGGTTCTTCTAACGGTCGTGTCAATTCTGGCAAGTTTTATGAATGATGGTACAATTCACGTTGCACTGGAATTTTTACCAAGTGCAAGTGAAGATTTTGGCGGGCTTTACTTTACGATACGAGGGATTGCGACGACTATCAATACTCAAAAGCGCGGGCAGATTCTTGCTCTTATCCAACACGAAGAAGAATCACCGGACGTGAGCGCCGAAAGCCTGCAATTATCGCTCGCCCGCAGCGTGATTATGGCAATGGGCGGATTTTTTTGGAGCGAGAAAAAAGAGTACGTTAATGACAACGAAACAATCATGTACATTGTCGTTTCGGTCGAAAGCGCAGCCGAAGGAAGCTCTGTAGCCCTGTCAACAGACACGATACGCACCGACAGCACAGGAACAACCGATGATGTCGTCGCAAGCCATTCGAAAAGCAGTGCTGCAAAGGAAGAGCAAACGGGGAAATCCGCCTCCGGCAAAACCTCACAGAAAAACACACAACCAAGCGCTAATGCTGTTGGCAGACGTATCCTCATTGTGGACGATGACCCCGATAATTGTAATTTGGCAGAATTATTTCTTCGTGGGCTGAATGATAAAGAGGGCAATGCACCGCTTATTACCATCGCAAATAATGGTCTGGAAGCATTAGCGGAAGCACAGAAAATCAGGTTCGATGTTATTCTTATGGATGTCCAAATGCCGCTTATGGATGGCTTTGAATCAACGGAATGTATTCGTGCTTTTGAGGCGAATAACCACTTCAAACGCACACCAATACTGGCTGTAACGGCGCATACGATGGAGAACTACCGCGAACTCTGCTTGCAAAAAGGGATGGATGATTATATGTCGAAACCGGTAAAAAAACAACAGTTGCAAGAGTTTGTTCAAAAGTGGCTTGACCGCAAGCCCATTATTATCATTGCCGACGATAGCGACGACTATCGCTTATTACTAAAATTGCAATTTGACAAACAGAAACAATACTCAATTATTTTTGCGACGAATGGACAAGAAGTCCTTAATTTGTGTCAGAACCATGACGTGGATGCAATTTTGCTTGATATGCAAATGCCCGTAATGACCGGGTACGAAGCGGCTCCAATACTACGACAAATGCCTAAATATAGCACCATTCCCATTTGGGGACTGACTGCGCACGAAGGTTTACCGGAAATCGAGAAGGTTCTTGCCGTCGGTTGCGACCGATGTTTCACCAAAGGAAATTTGTCCGTGATTCGCCAAATCATTGCCGGATTCGACGAATATTTTTTACCATCGCAAGCAGCACACCAAGAGACTTCATTGTAAGAAATAAAAAGCAGAGGTAAGGGATATGGAAAAAAATATCGTTCATATTTCGTCAGATTTAGAGCCGCTTATTCCGCGTTATCTTGACAACCGTCGGGCAGATATTGCTATGCTTCGTGAAGCACTTCATTTGAGCAATAGCGAAGTGATTCGCTCTATTGGTCATACGATGAAGGGTTCCGGATCGTCCTATGGGTTAGAGGAAGTAAGCACCATTGGGCGCACATTGGAAGAAGCCGCTAAATCCTCCGATATATCGCAAGTGGAAGCGACCATCAATCAACTTGCACATTTTTTGGAAACACTTGATATTATCTTTGTTGATGATATGCCATAATAAAGTTGTAAAGCACTATGTCCGAATACTATTTTCACGAATTTGAAAACCGCCGCCCTCCGGCACCGATTCCGCACTCGCCTGCGCGAGAAGCATTGTGGCAATTCTTGGCAACAATAGCTTTGACGCTGGGCGCGTGGTATATTGTGTGGCGCTGGACTTCCAGTATCAATGCTCAAGCGCTCTGGTTTGCGATACCGCTTCTTTTTGCCGAAACTTGTGCATATTTCGGGCTGATTCTTTTCGCCATCAATCTTTGGAAAACTGAGGATACGCCAAAAAAAGAACCGCCCCGCTTTATCCGCGAGTGTGTCCGCGAAGAAGATGCCCTACACGGCATAGAGCGACCTCTGGCGGTGGATGTATTTTTCCCGACCTATAACGAAGACGTTGAGCTTGTCCGCATGGGCATACGCGATGCCAAGGCAATGCGCTATCCACACCCGATAGATATTGCCATTCACGTTCTGGACGACGGCAAGCGTGATGAAATGCGCCGCGTGGCGGAAGAAGAGGGTGTGAATTACATCACCCGCAATAACAACATGGGCTTCAAAGCCGGAAATCTGCGCAACGCGATGGAGCAGACTTTCGGTGATTTTATCGTTATTTGCGATGCCGATACGCGCCCCTTCCCGACAATGCTGGAGCACACACTTGGCTATTTCCGCGACCCTGATGTGGCGTGGGTGCAAACCCCGCAGTGGTTCTTTGATTTGACGGCAGGAGAGCGTCTGAAGAACTGGATGCTTCGCAGATTTTCCTATGCAGGATATGTGATAGGAGCGGCTGTGGAAGGAATCATTGGCAAAGTGGAAGTGGGACATGACCGCTTTGTGAATGACCCGCAAATGTTTTTTGAAATCATTCAGCGCCGCCGAAATTGGGCAAATGCTTCATTTTGCTGCGGTGCAAGTTCTGTTCACCGCCGCGAAGCCGTGATGCAAGCTGCCATGCAGACCTACGCCGATGCGATTGATGGCGAGGTACGCCGCTTTACCGAAGAAATTCACGACGAAGACATCAAACGCGACCTTTCGGACGCAATGCGCAAGGAACTGGCGCTTGAAACTGAGGTTGTGCCGTATAAATTCCACGTTTCGGAGGACATTTACACGTCCATCGTGCTCCATTCCTACGAAGCACGTGCGTGGAAATCAATCTTCCACCCCGAAGTGGAATCGAAAATGCTATCGCCCCAAGACTTGCTCAGTTGGACGATTCAGCGCTTTAAGTATGCGGGCGGCTCATTAGACATTTTCTTCCACGACAATCCGATTTTTCGCAAAAGCCGTATGACGTTTGCACAGCGCACCATGTACTTTGCAACGTTTTATTCTTATCTGGCAGGCGCATGGAATATTATTTTCCTTTTTGCGCCCATTGTCTATCTCTTCACAGGTGTTTCGCCTGTGAGCGCTGACACTGCCGAGTTTGCAAAGCGATTTTTGCCGTTTATTGTTATGAGTGAACTCGCCTTTTTGGTCGGTACGTGGGGTGTTCCGGGTTGGCAGGGAATGGCAAGCTATTTGTCATTTTTTCCTATCAACCTGAGAGCGCTTTGGACGGTCCTTCGCGGCGAAAAAATCCGTTTTCACGTTACCCCAAAAGACCGTCAGGAGGGCAATTTCTTGAATCTGGTCGTCCCCCAACTTGCGGTTATTGTTCTGACTATTTTGGGCTTAATATATGCCGGAATAATGATTTGGCTTGGTAAAACAACTAACTACGCAGGCTTTATCATCAATCTTTTCTGGGGAATTGTCAACGTCAGCGCTATGAGCGGTTTGGTAGCAGCGGCGCTGTGGAAGCCGAAAGAGACCTAAGTAACAATAACAATCTTCATTTGTCAAGGGATTCCTACCCTTCATTCAACACTCAAAACATCAAGCACAATGACCTTCAAAGACGGAATCCGCGCGGCACGCAGCCGCATCATCATCATACTCGGACTGCTCACGTCCGTGGGCATTATTGTTGCACTGGACAGTTTGAAACTGCCCGGCTCTGCAGGCATGATCGCAGGCACGTCATTGCCACAGCAATCTTCAGCACAATTCACTTTGGAGCGCACTTCGCGCCTACCCATGCCGTCGCCCGGAGAACTAAGCACTGAAGAGCGAGAATTTGCACGTATTGCATGGCAATATTTCGAGAAAAATTATCAACCGCAAACAGGCTTAGTGAACTCTGTGGACGGCTATCCTGCTTCCACGATGTGGGACACAGGATCGTACCTGATGGGTATAATTTCGGCATACAAGCTGGGAGTTATCTCAAAAACTGTCTTTACGGAGCGCATAAAATCTGCCCTTCAAGCGCTTTCGACATTAGCACTCTTCGACAATGAATTGCCCAATAAATCCTACAACACGCTTACCAAAGAAATGGCAAATTACGATAACAGCCCCACGCCACGCGGCATTGGCTGGTCGGCAATTGACATTGGACGATTGTTCGTGCCGATGAATATTCTTATGTGGAATTATCCTGAATTTGCCGGAGACGTGCGTCTCGTGCTGGAGCGCTTGCGCTTTCGGAATGTCGTGCGCGGCGGCACACTGTATGGCGCAGTGGTAGGCGACAGCAATCGCACGGAGTACCCGCAAGAGGGCAGATTGGGGTACGAAGAATATGCCGCAAAGTCTTATTCACTCATGGGTGCGGATGTATCGGTAGCGCTTCGTCAGGATGATTATTTACACTTCGAGACCATTGATGGCATCCAAGTTCCCACCGATAGCCGCTCGCCTGACCGTTACAAAGCATTTAACTACGTCGTTAGTGAGCCATATATTTTGGATGGCTTGGAGTTTGGCTTCGATAATATCTCCCGCGAATTCGCATACCGCGTCTATGCCGCACAAGAAAAGCATTTCGACCAAACAAAAGTGTTGACGGCTGTAAGCGAGGACAACATCGACGCACCGCCGTATTTCGTGTATAACACCGTTTATACGGGCGGCAAAGCATGGAATTGCATTACAGACAAAGGCGAAGATGTATCACGCTTCCGCTCCATTAGCACCAAAGCGGTGTTTGGTTGGTACGCATTGTATCAAACTCCTTACACCAAACGTTTGTTTGAAACTATTAAATCGCTCTATGACCCGCAAAAAGGCTGGTATTCCGGTATGTATGAGCAAACGGGACAACCAAACAAGGCAATCACCTGTAACACCAATGCAATCGTGCTGGAAGCACTCGCATACAAGCGCTTTGGAGCACATTTGCAGTTGATTCGTTGAGTGATAATTTTGCGTATCCAATCAATTCAACTGATTCACGATGAAGTTGCTTAAAGTTTTTTTCGTGTTTTGCCTTGCAGAGCCGTTCAAAGCTATTTGGGCGAACAGGATTGAAGAAAATTGCGCCATTCGACAAAAGCACATTTAATGCGGTTTTCAGAAAAATGTTAAACAACTTCGATAATAATAAAGCCCAAACAAGGCATCGTCCGAGTTTTTTGTCGTGCAAATTCCGTTACTTCTGTATTTTACGACAGTTACTCCCCCCAGTCTCGCGTTTCCATTTTTTTTCTTATACCATGAAAACCCGCGCTTTTACTCTCGCACTACTTTTTCCTTTGGCATTTATTCTGAGCGCTTGCCCGAAACAGCCCGTAGAGCCTGCCGGACCTGAACAGTCGTGGTTCAAACGAGATGCGCCGATTCCAGATATTTATAGTAATACCGATGCCGAAAATCTTGATTTACCCGCATTTCTTTATCTTGGTATGCAGGACATTTATTACTGGCGCAGCCGAGTGCCTGCGAATCTCAACACCTCTTCTTTCCCGACACCCGATTCTTTGCTCAATTTTACAAAGGTTCGACCTGACGATCGTTTCAGCGCTATTATTCAAGACGGAGTGGCATACTATAATACCCTAATTATGGGTACAACCCGAATGCCTAAATTTGGCTTTGAATCAGTGTGGGTGAAAGAGGGGGAGGTACGGATAACACGTGTAGTAGCCGGTTCCCCGGCAGCCAGCGCAGGCTTAAAACGTGGTCAACGCGTCATCACTTACGACGGTATTCCAATGCCCAATAACTCCAAGGACTGGAAAACACTTACCGATAATTTAGGAATGACAACGACGATAGTGGTTGAAAATAATGATGGCGCTCGACAAACACTTTCGATGATGCGAACAATATATGATGAGCAAGTTGTTCCGCTTGTCCGTACCTACACCATTGCTGGCAAAAAAGTAGGATATTTAGTCTTTACCTCTTTCACACAAAGCGCTGTGGGTGAGTTGGAGACTGCATTTGCCACGTTAAGGGGCGAGAATGTAACAGAGCTGGTTTTAGATCTGCGATACAACGGTGGTGGTTCGGTGGCGACTGTCGGCACGCTTTGCAGCAATATTGCGTCGCAACTTGCCGGCACAGATTATGCACGCATTACATACAATAGCCGATATACCATCAACAATCAGAAATATACAATGTCATCGCGCTCAAACGGTTTGTCATTAAATCGCTTGTTTGTCATCACTACCAATAGAACTGCCTCTGCCAGCGAAATGACCATCAATGCACTGCGCCCTTACATCACCGTCAAAACAGTTGGTTCAACTTCCTACGGCAAGCCCGTCGGGTCAAACATTGTGATTCATAAGAAATCCGGCTATATGCTACTGCCAATTAGCTTTGCCTACACCAATGCTCTTGGGCAAGCAGATTTTGTAAATGGTTTCGCACCCGACATTCCAGCTACGGACGATATTACGCGAGACTTCGGCGACCCACAGGAAAGCTCACTCAAAGCAGCACTCTTTTTCATCGAAACCGGACGTGCGCCCGTTGCCTTCAAAGAAACAAGCCGAATCACATCTTCTGCACCGTATATTTTTGACGCACAAGTCTCAGAGCCTGTTCCAGCGTTTATTTTGCCGAAGAAACAATGAACTTCTCGACGCATTTGGATACATAAAAAACAAAAGCCGCACCAGTAATGATGCGGCTTTTCTGTTGATTGGAGAGTCGGGGCGACATGATTCGAACATGCGACGTCCAGTTCCCAAAACTGGCACTCTACCGGGCTGAGTTACGCCCCGAGCCAAAAGTCAATCTCAACAAGACTTCTAATATACAACTATTATTCAGATAATGCAACTTTTCCGTTCGTATTTATTTTTGTGCTCGGTTTTACGCCCTCGCGCTTGAAGAAATCTTTTACGTTTTGTGCTGCTTGGCGAATGCGCTGCTCATTTTCAATGAACGCAATGCGTACATAATCGTCGCCGTAGGGACCAAAACCAATGCCCGGACTAACCGCGATTTGCGCTTCGGTAATAAGTTTTTTGGCAAACTCAAAACTGCCCAAATGACGGAAATGCTCGGGGATCTTTGCCCACACAAACATACTGGCTTTCGGCTCTTCCATCTCCCAGCCCGCACGGTTGAATGCTTCCACAAGAACTTTCATGCGTTTTTCGTAGGTCTGGCGTATGATTTCTACATCCTGGTCGTGATTGTTCAGCGCTTCAATAGCAGCCACCTGCAAGGCAGTGTGTACGCCATAGTCGTAGTAGCTTTTGATTTTTGCCAGCGCTCCGACCAATCGCTCGTTCCCAACCATAAAGCCCGTGCGCCAGCCAGCCATATTGTAGCTTTTTGACAGCGTAAAGGTCTCGACAGCAACATCTTTTGCGCCTTCAATTTGCATGATGGATGGCGTTTTGTAGCCGTTGAAGCAAATATCAGCATAAGCAATGTCGCTCACCACATAGAAACGCTCTTTTTTCGCCAAAGCGACAAGCTCTTTGTAGAAATCCAATTCAACCGTGATAGTCGTAGGATTATTGGGGAAATTGACGACCACAAACTTCGGCTTCGGAATGGCTTCACGTATAGCTTTGTGAAGATTGCTAAAAAAATCTTCGTCGGGCGAAAGTTTCACGCGGTTGACGTTGCCGCCCGCAATGACCACGCCGTAGGTGTGAATCGGATAGCTGGGGTCGGGCACAATCACCAAGTCGCCCGGGTCAACGGTTGCGAGCATAAAGTGAGCATACGCATCTTTTGAGCCGATGGAAGAAATTGCCTCACGCTCATAGTCCAGATGCACGTCGTAGCGGCGCTCGTACCATTTGCAAATCGCTTCACGCAAGCGAACAATTCCTTTAGAAGCCGAGTAGCGGTGCGTCTTGGGGCGCTGCAAGACCTCGACTGCTTTTGCCACAATTTCTTGCGGCGGGTCGCCATCGGGATTGCCCATGCTGAAGTCTATAACGTCCTTGCCGTCGTGCCGCTCTTTCATTTTGAGGTCGTTAATCTGGGCAAAGATATACGGCGGTAATCGTTTAATTCGATTAAATTCAATTTCGCTGAACATAGAGATACTTGATAAGAATAGAAAAGGTTTCAAAGAGGTTTGGCAAAAGCGCTTTAGGCTTCAACGCTCATTTCGGCTACCTGTTCTGCCGTGGCGCAGGGGATTTCCAAGAAAAATGTTGCGCCATTCCCTAATGTACTGTGGCAGCCAATGCGTGCTCCCATAGCCTCTGCGAGCTTTTTAACAATAGACAGCCCCAAGCCCGTCGAATGTTCGCCGCCTGTGGGGCGGGCTGAGAGACGCATAAATTTTCCAAACAACTTCATTTGGTCTTCTTCGCTCAGTCCGGGACCTTCGTCTTGCACTTCCACGCGGACAACCTGATGTGCGGCTTGCCCGTTTGCGCTATATAGTTTTGTGGTTACCCGCACTGCAATTGCTTTTTCGGCAGGGGAATATTTGAGAGCATTCGAGACAAAATTATCGCAAATTTGATATAATGCGAAATCGTCGGTGTATGCTATTGCGCCGCTTTCAATATCGAGATTAAAATTGATGGATTTTGTTTCCGCTTGCTTGCCGTATTGCTGCACTATTTGGCGCATGGTTTCGCCGACACTCACGGGGCGCTTCGTGAATACCACTCCGCCACGTTCAATTGCATTGGCGTTCAAGAGTTCCGCAATGAGCGAGAACATACGGTCGGAAGTGTCAAGAATTGTCTGATTAAATTCTTTGATGTCCTGCTCAGGCAATGTTGTATCGTTGACAAGCGCATCGGCAATACCGCGAATAGCGCTGAGTGGGCTTTTCAGGTCGTGCGCAACAATGCCGAGAAGCTCATCTTTGTCCGTATTGAGTTGGTGTAGTTTCTCATTTGCTTCCTGAAGTTCTTGATTGCGCTGTAAAAGTAAGTCCTTGGTGTGCTTTAATTCTAAGTGCGTTCTGAGGCGGGCAAAGAGTTCCGGCGCGTTATACGGCTTGGTAATATAGTCCACGCCCCCCAACTCAAAACCTTCAACAATCCGCTTTTTATCCGTGAAGGCGGTCAAGAAAATAATGGGAATATCGCGGGTGATTGCCGAGCTTTTAAGCCGACGTGTTACTTCAAATCCATCCATCTCAGGCATTGAAATATCAAGGAGAATAAGGTCGGGTAACTGAATACCGACTTTCTCCAGTGCGTCCGCGCCACTCATGCACGATGTCACAACGAAACCACGCTTTTGCAGCATGATTCCTAAAAGATGAATATTTTCCTGCACATCATCAACAATCAGAATGTGGTTGGGATGTTCCATCGGTAATTCTCCAAATGATGTGTTGGATACAAAGGATTCCGTCGTACTATGTTCGTCTCAGTATTCTTCGTTTACTCTGTGTTTACAATGCTAGGCAAAATAGCAAGAAATTCGATGAACGCATAAAAGAAAACGTACCAAAACTGTGGTATTTTGGGAGCAACGTTATCTGGCACGAATCACTAACACTGTTACATCGTCGTGCGGCGGTGCTATGATGCCATCGCTCCCCTGTGCCCATGCGCCATTTGCGTCAATAATTACGTCAATAATTTCTTCGGCAGAAGCACAGCTCGTGGCAGCGCTCCGGCACACCTCGCAGAGCCGTTCCAGTCCATAAAGCTCTTGTTCCGCGCTAAAGCGCTCCGTCACGCCATCGCTGACCAGTACGAGCGCATCGCCCGATTCCAGTCGGCGTGAAAGTTCCTCATATTTCGCAGAACGCACTGCTCCAAGGGGCAATGCTTTTGAATCAATAATTTCTAAACTGCCATCTTTTTTGAGTAAAAGTGGCTGTGGCATACCGCCATTGCAGAGAGTAAGAGAGCGGTCTTGAAGGCGAATGGTGAGAAGTGCCATGAACATTCCGCGCAGATTCATGTTTCGCAAGCCTTGTGAGATGCTGTGCATCAGTTCCGGCAGGGAGGCGCGGCAAACATTCGACTGAAAATAGCTTTTTGTGGTTGCCACGAAATATCCCGCCTTTGAGCCGTGTCCGGTTGCATCGCCGATAGCGAGCACCAGCGAGCCGTCTTCCGCCTCGCAGAAATCGTAATAATCCCCACCGACTTCGGTAGCAGTCTGCATAAATGCAGCAATTTCAATACCGGGTAGCGACGGTAAACGGGTCGGCAGCATCGAAAGTTGGAGTTTGCGTGCTTCTTCCAGTTCGGCGGTTTTGCGGGCGTTATCTGCCTCCAAGACTGCGCGCTCCATTATTTGCACAGCAGCGATTCGCTCTTGCTCAAGAGCCTTTTCAGAAAGCGTTTGCACTTCTTCCAACTGTGTTGCCAGCTCCGCATTGGTGCGAGCAATCCCTTTGGCAAGAGACATAGAGACTGCCGCTATAAAAAACAGAAATGCAAAGGACAAAGGATCGCCGAATACAAAGCGCTGAAGCAAGCTGTATGGCATGGAAACATTGGCGTAGGTGCTGAGAAGCTGCAACACATAAATGCCCGTTGGAAATAAGCCACCGATACCAATGATAAGCAGTTCCCCATCTTGCACAGCGCCACTTCGTTGCGTCTTGGAGCTAAGGAAAAACGACCGTACAAGTTCTACTGCCATCAAAACACCCCAGAGCGCCATGACATAATCAGAATGACGCATATCAAAAGAAGCGTACAACACCGAAAGGAATGCTGCGGCAATAATCCACGGTGTGCGCTTGGGTAAGTGCTGATACGTTGTTTCGTGAATGAAAAAGATTAAACTCATAAACATCACGATATAAAGCGGCACACCACTTCGTTCATAGACTACTGCCCAAACAGGATTGGTGGTAAGCCCCATGCCGGAATTGCAAAAATATGCCAGTCCGTAGCAAAATACACTGAGCGCATAGTAAAGGTTAAAGCGCGATTGTGGATAGAAAATAAAGAGCAGAAAGTGGAGCAGACCAATTGCTATCGGCACGGCGGCAAATAAGATTCGATATTCCGCACGACGCATTTTGCGAGAGAAATTGTCGTGGTTTTGAATATTGAAATCTTGCCAAACAATTTCAAAACCCGCATCGAAGTAATTACGGTGGAACCATGCCGCAGAATGATTCGCATAGCGTATCGAAATGCAATTCAGACCCGGCTTTGCAAAAACAATCGGATAAATGACCATCGGCTGATACACACGCTCCGATGCACCGTTCGGGGCGATTACGCCAAGAGTATAAAGGCGTTTCCCATTCAAAAATATCTCCGATGCGCCCCGGTGCTTAGAAAAATTCATTCCCACCTGATGCCCCACCAGCGCCGAATCCACATCTAACCACAACCGAAACCAGCCAATACCGTTCCAGTACTTTGTCTGTGCGCTGTCGGGGTCGAGAAGCGTCGTACCGACAAGTGTCCATGCGGAATCGGATATGTTTGGGTCGGCATAGAAGCCCTTATCGTCAAAAGCAACTTTCCACGCCGTAACGAACCGTATGCCAACGGACGCAGTGCTGCTGAAGATATGACGTGGGGAAAGGCGAGAGAATGTGTCAACTGTCCCTCTTGCTTGCACGAGGAACGGTAAAAACAACACAAAGGCTGCAAAGAGAAATACCCAAGCGGGGCAAATAGACTTTCGCTCTGCCGTTGCCGGATGGATTCTCATAATTTTTCCCGCTTGATCTCGCGCAGACGGCGCAATGCCTCTCTCCCAAGTTTGCTTTTGGGTTCGCATTTTGCAGCGAGTGTATAGTATTTTATAGCTTCGGGCTTATTTTTTTGACGCTCACTCAGTCGTGCCAATCCCATGAGAGCTGAAGTGTGGCGAGGTAAGATAGAAAGCGATTTCTGGTACATTGCAATTGCTTCGTCGTAGCGATTTTGGAGCGTAAACACATCGCCTAAGCCTTGTAGAATAAACATATTCGTTGTGTCCAGCGCCAGGGCACGCTCATAACATTCAATAGCTTCGTTGTAGCGCTTTTCATTGATGTAAAAGACAGCAAATTCATTCAAAACTTCCACGTTCTTGCGGTCTGACTCAACAGCGCGTCGGTACTCATCTTCAGCGGCTGCGGGTTTTTTCTCAACGCGATAAACGCTTGCCAAAATCCGTCGTGCGGTGAGTTCATCGAATGGCATTGCTTCAAGCGCTAAGCGTCGTGCTTCTTTGATACTGCCACCTGCGTAGGGCGGGGCTTGCAGGTAGTATTGCGCCATTGCAAAGCGGGCGTTTGCGTGTTTGGGGTTTATTTTGAGCGCTTTCTGGAAGGCATCGCGGAGGCGGCTTGCCACAGCCAATGCGTCAATAAGCTCGCCATTGAGCGCTTGCAGACCATAGACTGCTCCCAGCCAATAGTAATAATCAGCATTCTTGGGACTGATGTGGATTGCTTTCAAACAATACTCTTCTGCTTTTTCAAGGTTTTTTCCTTGCACAATTTCCATCTGACACAAGCGGCAGTGCGCTTCGCAGTTCAAAGCGTCAAGTTTTACTGCTTCCTCGAATGCCTCCTGCGCGAGCACGTATTTACGCGAGTCCATTTGCCTGATGCCGTATTGAACTAGCGAATCCGGTGTCATGGAGAGTTTACTGAGCGATAATACTTTTTCTTCGGGTACGGTTGTCGAATCGTGCATAAGATCGTGGCGGGCTATCCCAATGGCAACGGCATGAGAAGCCCCATAAAAATACAGCGCAAACCAGAAAACAGATAGACGTGAGAAGCGGTTCATGGACATGGGGCAATGAAAACACACCAAAGCAAAAATTATTCTACAATTTACGCACAAAGCCGCTCAAAATCACGCCAAAAATGAGGGTAGGATTTTGCGACACATGAAGGGTTTTCAATTTCTACCCCCGCTACTCGCAAGCCCGCCAGCGCAAAACTCATTGCCATACGGTGGTCGTCGAAAGTGGAGATAGAAGCGCCATGCAGCGGAGTAACAGGCTCAACAACGAGAGCATTTCCTTCCACAAACGCCCGTCCGCCCAAACGCTCAATATTTTCTATCACTGCCGCAATGCGGTCGGACTCTTTATAGCGCAGGTGTTCTATGTTGCGAAACGTAGAACGCCCTTCGGCAAACATTGCCACCACTGCGACGGTCGGCACAATATCGGGGCAGGAATTCATATCGCAGTCCACACCGCGTAAATGCTTGCTTCCAATAAGTGTAAGCCCGCGTTCCATCCATAAGGCAGAGGCTCCAAAATTTTGCAAGATTTCAACAATCGCACGGTCGCCCTGCGGAGAGTCTGGGGTGAGATTGCTCACCGTCACGGTGCTTCCTGTAATTGCCGCAGCGGCAAGCGGGTACGATGCAGAAGAGTAGTCGCCCTCCACCGTGTAGTCGGGCAACGTATATGTTTGCTTTCCAACTACCGAATATCCGCGCACAAAGCCACTTTCAATGTGTTCTTCCACGTGAACACCTGCTAAACGCATCTGTGCAATGGTCATGTCGGAATAGGATTTGGACGCAATATCGCCCGCAATCTCAATGCGCAGACCATGCTCCAAGAGCGGTGCAATGAGCAGCAATGCCGAAAGAAATTGTGAGGATTTCGATGCTTCCACGCGCACCGTTTTCATTTCATTGGTGCCGGAAATAGGCGTGGTGATACGGATAGGGAGAAAACCGTTTTGATGCTGAAGGCTGACACCCAAGGCGGAAAGCGGCTCAATAAGCTCTTGCATCGGACGCTCACGCATACGCTCGGAGCCGTCAATCTCAATGTAGGCATTCTCATCAATAGGCTGCACTGCTGCTACCGCCGTCAGCAACCGTGCGCTTGTGCCCGAATGGTGGATGTTGATATTTACCGCACCGTTTGTCCGGGAACGCTTTCCGGCAAATTCGACTGTTTCAATGTTGTCCTCGTTCTCGGTTATTTTGATCGGATAGCCTATGCGCCGTAGCGCTTCCAGCGTCAGCGTCGTATCGTCGCTACGGAGCGGATTGCGCACAATGGCAGGACTGTCGGAAGCATCGGAGGCGAAGGCAGCAATAATGAGCGCTCTATGGGTAAGGCTTTTGGAAGTCGGAACAGCGAGAGAGCCGCGCACGACTGCGGTTTTGATGAGGCGTTTTTCCATTTTTAGTAGCTGTTTGGTGCGTTGCGCTGCAAGAATTTTCTCTAGTAGCATTTTTTTCGTTGGCGAGTCTGTAGTGCCTAGCTTGTAATCCCGTTCCACACACGGCGTACTTCCTCAATCGGTACATCTACCCCCGTGAAAAGGCGGAATTGGTGCGCTGCCTGACGGATAAACATTTCGTCGCCGGTAATCGTTGTGCAGCCCTCGTACTGCGCAGTCTGGATAAATTTCGTGCGAATGGGATTGTAAATAACATCCAGCACAATCATACCGCGCCGAAATAACTCGCTGCCGTAGGGCATTTCATCCACGTGCGGTGTCATACCGACGGATGTGGTTTGGATAATGCCGCCAATATCTAACATTCCAAAATCAGATTCGGTAACAGCCTTCACACCAAATTTGTTCGTAATAGCGCCTACGCGGGCACGATTCCTGCCAATCACGTATATTTTTTTGACACCTAAGCGGTTCAGTGCCGCAATCGTGCTCTGCGTGGTTGCACCAGTGCCGATTATCAGAACACCGTATTCCAAATCTTTTTCATGGGGACGCAAAATATCTTCCAGCGCCAAAACATCAGTATTGAAGCCCTTCCAGCGACCATTGATGGGAATGGCAGTGTTGCACACACCGGAAAGCCGAGCCTCTTCGGAAATATCGTCGAGGAGCTTGAAAATTGCTTCTTTGTGCGGGATGGTGATACTCAGCCCCGAAAGGCTTTCGCGCCAGTCCGACCAGAATTGTTTTGCTTCGGGAGTCGGGAAATTCAAATAGAGAAGCGAATTACTATTCGGCAGCAGCTTGTAGAGCGCGTTGTGCAGATACTTGCCCCTGCTCTGGCGCGTAGGGTAGCCAAGCAAGCCATATACGCTAATCTGCATACTTTTTTCGTGCAGGAAATAGACATTTTTTGCCTCGCTAAGCGTTATTTGTCCTGAAGCCGTCGGCGCTTCACCGTCTAATGCCAGATATGTCCACGCATTGCCGCGTACGGAACCGAGAATGCGCGACGGCTCACCGAGTTCACCCATGGCATGAATGACCACATTCAGAAAACGGGACTTTGCATATTCGATGAGGTTCATTGCCACGAGCGCATCGCTGGGACTGTCTGCAGTGAAGATAAGTTTATAGACATCGGCGTAAATACTGGTCATATCGTCCAGTTTGTCGCGCAATTCCTCGAAGGTGGCTCCGGTCGTGATAATATGGTGCGACAGAACAATTTTCGTGGGCAAGCCAATGGGGAGATAGGGCAGCAACTCGTCCGCAATGGCGTGTTCCACATCAAGCCACTCCACGCCCGCGAGCATTGCATCGTTGTACATTGCCAAACGCTCTTCGTCCGAACCGATGAAATAGCCGCCTTCTTCGCGGGAGCGACAGGTAACAAGTAGTGGCTTTTTCGGGGCGTGTTCGCGTATAAATTCCCAGTCCATAAGTTCAAGTTCCTCCATCGGAATCATATCCACGCGAAGCTCAATCATATCAGCGTCGGCAGCACGCCCAAGCATCGGTACAATGTCCGTAGCGTATTGCGGCATCACCGACACGCACATCTGCGGCGGTACTGCGCCTACGATGCTTGCATTCAGCGCCCGCTCAAATGCGTCTCGTTCAACAGGATGCGAAAGAACATATTCCGAAGGAGAGCGCATAAGCACAAAGCGCGGCGCACCTTCACGTGATTTTTTGTCCATCGTCAGAGAGTGCCACACCGCATCGCGTGAGAAACGATGCGAGTAATCATTTTTGAGATGATACCGTTCCAAGAGCGTGTCGAAGCGCTTTACAGAGTCTTCGGGATAACCCAAAAGTTCAGCCGAAAGCCGCATTGCAACACGCATCCCGGAGGCTACGGCAAATCCATGGGCAATTTGGTACGTGCTTAGTGCCTCAAAAGCGTGTCCAGAGGTGTGCCCGAAGTTCAAAATCGCCCGAACACCGGCTTCTTTTTCGTCTGCACATACGATGTCCATTTTGAGCTGTGCCGAGCGGGCAATAATATGACTCAAAACGGCACGGCTCCGCAATTTGATTGCTGCTTCGTTCGCTTCCAGATACGTCCATAAGTCGGGGTCGAGCGAAGCGGCGTACTTAATCACCTCAGCCATTCCATTGTAAAATTCTATATCGGACAAGGTTTCCAAGGTGGTAATATCAGCAAAAATTGCTTCGGGCTGATAAAATGCACCAATGAGGTTCTTGCCTGCGCTGTGATTGATGCCCGTTTTGCCGCCAATACAACTATCCACCTGTGCCAGAAGCGTCGTGGGCAAGTGTACAAGCGGTACTCCGCGATGAAATGTCGCCGCAAGATAGCCCGCTAAATCACCCACCACGCCGCCGCCAACGGCGACGACAAGCGTGTCGCGTCCCAGCTTTGCCGCAAAGAGGCGGTCTTCGAGGTCATCCTTGATAGCACGTGATTTGCTGGCTTCGCCTGCCGGAAAAACAAATACGCCGGAAAAGCGAGGATGCTCGGAAAACAGCGTTTCTAAACGGTTTTGATAGCGCTCGGCAACATTGGTATCGGTGATGATGGCGACATTATGCTTCGGGAAGCGCTCTAGGATAAACTCGGCAGCCAAGCCCCAAATATCAGCGCCGCAGGTGTAGGGTATAGTGCGTTCTGTGCCGGGAAGTGTGTAGGAAAGAGTCTTGGTGAAAGGCATAAATTCTGGGCAAGAGTGAACAGTAGTAGGTCGGCAAATCTTCCTCCTTTTACTAAGCGATTCATTCACGAATGGTTCGTCGGTGCTTGTGGTGGGCAGCGAAACACACAATGAAAAAATGAGGAGCGAGAAATATGCTTTGGGAGAAAAATTTGCACAAGCGAAATTTTTTGATTACTTTTCAAAAGTACGAGTACTTGTACTCTCAAATATACACAAAGTTTTCGCAGATGAAAGACCCAATCAACATTTTCCGCAAAAAAGCTACGCCAGAGACCGCTTTTGACCGCATGAACGCTGCTATGCAACCGTTCTGTGGTTTCTTTTTTTATAGCTTTTATGTCTTTTATTTTTACGGTAAAAGCGCGGGACTGTTGATATACTAAAACGCTGATAACATCAAATCTCAACATCCCGCGCTCCCACAAGAGTTTGCGGGATTTTTTTTGCCCATAATACGAGTTCATTTTTACATACTTTTTCATTTTTCAGAGAAGAGGCTATTTTTATGGCGATCCATACCATTGCAATACAAGGCGTTGCAGGCGCATACCACGACATTGCCGCGCGGCGTTATTTCGGTGCCGCAAAGGGCGATACCGTTGAAATCGTTGAGTGCGACACCTTCGACCAGCTTTGTGAAGCAGTCACGAACAATACTGCCAGCGCGGGCATGATGGCTATTGAGAACACGATTGCGGGTAGCATTTTGCCGAACTACGCGCTCTTGCAAACCTATAATTTGTCGGTCATCGGCGAAACATATGTGCGGATTCAGCATAATTTGCTGGCACTGCCCGGGCAAACGATTGCCGATATTCACACCGTGCAAGCACACCCGATGGCGCTCTTGCAATGCCGAGATTTTTTTGCGAAATACCCTCACATTCACGTCGAGGAAGCATTCGATACCGCAGGCATTGCAAAAAAAATTCGCAACGAGAATATAAGCGGCTTAGCTGCTATTGCTGGCTATCTAGCTGCTGACCTTTACAAGCTTGATACTCTTGCAGAAGGCTTGGAATCGAACAAACAAAATTTCACACGCTTTCTGGCAATCTCCCGCACGGCAAATCACGTCTCGCGTGAGTTCAATAAAGCATCCATCGGTTTTCGCGTGTCGCACACCTCCGGCACGCTTGCCGACGCACTGGCTATTTTCAAGCGCAACGGCATCAACCTCACCAAAATCCAGTCTATTCCTGTCATCGGCGTTCCTTACGAATACACAATTCATGTGGATATGACGTGGGAAGACACAAGCGATTTCGAGCAGGCACTGCGCGAATTTAAGCCGGAAGCGCTTGAACTCAAAGTGTTCGGGGTGTACAAGGAGGGTGAGAAAAACATTGATCTTACAACGAAACATATCATCACCGTCAATGAATCCAATGACCCCGAAGAACCGCAAGAAGTCTTAGAAACCGCTAAAAAGCAGGATTCCGGCGAAATGACGATTCCGGTTTGGCAAAAGTGGATACCACCTGCACCGAACACAAAAAGCAATTATTTGCTTATTTCGGGACCGTGCAGTGCCGAAACAGAAGAACAAGTGCTGGAGACCGCACGACGCATCGCCGCGACGGGCAAAGCAAGTGTGTATCGTGCAGGTGTTTGGAAACCACGCACCCGCGCCGGTGGATTCGAGGGACACGGCGTGAAGGCGCTCCAATGGCTCAAGCGTGCCAAAGAAGAAACGGGTTTAATGATGGCTGTGGAAGTCGCAACGGCTCAGCACGTGGAAGATTGCTTGCGTCATGGTATTGATGTTCTTTGGATTGGCGCTCGCACCACCGGTAATCCCTTTTCGGTGCAAGAAATCGCTGATGCAGCGCGGGGTACAGACGTGGGCATGATGGTCAAAAATCCTATTAGCCCCGATTTGGAGCTGTGGATGGGCGCAATGGAGCGGGTGTACCGCGTGGGTATCAACAAATTGATAGCGATTCATCGGGGATTCTCCACGCACGAAAAAAGCGTCTATCGCAATAATCCGACGTGGGCGATTCCGATGCAATTCCGCGCTCGCTTGCCCCAAATGCCTCTTATCAACGACCCCAGCCACATCACGGGCAAACGAGCACTGCTGGCGGGTGTGGCACAAAAGGCGATTGATTTGGGCATGGACGGCTTTATTATTGAATCTCACATTGACCCCGAAAACGCATGGACAGATGCCGCGCAGCAGGTTACGCCTGAAGCACTCGCCGAAATACTGAATAGCCTTACGTGGCAACCCGCCTACGGTTCGGTTACGCACGATGACACCAGCAAGCTCGACACGCTGCGCTCTGCGATAGACCGCTTGGATGCTGAGTTTATGGACTTATTGGCGGCTCGCATGAACATTGTGCGGGAAATTGGCGATTACAAGAAGCACAACAACTTGGATGTGCTGCAGCCCGCACGCTGGGAAGAAATTATCCAAAAGCGCCTCGCGCAAGGTGGCAAGCTGGGACTGGGTGATGGATTTGTGCGAGAAGTATTCAACAATATCCATAAAGAATCGCTGACTATCCAACAGGGATAAGATATCATAGACATTTTTTCAACTCTCGCCCCATATCCTAAGGTGAGAGTTGAAAAGATGCTTGTGCTTATTAGCGTTATTTCTCCGTATATTTACCTATACTTCTTGATTTGACAACCACAGAACAAACTCTATGCGCACTATCTTTGCAATGATTGGCAGTATATTCTCCGCTTTTCTGCTGTTTGTACAGTTTTTAAGTGCACAAGTGGAACATATACCAATCGCCCATCCGATTTATGTCGTGTTGATGCGGTGGGAAGCGCAGGGGCTTTTGCCGATAGACATTTCTACATCAACACTACCGCTTCAACGCAAAGAGATTCTTGCCTCGTTGAAATCAGTTCGTGCGGGTCAGGCGCTTTTATCAGAATCCGAAAAAGCTGTTTTACTCCGTTTTGAAAAGGAATTTGGGATTGTGAGTGTTAAAAGAGCACATTTGTTTACCAAAGACAGTACACAAGAAGCGTTGCTTTTCAGTCATATTTTCGATGATACTGAAAAATTTGTTTATTACACCGAAGATTCTGTTCTGACTCTGCGGATTGTTCCGTTTATCAGGGCGGAATTTCGCTCGCAATCAGGTGCGCAGACAGCAACTATGCCGGTCACGGGCAGCCCGGCTGTTGAGAGCAATCAAACAACAGCAATTCTTGCGGCATTGGGTGGACGTATTTCGGGAACGGTATCCGATATGCTCGGCTTTACTTTGCAGGCGCAGACCGGACGAACGCTTGGCGGTACGCCACTATTCTTATATGACGACCCTTTACTTAATCAAAGCGTACAGTTTCGTGTACTGGATCATCGTTTCTTTGAAACAACAGAAGCGCACGTACGGTTTGAAAAAGATTGGTTCTATGCAATTGGCGGACGTGAGGCGCGGCTTATAGGCGCAGGCTATGGTATGCGTTCACTTCTGTCAAACCAAGCGCTTCCAATGGATGCGGTAACGCTTGGCGCGCGATTTCACGGATTTGAGTACCGTGCGACACATTTTACATTACTAGGACAGCCGGAACCCAACCCGCTTTCACATGGAGCACAAACGCTTATTGCGGATAAATATATGGCTCACCACCGCTTTGCTTTTAGGGAAGCCTGGGGTGAAATTGGTGTGAGCGAAATTGTCATCTATTCTCGCCGCAATATTGATTTAGCCTATGCTTTGCCAATCAGTTTCTTTCGCAATATCACCAATGACCTTCGTGATCGCGATAATTTTCAACTTGCATTGGACGCGACTGTACGACCTATTTCAGGAGTTCAGCTTAAAAGTACATTTATGCTTGATGACCTCAGTATGTCAAAAGTGGGACAGCCTTGGTGGGCAAATAAATGGGCATGGAATATTGGCGTGATGGCTCTACCCTCCGTATTGGGTTGGTACGCGCCGTTTGATGTAACAGCCGAATATTCTCGAATCGAACCCTACACGTACACCCATTTTGACCGTCAAAATGCTGCCGTTAATGATGGTATCCTCTTTGCGGGGCATCTTTTGCCCAATTCCGACGAGCTGATGACTCAGATACGCTATTGGTATGGTGCACGTTATCCAATAACGTTCCGTGTCGCCTGGCAACGGCATGGAAAAAATACAGTGGATGCAAATGGTGTTCTCGTGCGCAACGTCGGTGGCGATCCTTTACAAACATTACGCCGTGA
Organism: uncultured bacterium; assembly: GCA_937899715.1. Lineage (GTDB taxonomy): Bacteria > Bacteroidota > Ignavibacteria > Kapaibacteriales > UBA4661 > PH2015. The sequence goes on along the minus strand of CALCNX010000018.1, from coordinate 2,063 downwards.
CACCGCAACATTCACACCAATTGATTCTGAACGCCCGACATTTTTAGATGGAGAGCCTGATAATCGCTTCATACTCACTGTAAGTGCAGGTGTGGAGATTTCACGACAGTGGAATCTTCAAATGCGATTCCAGTATGCTCTTATTAACGGTATTGCTCAACCTGCAGCAGGGTTGAGTTTGCGTTTTGAAGATTTTTAGGACAAACCAAGAAAGTAGGGGCACATTGATAGAGCAACTTTTACAGAACCTTTACCGAAGCATCTGCTTTCGCAAAGGCGAAAAACCGACGTTTGAAAGCCTGCGAGCGCTCTTTATTCCTCAAGGCTTGCTTATCAATAACAACAATCCTGCCGCACCAGAGGTGATGAGCGTGGATGCGTTTATTGAAGTTGTTCGGGCGGCTATTGCTGCGGGTGGTTTGGAAGAATTTCACGAGCGCGAGATTGCACAGACAATCGAAGTCTTTGGCAATATTGCACACGTCTTCAGCACCTACGAAGCCCGATTTGATGCTGATTCCAAAGAGCCTTTCAGCGTGGGCATTAACACAATACAGCTTGTGCGCACGGGCGCAAGCGGCAACGAGCAATGGCTTGTTTCCTCAATGGCATGGAACGACGAAACGCCGGAGCGACCAATTCCGGCACAATACCGCACGGCATATCAATAATTTCATTCAACAATGACCATTCAAACTATCAGCATTATCGGGTACGGACGCTTTGGCAAGCTACTTGCCACCACGCTTGCACAGGATTTTCAGGTTCTCGTTTTCGACTCTGCTTTATCGCTCGCACCGTTGCAAGAACACATTGATTCAGTTTCACTTCGGAGTGTCCTTAGTGCAGATTGTGTGTTTGTTTGTGTTCCCATCGTTGCGCTCGAAAGCGTTGTCCGCGAGATTGCACCCCTTCTGCCGGAGGGAACACCAGTGCTGGACGTGTGCTCGGTGAAATTGCATCCTGCCGACATCTTGCGTGAACACGTGCGCCCGCGAGCGCCGATTTTACCGACGCATCCGATGTTTGGTCCTGTGTCGGCAAAAGATGGTTGGGCAAATTTACCTTTTGTTCTTTGCCCCGAAGAAGACGCTACGCCTGATGAACAAAGGCTTCTGGACTTTTGGAGTTCGTACATCACCACCAAGCAAGGCGCTCGCGTTATCACTATGAGTGCTGACGAACATGACCGCACGACCGCCTACAATCTTTGCCTGACGCAGCTTTTGGGGCGGGTGCTGGGGAATATCGGCATACAACCCTCGCCCATAGATGCGCAGAGTTTTAAGCATCTGCTTTCGATGAAAGATATGTCGTATAGCGACTCAATGGAGCTTCTTATCGGGATGCACCGCTACAATCCTTATTCTGCCGAGATGCGCACACGCTTGCTCAAGGAACTGGAGCATATCGAAACTATTATCGCAAGCGCCTCCTAGCCTGTTGCGTCGGTGTTCTGCTATTTTCCCTTTTCATTACTTTGCCACGTGAGAAAGTTTGCCTAATTTTTCCGTGTTGAATGGTGCGTTTTATTCATTACCACTCACGCCGTCAGTGTGACTTTTTAGAGAGAGTTTGTATTCATGGCACGATCGTTTCCGGCAGGTGCGGCCGGGTCATCGCGCGCACTCGACGATCTCGGCGCGGTCATTGGCGGCCATGCTGCGCAGCAGCATGAGCACCGCAGCGCGGCGGTCGGGATCGGGAGGCCGGCGTCGTCGGCGCTCGCGATCGCCGCGGCCGTCCTCGGAACCGGCCGCGGGCCTGCCCCGCTCGCGAGCGCCCTCGCAGCGACGGCGAGTGCGCCAAGCAGCGTGTCGAGCGCAGCGAGCCCGGCGGCGAGTGCAAGCACGCCTGTAAGCACGCCGGCGAGTACGCCACCAAGCGCAGTTGCGACCGCTGCACCACCGGCGAGCGCGCCCGCGGCGGCGGAGGCTCCCAAGGCAACTTCCGCTGCAAAATCGGTCCGTTCTGATGGTCGCGCGCCAAAGACCGAGGGGAAACCGACGGAGCCGAAGGCGCCGACGCCCCACATCGCGTTGGTGGCGTCCTCGTAGAGCTGG
>CALCNX010000017.1 GCA_937899715.1 uncultured bacterium | reverse complement strand
TTCTTTCGTTACACGTTTAGCATATTCTACCATTTGCTCACAGGCTACGGTATTTGAGGTTAGCAGCGAGGCAGGAACGAATTGTTTCTTCTGTACGAGAGTCATAATCTTTTCCGATACACCACATTCCCGCTCTGCTGCCTCTTCCACTGCCGATTTTGGTGTGAGAGGTGTTAAGGTTTCGCGGAAACGTACAGCCGTTACACTGTCTGTCTCGAATATGCTGACGTTAGCATATTGGTAATACTCAAGTTTGCGGAGATACTCTTTCACATTAAACCTCCTCTGTGCAGTTATTTCACCGCTCATAAAGACCAGTACCACAAGCATTGCGGCTATAATTCTCGTTATTGGTAACATGAAAAATTCTCCTGATGTGTAATTGAACTGTTTATCTCCAAGTATCTATGTCCTAGGCATTATCTTCCTGTGGCAGGAAACAGCATCACCTCTTCGGTATAGTTTTTACATTTGCCAGCCGTAATGCTTTCCATAATGTAGTCGCTCATAGTCTTGAACGGTGTACCTTCGATAGAACCTTTCACCAATTTCATTTTTTTTGTCTCTTCATCAGTTTCAAGCACTCGTGTAGGGATATTTTTTATGTCGTCTGGTTCAAATACACCTGTAATCTGAGGGGTATTCAATTCTTCGGCGAGGGCGGTAGTATCAGATGGTCTGCGCTGTGTTCGTTTTGTAAAGACAATACCAATAAGATCTTGTTTACTGCTACGCATATTAACAACGGCGAAAGCCCTATGAATACGCCCTATACCAACGACATTCTGCCAATAGTTCCTGACTTTTTCACAATCAGTCCCACCATCTTCTATCATTGATTGAGGCACGGATTGATTCTTGCTGAGACGTTTTTTAATATCATCTGTATTTGTACACTCTTCTTCAGCCGCGTAAATTGATCCAATTGAGGGCAAAGGCGGTGCGATGTGCTCACGCAAACGATTAGTTGCGAGGCTATCAAGTTCGTAGAGCGCGTAACCAGCGAAGCGGTAATTATCGAGTCTCCGAAGAGCATTTTTCCCACGAAAGATGTCTGGCTTTTGAGCAAAGCGTTTTAATACATTTGTGCGTTCTTCGGCGTAGAGTTGGCGCATTTCCTTTGCACTTAGCCGTGCGCCGTAAGTAAAGTCAATGGGGATTGTAAGGGAGTGTTTTTTGTAGGCAGATGCTATGCCACCTCGAAGGTTTACTGTTCTTGCATCAAAAGTAAGTCTAAGCGTACCATTTATTCTTCGCCATTCTGCGGGCGTTACAGACGGTAGTTTGCAAAATTTGATAGTTATTGTCTGCACACCCATTCCATCAATAAAAAGAGTTGTCGTGTCGCTGGCTTTCCATGATAAAGACATATCTGAGGATGCAGCTTTGGGTGCGCTCACGTTCAAGGACGTAGCAGAATAGTCTATACACTGATTGGAAAACTCTATATTGCTAGTGCCGCCCATAATGCTTTTGATGTCGTTAGGGTTGCTGTCATCTACACCCATGAGCATCGGTGGAACTGTCAGCCCATCTATGGTGACCGTTGCGATTCCTGTACTAGGATCATAACTGCGGATTTTTACCGTTGCCTCATGGCTTGTAATATTTGGCGGCATCTGTTGGGGTACAATCGTCTTTTCAAACAGCGTTATCCGTTCGCCTGTTGGCGGGTAGCGCCACACCACCGACCACGAAACTCTTTTTGTAGTAGAAAGGTAAGGTCCAACCCATACATCGGTATAAGGGCTTGGCAATCTTGGAATGTTGCCGATTTGATGTTCAATGATGAACTGATCTAAGGGAAGGTCTGACTCCGCCAAGAGTTTTTGCTGAACAACAAGGCGTTGTCCATAATAGAGATGAAGAGAATCAAGATTCTTTAAGCTCTCCCTGTCTAAGGTCGAAGGTAAGACCTTCCATGCGACAGAGGCTGTTTTGTCATCGTTCGTAAATGTGACAGTATATTTACCCGCCGTGACGGGTGTGCGAACAACGATTTGTCCTTTCCCGTTGGCATATTCAACTGTGAATAAGCCCTCCAGACTTGGTTCAATCACTACCGTTGGCTTTTTTGTTGTTTCAAATGGGATAATCGTTTTGGAAAGTTTATCGAAAGTTGTGAGAGTCTTGTCAACGATAATCTGTGCAGACAAGATATTGAGCGAGACACACATTAAAAGGAGTGTTATTACGCTAGAGATTTTTCGGAATGAATTCATTGTGAAAAAGAAAAGAGGTTTGAGAAATTGAATTATACACGCTATTTCTTTGGCGCAGTGTAGCCACCTTCCCAATATTCCGTGCCGTCTATGCCGACATAGCCTTGTAAAATGTACTCTGTGAATGTAGGCTTCTTCATCACACGGACATACCCATTGACAATACGGCTGATGCAGTCATAACGCGGCGGAATCAATTCTTTGCCCGTGCGGTCAATAAAGCCGTATTTGTTACCCATTTGTACGATAGCGTACCCCTGAAAGAAGTATCCTACATCGTCATAACAAGGCGGTATGACTTCTCTGCCTGTACTGTCAATAAAACCCCATTTATTATCCAGCATCACAGCAGAAAAGCCTTCGGAAAAGCCTTCTATATCGTCGTAGTAAGGAGGGATGACTTCTCTTCCGCTATGGTCAATGAAGCCATATTTACTATTGAGCATCACTAATGCGTACCCTGAAGTAAAGTCCCGTACTTTGTCATAGCGAAGCGGCACAACTTCTTTTCCCGTAGTATCAACAAACCCATATTTACCATTGCTTTGGACACTTGCATATCCTTCACTAAATTTCGAGACTGCATCATAATGAGGGGGAATAATTTCTCTGCCTGTGCGGTCAATAAACCCATATTTGTCGTGTAGCTGAACTCCCATAAAACCTTCGCTATAACGAAGGATTGTTTCATAGTAGGGTGGTACGATTTCTTTACCAGTAGAATCAACGAGACCACTTTTTTGCTCATCTCTCATTACGATGTAGCCATCATAAATTTCAATCCAGTCATACCGAGGCGATAGAATTTCTTTACCCTTTGTATTAACTACTCCGTATTTTCTACCAACCTCTATACAGAATAGATTCTTATTATCTGTGCTTTTAATCCGATCATATTTTGGACTTATCACCTCTTTACCAGTTTGGTCAACAAGCCCCCAACCATAATTATTTTCTACGGCGGCACACTCATCCGAAAGATTTTCAATCCCCACATATCGAGGAGGAATAATTTCTCTTCCGATACTGTCTAGGAGAGAAAACTGTGTACCCCAGCGAGAAAAAGAATTACACCTGCCTACCCAAATTTTATTGCCAAATGTACCTATCTTAGAGATAATTAGACTATTATGGTCTGAGCATCCATCTCCACGTCTGAATTCCCGTAAAGCGAAGGCTTTTCCTAGAGTACGGTTAAGGAATCCCCATTTCCTATCTTTCGTAATGACAACATAGGCATTGTGCCTTGTGTATGTATTATGCTTCACTGGATAAAGGTCTCTATCATCAGGAGAAAAAACACTTGAACCGGAAATAAGAACGCGAGGAACGAATTTTTTCCATCGGTTATCTTTCGTAATGAAAATGTATGTGTCATATCTCAATGGATAAATATCTCTGTATTTGGGAGCAATCATCTCTTTACCGTCGAGATTGTAAATATGAGCAAGATCGCCTGACTTGGCGTATAGCTCTTTCGTATCTTTTCCATACGACTCATATATCCCTGTATAGCGTAATGGCAGGATTTCTTTTCCCATAATGCTCAAGAATCCCCATTCTCCGCCTTCGACATTTTCACCCCAATTTAAATATCCACCAATATTCACTCGTATTCCATCAAGATTGTCATTCCAATTAAAACCTCCGCCAATATTCACTCGTATTCCATTGTCAGACCGAGAAATCCAAGTATACTTGCAGGGTCTAACTACATTACCTGAAGAATCAATCAGTCCCCATTTCCCATCCTTTTTTACAATTGCGCATCCTACGGCTGGGAAACACTCTACTTCGTCATATTCAGGAGCAATAACAATTTGTTTTTGCTCATTGCAATAGCCCCATTTTCCACTCATTGTACGATATGGAATACGCCCTTGCCCCAGAGTATGGCTGGGAGTCTTGTACGAACTGAAGTACCCATGCAAAGTATAATCTGGTGATAATGGAGAAAAATCTCTGTCAAATTTGTAAGGTTCGGTTGCTTGAGTCAATGCTTCACTTGTATTCAGTATCAAGACAGCGATAGTGAGAAAAGGAATGATGTACGTTTTCATTACTCACCGCCTTTCTTTTGTAGTAAAGATTTTGTACTCTTTGGTGCGGTATAGCCACCTTCCCAATATTCTGAGCCGTCTATGCCTACATAGCCTTGTAAAAGGTATTCTGTTTTATCCCCTAATGTCTGTTCTTTTGTTACTTTGATATACCCATTGACGATGCTGCTAATGCGCTCATAACGAGGCGGGATAACCTCCTTTCCCGTGCGGTCAATAAAGCCGTATTTGTTACCCATTTGTACGACAGCGTACCCCTGAGTGAAGCATCCTACATTGTCATAACGAGGTGGTACGACTTCTCTACCTGTACTGTCAATAAAACCGCATTTATTATCCAACATCACAGCAGCAAAGCCCTCAGAAAAGTCCTCTATATCGTCATATCGTGGTGGGATGACTTCTCTTCCACTATGGTCAATGAAGCTACATTTACTATTGAGCATCACTAATGCGTAACCTGAAGTAAAGTCCCGTACTTTGTCATAGCGAAGCGGCACAACTTCTTTCCCTGTAGTATCAACGAACCCATATTTACCATTGTTTTGGACACTCGCATATCCTTCAGAAAAAATGAAGGCATAATCATAACGAGGGGGAATAACTTCTCTGCCTGTTCGGTCAATAAACCCATACTTACCGTTGAGCTTGATACACATATAGCCTCCTGAGTAACGAAAGATTGATTCATAGCGGAGCGGCACGACTTCTTTACCAGTAGAATCAACGAGACCCTCTTTATCATCTTCACTTACATCGATGTAGCCATCATAAATATCAAGATGACCGATATAATCATATCGGCGTAAGAGTAGCTCCTTGCCATGAAGAAAGCCCCATTTTTGCTCAATTTTTACCACAAAAAGATTCTGATAATTCGTACTTTCAATCTGATTGTATTGTGGTCGTACGACTTCTTTGCCGCTGTGGTCTATAAGTCCCCATTGACCATCAATTTCTACGGGAGTGTATGTATCCGAAAGAACTTGTACCTTCTCGTATTCCGGAGTAATCACCTCTTCGCCGTTGAGATTGTAAGCACGAAGACCCTTGCTTGATACAGCATATATCTCCTTGGTATAGTTTTCATATACGTCGGTATAGCGTAACGGTAGAATTTCTTTTCCCGATATGCTCAAGAATCCCCATTTACCACCTTCAGGGTAGTTACTCTTATTCACATATCCGCCAGCATTCACTCGTATTCCATTGTCAGACCGAGCCATCCAAGTGTACTCGCAGGGTCTAACCACTTTGCCTGAAGAATCAATTAGACCCCATTTGCCCTTCTTTTTTACAATTGCGCATCCTACGCTTGGAAAACACTCTACCTCCTCATATTCAGCGCCAATAATAATCTGTTTCTCCGCGTTACAATAGCCCCACTTTCCATTTTTCGCACGATACGGAATACGTCCTTGTCCCAGAATATGGCTAGGAGTATAGTACAGACCAGAATTCCAATATGAGCTGTTATATGGTGATAAGGGATCAAAGCTGGTAAGTGTACTAGGTGAAGATTGAGCCAATAAAGCATTTGCATTTAATACCAACGCTGCGACGATGAGGAAGAGAATGATGTACGCTTGCATTACTCACCACCTTTCTTCGATAGCGAAGACTTTGCGCTGCTTGGTGCTGTATAGCCATTGTCCCAATACTCTGTACCATCTACACCGACGTAGCCGAGCCAATACCGTGAGAGTATACCACTACCCCCTACTGCGCGAAAGTACCCTTTACTAAAGTCGCCAATACTATCGTAACGCGGAGGAATAATTTCCTCACCTGTTTTATCAATTATTCCCCACTTACCAACCATGTAGATTCCTGCATAACCATTGGAAAAACTTTGCGCTTCCTCATAGCGCGGCGGGATAATTTCCTTACCTTGCTGGTTAATAAATGTCCATTTCTTTCCGACCTGTACCCATGCAAAACCCTCAGAAAATTTTTCTACCTTGTCATAGATTGCCGGAGCGACCTCTTTGCCCCTTTGGTCAATAATACCCCATTTCTTTCCAACCCGCACACAAGCAAAACCTTCAATAAAATTTTGCACTTCATCATAGACTGCTGGAATAACCTCTTTACCTGTGTGGTCAATAAAGCCCCATTGAGTTGTGATATCTTTTTGAACGGCTGCCAACCCACACGAGAAGTCCAACACAGTTTTGTACGGCGGTGTCAAAACGATATTGAGAGTGGTATCAATAAAACTATACTCATAACCTCTTTGAACGCGAGCCAGCCCTTCGGAAAAACTGTTTGCACTATGATAATAACCGAGCGGGACGACTATTGAACATGAACGGTTGATAAACCCATACTCCCCCTTAGCTGCAATAAGTGCAAACCCTGATGAAAAGCCCTCTATTTTTTGATATTGTATATCAAGAACAACACGACCCTTACGGTTAATTAATCCTTTCACTCCGAACACATCCATCTTGACTTGAGCATAGCCATTATCATAGAAGCCACCTGCAATATAGTGCTGTGGGGCGATGACAAATGTTCCCTTACGATCAATATACCCTTGTTTGCCGTTTATAGCCACTTTTGCTAAACCATTTGAAAATTCACCTACACCATCAAAGCGCATTGGAATCACTTCCTTGAATGTACTATCAATGAAACCGTATTTCTCCTCGTCACGGTTGTAAACTCTGGCATAGCCTTCGGAAAAATCTCCTATTCTACTGTATCGCGGCGGAAGAACTTCTTTTCCACTTTTGTCCACAAAACCGTAAAGTTTCTCTTTACAAATCTTTGCCGTATTACCTTCAAATTGCTCGACTTCATCGTACTGAGCTGGAATAATAATGTTTTTCTGCTTATCGCAGTATCCCCATTTATCAGCTTTTGTGCGATAGGGTATAAGTTCGGTCTGTTGTGCCAGTGCTGATGCAGCAATGACAATCCATAGAAAAGCAATCAGCGATTTCATCTGTAGTGTCCTGTGAAAATGTGACGGAGAAAATTTATTTGTTCTTTGGTGCAGTGAAGCCACCTTCCCAATACTCTGTGCCGTCTTTGCCGACATAACCCAACTTGTATCGTTCACCGAGTGTTTTTCCAGCTTCTGCTTCGGCATATCCTTCTGAAGAAAAACCTCTGAGAGAATGATAACGAGGCGAAATAATTTCTCTTCCTAGGCGGTCAATCACACCTTCCAATTCGCCAGTTTTGACAAGGCTATAGCCTTTCCGTCGAAAGATTCCATCGTATCGCGTGCGAACAATTTCATTCCCTGTACTATCAATCATACCCCATACATCGGCAAGATTCACTAATGCAAATCCGTCCTCGAATGCTTCTACTGTCTTATATCGTGGTGGAGCAATCTCTTTGCCGGATCTATCAATAAAGCCCCATACACTATCCGCCTTCACAGCAGCATAACTACCTTCAAATGGCTTGACTTCATCGTAGCGAGGCGTGGTGATTTCTTTTCCGAGACTATCAATAAAGCCCCATTTATCACCAATCTTGACAGGTGCGTAACCGAATGCAAAAGATTTGACTCCATCATAACGGAGTGGCGTGATTTCCCTGCCAAGGCTATCAATAAAGCCCTGTTTCCCATTGATATCTACTGAAATATAGCCCGACGGATTTGTATTAAATCGGAACCATTCATCATCACTCCAGTTGATCTTGGTATAGCGTGGCGGCACAATTTCAAAGCCGTTTTTATCAATAATACCCCACATATTTCCGACTTGTACGGCGACGTAACCGTCGGCATCTATGCTCATAACACTATCAAATCGGCATGGAATCCGTTCTTTTCCCACGCTATCGGTAAAACCCCATTTACCATTCATTTGTACCGCCATGCCGGCATCCCACAAATGACGTTCTACCTTGTCATATCGGGGCGCAAAAAGCATTTTCCGGCTCCGTTTCTCAAACATTCCCCATTTGCCATCCAGCTTAACTAAAACATTATCTGAGATATGCCCGTTGATTTCCACATATTTCGTAGGAACAATTTCTTTTCCGGAACTGTCCACAACTCCCCAAAGACCACCAATAGTGTGTCTATCCATCATGTTTTTTGAACCACCTATATTCACCAGCGCATTACCATGAAAGTAGTGTTCGATACCATCATAGCGAGGAGGTACGATTTCCTTGCCTTCAAAGGTATAGATACCATATTTCCCGCCCGTAACGGATGTCTTCGTTACTGCCTTTCCGCCTTTATTGACCACAAAACACGGTTTCCCCGCTTTTAACGGAAATTCCTCAAGTTCGATTGCGGCAAATCGCATCGGAAGTCTTTGTCTCCCCGAATTATCTACAAAGCCCCACACACCTCCTTCGATGAAATCCCAGCCAATCATCGTTGAATATGGCTTTTTGCCGCCAATATTCACTTTCGTTCCATAGTACCGATGCTCTATCCAATCATATTTCGGAGCAATGATTTCTTTCCCTGTCGAATCAATCATACCCCATTTTTTGCCCTCCTTGACCCACGCACACCCGGCAGATCGAAAAAATTCTGCTTCATCGTAACGAGGTTGAATAATAATACGTTTTTCTTTATCACAATACCCCCATTTTCCTGATGTTGTGCGGTAGGGAATAAGGTCGCTTGCTTGTGCAAGTACGAGTGTCGGAAGTTGCGTAAGGGCAAGAAGTACCCAGACGCAAGCAAAAATGCTGCGTTGCATGATGTTTTTGTAATAAGTGAAAAATATGAGGGTTTGCGTCCGAATGTTCTAGAAGGATACCCTTAAAAAATGCCGTAATGAGAAGCCTTCTGCCCTGCTGTACCCAAATCTCCCGCCATTGCTCTTGCTTTCAAACTCCATTTGCCTTGCAGGACGCTGTATATCTTATCGAGAAGGTCGTGAAGTTCGCTACAAGGCGGGATTTCAGGAAATTCTCGTACAGAGACCTCATAGCCTTCGGGCGAAAAGAAAAGCGTACAGCCATGCTCGCCAAGCATTTGAATCACCACATTCAATCGCCCGTAGCGCGAAGGTGATACGCTTCTTTCGTCCCAAGCAACAAGAGTTGCATGGTAATAGCGCAAATTTTTTGCAAGAACAAATTCCACAAACCATTTGTTTACGCCGGAATCCACACGACGAGTAATCTCTTCTTCATCAGTGTTCACATTAGCGTAACGCTCAATTTCATCACGCTTTAGTTCGGCAAACATTTCCGCAAGACATACCATATCGGAAATGGAGTGCGCTGATTTATTCCGTTCAAAGATAGGAGTTGGCATAACAACAATGAATGAGGTTGTAAAAAAAGAAAAGACGGTACCTTGCGACTTGGCAGAAAGCAAGTCGCTACATTACTTGAGTGTTATCGGTAAAGAGTGTGATGTGATCAGTTGTACCTATCGTTACCCAAACAGTATGCCAGAATCAGGCTATATTTGCAGACCGCATAAAACCTAGTCGTTTATTTTTCGCTCCAAAAATATCACCACTTTTTGTGCAACGTGTCAGAAAAATTTTACACCATTCACAATTTGTGTCAGAAAAAACAGACAGTTGAGAAACACTGAACGAACTTTTTCTGACACTACGGCATGTGAACCAAAGACAGTACACAAGCCAATCGTTACCATGACAATCATTCAAATCCATTATGCAGCAATAGAAATCAGCACGACAGGTTTTTTCAAGCGGCGAGCGTGTTCAAGAGCATTTTTTGTTCCTTTACTTTTGCCATCCCAAAAAGCCACCACCGTATCGCATGATTCGATAATTTCGAGGTTACGGCGCAACGGAGCGCCCTGCTTATAGAGCTTATAGTTCGGCATAAAAACGGTAAGAGGGATACAATTTTTATCAGCATACCGCGCAGCAAGAGCATCAGCACCGGAAGCGCCGCCGGAAACAATTTCGCCGATAGGAAGCGGATTCTGAAGCGAATCCAACGTTTTTTCGACAAGAGCATAATCACCAAAGGAGCGAGAACCGATAACAGCAAGTTTCAGCATAGCAGTACAAGGATTGGTTAAAAAATTATGAAACCAAACATGTCACCAATACCAAACGGGAGCGGGCAAAGAGCAAGCAAAAGAGCAAAAAACAAGGCGGTCACAAAAACAATATCACGGCGTATGTGTATGAAGCGGATACAAACATAAGACAACCGCTTGTTGATTAGAAATGAAAACATCTCAACGCCATAAGTTTATACAAAACAAATAATTGCAGCGTTGATTTTTCAACAATGGGTGTGTGCATTTTTTTGAACCCTTCCACAAATACATTCTATGCTTGCCCATAATTACGATTCAATCTCCACAGTACTCTATCGCTATAACCAGACCAATACTTACCTTTGATGCTTTGCATGGTAATGAGGCGGGGATATTTCTTTCCGGCGAGAATCGGGTATAACTTGACAGCCTGACGGTCTCCATAATCGCGGTGCTGGCGGTTATCGCAAATGTAGATTTCGCACCGAAGCGCATCCAAAATATTTTCCATCCATACACCTGTCGCACTGCCACCGCAGCACCCACCTCCACCATGCCGCACCCGAATTACATGACTGAAATGTCCGCCATTCGGCAAGACTTTTTCGGCGCAAAAAGCAATATTCTCTACCATCGCATACACCATCGGAACCGTATATTCACCAAGCACACAAGACTGGACAGCAACGTTCATAAACACTACACGTCCTTGATCGGGATGATATTCACGAAATTGAGCAATACCCTTGTGCAAAGGCAAATCCAGAGGCGGTAAATCTTCGTACTCCAGAATGGTAATGCGCGTGGTGGGGCTTTCGTGAAGTATTTTGCCTGCAAGCACCTCGTCAGTGATGCGGGGCATATAGTCGGTATGCACGAACAAATCCGGCTGCGCATATTCCGTCATACCATGCTGAAACCACCGAGCATAATCGGTACGCAAATACAGCACATCGCGGAAATCCATTCCTGCGGACGGGTACCACGCAATGCGCGGCTCGTCCGAACACGTATCCAACCAACGACGAAAAGCACCATCATTCGACCCGTTCAACATCTTCAAAAATTGTTTTGACATGGCTTAATAATTGAGAAGAGGCAAAAGGTACAGTTAAAAATTAAATAGAAATGCCCAGAATCAAGGTGTAGCACAGTTTTGGGGTGTACTACACCTGAAGCTGGAAGATTTTTTAAGATTGTTTTTTCTCTAATCTCGACAGCACCTGTTGTTTTCGCCACTCGCTCGCCCGACGTTTTGCCTCGTCCGAAAGAAATTCAATCAAGGAGTTCAAAACGACATGAAATTCTGTTGCGGCTGGAATGTTGAGTATTGTATTTGCTTGGCGTGCGGTAATATCGTAGGGCGAAAAACACAAGGTAAAATGGTCACCAAACAACGTTATGGGAACCTCAAACGCCGTGAAAGGCTCGTCGGCATCCTCAAAATTCCGTCCCTCTAGCTGGACTTCCTGATTAATATAATCCCACTCTTCATCTTCGCTGACCAGCTCACCATCTCGCATATCGTTAATTTTCACGTGCGGGTATGAACGCAACTGTTGTCGCACCTCAAGACGCAATGAACACTGAGCATCATCAATCTCTGCTAATTCCATCTCGAAAATGTCATCAATACCATCTTCAAAATCACCAGCATCCTCATCGCCATCGTCATCTTCAATTTCAATTTCAAAATCATCGGTGACTTCAGAAGATACTTCTACGGCAGCCGGAGCGGTTTTGATATTTTCGTTCTCATTCCGCTCTTCCATTTGTTCAAACTCCACGTCAAGTTCTGCGCTGGTTTTTCTCGGTTTTCCTGAAGCCACGAGGCGCAGCGAAGACACAAAATCGATTAGAGAAAAAATGTTCTCGTCATCATCCGACAAACCTTCTATCGTAAACGTCTTCGTTTCGAGGTCAATATCCAAGAAAAATAGGCAATGGGGGTCTCTTACATCCACAAAAACACGTGATAGGTTATCATCATCAAGAATTTCGATACCATGCGATTTGAGATTCATACTGCCCATAATCCTCGAAAAATAACTTTTCTCCATCTCCTTTTTAATGTCGTCAATGAGTATCCACATTGGTTGTTCTAGGATGTCTCTCTTAAAATATTGATTGTCCATAGTTTAGAATGAAAAATGAAACAACAGGATTCTGTGCCGCTTCTGGAACAAGCGACACTGCAAATGGGAAAACGCTCAATAAACGGACAGTTCGGGGCAACACGACAGCATCACGCGATGCTGACAGACCAGCAACGGCGGGAGAGAGAGGGATAATAGAAGAAAAAGATTACGCCAGAATACGATACATTACCAAAACAGGCAGCAGGGCGAACAGAGCGAGAAAAAACACAAAGCGAGCAGATAGAAGCGGGAGGGACACCAAACAGACACAAGCAGTGAATTGTTTTGAGAATACTAATATACTACAATCGCAAAATTTTTGGAAATGAAAATTTTTGGAACGGCGTAAGGTCATACAAAAAAAGATATTGCTGCGATAAATATTACTTTCCGCTTTGATTAGAAAATATGTGAGTTTTGAGGTATATCCAATCTAGCTCCCAGCACCAGCGCCTTATATTCGGTAATACTATCTATTGTGTCGTATTCTGTTGGCAAAGCCTCTCCTTGACGATGAAAATGGCTAAGAACCTTTAGCATAATTGTCATGTCGGTTTCCTCATACTTTTTGTATGCACAATATTTGGCTGATTGATATTGATTTAGTGCATCAAACGCCAATCTAAATATGCGCTCTCTGCCCTTAACTTCTTTGGCATACCAATAGACAAAAAGTTGTGCCCATATTTCTTTTATTTCGACTGCTTCCGGTGTTTGTGTGTCAAAATTGAAGTATGAATCATTCCAAATTTGCCCTTTTCTATCCGGCACGGCATGAGAAATCCAATGACCAAGTTCATGCACTAGCACGACTGTACGAAGCATCTTTGCAGGAAAATACAACCGTTGAGCAACTGTGTTAATATTCTGTGCATACAAGACAATTTCAGGAGTTTCGGAACGATAAACGCCTAGAGCATCAATCGAAATTATCTTCTCCAAGATTTTTCGACGCTCATCATGATTTCGACTGAGACTTTTTTCATCAAGCCGTTTCAACACATCCTGTTGATTTTCGTCCAACTTTTCTAGAGCATTGTCGTTACCATTCAATGTGTTCCAAATCATATCATCAGCAAAAATTTTGTGCCAATCTTGGGAAATGTGCTTAAAGACAGGCGGCGTTTCAAACGAAAGGTAAATCGGCGGCAAATCGGGATTCTGGAAACCATTTTCGGCAAGCCATTTATAGAGCAGACAGATACATTCCTGCTCGAAAGTGTCGGGATGGTATTCGTTTCTTGGCATATGTGTTTGTGTCAAAATGGAATGAAGAAAAATGAACATTGTATTGAGCGCAGTATTTCAAGGCTGTATTCTTGAATCAAAGCGTCAAAAAGATCTCCAAATCCATAGTAATTCATCTGTTTTACTCTTGCAGGTCTGATCAATTGTAATGACTTCGCAGTACATCTGGCATAATGGCAATCACGCGAACCACATTAGTTCCCAACCACTTAGGATAGCCATTTTGTCTCCATGTTATTTTACAAAACGTCAAGGAGTGAGTGTAGCTTTGCACGAATATTTTGTACCATTCCACTGAGCACTACATGAAAGCTTACATTCATTATTAGAAAGCGATTCCATTGTTATCTTTAAATTTCCCACATCAGACTTTAGGTAGATAATTCGTCCATCAACTGTCCAAGAAAAATCTTCAATGAGTTTCTGGTCATAATTTGAGGAAGGGAATCTAAATCGTCCTTTACCTTCAGGCATCAGAGTAACTGATGCTCGAGACCACCAGTTATCGTTAATATCAACGGACTCATTGTCAATCTCAAGGCGGGATAGCGACCAGATCTTGCCTTTCGCACCTTCACCTGCCAATGCCTTTCTAATGTTGCTTTCGTTATTCTGTTTTTCTCCATTAATATCCTCCTGTTTACTTTTTGGGGATAACCACGATTCTGCAGATTCTTTACCTACAGTAAATACTTTACCAGCAACACCAAAACTTGCGAAACGATAATCTTCCTTTCCAATTTTTATCCTAGTAAAAGAAAACGTAAACCAGCTATAGTAATCAACATACTTTTTCATAACGTCATCACTTCCATTTTCTGTGAGAATTTCTCCAAAAAATGGTACTTCATCATATGTGGCATTCTTCAGTACATTCTTGAGTTCACTGTAATGCTGTGAGGCGGTTGGATTGTTATTCCAAAGAAATCTGCCAATAGCAAATGGCACAACAATCGCGACGACGAAAATCACCAAAAATATTCCACCAATTGTGAGCATACCATCCTTTTGTGAATTGGATACAGAATTAGAGTTTTCTTGACTAGATTCTGTTTTACCATTCTTTTCGTTGCTCGTGATTGGCATCTGTGGAAATGAATTAGTAAATCCATGAGGCAGTGGAGGAGGTTGGCTATTAAGTCCGCTCAATGCTTGTGGAAGTTCAGTAGTAAACCCAGTAGGCATTGGAGGAGGTGCAGAATCAAATACACCGCTTGGTTGTGACGTTTTTGGTAAAGGCGGCGGAGTCTGCGTGGGCAAAGGTGGAGGAATAGATAGATCTGGAATAACAATCCCCTTAAGTGTATCAAGAGGCTGCCATTGGTCTAATCCTTGATGCCATGCTAAATCACTTGCTTGTATGAACTCCTCTTCAAGCATTGAATTAACATCGTCTAGTGTAAAAGTACCGATTTGCTGACCATTTTGGGCTATGTAGATTTGCATACGTTTGAGTGAAAATGGCTTAAATTCAAGAAAATTTGATAAAACAAAAACTCCTCAATGGCTGAAATCTGCAATTTGTCTCAATAGCATTTTATGGTCTCCAAGTAAAGGGTGAAAATGTAGTGTGTGACTTAAAGATTTTTTGCAATGCTGGCTAAAACATTACTGAGCGTTACTGACAAGTACTCTTCTGCCTTCCAATGAAATTATTTTGGGGATTTTTTCGACTGGGCAGCATATTCTTTGCATAATACTGAGAACTTCGGAAAAATTCCACGAATGGCTTAAATACTTGCTTTGGGGAAACGCTCTAAAGCCAAGAATGTAGATTTGAAGCGTCATACACACTATACCCTCAAAAATTTCCGAAGTTCTCAGTTTACAAATGTGCCTAACAATTATTGGTTATCAAGTCGCTCTTTTTTTTGTAAAAATTCTTGCGCTTTTTCTTTATTGCCCATTTTTTGATATACTTCCGATAATGCACCATAAGTGTTAGGATAATTAGGATTGAAAGCTAAAGAAGTGTTAAATGCCTCTAGTGCCTTCTCCAATTTGGATTGGCGTAGGTATGCAACTCCAAGATTATTCCACGAACGGTGAACATCGTCCGCACTGCCCCTTTTAATTACCTGTAGGAAATAATATTCGGCTTCTGCATACTTGTTTAATTCAAAATATGCAACCCCAATCTCTCCATATAATAATGTATGATCGGGAAATTTTTCTAAGAAAGCTTCACCAAGTTCTATCGTTTGCTGCTGATTACCTTTTTTTCCGTTAAAACAAAGGTATGCTTTAAGCATAAATTCCGCTTTCGCAGTCTCTTTCGTTGCGTTCAAGCAAGAATACAAATTATCATAGACATCTTGAAAACTAAAACCATTTAACCCCTTATAGGGAGCGAGCAAATCGAAATCCAAAGAAGATCCCCCTACACCTTTGAAAGTAGCTATCCGATTAAGGTCGTCAATAGCGCCTTGATGGTTGTTTAGTGCTCTTTTTACCTTTGCCCGACCAAACAAATCTGTGCTGCTTACAGTATCACCGCTTGCTGCGATGACACTATTATAGTCATTCAAGGCTAGGGTCAAAAGATTATTGTCTGCAGCCCCAAGCGTCATTCCCTTACGAAGAGCAGATTCAAAGGAAATAAGGAATATCTGAGAAAACCATAATCCATACCTTGCTCTTGCACGGGCAGACATAGCATTATAATTATTCGGTTGTAATACCAATATTTTAGAAAATCTATCAATCGCCCCGGTGTACCTAGTAATATTCTGTTTTGTTCCTTCACATAGTGATTCCAAGCTATAGCCAGCGTTCTCTGAATCAAATAGTGATTCATCAGATTTTCTTGGAATTTTTGTAATGTCTCCATATTTCTGAACAATTTGCGTCATAGCTCTTTCAAATGCGATTGCTGGCCCAGCAGAAGATAGACCTGCATAAGCATGACTCAAGATAAAGGCATCCTCAACACTGTAGTCGGATGATAGTGGTTTTGACCGCTTTCCAGATCTAGCAGCTCGTCCAAAGAAATCTGCGGCATCCCCGAAACCGAAATACGTTTTGGTTTTTTTGTCTCGAGTATTTGCACACATCGTTGCAATACTAAAACATTTATCAAATAACGAATCTCGCCAATGCTGGCGAGTGGAATCCTTTTCAGTCCATTCAACAGCTGCTTCCAAGTTTGTGATTGCTGCTCCAAAAATTTTTAACGTGCTTGTATAATTATTGTTGAACTTATTTTGCAAGGCATATTCATACTGTGATAAGCCTAGATAAAAAGTAGCATCTGCATTTTTTCCGCGATTAGTCACATTCACAAAGGCATCTATTGCAGAGGAGTAATTGCCAACTCTATAATCTTGCATGGCTTTATCAAATATCCCTGAAGATGAGTTTAAGGGTTGTGCAAAACTGTGCGCGGAAGTGAGAACTAGGAAGAAAAATAAACAGAGATTTTTTTTTAGGTATTGCATGACTATTTCCTAAAACAGTGAAGTAAAATTGTTATCTTTAATATAAGCGCTGGAGACAGTGAATGTAAGACAACATAGACGGTTACTCATCAATAACTGTCCATGCACCTTTATCGTCCCAGACTTTTTTGCCTGACCACCAATACTGCCCTCGATATTCACCACTGACTGAGCTTTGAATTACTTCTAATCGTACTTGCGAACCTGCTTTTTCCAATACACGACATTTTATTGACCCGGCATAGCCGCCCTTGTAAATTCGGGGATTGTCTTGAATAATTACGGCAACAATATCTCCGGGCTTCATATTTGCTTGACGTTGAGCATCTTTGATTAGTCGAGCCATACCTGCGGCTTCCAAAGCTGCAATTTGTTTCTTGAGGCTCTTCACTTCGGCAGTTTTAGCCTGTTCTTGTGCTACGAGATTCGCTACTTTATCAAAATCAATGCCCTGTTGTTCAGTAACTTTTCTTAGCGCGATTTCTCGGTCAAGGATAGATTGTGCTGTTTCTCTATCTTTTTCGGTCATTGTATTGTTCAATTGAACAATCCTGAATTTGAGCATTCCGATTGTAATGTCACGAGCAAATTTCTTGATTTCGTCCTCTATAACAGATTTATACTCTTTCTGAATTTTTTCTATTGTAGGCTCTTGGAGTATGCTTGGCTTTAGTGTTCCAAGCATCTTGTCAGGACTGATGCCCAAGAGTATTGATTTCTTACGATTTTCTGCATAACTCGCTCTTATTGAAGGGTCAATTTCTTTTTTACTATCTGAACGAAGTTCTGCGATTTGGTTTCTTAATTCTACTACACAACTGACCCGCAAATAATCAAGCATTGCAGCCGTTACTTGTTTTTTCTCTGATTCGTATTTTGCATCATCATATTCTTGACCGAGTGTCATCTTTTGTAGTTTACGTCCGGCATCGCGCAATACTTTTTCATTCTGTATGAGTTGTTTGTTAATAAGATCAGCCACGCACTGAGGGGTATTACAGCTTTTCAGTTTAATTCTGTCAAACTCTTCACGGTCATCTTGTGCAAAGGCAAAAAACACAATGAATGGCAAAAGTGTATTAATCAATAATAGATAAGTCCTCAAGCGCATAGTATTTGTATTATAAGTGTAAAAATGGCGTAATTTATTAGCAAACAATATTCTACCTCGCCTTCTGTATGATATTGCATTGCAACGAGTTGACAAAAATTTGTTGATTATTTCACAATAGTATAAACCGTCTCCCTTCCGCCGTCTTTCGCAATTCCGCATCCAGCACCTGCCGTTGGTCAGCCATTCGTGTTAGAGCATCCAAAAGTTCTTCTCGTGAAGGCATATCAAGCAAATAGCCTTTCGCACCCGCAGAAAAAACCTCTCGTACAATAGACATAGCAACAGTGTTGGCGATAACCAGAACATTGAGGCTTGGCAGTGCCTGAACAACAAGGCGTATGCGCTCTACACGCTGCGCGTCAATGTCGGTAAAGTATGCGACCATCACGTCCGGCGAAAAGCGATGTGCGGCATCTACGATGTTGTCAAACGTCTGCATACGCGCCACCACACGCATTGCAAGACCACTAAAAACAAATTGCTCTAAGGCTTGCCCCACCTCGATGGAATCAGAAACGAGCATAACGCGCTGACTGTAAAAATCTGTGTTTGCCGGAACCGTATTGAGCGACGAAGTAGTCATATAATTGGTAGCCTAAGCGATGACGACAAAACAGATTCCAACAAGGCAGAGAGCCAACGTCAGAAAGAATTACACTACCAAAATAGAAGAGAATACCCTTGCAAACTGACAAATAATCTACTCTCTACTTTATGGCTCAAACGTTTCGTCTTTAACTGCGACTGCAGTACAAGAATACTTTTCACCATGCCATCGGGCAGTACATTCAATAGTGCAATGTTTAGTGGACAGAGATTTAAGTTCGACTTTTAAGTTTCCAGCGACAGATTCTATATTAATGGTACTCGACTCACCAACAGACCAAGTGAACTTTTCAATGAGGTGTTGATTGAAAATATCCTCGTTAGGGAAAGAAAAATATCCTTTTCCATCATTGCTTAAAGTAACATTGCCCTTAGCCCACCAATTATCATTAATGTTTTGCTCTTCACCGTTTACCGTTAGTTGTTTAAGAATCCAACGTTTACTTGTTTTCCCTGTTAATGCTTGTGTTATCTTCGTTTTATCAAAAGGCTCAGTTTTGGATGGTGTTGATTGTTCACCGGTGAGGATTCTTTTTACATCCTCCGCTTTGACTGAAAAAACAATTAGGTTGGCAAGCCCTAAGGTCGTCATTGGGTGATTATTTTCATCAATTTTGATAGTTGTGTACGAAAAAAGCAGCCAGTCGTGATACGAAACATATTGCTCTATCAAGTCATCACTTATTGCTCCCACAAAAAGTCCTCCAAAAAGTGGAACCGCTTCATTTGCAACCTCGCGCAAAGTTGACCTGAGTGATTCATAATGAACCGAAGCTTTTGGATTCGTGTTCCATAGAAGGACCACGACAATTAACAATAATACTTTAGCCATAAACTAGGTTTGCAAAAGTAAAAAAGTGTGAATACTGTATGAGTAGATGATTTGAGTTTACAGCACCAAAGCCAGTAAAATGGCTATATTCTTGATAGAAAGACCGCCATCAATGGTGTAGAAAACTTTATTGTCAATGTCATTATCACCACTGCCCTGACGGATCTTGTTCCCATCAATGGTGTAAAGAACTCTATTGTCAATATCGTTATCACCTTCTCGGATTTTTGTTTGAGCATTGATGTTTGAGCCGCAAACTAAAAACGTTGTGAGTACAGGTAAAATGAGTGTGCTGATTTTCACCCTGAATATGGCTTGTATATTCATCAGAAACGCCAAAAACGTGTGAAAAAAGTAATTCCGTCAATATTGATTTTGACGGTGAATAAAGTCCGTTTTAATTCGCAGTATTCATCCCTTCCGCTCCACTTCCTTCCCCCAAAACACCATCATTGCTTCCTGCCGCGTCCGAACGTGCAGTTTTTCATAGATGCTGTGAAGGTGGCGTTGTACCGTGCCGATACTGATAAAGAGCTTGCCCGCGATTTCGGCATATTGTAGTCCTTTTGCCAGACATTCCAGCACTTCGCGTTCGCGCGGTGTGAGTGCAGGCATGGTGGCTGTACTCGTGGCAGGTTGCCGAAAGGTGGTGATGACTTTGCGGGCTATCTCCGGAGACATCGCCGAACCGCCTAAAGCAAGGTCGTGAATAGACTCCAAAATTTTACTCGGACGGGAAGAAGATTTCAAAATGTATCCGCTTGCTCCGGCTTTGAGAGCATTCATAATGTTGTCGTCGTCATCCAAAATAGTACTCATCATTATCTGCACATCGGGATACAGCGCGTGAATATGCGCTGCGCACTCAATACCCGACATCTCCGGCAATCCAATATCTACCATTATCACAGTTGGCTTGTTCGTCGGTAAATCTTGCAATGCGTCTTCTGCACTACCATACTCACGGAGAAAAGTCAAGTCTTCCGTGCTGCTCAGTAAAGCAACCATTGAACTACGGATTGCAGGTTCATCTTCGATGATGGAAACAGTAATCACAAGCGTTGCAAGAAAAGGATGGGTAAAAATTATTCGTCTCTTTGTTTGACAAGAACAAAAGTACAGCTTTGAAAATGATAATACAATGTATGAAACCATACATTTTGGGGAGGGGAAACTACCCGAATGGCAAGAGTGAATAGGGCAATGTTGTGATGACCACCGCTGTTTCGTATATTGAAGAAAACTTGTACTCCATTACAACCGTTTCTAATGAAAGATCTGTTTCTTCCACGAGCAAAAGAGAATCTGCTTGCCGCAGAACGTCTCTTTGAACTCGACCTTTACAACGCCAGTGCGAATCGTGCGTATTATGCGGCGTTTCATGCAGCATTAGCGGTACTCTCAAGCAATGGTTTTACGCCGAACATTGACCATAAGGTTGTGCAGGCTATGTTTAACGGTGAACTTATCAATCGGCGCAAAATCTTTCCGGCGCACATTAAGCAATCATTACAGCAACTACAAGACGTGCGGAACAATGCCGACTACAAAGGCGGTGTCGGAAAAGGCAAGGCGGCAGAACAGTTGAAAAAAGCAAAAACATTTTGTTCCATTATCATTCAGGAATAACATCTATGAATCACTACATCGCTTCCGAAGAATATTCTCCCGAAGGAGTTTCCCTTAATTTCAAACAGAAGGAATTGATAGAACAACTCCTGACCAGCGTGCAAGCACGATATCCGGAAATTGAGTTTATCAATTTGCAACGCAATCCCGAAGACCCGAATCATATTTGGCTCAATGTGAGCGCACCAATGCGCGAGGAGCGCGAAATAGAATTGATAGGCTATACAGCAGAACTTTGCACCGATATTCTTCTTGATTACGGTTACGCATTTTCGGTTATGCCGGAGAACCCAACCCTACAATTTGCCTAACAATGTAGGTCGTAGAGAAGAGCAGTTATATGCCTATTGGCAGAGCAATCAAGCAGAAAGTGGTACGCGGAAGTATATTGTCGTTCCTTGATTCGGGGCAGAATCAAGACGGTATGTACCGTGTAGTTCTTCAATGCGTTTTCGCATATTCTCTAAACCGTTCATGCGAGCATGAGACGGCACATTTTCAGGCACAAAGCCGCATCCGTTATCCACAATCACAAATTCGTAGCAATCGCTTTGAAGCCGTACAGTAAATCGCACCTCCCGTGCCGAAGCGTATTTTACCGTATTGTTCAAGGCTTCTTTTACGACTAAAAATACGGCGCGGCGGGCTTCTCCGGTTAGCTTAAAATGATGCTCTTGCTCGGACACAGCCTCTCGGAATGGCTTGGTAAAAAGTTGTCTCAAAAAGGCAGGAAGAATAGGAACTATACGACCGAGAAATCCCGTTGGCACGTTGGTCTGAGGTTCAGCGTCGTTAAAATCAGGAAAGTCTGCATGAAAATTGATGCCGGCATTGCTCAGGAACTCTCCGGCAAAAGCACGAAGGTATGGGAGAAATACGGTCGGTATGTCATTCTTGGGGTTGAGTGACCATATAATTTCGCGCATTGCATTGCCAATACCAACGGCAGTTGTTTGAATTTTAATGATATGTGCTGTTGTTGCTTCCGGCGATGAACTCAGGCGGGCAAGTTCGCTCAAAAGGGAAATACTCGTCAGTCCTGCGCCGACTTCATCGTGTATATTCCGTGAGATCCGCGCTCGCTGTGCTTCTTGTTCCGCACGGCGCTTGAGCTCTTGTAGGAAACGGTAGCGTTGAAAAAACAACCCAGCGCCAATTACTGTTGCCGCGCCCCCCATAAGTGCCAACGCTCGTGTTTGCTGCTCTTGCTGCAAACGAAGTTCTGCTATCTGATTACTCTGCTCCAAAATCTGAATTTGCGTTGCTTGCCGCGCAGCTTCGTCCTCAATACGAAAGCGAACGCTCATTTCTGTAACAGCACGTTGCATGGTTTGTTGAGCTGCGGAATCGTTCAATGTGTTAGATTGCTCCTGCCACCCTAGCGCCACTTCAAAGTTTCCCATCGCCTTTTGCGTAAGTGCCAATTCACGACAAGCTAACGCCATAGATTGTTGCATTTTTCCTTGTTCGGCAATGTGCAAGGCTTCCTCAGCATAATGACATGATGCCGTAAAACGTCCCACAATACGCTCTTCTCTTGCCATGAGCGTCAATAGAGGAGGAAGAAAATGGCTTGCGGTGCTAATTGCTTGCCGCAATTCTAAGGATTGGCGAAAGAAGATAATTGCTTCTGCATGATTACCTTTGAGACTGTATGCCACGCCAAGATTTTTTAACGCTTGCGGTATCCCGTGCTTGTCTTTGGCAGCCTGCCAAAGACCCAGAGAGCGCCGATGATACATAATTGCAGTATCTATATTTCCGAGCGATTGTTCCACCAGACCAACATTGTGTAGCGACCATGCGATGTTGGTAGGATTATCACCGCAGGCTTGGCGCACATCTAAGGATCGACGACAGAACTTTGATGCTTCAGTAGAATTGCCCAGCCGCAGATAGACATCGCCAATAATATTGAGTGCAAAGCCTAAAAGCGGCATCTGTCCTATGCGCTCGGAGATGCGAACACATTCAAGCGCATATTCTTCAGCTTGATGGAAATTATTAAAGTTGTCAAGATAGGTGAGAGATGTCGTCAGGAGTGCTGATGCCAAAAGCAAGCTATCATGTGTAGCACGAGCAATTCGTATTGCTTGTAAGCCACAGATGAGAGCGCTATCGGTCTGATTGAGAACAATAGTAAACACCTGCGAAAGACGTTGCAATCCACGTGCTTCCAGACGCATATTTTTCGTCGCAGCCCCGACACGTACCGCTTCGTGTGCAAACTCTTTGAAGTCAGCTAGTGGCATTGAGAGGGGCATCTCGTAGTATTTGCCTAACACCGAATCCAAAAAATGCGCTTGTTGTTCTTGCGGTCGCATTTGAGCATTCATCGGTATAGCGAATGCAACCAAACTCAGCACAACTCCTGCCCATGCGAAAAAGATACAGTCTATTCTCTTATTGCGCATTGGTCGAAGTTCCGTGCTGTGCTTGGTTGCATCGGCTATGCAGATGTTTACGAATGATGTCATGCGGAGCGCCTAGAAGTGATGGGGCAGTTTTGCTCGGTCAACGACTGCAAAGATTGCAATGGACAGCGAGCGCACGGATAGAATATAATAATATTTATGCTCACACAGTGTCCCTGTGTGAACCTTCTGCTATCAATTTCAGAACAGCCTTTTTTTCTTAGGGGAATACACTGCAAGTATATCGTTACTGCTTGAACGAGCCTTTTTGTCAAAGACCTTGAAATATTCCTTGCTATTGATACCGTAATCCTCAAGCACATCGTTTAAGCACCGTTCCTCACCAATGATTATTTTCGATATGCGCTTCCCCACTTCGGTTCTCGGTCGCTCTTTTTTACAGGAAAATAGTATTTCGACGAGTTTTGCGATATTCCGCCTTGATTCTTTCAATCCAAACGGAGCAATTATTTCACTGACTGTCTGATACAGTTCTTCCTTCTCAAATGAATTTTTTGTCGCAGTCAATTCTCGCCAAATGCAAGTATCAGCTTTTACTTCCTTGTCACTTCGTGCATTCTGGCGAATTTTGAAAATTTGGGGGTGCTTTTCGTGCATCCATAATAGCTGATGGTGCCGGAACTCGTTGAGTAGGTTATACCATTTTTCATTTGATTGGCATTCTTCCACGAGACGTACAGCGTCACTGCCAGGAATGCAAATCTGGATAAGTTCCATATATCTCGTGACAATAGTTCGCGCCGAAGAGGTTGTGAAAATTTCTGTTTTCGTTCCGTGTTTATTTACCATTTCCTCAATCCATTCTGGTATTCCACTGCCAGAGAGATGTACATTCTCGCTCGTCTGTGCATCATCTTGCCACTGCTTAATCTCCAGTAGTATCTTGTGGATGCTATTCCGTAATATTTTCGAGTCAAAAATATCATAGTCAAAAATATCATTCACATCGGACGCTTGTATAGATGGGACAAGTCGTTGTGATTGTTTTGCTCTTATCTGCTGTTCTTGTTGTTTGTGCTGTTTGGGGATGAGCAATTGTTTTTTAAGAGCTGGAATGGGTTTCGTGGGTTGCTTCTTTTTACTTTTACTGACATACTCGTCAATTCTCTTTGCCAGTATTGGTGAGAGTTCGTTGTGTTTACTCACGGCAAGGAGAAAATTAATCGGATTCTCTTTGAAGATGGTGTACAGTGTGGTAACGACGGATTTTTTTGCATCTTTAATTTCCGTGTACTTTTCTTGAATATCGCATCCAACTACATTCACCGTCTGCGGAGTAGCGGCTTGGTATGTGACTTTGCAGTACGGGAAAATTTTCTGCATGAAGGCGTAGCAGTTTTGGGGATTGTGCATAACCCATTTTAATCCTCGCTCATGAGCTTTATTCAGCAGATACGCTTGATTTATCTCGTGAGACTGCTCTTTTTTATTATACCAAATACATTCCTTGGACTGTTCGTAAAGAGATTCCCGACTCACGAAAGAAAGTGAATCAAGATATTCAGGTTCTTGCCGATACATATTGAGCTTTTGACATTCCAAATTCAGAAGATCACGCTGCTTGCGAAAGACTTCTACCGGCTCAAGGTCTAGCGGCTCTTTTTTCTGAATCGGACGATGATAGTGGTAACATTCAAGAATCGGATTGATTGCTTCTCGGCACCGATGAGCAAATTGAATGATAGTTTCAGGTGATTCAGGATCAATCATGATGAGGCGGAAAGATTCTTTATCCAAGATGTCAATACCAACGTCTAGAACTGATGTACAGAGGACAAGCTTGATCTCCGGGGGAATCGTATTATTCTCAATGATTTGCTGGTATGTGTCACTTGTTGCTTTCGAGTCACTGGTGATGATTCCAATTTCCTCCAGACGTAAAATCCCGCGTGACGACAAGATTTTCGTAACGACATCAATGACATTCTTATCATTGATGCGCAAAATCACTCTCTGATCCGAAAATGAATGGGACTCCAAGAGCGAGACAATGAACTGTGTCCGAGCATCTTTGAATTTTACCGTTTTGTCTATCTCATACTCGCCGACATTAATATTGATGGTGTCTGTACGTTGGTCATCAACACCAATGATGTGGAAACCAAACTCTCGGAAAAGATTGTCCGTCAGAGAGCCTGTCAAGCCAATCACACACTTTGCTTGCTCTATCTTCATTAGAACACCGGTACACGCTTTTCTGCGGTAGGAATAGATATTTTGGAGCGTATGAATTTCATCAATAACGACGAAATCAAACCGGCTAAGGTCAATTTTATGATGCACAAACATATCAAACGTGGTGCAGATGAATGTTCCACTGGCTATCACTTTCTGTACTGTTTCAGCGTCTGTTTTGCCTGTTATAGCATCTACTTCTTTTAAATCAAACTTAATGCCTTGCTGCTCTGTGAGCGGAACAGTGGGCGAAAGCACTAGAACGCTTCCTTTGGTGTGGAGATAGTTAATAAATGTGCTTTTGCCATTTCCCATTCGTGAGGCAATAATTGAACGTGGATGCTGTGTAATACATTGAAATACTTCATCTTCTACCTCACTAATATATCTTTTTATCGGGAATCGGTCGTCGTAAATAATATCGTGGGTACGCTTTGTTACGTGGCGCTTGATAACTGCTCCATACTGCTTTGCGTAGTGGTACAATGTAGCGATGGTGCATCGTTTTCCAGCATATGGATATGATGCGTCTGCGCGACGAATAATCTCTTTGTAGTGATCATCGTTTCCGGGGCTCCAGCCCTCGATAAGTTGAGTAGCTATTTGTTCGTCAAACTCGGAGCCAACTGCAAACCCGATATTACGCCATTTCTCGTAGTCCGTTTTTTGGGGAATATATTTCAATAATGCTTCGGCTTCGGCAGGCGTTATTGCTTTACCGCGCTGCCGATAGTGAATTTGTGGTGATGCACCATTGACAGTGGTATGTGTAGAAGCAGCTTGCGAGGAAAGAGATGGTTTTGAGCTTAGTGCAAGTCTTCCGTTGCTAATAGACGCTGGCAGATTGAGTTTGGAAACATCCAGTATATTGTTGAAGAAATGCACGTGGCAATCCTTTGCTCCGAGCCAAAAGCGAGTAGCATCGTTAGGGGATTTATCAGCTAGGGGAAATTTGTGTAACAAGTGTGCTACGACAGCCTCATAATCTCGGACTTTTTTAATCGGCGATTTCAGGCAGAATACAACACGAAAACGATGATTTCCGGGTGTGTGGGAAACGGTGGTATAGAGGAACGTAGCGTGTTGTTGAAAGAACGTGTCGTTGTAGGCATCCTCTAAAGTAAACCCATTGTCAAAATCTAGTGCAATATAGTTGGATTGAGAAAAATTTGTCTTTCGTCGCCCCCGGCCTTGCTTATCGTCACGTAATTGTACGCAGAAGCCGTACCCTTTGTGAATAATTTTATATATGAGCGAACTGACTGTTTGAGCAGCGTTCGTCAATTTGTGAGCTGCTAATTGAGCAATCTCTTTCTTCTTGTCTGCGCCTATTCCAGGGTATGCTATGGCAGCCGTCATTACTGAACAGAGTACAGTGTGTTGAAGGATGGCTGGCGTGGGACTGCCTGTGTTTTTCGATAGCAAGGGGGTCTGGCAAGTGTTTTGAACACGTCCAGTAGATGTATTGTTCATTGTTTGTCCTAATAAAAATGTATCAAAGAGCGAGAGAGAGCAACAAGCAGAAAAACACCCATACTCATACATTGCTGATTCGATGCCATTTGCAATACAGCGATTTCATGTGTATTTTTCATCGTGATTTTTGGTACTGTCGCCATAACGCTACATGATTGAAAATTGATGGGGCTTTGGAATATCATACCCTCAAAGCTCCTGTATTTAATTATTGTCTCGACGTTATCGTGGTGCTGCGGCGCTTGTTGTATTACAATATTTACACTGCATTGATGATTGCACGACTTTTTAATACTGTAAGGTCATCAGCGTCAGGCAGCTTTGTCGTTCATTCTTTTAGTATTGGGCTATGAAAAATTACGTCGCATATTACCGTGTTTCGACTATCAAGCAAGGCTTCTCCGGTTTGGGCTTAGAAGCGCAGCGTGAGGCAATTCAGCGATTTCTTGGAAACGCTCCCATTATCGCAGAATACACTGAGATTGAAAGTGGCAGCAAGAATAATCGGGCTGAACTGGACAAGGCAATACTTCATGCAAAGAACGATAGCGCAACACTTGTGATTGCTAAACTTGATCGACTGAGCAGAAATGTGTCCTTCATTTTTGCTCTGCGCGATGCGAAGGTAGATTTCATTTGTGCAGATATGCCGGACGCAAACACGATGACTATCGGTATTTTTGC
The DNA here is from genome assembly GCA_937899715.1 of uncultured bacterium. Taxonomy (GTDB): domain Bacteria; phylum Bacteroidota; class Ignavibacteria; order Kapaibacteriales; family UBA4661; genus PH2015. Next base: position 1,931 of record CALCNX010000017.1, on the reverse strand, counting down.
TGTTCTGGCGCAACATGAACGCGAGCTTATATCGTATCGCACGAAGGCTGCTTTGCAAGCAAAGAAAGCACAAGGATACACGCTCGGAAAGCCACAAAATCTGACATATGATGCCCGCAAAAAAGGCAGTGAAATCAAGTTTGTCTACATTGTCGACGTCGAGGCGCGCAATGTCGACCGGCTGTTGCAGCGCTTCAACAAGGTTTTCAGGTATGCCGTAGGGACGAAGCGCTGCGAACGCAACCCGGCCGCAGACCTGGATAGCGACGTGTTGCAGCCGGTGAAGGTCAAGCATCGATCGGCGATCACTGACCCGGTAGCCGTCGGCGCACTGATGCGCGCGATTCACGGCTACACCGGCCAGTTCGTGACCCTGTGCGCGCTCAAGCTAGCGCCGCTGGTGTTCGTTCGCCCGGAAGAACTGCGCGGGGCGCAGTGGTGTGAATTCGACCTGGACGGCGCCGTGTGGACCATTCCGCCCCAACGCCGAAAGCTGACCCGCAAAGACCGCGATGACCCCACCACGCCGCCGCACATCGTGCCCCTGTGCGCTCAAGCCGTTGTGATCCTGCGCGAGCTGCACGCGCTCACCGGCCGGCGCGCGCTGCTTTTCCCGAGCCTGCGCACGTCCGAACGCCCGATCAGCGAGAACACCATCAACGCTGCGCTTCGCCGCATGGGCTACACCATGGACGAAATGACCCACCACGGTTTCCGGGCGCTCGCCTCCACCCGGCTGAATGAAATGGGCTTCGGTCCTGATGTGATCGAGCGCCAGCTATCGCACGCCGAAAAAGACCAGGTGCGCGCGGCCTACAACCGCGCTGCTTACATGGACGAGCGCCGCAAGATGATGCAGGCATGGGCGGACTACCTGGACGCGCTGCGCGTCGGTGCGTCTGTGGTGGCGATCCGCTCCAAAGCCTGACCGTTTCCGCTTGGGATAGCCCGACGGGGCGACAAGCGCGGATACCTTCACCGCGCTTCCCAGGCGACCTATGAAGGCGCGGAGAAGGCCGCAATGCCAACACGAGACCGCAAAGCAAAGGGTTCCGACCCTGCGCCATTCGACTATCCGTTCGACCACATCCGACCGGCATGGATGGACCTTGAAGGAATGCAGGAATCGGCGCAACGCCGCGAATTACTTCAGCTTCAGTTGGAGAAGGAACGCGATGAAGCCGAGGCCAGAAACGTAAACCCGAAGGCGCAAGGGGCCGCGCAGCGGGCTAGAAAAATCGATCAGTTAGTAATCGCGCTGCTGGCCGTCGATGCGGGCTGGATCAATGAAGGAACCGCCGCGGGCTGGGCCGTCCGACGCGGCGCTGCCGCCGTCGCTGATTCTGTACCTTGCCCCCGCTCTGATTCCCGCGTTGCCCCCCCGGCAGATGCCGGCGCTGCTGCAGTTCAGCCAGGTGCCGGTGGTGGAGCCGGCGCTGGTGCCGCTGCTGACGCCCGACTCGCGCCCGGCGGTGCCACCCTACCGCGTCTTCCAGGAGGTCATGTACGAGGGGCCCACGGTTCGCAAAGCGCTGGTCACGGGTCGCTGGCACTTCATCCAGAACCTGATTCCCGACGGAACCACCGAGCTCTACGATCTCCAGAGCGACGCCTCCGAGGAGCACGATCTGGCCGGCGAGCGCCCGCAGGTCGAGCCGCAGCTGGCCAGCCGCCTGTCCGCCTGGCTCGACGACAGCGCGATTCCGCAGAACTTCGCCAAGCGCATCGCCGGCAACCTCAGTGAATCACCGCTGAGCGGCGCGCAGCCGCTGGGGGCGCGCATCGGCGATTTCCTGGAGGTGGTGTCCGCCGACGTGCCGGCGCCGCAGGTCGCTCGCGGCGAGCGCGCCGAGGTCGCGGTGGTCTACCGGGTGCGCAAGCGCATCCCCAATGGCTAGATCGGAAGAGCACACGTCTGAACTCCAGTCACT
>CALCNX010000016.1 GCA_937899715.1 uncultured bacterium | reverse complement strand
GCATAATGTAGGCGATTCAACGTCGCTACCGAACAATTTTGTTACCCATATTACCGAGACACGTTCCGGCGAACTTTGGATGGCAACAAAAGGCGGTGGAATTTGCCGTTTTAATCCGACAACAGAGGCGTTCAGCACTATCTCGGTACGTGACGGACTTCCACATGAGAATTGCTATGCGATATTGGAGGACGAGCGGGGAAACTTCTGGATAAGCACCGACAACGGCTTGTGCCTTTATTCGCCAAGTCGTAAGACGTTTCGCCGTTTTGGGGAGGAAGAAGGCTTGCAAGGTAACGAGTTTAACCGTTTTGCGCATTTCCGCAGTCAAAGCGGCGAAATGTTTTTTGGCGGTGTTGACGGTTTGAATAGCTTCTTTCCGAGTGATATTCGCATCAATGCCATTCCTCCCAAGCCAGCAGTCGAGCGGGTTCAATCTCTCGCAGGTGCGTTTCTGGCTGATAATGTAGCACTTCTGGCACGGCAAACCGTAGAGATTCCACCGCAAACGGGATTTATTGTGGATTTGGCGGCATTAGAATTTACCGTGCCCGAAAAAAATTGGTACTCATGGCGTATGGACGGCGCAGATACGGCATGGTCGCCTGAAAGTAATGCGAACCATCCTCATCAGGCTCTTTACACCAATCTTGTGCCGGGGGAGTACACATTTCGGCTGCGCGTTGCCAATGCCGATAAGGTCTGGAGCAAAGACGACCTCACGCTTACGATAGTCGTGCTGCCGGCATGGTGGCAAACGTGGTATGCGCGAGTGGGCTTTGCGTTGGGGTTGATAGGAGCGGTCTTTCTACTATTGCGCTGGCGCGTACGCACGATTGAAGCACGGTCGAGAGCATTGCAAGCACTTGTTCACAGGCGCACCGAAGAGCTACTCGAAAGTAACGAAGAACTGCAAACCACTAATGAGCGTTTATCAACGCTCAATATGGAAATGCAGGAAATTATCGGTATTGTCTCACACGACCTGAAAAATCCGATTACTGCCATTCGCGGTCTTTCCGAGCTTGTTCATAGCGGGTTCTCGGAAGGTGAGCAGGTAAAGGAGATTTCAATACAAATCTCACGGACTGCCGACCGTATGCTGGAACTTGTCAAAAACATTTTGGACATCAACCGCTTAGAATCGGGTTTGGTGCAGATGAATATGGTTGCCTTCAGCATTGCGCCAATAGTCGAAAGCGTTCTACGGGGTTTTGCTGAACAAGCAGCCGCGAAAAATATCACACTGCATTGTAGCAACGAGTCGGAAGATGCTGTTGTCCGAGCAGACGAGCAAGCAATGATACAGGTTTTGGAAAACCTTATTTCTAATGCCGTCAAATACTCACCGCACGGGAAAAATGTGTTTGTCGGCGTGAAAGCGTCTCAGAAAGTTGTGCGTATCGAAGTTCACGATGAAGGTCCGGGCATTTCCCCCGATGATATGATAAAACTCTTTGGAAAGTTTGCCCGCCTTTCTGCACGCCCCACCGGCGGCGAGCACAGTACGGGTCTGGGCTTGAGTATCGTCAAGAAAATGGTGGAGGCTATGAACGGGCGCGTCTGGTGCGAGTCCGAGACTGGCGACGGTTTGCCGACGGGCGCGACGTTTATTGTGGAATTGCCTGCGGCTGTGTAAATTGTTCAATGTCGGCGCAATTTGTCCAACCGTGTTGCCGCTTTGGA
>CALCNX010000015.1 GCA_937899715.1 uncultured bacterium | reverse complement strand
AGTTCAGACGTGTGCTCTTCCGATCTCTTGGAATCGCATCGTTTGGAAATTGGTCAAGTTCGGGCGCATATTGGCAATGTTTCGCTGCTACCAGTGCTTCACAGCGTCGTGGAGTCATATCGTGAGCTGGCAAAACATAAGTCTATCATTATTTTCAATGAATACCCTACCAGCCCCGGATCGCCAGAAATCAAGGTGAAGGCTGATGAAACCATGATGCGACAAGTGCTGGAAAATATTATTTCCAATGCCGTGAAGTTTTCGCCGTTCAATAGAACTATTTTAGTTCGGGTTTTATCCCTAGAGTCGGCGGCGGTTCTAGAACCGCCCACACGTCCACATAATCAAGAAGCACTTTCTCAGAACAGCATCAAACAAGCCAATAACCGCGTACGGATTGAAATACAGGACGAGGGGCAAGGCGTTTCGGCGGATGATATGCAAAAAATGTTTGGCTTGTTTACGAAGCTCTCCGCCCGACCGACCGGCGGCGAAAGCACAACCGGCGTGGGATTAAGCATCGTCAAGCGGATGGTAGAAAGCATGAATGGTCGGGTTTGGTGCGAGTCAGAGCCGGGAGCAGGAGCAACGTTTGTGGTAGAATTTCTTGCAGCAGAAGCGTAACGTTCTTCATACTTTTTTACTGTCTGCAACCCCTTAGTATTTCCATATCCTTCATCTTGTTTTTTAGGAGACTGCGTAATGACGTACAATGCAGATGCAATCATTGTTGGCGCTGGTTTGGCGGGCTTAACTGCAGCAGCGGAGCTTGTGGACGCAGGCAAGAGTGTCATTATTCTCGACCAAGAGCCGGAGCAATCGCTCGGAGGGCAAGCATTTTGGTCATTTGGTGGACTTTTTTTTGTGAACTCCCCCGAACAGCGCCGAATGGGCATCCGTGACTCCTACGAACTTGCGTTGCAAGACTGGATGGGAACGGCAGGATTCGACCGCAAAGAAGACCATTATCCTCGCAAATGGGCAGAAGCATACGTGGATTTTGCATCGGGCGAAAAATACTCGTGGCTGAAGCAGCAAGGTTTGAAGCTGTTCCCTGTTGTCGGCTGGGCAGAACGCGGTGGCTATACCGCTACCGGACACGGCAACTCTGTGCCGCGTTTCCACATCACATGGGGGACGGGACCGGGTATCTTGGAACCGTTCATTCGCCGTGTGCAACGCGGGGTGGAGCAGGGATTGGTGCAATACTGCTTCCGTCATCGCGTTACGGAACTCATTATGACAAATGGCGCGGTTCATGGCGTTAAGGGAGAAATTCTTGAGGCAAGCACTGTGGAACGTGGAGCGCCAAGTTCACGCACTGTTGTCGGTGAATTTAGTTTCCATGCGCCTTCCACGATTGTAACATCGGGCGGCATTGGCGGCAATCACGACCTTGTGCGCAAGAACTGGCCCCCACGCATGGGCACACCACCCAAGAAAATGATTCAAGGCGTTCCCGACCACGTGGACGGCTTGATGCTGGGCATCGTCGAAAAAAACGGCGGCAACATTATTAACCCCGACCGAATGTGGCATTATCCCGAAGGCATACAGAATTACGCGCCGATTTGGAATCGCCATGCAATCCGCATTCTGGCTGGACCTTCTCCCCTTTGGTTCGATGCGACAGGCAAGCGCCTACCTATTCCACTTTTTCCCTGCTTCGATACGCTTGGTGCTTTGGAATATATTGTGAAAACGGGATATGAATACTCGTGGTTTGTGCTGACGCAGAAAATGATTGAAAAGGAATTTGCGCTGTCGGGTTCGGAGCAAAATCCTGATTTGACGGGACGCAATATTCCCATGCTGCTAAAACGGGTTTTACCCGGCGCACCCGCACCAGTGGAAGCATTCAAGGAAAAAGGTGAAGATTTTGTCGTGCGAAAAACGCTACCCGAACTTGTCAAAGGAATGAACGACCTCACTGGCGATAACCTGATTGACTACAAAGATTTTGAGCGGGAGATACTGGCGCGTGACCGCGAAATGGACAACACCTTCACGAAAGATGCACAAATCATGGCTATCCGCACCGCAAGGAATTATCGGGGCGATAAGCTCATCCGCGTTGCCACGCCGCACAAGATGCTTGACGCGGCGGCAGGTCCGCTCATTGCGGTCAGGCTGCACGTACTTACGCGCAAGACGCTCGGCGGCTTGGAGACTGACCTGGAGGGGCGTGTGCTTAAAAATGACGGCTCAATTCTTCAAGGCTTGTACGCTGCGGGTGAAGTCGCGGGATTTGGCGGCGGCGGTTATCACGGTTACAGGGCGCTTGAAGGAACATTTTTAGGCGGGTGTATATTCTCCGGTCGTGCGGCAGGGCGCTCGGCGGCTGGGAAATAAGAAACCAACGATAAAGAAAATTGCCTCATCGTTCATATATCAATTTTTCATTATTTTCTTCTTCGCGTTCAGAAAAAAATCTGTTCCTCGAAGCACATGTGCGCTTTTTCCATGATTGACCATACCAAAAAATACAAGCTATGACTATTCTCATGATTGACGACGACCGACGGGTCTTAGATCTGCTCAAACGCTTTCTCTATGAGGAAAAATATTCTATTATCACTGCCGAGAATGGTCTGGAGGGCGTGGAGGCAGCAAAAAGACACGCACCACAGGTCATTTTTTGTGATATTATGATGCCAGAACTTGATGGGTTTGGTGTACTCCAAGAACTCCAAAGCGATAGCACCACGAGCAAAATTCCCTTCTTTTTTCTGACTTCCAAAATTCAACCCGAAGATAGGCAGTTGGGCATCGAAGCAGGAGCAACGGGGTATCTTGCGAAGCCTACATCGCGCAATCAACTCTTGGAAGTGCTCGCAATGTATTGATACACTTACAGACAAACAACAATACCCGTTTTATCCCAAATGATCTTTTGTAGCTGAGAGATTTTATACCGTGCATCAGTAGTTTTCGTAGGCCTTACGACCATCAAATAGCCTCGCTCTTGACGCTATAAAATTCGGGAAGTGCCGCAAAATAGAGAGCAAAAGGACTCACTTACAAACGTATTAAGTGCCGAAGAGGCATTGTAACATCAGTGACGGTTGGAGATATTGTACAAAGTTCGTATTTTATTGGATAATCACATAAAGCGACTTAATGAAGTAATCAGGCGTAAACTACACCATATAGAAATATATTTTTACTTTACTTACAAAAGACACCTTCTAATTGAATTCCTCATAAACTCAAGGTCTCGAAATGAAAAATTTAATATTTATTGCCCTACTTCTGGCTGGTTGTACTGCCCCTCCGCATGCAACAGACCCATTAACAACTTCTATGGCACAAACAAGAGAGGAAATACTGCTGTGCAAGACTTGGCAAGCAACGAGCATTATAGCTAGAGGCAGAGGTATTTTTATTGATAGTTATGGAAATAATATCGCACAAACATTCAATAAAAATGGTACTTGTAGGCTAGTAGGTCAAGTTTCTTCATACTCAGTTATCCTTACGGGCAAGTGGAAAATTGAAAATGGGATGCTGAAATATAGTGATATTACAGCCAGTTCAAGTTACGGTAGTTCAGTCATCGCAGATTGTACTATCATCGAATTAACCGAAACATCTCTAACGCTGAGTGTGCAAGAAGTTTTGTGTAAATGGTTAGAAAGAAGTAGGTAATCGTTCGGG
>CALCNX010000014.1 GCA_937899715.1 uncultured bacterium | reverse complement strand
ACAAACAGCATCAATGGTCAACCGATGAATGTGCGATGATGCACCGTATTCACACCCTCCGGCTTGCAATGAAAACCGATGAGGATGTTGCCAAAGCGCTGGAATCCTACGGCTTTGTGCGTATCGTGGACGAAGCCGAGCCAAAGCGCACCTCACTGCTCAGCTCTGAATGTATTGACGAGATACGGAAGGAAACACGGCGCGAAGCGCTGGAAAACGATGAAACCGTTCTGAACCTGCTCCACCACAAGACCGCATACTTCCTTGCAGCATTGAATACCCTTTCGCGCTCGAAGGCACTTAAAGGTGCACTGCCAACGATATGCCCTGAGAGCTTGCTTCCCTTTATGAAACAACACCCGGAGACGGCAGCCATTCTGACGAATCACGCTGCTCTGCTCCGCGAACAACGCACCGAAACGTTGGTGCGCTATTATGCCGAAGCCCGTACACTGGGCTTTGACCACAAAGAAGCGATTCATCTGGTAACAGAAAACAATGACCCGCGGAAGTGGCAGTCGTTCACGGAGCGTTTGGCGATGAAACAGCGCGAAGCTATCCACCTCGCAGGGTTGACCGAAAATATCCTCAGCAAGCACGACCGCGAGAAACTCAAACGCGAGGAAGAAATACGCACAATGGTACGAAATTCAGCCCAAGCGGGCTGCACATTTATAGGAGCAGACGGCAACGAGCGGCACATTCCAAACGCTATTCGCACCAAGAAAGGACTGGCAGAACGGGTGAATGCTTACACAAGTCAACTATTCCGACTGACACAGCAAAAAGCGGGCGAACTGGTGGATGCGCTGTTCCATGTACGGTATGTGCGGGAACGCATAAAAACCGAGAGCGGCACACGCTTTAGTGGTTACTACGCTTTTACCAACAACGATACAGAACTAAAACGTAAGACGCTGGCAGAGTTTGTATGCGAATACGGCGTGGATGGTACAAACTACGAACAACAATTTATGGAACGATTGCATACCGAAGCACGATTGCATGATGAAGTTGAAGAACGACGTGCTTTGCGCTACGAAGCGATTTGTGCAGGAAGTGAGGTATAATACTCTTAGTATGAACTTCTTGCACAAAACTGTTCGCATTGTCGTAACAAAACACTATATTTGTAGTACCACTGGTAATACTATGAAAAAACCGATACGGATTATTATTGATACCAATGTGTTGGTGTCTGGTTTGCGCTCCACAGAAGGTGCTTCATACCTTTTGCTTTCGTTGCTGGAAGAATCTTCATGGGTAGTTTGTATTTCGGCAACGATAGTTTTTGAATATGAAGAGCAGTTACGCAAAGACCAAGAAACATCACGCTTGGATGATGAAAGCATTGGTGATTTTTTGGATATATTCTGTGCTCGTGCAGAGCATATTCGTCTTTTTTACCGATGGCGCCCCCTTCTGACCGATCCTGACGACGATATTTTGTTGGAAACCGCGCTCAATGGACAATGCAGTGCGATTATTACCTACAACAGGCGTCATTTTCGCGGTGCAGAGCGTTTTGGGATAACGGTCTGTACGCCTCAAGAGTTTCTTCGTGAGCAAAAATGTATTATATAAATCACAGTCATTGTATTCTACTACACATACTTAACAGGAGCAGCAATGAGCGCTATCAACGTGCGATTACCCGAATCGTTGCATAAAAATTTGCGGCATTTGACAACGAAAGATGATGTTTCGATGAACCAATTTATTGTCAGCGCGATAGCAGAAAAAGTCGCAGTCTATCATGCAGACGAATATTTAGCTGAAAGAGCCGAGCGTGGCAAAGGAAAAAGCCTGAAAGCAATTTTGGCAAAAGTGCAGCATCGTCCCGCAGATGAGCATGATAAAATTTGAACAACTATTTTTTGAAATTGTTTGAGGACTAATATAATGGTTATAGCATTAGTGAATCACAAAGGCGGCGTGGGAAAAACAACGTGTGCGCTGAATATCGGAGCAGGTTTGCAGCGTATGGGGAAATCGGTATTGCTGATAGATGCTGACGCACAGGCGAATTTGACTCTGAGTATGGGGTTCAGGGACAAAGAGCCGATAACGTTGTACGAAGCAATGACGGAAAAAAATACATTAGAAGAAGCAATTATCCATTGTAAAAGCGGTTTGCATCTTATTCCGGCGTGTTTGGATTTGTGTACCCTTGAGTTAGAGTTAAGCACGGCATTTCGGCGGGAAGAAATCTTAAAGGGGTTGTTAGAATCTTTACGCGACCAATATGATTATATCGTCATTGATTGTCCTCCGGCACTAGATATTTGTACACGGAATGTCCTTGCCGCTACCGATATTGTTTATATTCCTGTCTCGGCAGAAATCCTCCCCGTGTATGGACTCAACAAGATTGTTCAGATCATTGAAAAGGTTCGGAGTAAACGAATTAACACCAATCTTGTCATTAGTGGTGTAATTGTTACACGCTTCAATAAGCAACAACGTATTTGCCAAGATGTCTATAAAATGCTCCAGGAGATGTTTGGTGAGAAAGTGTTTCGCACGTGTATTCGGGAAAATGTATCATTGAAAGAGTATGCGGCTGCACACCAAGATATATTTACATATGCGCCAAATTCATTGGCAGCATCGGACTATCAACATCTTCTTGATGAAATTATTGAACGTACTGTTATGAGTGAGCCAAGCGCTATTTTTGAAGGGAGCGTGGCATAATGGCAAAAAAGCAATTTATGAACTCCATAGCATCGATTGTTTCCCAAACCGCAGCCGTTGAATCACGCTTTGGTCTGCGTTTGTCTGATATTGTCTATGAGCCGCTGGAAAAACTTACTTCTAATGTTCTCAACGAAGAGTTTTTCGACCGCGAGGAAGAAATCTATGTCGAAAGGTTGAAGGCAGACATCCAAGAGCGAGGTATTCTTGTGCCGCTAGTTGCAAAGTCTGATGGAACACTTCTCGCCGGACACAATCGTTTGCATATTGCGCGGCAGTTAGGTTTGAGTATTGTTCCGGTGCAGTATGTGGAAGATGCCCTAAGCGTTGAGGATGAACGTAAATTTGTCATCAATGATAATTTGTTGCGTCGTCAATTAACCAATGATCAACGTATCAAATTATACCAAAAACTCTATCCTAATTTTGATGCTCGTATTCGGAGTGTGGCAGGAAGACCACAAAAAATTGAGAAAAATCACAGCAAAAACAATAATGTGGACAGTGTCCACATTTCTCAAAAAAACACCGACAAAGATAATATTTCGCTTGATACTGCACCGCTTACGGCAGCCGATATAGCAAAAGATACAGGGCAGTCAGTAACAGCAGTGCAAAAGCAGCTTCAACGACGACGCAAAGAAGAAGAGGCAAAATCCAAAGAAGTATCAAAAAACCACCAAGAACCAAACGTTCAGTCATATCACGTTGATACCAAGCTATTGAGGAAAGTAGAGAAGGGATTACATATTATTGAATCAGCACGTGAAGAAGCAAACGAAGCAACACGAAAAGAAGTAATGAAAAAACTTAAAGCGTTTATTAAGAAATCAGTCTAGGATGTATTTACAAAATGAAGTTGTTTAACATTTTTGGGAAGTAAGGGAGTGTGCAAGAAGTTTTGTGTAAACGCTAGAAAGAGTTTGGAAGTCGTCCGGGAAAGAGGATGTGTAATTGGTTGAGGGCATTTGCCCAATCCCTGATGGGCATCGTCCACTTTGCTTCGAGACGTTGCATGGTCAAGAACATCAATTTGAAAACGGCTTCGTCATTGGGAAAGATGGTTCTGGTTTTGACGGATTTGCGTAGCTGATGAATGTCGGTGAAGCGTCAATGCCGTAAGCACGCTCCAGTTCGGCGGCAATATCCCGCGTGGACATCCCGCCGCCATAGAGTGCGAGGATGGTTCGCTCTATCTCCGGCAGCCGGGTGGTACCTTTGGGAATAATCTTCGGCATAAACCGTCCTTGTCGGTCACGCGGAATAGCTATCTCCACTTGAGAATGAGTAGTTTTGAGCCTCTTATCCGACGAGCCGTTCCGAGCATTCCCGCCATCAAGAAGGCGTTGCTCATGCTCCGGCTTCCGGTATCTCATACCCCAGATGAGAGTTCATCTCGGTTTCAAGCATCCGCTCAAAAAGGCGTTTGGTCAGTTGCCGGTAGATACCGTCTTCGCCAAAGACCTCTTCGTGACTGGTCGAGCCGTTCAAGAGGCTATCGACAAGCTCGTCTGTTAAGCCGTAGGGCTGTCGGGCGTTTTGCGCTTTGGTTGCCATAATGATTCTCCAAAAAAATGAGTGCATCGTCATTGATAAACTTCACTCTTCAGTTTCATTTACACAAAACAATTTACACTCTCTGGTGCATATTTTTTGTGAGTATTTTGTGAGCGATTTGTTTTGCATCATCTCCTTTTGTAAAATCACTTGTTTTGGAAAATACCTTTTTCTCTCTCCTCCTTCTTCGAGTGATATATGCCTTCTTCTCATGCGCCGGTGCGTACCGTCATCATTGACGACAGCAGTAACATTCGTGAGCTTGTCAGCATCCACCTCCGCCGACACTTTGCCGAACGTATCAGCATCGTTGGCGAAGGCTCCGATGTGGACGATAGTGTTGCCCTTATCCAACAACTCAAACCGCAACTGGTCTTGCTGGATATTGAACTCATGACCGGAACGGGGTTCGACGTGCTGGATCGTTTGGAAGAAGAGCGCAAAACGTTTACGGTCGTGTTCATCACCAACTTCGATAAATACTTGCGGCAGACAATTGACTACGGGGCGGTGGGCTTTATTGACAAACCGATTCTGACCGATAACTTCAAAAAAGGTATTGAGCGGGGCATCAAGAATATTCTTGACCGCATTCAAAGCGAACAAGAAACCGAACAGCGCTTGACCGAGCAAATACAAACCCGCTTGGAAGCACAGTTCAAAAGCGGTATGATTGTGCCACAGCACAAGGAAGAAACGCTGGCGAGCGAAGCACCCGCCAGCATCACGATTCGCTTTGCTGATGGAAAGGGGCAGCCGCTCCAAACGGTTCTTGTCAGCGAGATTACGCATTGTGTGGCATTGGAGGGGTACACGGTCATTCATCGCAAAAACCAATCTCCGCTCACCGATGCCAAACCCTTGAAGCACTACCACGAAAAATTGGCAGCGCACGGGTTCATGCGTATCTCGCGGTCATTGGTTATTCATCCGACGCATTGCCCACTCAAGCAACGGGGACGGGACAATGCAGTCGCCCTGCTGCCGGACGGCACCGAACACGAAGCAGAAGGGATGTACAAAAAAAATGTTCTGCTGTATCTGCGGTCGCTCCGGGAATGGTAATGCTCTGCGTGCCGGAACTGTTGTGCGGAAATACTATGCAAGCGTGCCACAAAATATCCACAAAAAATATTCCGCCCACAAAATAACGGGCTGCTTTACGAAAGGCTGCTTGACTTTGGTAGGGGAGCGGGTGTATGTTGTGGGCGTATTGAAATTTCTTCTGCTTTCTCCTTATTCACCGATGCGCTACCCCCAATGGCACAACATCTTCGCAACCTCTGTGGTGTACCGCTTTGTGCAGTGCTGTTTGGTCTCACCTTCAGTGGCAGTCCGCCGCCGCCGAAGGCAGTGAAAGCAACGCCGCCCGAAGATTTGGGTATCGTCATCAATAAATTTTGTAACAGTTTTATGGGTAAAATATTGAAGCTATCGACTCATTGCCGAGAAGAGTGAGACGAAGAAAACGGAATAGTCGTGAGAAGATCTCCACATCAGCAAGGTAGGTTCTAACAGAATAAATCAGTTACTTAAATTGTAGAGGAAAATGATGAACAATCCAATCGGGAATTCGATTATTACATTTACTACATTTTTCAAACCGGGCGAGCCTTTACCGGCACAGACTGTAGTAACTGACGATAATCCAATCTACAATGAAAACAGTTTTGAGGGAAAACCTGAAAAGGAGTTAGTTGAGGAGCTTTTTGGAGTTCAATTGAAAAGTATTCATCCTTCATTGCCACAACAAAAGACGGTATCTTCATATCGGCGACTTTTAACCAAACAACTCAACCTATCAGAAAATAGTTGGTGTGATTTAAATCGTGATAATCCTGACTTTACTCATGGTAGCAAGTTGCCAGGCGATTTTGATGTACTCATTTGCGAACCTGATGATTTTGATAAAACGATTGCGATAGAAGTGAAAGTAATTCGTGAGCAAGAAGGTATTATCAAAAGATTACCTAAATTAAAAGATGCCTGCCAGCAGGCTGAAGGGCTTCTGGCAATGGGATTTCACCAAGTATATTTGGCAGTTGTTGTTGAATTCTATGGAAGAGAGGATACTGAAAGCCAAAATACAATCACTCGACAAAGTCAGCGAGAATTAGCATATTTACGGGATATGGAAGAATTTTTGGAGCAATTTCGATTATCAAATTCGATAGGTATTCTTGTTATTAGCATTGTACAATTAGGTGGGCTTGACTATAAGCATATGGGGCGGGTCACTATTGATAAAATACGTCAAGCTGAATCGCGCATATCTCAATCAGAACGTGCAACAGAAATTGTTAAAGGTTTTGTTTCCGAATAACTCTTTCAATTTTCAATGCCATGAGCAGACCACTTGTTGATTTGACGAAACAAGATTTCGATTCTATACAATGGGAATCATATTTGAATGATTTTAATTCTAATGATGATTCTTCATGGTTTACCTATTCTGGTATCTTTATGGATAAAGCCCAAGAAGCTGAGAACCAAAAGGATGAGCGTACTCAGGCGGCTTTTATTCTATTGGGTGATATTATGTCTTTGTGTTTAAAAGTTGAAGATAATAATAGTGAACAACCATTTCAACCGATGTTTGTATGGGGTGATGGAAAACGTTCTGCAATACTACAGGATTTTTCGGAAGAACAACTCAAAGTGTTATCGGAGATATTGACAACAATAACAAATCCAGTAATTAAAGCGCGTATTGCGGATATTCTTTGGATAAGAGACAGAAGGTCGTATTATACAATGGGTAAAATTGCTATTGAGAACTATATCATATTAGCCAAGAACAGTAAACCAGAAAAGTTTTCAGATTTTGCCGATACAATTAACCAGATTTTACCACGTGCAATGCAATTAGCACACCAACGCGGTAATCACGACCAAAAAGAAAGCGTTGTACAATGTATTCAAGCGATTATTACTCAGGGAGAAACATTAAAAATCTATGATACCTTAGCTCTCATTCAATTATTGCAAAAATATAAATCACTATATCAGGGTGATGCGCCTTTAGTGGACAAACAACTTTACGCAGATGAATCTGTAAAACTGGCAGAAAAGGCAGTTTCAGAAAAAGATTTCTTTGCTGCCCAAGGAGCATATGATGTAGCCGCTCGGTGGTTTCAACTTTTGAATAATTCAGAAAAGGAAAAAGAAATTAAAATACTTGCGGCAGAGTTAAGTGTACAAATGGCAGATGTAGATAATTCTCAACAAAGCAAACTCAATGTAGCTCATCATCTAGCTACAGCATACCAGCGTTTTCTTTCTATTGGAGGAACAGAAAATCGGCGTGAAGAAATTCACACACAACTTCTAAAAGCACAAGAGGCTTCTGTATCAGAAATGGTAACCATATCAAGCGAAAAACTGGATATAACACAATACATTGAGGAAACTGAAAAAGCAGTGCAGGGCAAAACCGCACGGGAGATATTGTTTTACATGATGCGGGAGTGCTGCTCACCCTCAGTTCAATCACTGCGTCAAAGCATTGAGGAAAGAGCAAAAGGAAATTCACTACTTGATTTGTTCACCCATACATTATCTGATGAAAAAGGTCGTACGGTTGCCCAACGGAGAGGTTTATGGGCTAATACCCCTGAAGAACGTGAAACTGCTATTATCAGCCAAATGTATGAAGCCGCGCAAACTCAACGCCAGATTCAAATAATAATTGGAATTGAACCTTGCCGAAGTGTTCTTTTGACAGAACATAATCCGAACATAGATTTCTTTGACGAATATATCTATTACAATCCCTTTATACCATTTGGTAGAGAAGAATTGTTTCGGCGTGGATTGTATGAAGGGTTACGAGGAGATTTTCTTGTTTCTACCCATCTATTGATGCCGCAAATTGAAAATTCTTTGCGCTATGTATTGGAAAGATCTGGGAAGGCAAGTTCAAAAGTTGTGAAGGATGGTTTACAAGAAGACATGAATCTTTCAGACCTTTTGAGCGATTCTATGCCAGAAAAAGGGAAAAATATTTTAATAGAGATTTTGGGCGAGGATATTGTTTTCGATTTACAATCGTTGTTAAACGAAAAAGCCAGCGTTAATCTCCGTAATGAAGTAGCTCATGGAAAGGTTGATGCGGAAACGTTTTATGGTCATACGGCAGTATACTTTTGGTGGCTGGTATTGAGAATTTGTCTTTTATGCAAAGTTATCGTAAAACCATACACCCAAACCTAACAGCACCAGACAATGACCCGCACCGAAGTCGAAAAAAAAGTTGAGAGCAACGTCAACGGACTCGTGACGCACATTCGGGCATACTCTTCCAAATGCCAAACCGAAGAGGCTGCCAAACACGCCCTTGTGCTTC
>CALCNX010000013.1 GCA_937899715.1 uncultured bacterium | reverse complement strand
TTCCGATCTCCTTGTTTGCGAATACTGCTGTTGTGCTGTGGAATGGGCAGTCGCTCCCGACAAGTGTTGTCAACAATACCACGCTCCGCGCACTCGTGCCAAATACACTGACGCAGGATAGCAGCACGGTCGCTGTTCGTGTCAAGAATGATGCACAAGCAACACAGGGCGGAGGCACAAGTGTTGACAGTCTCGCGCTCACGGTGTTTTACCCCGTGCCTGTGCTGACGGGTATTGCGCCGGACTTCACAACGGCAGCAACACTCACACGCCTCACGCTCACAGGCACAAACTTCGCTCCCGGCTCCGGCGTGCAGCTTGCGGCAACGTTCCTGCCTGCGGTGATGCTCCAAAACGCTACCGTCGTCAGCACGAGCGAACTCCGTGTTGACATTCCCGCGTCCTTGCTTGCTACCCGTGGCACGTACTCCGTGCGGGTCATTAGTCCGCCAACTGCCTCTGCGCAAGGCGGTGGACAATCCGCAGCAAAAACACTGACGGCAGTCAATCCTGCTCCCGTGCTCACGGCACTCCTCCCCAACACCACGACCGCAAGCGGGAAAGCGTGGACGCTCACGCTCGTGGGGCATAGTTTCACCTCTACCTCTCAAGTGCGCTATAATGGTGTGCTCCAAAGTTTGGTGAATACGGCGTTTCTGCCAAACACACAAGGAGATACGCTGCTTGTCAAACTCCCTGCCGTACCCGTGAATGATACCACATTTTTCCTGAGCGTGTATAATCCGCCGTCAACCGTAAACGGACAACCCTCCGGTGGTGGTGAATCCGATACGCTACGCTTGGTAATTGGGTTGCCATCGCCCACGATAACCAGCATTAGCCCTGCGACCACGACGGCAACCCTCGGTGACCGCATCCGTGCGTGGACACTGACGGTGAACGGAACGTTTTTTGATAATGCCGCAAAAGTGGTCGTGGATGGCTCGCCTGTTTATACTGAATTTGTCAGCACCACCCGCCTCCGTGCGGTATTGCCCGACTCCATGCAGTTTTACCAAGCACGGCATACGGTACAAGTCAAGAATACGCCGACGCTCACGTCCAACATCGTCAGCCTCACCGTGCAGAATCCCGCACCTGTATTGACGACAATCGCACCAACGTCCATTCTTGCCGGACGGGATACGACGCTCGTTTTTGCCGGAGACCGCTTTGCGCCGAACAGCACCGTGCGCCTGACTTACGGCACAACCAACACCATCCTTACGCCCTCTGCTCGTGACAGTGTTATCGGTCTTACCGTCAACGTTCCCGGCGCACTTACCCGTGTCAAAGGCGCGTACACGCTCCGTGTGAGTAATCCCTCTTTGGCGGTGGACACGCTTCTTGTAGGTGGTGGTTTCTCTGCCGCACAAACGCTCACCGTGAACAGCGGAACAGCGGCATCGGTGGAATATATCGCTCTGGACACGCTCTTGTATGCTGGTGATAGGCTTTGGTTCTTTACGCTGCGGTTCCGTGACGCGGTGGGTAATCTCGTGGATAATGACCCCGTGACGCTCACGTACACCAATACCGATACAGCCAGCACCAACGGCGCAAGTGTTACGGGTACATTCCAGATGACGCGCACCTCGCTTGGGAACTACCGTGCCGATACCCTGCGATTCCCCGTGGCAGGTGTGTATGCGCTCTCGGTGGATACCACACAAACCGGCAAACTCACCGTCATTGGTGCTGACCGCTTTACTGTGCTGACACGCCCCGCCGTCCGTGTGGAAATGACGGGACTCAAAGAAACACTCAGCGCCGGAGAGACACAGCACGTTCAAACGCGGTATTACGATAATCAAAATAATCTCACTGATAACAGCGTCCGACCCGTCATTGTGACGGCTCCGCTCGCAGGCGGCTATCGGTATGTACTGGGCTACACTCGACTCAGTACAGGCGTGTATGACATGGAAACGGTGCGCTACACCACGAGCGGCAATTATACCCTATCCTTTACGGGCATTGACACGCTCAACATCACGGGTAATGGCGTGCCGTACAACCGCCGCTTTACCGTGCAAACCGTCACCGCCGCCAGTGTCCGCTTTACGAATGTGAACCCGCTTTTAACCGCAGGCAACGCACAGAACCGCTTTACTGCCGCGTTCCGCGATACGTTCGGTAATCTTACCGATGCGCTCACGACGGAGCAACTGATCGTGCAGTACAGCAACTCTACAACAGCCAGCGTTGGTGATAGTATCGTGAGTGGCACGATTACCCTCTCGCGTCTCAGCCTTGGCACCTATCAAGCCGATGTTGCCGAACGCTTCCCTGTTGTCGGGGCGTATAACCTCACCGTTAAGGGTATCACGAGCACAAGCGGCACCTCTGCGTTCCGCGTGCAGCCAGCAGGCGATGCCCGTGTGGTGATGGCGAGTGTACCTGATACGCTCACGGCGGGCGACAGCCTCCGCAGCGTCACCGTAACCTACTATGACGCAAACGGCAATCTCACCGACAACAATCTTGGTGAGGTCATCCTTACCCACCGCACAACTCCGGTGTTCCCGGCACGATTGGCGAAAACACGACTCTCGGCAGGCGTGTACGCTCTGCAATCCACACAAGCGACCATTGCCGGAAACTATGACCTGACCGTTCAGGGCATCAGTGCTGTGAACACGAGCGGCAATAATCGTTTTGTGCTTGTGCCCGCAAGCGTGAGCGCGGTGGATTTTGTTGTTACCACAAACGCCATGACCCGTACAGGCGCTCCGGTCAACCTCCGCGCCACCTACCGCGACCGCTACGGCAATCTTACCGATAACGCCGCCGACGTAACGCTCGTGAACGCAGAGTTTGCTTCGGTTGCCACCATTACGATGACCCGCCTGAGCCAAGGCGTGTTCACTGGCAGTATCCGCCTCTATGCACCCGGTGCCTACACCGTACAGGTTGCCGGAACAAGCGCCAATATCACCATCGGTGGCACGGGCAGTTTCGCCCTAGAGCCGGGTCCTGCCGTGAGAGCGGACTTCCAAAATGTGCTGCCTACGCTTACGGCAGGTGCGAACCAATCGGCGTTCACTGTTCTCTTACGCGACCGCAGGGGCAGTCCCACCGATGTTTGGACGGGTGCGATTGCCTTTGATGCGCCCGCTAGTGGCGTGACAGGAACGTTGTCATACGATTGGGACAACGGCAATCCTGCGATGTACGGTATTATCACCGCTACACCCACCGCGTTCACCAAATCCGGCTCATACACGTTCTCGTTGAACGGCGGTATCACGCAGTACGTGGGAACGCGCACCTTTGCCGTCGCCTCTGCTCCGGCACAAACCGCCTACATCCTGACTACACCCGCAAATGCTACCATCACGGCGGGCGCGGCGGTGAGTGTGCGTGTCCGCTTCACCGATAGCTTTGGGAATTTGACTCCTGTCACGAGCAGCATTGCGCTGGAGCAATCGGGTACCACCCTTGCCACCGTCCAGCTTGCCGCCACCGGAATCAAAGGCGAATACACTGCCGTGTTCCGTCCGGCAACGGCGGGAACGCTCACGTTGGCATTGAATACGCCTGTCGTGCAGCCAGCGCTTATGCTGGCAGGAACAACGGCTGTTACTGTTCTCCCCACCACCGATTACCGTGTGGAATTGGATGGCGTGAAAACGCAAATGATAGCGGGCGAAACACAAAACCCGTTCACCGTCACGTACCGTGACCGCTTTGGGAATCTGACCGACTCCACTGTGGGGGCGGTCATTGTGCGCCTCGTCGGTGGCACCGAGCGCGATACGCTCCAAATGCAACGACTGGCAAAAGGTGAGTACCGGGCAGAGGCGCTCACGGTGACGAAATTAGGAACGTATTTGATAACTATTAGCGGTATCAGCGCTATCAATATCGTTGGTGACAGCGCGTTTGTGGTTATGCCCGATGTGGCGGCACAAGCGGTGTTCCAGAGTGTGCCCGTTGCTATCAATGTTGGTGGGAATCTGCCTGCGTTTACCGTTCGCTATCGGGATAGGTTTGATAATCCGGTCGATTACGAAGGGACGGTTGGGTTTACCAATAGCGCCAGTCCGTTTGTGCAGGCAGGATTAACGCCACTAAACAACAAGACCATACCTGTTACCCGCACTGCCCTTGCGGTCTCCACCGCTACCCTCACGCCCGTCAGTGTTGCGGGGGACTATACCCTTACCGTACAGGGACTCACCACGCTCACGGGAACAACCGCGTTCACCGTGCGTCCACTCGCTGCCGCCAGTGCTGAAATCCGTAATCTGCAAGAACGCCTCAGTGCAGGCGACAGTTTGCCGCCGTTTATTGTGCTGTACCGCGATAAAATCGGCAACGTCACGGACTACAACCGTAACGTCGTCATCACCCGCTCCGGCACGACCGCGAACCAAACCGTCAGTATGAAACGCGTGGCGATTGGCGTGTCCACCGCAAGCGTGGCAACACAACTGTCTGCTGCCGGAACGTACCGCCTGACCGTACCGGGGCTGACGACCGTATCCGGCGCGACGACGGTCGTGGTGACCGATACCAATGCTGTCAGTAAGGTGGATTTTTGGGGCGTTACGCCCGTCCTCACGGCGGGAACGACACAGGCGAGCTTTAGTGTGTACTTCCGCAACGCACAGGATAATCTTACCGACTACGCGGGAACGCTGCGGTTCAGAACTGCCGATGGCGCGACCACTGGCACGATAGCGTTGACCAGACAGGAGCAAGGTATCTACACCGCAGAGGCGCTGACCTTTACCCGGTCAGGAACGTACAATCTGACTGCGGACGGTATCGGTACCACCACCGGAACGAAGAGTTTTGTCGTCGGGGCGGATAGTGTACGTTTTAGTGCCATCTTTAGTGGCGTAACAAATGCAAGTATCATTGGGCGAAGTGTACCGCCATTTACCGTAAAATTCCTGGATAAATACGGGAACCTATTGCCACCACTCACGAGCCTTCTTGTGCGTGACGCTGATAGCGTAATTGTGGATACGGTACGAGGTACAGCACAAATGAACGGTACTCTGCGCATTGATAGTTTGAGGTTCCAACAGAATGGACTGTTTACAATTGAAGCACTTGACGTAGCAATACAACAAGGACAACGCACTATTGAGGCATACTATGGCAGACCGCAAATCGCAAAGATTGAGCCGCCGGAGATTCCAATTGCTACATTAGCTACACTTCGTATTTCAGGTGAAAACTTCCTTAGCAATGCACAAGGATATTTTAGAGGAATTGCATTAGAAAGCCATTTTATCAATGATACCACCATTGATCTCATTTTACCTGAAAGTATTACATATAATGCCGCGAGTGATTCAATTTTTATTAAAAATTTTACCCCCATCGAAATACTAGAATCAGATAGGAAATTTATTACTTTCAATAAAAACAATGGGGAACTGCAAGGGTTCTTTGACCCTACAGTAAAAATTGATAGCAAAGATGATATTACAATTACTAATGTCCGCATATATCTCGATAAACCAAGGTGTTATTCGCTTATTAAATTACGGTTTAAAAAGACAAATTCTCCAAATATTGCTTGTAATAGTGAAATAGAATATCAATACTTACCAGGACCATTGGATGCACCCAGTTTAGGTAAGATTATTATTCCGGCACAGGATTTACAAACGAAATTTCGCTGTATCGGTGCAGGAGAACGTTCAGTAACAGTTGTTTCGAGTGATGATGCTTGTTTTCAAGGTCAGTCATCGTTTCTCGTAAATGTAAATAACCCTTACCCTCAGATTGATTCAGTAAAAGTTGGTAATAAATGGACTAAAAAAGAGAATACAGTTGATATTGATCTAGCTGATAGAAGTAATTTTACTTCATCAGATTTAGATCTAAAACTGGAATTAAAAGGTAGTGGCTTTGTTTTTCCAAGTGAGAATGCTATAATTACATACACGTCCCCTTGTAGTACAGACATCCTAGATGATGAAATTGCTAAACTTGACGATATTACAGGAAAAAATCTAACTGCATATATTACAGGACCACGATTATCAAGGCTATTTTATAAGGCATCTGTTCGGGAATGTATTCTTACTATGAAACTTGAACATAAATTCACTGGCAGCAATAGTAGCGATGATAATACAGAAACATTAAAATTCCGAGTTTTCAACTCAAATCCACAGATTTTATCGGTAGCGAATATTAATGGTAATTATGAGTTTCGTTCACGTCCTATTGTTTATACCCAAACACCTGAACAAAGAATAAATATCTTTGGATTTAATTTAGGTAATGTGCGAGTGAGATTAATTGATACAGTTGCTAATAAAGACACGCTTATTGAGAATTCTCTATATTATAAGGAATCCGATTTTCTTCCAATTGTAAACAAATCATGCGAATCCCTATCTTTTATACTACCAGACAATCTTTTGGCAAATGCGAAAACATATAAGATTGTATTAGAAAACCGCTCAAATCAGGCAAAAATATCAAGAGAAAATGCGTATATGTTTGTGGTCAACCGTCGCCCAGATATTAGTAGTATTAGCGCAAGCACACCTCCAATTCAAGCAAACTATACTATTGACACTTTGATTATTCGAGGTAGCCATTTTGTTTCTGTTGAGCCAAAATCAATAGTAAAATTCAATGATTCTCCCTTAAATAATATTTCATCAATTACTCCCAATGAGATAAGGATAATGGTACCGGGAATACTTGTTAAATCCGGTAATAATCGTATTTCGATTACCAACCCTGGAAGCAACATTATTGAGTTCACCAATAATTTGCTTACCGAAAATTCTTCACGAACAATATTCGGTAATTTTGCCGATAGCTCTACAGTATTTGCCAATGGGATTGTACCAACTAATGCCCAGCTTATTAAGCCTCAAAAGGTTGTATTCTCAGCAAACAGTGACATATATGATACAACATTTTTTGCCAGAGGTATAAATGTGTACAAAGAATCTCGCCTCCTCTATAATGGCAGCTTTGATAGCTGCTCTTTCAACTTAACAAGCCAAATCTTGAATAATGTGCAAAAAATCCACATTACCCGTGAAGGAATAGATACACTACGCATTGCTAATCCATACTACTTAAATACAAGCAGCACGACACCAAATTACTATCTCTCCAACCCAATGCTATTTAGGGCATACGACGCAGCGCAACTTCCTAAAGTAGATAGCGCTTCACCCAAACAAATACGCCCTAGTTTCGGACAACGGACATATACGTTATACGGTACACGATTTGACAGCCAAACGTTAATACGCTGCACATTTTTCCCAATCTCAGGTTCGCCTACAGCCGCAGATACTATTATTATACCCCAAGAATTCGGGCAACCTTCATCTTCAACACAGATTCCTGTTTCGCCACCATCGTCGTTTGTCAATCGAGAAGGTATTCTTTCCTTCCAAGCACTCCATCCTGATACTGTTGGCGTAAAGGAGTATGGGCGGGTGAATATTACAAACAGGTATCCTGTGATTGAAAGTATTTCTGTGGAATATGAGCGAAAAGTAGAAACACCCCGTCTCCTAAGTCCTCCGGCTATTAGCTATATTTCAGAAAAAAGTGATAGCGTATATGCAGGAACAGGAGGCGAGAATAAAAGCCAGCGATACTTTAGAATTAAAGGAAGAAATTTTCTTGCCACAGCCCAATATACGAGATTTTTCCCTTTACAGAATCCACGTATTATTATGAATGGTCAAACCCTATCCTTATATGATATTTTCCAATGGGTTCAATCTGACACTGATATTCTTTTTGGCTATTCAACAAACATTCCTATACCTGATGACCGATTTATTACATTTGCACCCGGTTTGTTTAAGTTCGGTATTATCAATGAAGAAGGTGTACAAACTGAATCTTTATTCGAGAAAAATATTCTCTCGCCTAAACCAACAATTGAATCAGTACGAAAAATGCCGAACAAAGAACTAATTCCAAATAACCAAAACGCAACAAGCGGAATTACTCTGGGCTACCGCGATTCAATCCGTGTACGCATTTATAGCGGCGGTAGTGAAGCACCAAACGCCAAAAATTTTGTCAACGGTGCAAGAGTTATAGTCAATGGTCGCCCAAAAAAAGATGGTTTGGAGACAACGTTTATTGAAAATGCTGCCGGTGACGATAAATATTCGCTTGAAGTAAGCATACCTGCTATTTACCTCAGTGCGTATAATATCAATTCTCTTGTTGTCTCTAATCCTGGTACAGGTACAGGAGATGGTGGGAACTCTACCCCCTACTACTTCAAAAGCTCTATCACCTATCCTACACCAACAATTGAATTTGTCAACCCGACAAAAATTCCTGTTGGCACAACCGATACGCTTATTACTATTCGCGGTCAGTATTTTACACCCAATACCAGTGTTCGCGTCCGCAGATTTGATAGCTTGGAAACTGACCCACTAGTAGGTACATACCCTGTTTATTCTGAAGAAAATCTACCTATTATACAACTACTTGATTCCACAGGTCTTGTTGTACGCCTATCGGCAAAGTGGCGTAGCCGCATTGCGGTAGATTCACTGTTGGTATGTAATCCTACTGCACCCGGCTTCAGTAGTTCATGTGCAAAAGCATTGATTACTATAGTTGCACCGCCCCCAACTATTACACAAATCACCCCTTCTCCTCTGGAAGCGTATATCCCCGGTGAGCCATCGAAAGCTGATACTATCACTATTTCCGGCAATGGATTTGATGCCAACACTCGCGTTTGGTGGAATGATACATTACAGTTGAGGATTATCGGACAATCCTCAACACAAACCACGGCTTTTGTGCCGGACTCGTTACATAAGGCACTAGGACAGGTTCTCATATCCTTGAAAACGCCGGACTCTTTGTCAACACAAGGATTTGTTACATTAGCTTATCCCAAAACAGAGGTATACAATATCCTACCGAATCCAATCGAACTACCCGATTTACCTGCTATGATCGCCTATAAGGAAGGTGGAAACCTCACCGCAGCAAACGGACAGCGTAGTGAGTTCCCTGTGTATGCCGGACTGCCGACAAGCGTACAACTGTTCCCCAATGCACCCAATCCGTTCGACGGAATGACATCCATTGAATATGCCGTTCCCGATGATGCAACGCTTGGCATTGAAATCTTAGACCCGCTTGGAAGGAAGATTGCCGACCTTGTGCCGCCAAAACTGTATAAAGCAGGATTCTACACAGTTCAATGGAACGCAGGGCATCAAACGGCTTCCGGTGTTTATACTGCTGTGCTGCAAAGCACAGATACCAAAGGTAAACTGACACGGAAAACTCTGCGTATGACGCTTATCCGATAAACCACCATTATTCTGAATTCCAACAACCTCTTTTGTCAAACGTTATGAAACATTTTGTAGTCAAAGTATTAGTAGTGCTGGTCGGGCTGTTCGCCCTACCACGACTTCAGGCACAAGACACAACCATTACCATTTATGGAAAAAAATTCGCGCCGGGTGTCATTGTAAAACTGAATGGAAAGACCATTGATAGTGTCCGGCATGATAGCGCACAACCATCACGGATTTTGTATGTGAAGATAAAACTCTCTGACTTACGGACTTCAACACCAGTTATTGCTGGTGCAAAAGATGCGGGTGGAAGTTTGACAAGTAGCACAGATACAAATATTATTAGCCTGAAAAACCCAGAACCTTCGGGAGCTGAGACATATTTCCCGATACAAGTATTACAAAATAGAAGTATATTTTTTACACTGCCAAACTCTACGACACGTGTAAAGAATCTCATCCTAAGCAACAAGGCTAATAAAGATACTACTATTAAATTATGGCTACGATTTTCAAATATACCTCTGGGACAAAAATTTTTAGCCGAAATCCTTCCTGATGAAAATAGTAATGGTGGCGATGCGGCATATTTTAATTTTCTTGATAGCACTGGACAGCCTTTAACTACTATTACTGCACAAATAGAAAAAAAATATATTCCCGTTCAATTGCGTTTGTTACAGCAGAATTCTAATAGCCCGACAAGATATGCCGTTCTAAGAATATCCCCATTGAATATTCCCAATAACTTGGTAATCAATGAAATTGAATTGCATTTACAAGGTAGATTAACCGAAATACAAACAATCAAAGTATTAGCGGCTTATACAAAACAAAACAAGCAAGGGTTTATTGCATCAGATAATAAATATAACTTTGACCCTATACGAGACACTATTTCAAACCCAAAGATATTTTTAGCTGATTGTATTAGCACGCTAAATCACGCAATTGAAATATCTTCTCTAAGTGACACAAGCGCTTTTTCCAGCAAAAGATTTGCTTTGGTAGAAGAGCCCTTTGAAGTTTCTTTCATAGAAAATAGCCCAGACGATCATCTACACATAGATATTGATGCTCTACAGGATAATTTAATTACTGACATATCAAATGGTCATACCAACAATGCCGATATTACTATCTTATTAGTTAATACAATAACAACACCATATAAAGCAATCGCCTCTGGCTGTGATGAAACTAAGTTTCCAAGATATATCATAGTTGAACAAAGATATGTAAGAGACTTTATCAATCCCAATCTAGCAAAAGTTAATCCTTCCTTCTTTGAAGAAATCCGAAATATTTTAAACAAATAAAATTACTAAATCATGAGTACATATATTTTTAAGCCCCAAATAAGTAAGCTAATATATACATTTACCTTGTCTTGTATTATTCTCTGTATTAGCTTCTGTCTAACTATCTATGCACAGAAAAATAATTCTTTTCAACAATCTACATTGAAAAGTAACGATTCCATACCATTCAAGAAAGAGGAGCAAGTTACAACAAATAAAAAATTGACTCAGGATTATATTGTTAGATATGAAAATGGTAAAACTATTGATTTTCTAGGAAAAATGTCACGATATGATAAAATCCAGATTGAACATATAACAAAAATTGGCCGAAAACAAGAATATGAACAGATTTACGACTTTCTTGTACAAGGCGTAGCTAAACAACAAGTAATGATATCTCAACAAAAATATTCCTCTCTTATCAGCAAAAAATTAAGCGGAAGAATATATCCAGAAGAAACGCGATATGTAGCTTGGCTTTTAAGTTCTAATGGATACAATCTTGAAAATCTTGTTGAAATACAACAAAAAACGGGAATTAACCTAATTGATATAACTTATGATACATATCTTGGGGTAGAGGCTAGTATATTTTTATCACCATTGATTATTATAGGTCATATTGATAGTATGTATTCTGACCGCAGCTATGCTGATAATTGTATTACATCTTTTGCCGTTACAATTAAAGAGTTTCTTAAAGGAGGTACTTCAGTTAAGAATATTATCATTCGTGATAATAACGGAGCAGTTGAATATGATATAATGAGAGAGAAAAAGTCTTATCGTCCATTTAACGATGCTGGTTTAAGACTAAATGAAGGCGGAGACTATTTACTTATTTTATTCAAGCATAATTATGAACGAGAAATTGAACAGGCGGTACTCGAAGGTGATATTATTCAAGGTAAAGAGACACAGAATTGTTATAGAATATACACCGGATTATTACCTATATACCCATCAACTAACCCTAATTTTCAGCCTCGTATTGCGTCAAAAATTTCTACAATTCGTACTCTATGTAAAAAATATGCTCCTGTTTTTCCTTTCTCAAAAACAAAATATTAATATCTGATAATTTCAGAACTATTTGCAGATGTAATAAAAATCTATTGCAAAGCCTTAGTCTTGTTTTTGAGGTAATTTCATAAAACCATCTGTCCGCACATCCTTGAAAAAATTACGAGTTTTGGTTTAACTTATTTAGGCCTTTTTTCCTTACCACTTAATATCTAATTCTTAAAATATATCTTGACTAAATTATGAATAAGTCCTGTATTATTGTTATAGCCATAATGTTCGTTTGTTATTCGATACCGCTTACATTAGTAGCTCAATATTCCCCTACCCAACCATTTATTAAATATTATCACGCCCCCTATACTAATGGTAAATGGCAAGCAGATACTATTGTATGTCATATTATACCATATATAGATAAAGTCGGCAACGATAGTGTAAATGTTGCGAGAAAATTATTTGACTGCGCTGCCCAAGCATGGAATAATGTATTTCAAGGCAGAATATACATTAAGAATATAGATACTGATACCTCAGATAATGATTTACTTGGTCAAAAAAGAACAGGAAAAAACCTTTTTGCAATGAATAATAAATTAACTCTTAGGAACCCTTCAATATATGGTATTAATACTGTAAGAGATTCTTCGCATTTCAGAATTGGTCGAGACTCATTGATAATTCGTTATACTTCTCACGTAGAAATTAATGTTGATTTATGGAAGGCTAAAATACTTGTATTAGGTAAAGGGAAACCCGAAACTGATAGTACTGATGCAATTATTAGTGCTTATGCCGTAGCAACTCATGAAATGGGTCACTTCTTAGGAATGGATGGCTATCATATTGTACCTAAAGAATCAATTATGGCGGTACAATCCTTATTTGACCACGGTGATTACAGCGTAAATCCTATTCAACTAGGATATATTGACAAATTATTTGCAAAAGCTATGTTTCCTATATTAAATACCCGTCACAAAAATGATGACTGCTTACCACGAAGATAATACTATAATTCTCTTATCTACAAAAAGCCTAAATTTCCATGTTTGCAATATCTATTCTATTATGTTTTTTAGATGTAGCGCAAGCATTCTGATTATGCTATGGCTTCTCCCTTTATCTCTCTCTGGGCAGTGGTATAACGAAGTGGATAGTAGCGGCGGTTTACGATGGCAACAAGTTTCCAGCCAACTCTTACAAGGAGTCTCAACGTTTACCCAGCAAGGTGATACGCTCTATGCTGCACATTCTGGCTTAGGGGTGATTTATTCTGCTGATGATGGGCAAACATGGCAACGCTCCGGCATGACACTACCCGTACAGGTTCTTGCTTCCAACGGCTCAACTTTGCTCACTGTGGCGAATAGAGTTCCTCAATATTCGGCAAATGCGGGCGCTTCGTGGTTGCCTGCCTATATTGACACCACAACACTAGGACAATACATATCTCTAAGTATGGCAGTAAATGGCAATAATGCCGCTATTCTGTGTACCTATAAGGATTACAGCCCCCAAGCAAATAGAACATCTCGTTTATTTATTTCACAAAATGGCGGCGCATACTGGAAAACACAGCAAGGTTTACCAAGCGGATATTCGAGTATAATTTTTATTGGTAACACTCTCTTCGCTGCCGGAGTAATAAGTAATAATGGCAGTAATATTTCTTATTCCCTTGATCTTGGTAGAACATGGCAACCATGTACGCCCGTTCCCGAAAATGTCGTCTATATGTACGCTTACAAGTCTATGTTGTATGCGACAACAGATGGTAATACCACGCCAAACTTAGGAGAATCCCGCAACCTCTTTGTTTCCGCAGATAATGGCAAATCATGGAGACAATGTGCCTCTCCGCATGGAATGACTTTTTCTGTTCCTTTCCCCCGACCAACAACAGAACAAAGCGGTAACTCAGGACTACCTTTTAATGTTTATCAAGGTTTCACTAGCATACCTGCGGTTTCATTCACCAAAAAAGGTGATCTTATTATCGCTTTAGGCAATAGCCTCGTTTACCGCTCATCCGATGAAGGACGCTCGTGGAAATTAGTCAACTCATATCTCTGGAAAGGCAGGGCTTATCTTGCAAAGACAGTCTTTGCAACGGATAATTCTATTCTTATAGGCGGACGCGGTATATACCGATGCACTTTGGAAGGCGAAAACATGGAAATTGTTTGTGCATCGGATTTTTTTGATTGGTATTGGTTTTCTCCCTGCAAACCCGACTATTCTAGTATAGCGGTAACAGGTACACGCAAAAAAACTTTTTTCCTTACGGGCAATGCCGGGTTATATCGCTCTTTTGATGGCTGGATTTGGAAACCAGTGTTGCCAAAGATGTTTCGGTGGAAAGCAAACAACCCAATAGACCCATACGAATTTGTTCATCCGATTGATAGTAAGCGCTATTTTACCAGTTTAGACGGTGATTATTGTGTGAATGCTCTTGTCGGTAATGATGATGCGATTGTGGCAATTACTCAAAATGGAATAATATTACGTTCTCAAGATAGAGGCACAACATGGCTACCCGTTCGTCAAGAATCTCGTTTCGCCTCTGAAAATGCGATACTACTGCTTCAACAATCAACCTTCGTTGCATTTGTCAACGGTTCTGCCTTTCGCTCTACCGACTACGGCACATCATGGCAAGAAATATCTTCGTTAAAAAACTTGGGCATAAACGCTTCGGGTAAAAATGCCATCAGGAGTGTGGCAGCAAATAATTCCGCTATGTTTGCTACAACAGAACAAGATGTCTTGCGCTCTCTGGATGGCGGCATAACGTGGTCAAAGCATACTATTTCTCTGGACATCAAAGAAATTCGGAGTATAGCCGCAGAAAAATCGGTTATCTATGCAGCAACAGATAAAGGGATGTTTCGCTCTCTTGATAATGGTAAAGGTTGGCAAGAATCAAACGACGGAATACAGTGGGGCAATAATATTAATACTACTTCAGTTCTTGCTATTGATAATATTGCAATTACAATGTTTGATGGAAACACTACCTTTTTTTCATCGGATTATGGAAAGAAATGGTATCTATCCGATCGCTATGATTCATTTTATTCACCAGTATCAACAACGTTTGAATCTATTAAATCCATTGTAAGTAATAATACTTCTCTTCTTGCTTTGACGAAAGAAAATACCTTATATCAAACAGAAATTCCTATTGCTCTCAAATATATCCCTAATATCTTATCTCCATTCTATGATACCAACCCCCTAAGAGTAGGTGCTGGACCTAACCCTTCAAATGGTATCATTAAGTTTGGGTGGAATCAGGAGAGTTTTGCAAAAGTGAGTATCGGTGTTTTCGATACTTCTGGCAAAATTGTTGGCGGGTTTACTGAATACGACTATGCCCCCGGTTCATATCACTACATTTGGGATGCAAGTGCAATGGCGACAGGGGCATATTTTTATCGATTTATGATAGGTGACCGTGTATATTCGGGAATGATTGCTGTAACAAAGTGACGGTCTTGTTTTTATCGTGCCAAAAGTGATTCGATCTCTTTCAAAATTGCCAACCTTGTTTTCTTGTCTGCTTTTTGTAAGGTGTTTTCAAGAGCCTTTACGTGCTTCTTCGCTTGATTGAGTACCTCGTTTTTCGATACTAATGGTTTTTCTCCCTTTTTTCGTTGTGATGTTACAGAAGAATTTTCTATCAATGCTGTACGATGTTTTTGCAAATCTTTCCGAACCGTTTCAACATTTTGTCCGGTATGACTCGCAACAATCGGCGCTGATAAAGGCATTGATGTATCACCAATATCAAACTGGATATTTCCAGATTGATTTTTATAGGTCTTACTTTTTCTGTCGCCACCACGAACATCTTGCAAAACACGTTCGTCAAAATTGGGGTAAAGACGTTTGTATAATTCTATTCTCTGCTCCGGCTTGAGATGCCGACGAAGCAAGTTATCTTTAATGACAAAATGTTGTTCTTGGTCAGAACTCAAATCGTCTTCCACATACTGCACAGGAACGCTTCTTAAACCCAATATTTGTGCGACTCGCAAACGATTATGCCCCGCAAGCAGTGTTCCATCTTCCTTTGCAATGATAGGAACTAAAATACCACGCTCACGAATATCGCTTGTCAAGGTATCAAAATATTGCGAAGATTCTTCCTGAAATAATGTACTGTTAAGCGGATTCACTCGCAGCATTGCAAGTGTTACCTCTTTTACTTCGGAAAGTTTTAATCCGGTAGATGTGTTTTGTTCATTTACCTCACTTTTTTTGAGAAGCGATCCCAATCCAGTTCGTTGTGGTTTTTTTTTCACTGTTGTATCCTTTGTAAAAGTTCTTCTGCAAGATGCTGATAATCTTCTGCACCACGGCTTTTTGCATCGTGTTCAAAAATTGTTTGTCCTTCCATACTTGCAGCCATAAGCGTTGTATTATTTCGGATAACCGTATTGAGCAAAACATCTCCAAACTCTGTTTGGCAAAATTTTAGTACATCATTGTGTCCAGACTGGCGCTTATCGTATAAAGTTGCAATGACTCCCGAAAGACGGAGATTTTCATTCCCTTCTTGTACTTCTTCGACAACTTCCGCAATACGTTGAAAACCTTTAACAGCAAGAAATTCTGTCTGCATCGGTACAAATAAAGCGTCGGCTGCAAAAAGGGCGTTGATAGTGAGTAATCCCAATGATGGCGGGCAATCTATGAGGATATAATCATAATGGTCTTTAACAGCAGATAAATGTTTCTTGATAATTTGCTCACGCATTGTACGTCCTGCAAAGGAAATTTCACACGCTGCAAGGTCAAGTTTTGAAGGTAATATATCAAATGGCTCACGGTGTTGAATTGCTTGCTCAATAGTGCATCGTTTTTCGACAACTTCGTAAATAGAAAACTCTGGCTCCTCGAAAAAGCCTGCATGAAGAGTTAAATTTGCTTGCGGGTCTATATCAACAAGCAATATTTTCTTTGCGTGATACAGTGCTAATGCAGTTCCAGTATTCAATACTGTTGTCGTTTTTCCCACACCGCCTTTGTGATTCACAAATGCTATGACCATTGCTCTCGCTCCTTTTCTGAGCCTTACGCTCAGGTGAATAATTGTGTAGTCGTCAAAGCAACTATGCACACCGTCTTGCGCACAGGCTCGTACAAAACTACGAAATTTGTTTCGGTCATTGTTGATTTTTCGCCATTCCTCACCTTTTTACTCGTTTTGTGCTGTTATATTCTGTGCAGGAAGTTTGTACGAAGAGTATTATACTCTACTTCCTGCACAAACGGCTTTATAGTACAATGCTCGTCGTTTCTCAGTTTCATCATACAATCGTGCTTCGGTTTCCACTCGTTCCATAAATTGTTGTTCGTAGTTCGCACCATCCACGCCGTACTCGTTTACAAACTCCGCCAGCGTTTTGCGTTTTAGTTCCGTACCGTTGCTGGCAAAAGTGTAGTAGCCGCTAAAGAGTGTGCCACTCTCGGTTTTTATGCGTTCCCGCACATACCGCACATGGAAGAGCGCATCTACCAGTTCGCCCGCCTTTTGCTGCGTCATCCGAAACATAATGCCCGTGTAGGCGTTTGCGCGGTCGGCAATTTCCTTCTTCGTGCGGATGGCATTCGGTATGTGTCGCGTCGTGCCGTCTGCACTCGTTCGTGTGCAACCGATTTCCGCCGTACTGGTTATCAAACGACGTATTTCTTCTTCGCGGCGCAGCTTCTCGCGGTCGTGTTTGCTGAGGATGCTGTCGGTCAATCCTGCGAGATGGATTGCCTCGCGCTGTTTTATTGCCAACCGTTCCGTGAACGAAGCCCACGTGCGCGGGTCTTTGTTCGTGCGAACAAGATGGAGTGCTTCTGTGTGGTCAAAGCCCAGAGTGCGGGCTTCGGAGTAATAGCGCACGAGTGTTTCGGTGCGTTGTTCGCGGAGCAGGGCAGCGTGATTCGTGAGAATGGCTGTGGTCTCCGGGTGTTGTTTCATAAAGGGAAGCAAACTCTCAGGACAGACGTTTGGTAGTGCGCCTTTAAGTGCTTTGGAGCGCGAAAGCGTGTTCAGTGCAGCAAGGAAGTATGCGGTCTTGTGGTGGAGCAGATTCAGAACGGTTTCCTCGTCTTCCAATGCCGCACGCCGCGTTTCCTTCCGCACCGCGTCAATACATTCAGGGCTGAGGAGTGTGGTGCGCTTTGGTGTGGCTTCGTCCACGATGCGCACAAAGCCGTAGGATTCCAGCGCTTCGGCAACATCGTCATCGGTTTTCATCGCAAGGCGGAGAGTGTGAATACGGTGCATCATCGCACATTCATCGGTTGACCATTGATGCTGTTTGT
>CALCNX010000012.1 GCA_937899715.1 uncultured bacterium | reverse complement strand
ATTCGACTTTTGCTCAGGAGATTGGCGAAAAAATGACTTTCCAAACAGACTCTGAATAGTGCGCTCCTCAAGCAGCTTTTCAGGCGTGAGTCGCTTGATTGCGTCTGCCGCGTCGTCAATGGTGCTTGCCAGTTCGCTGAGGAGCGTGTCGCGTTCTCGTGGCACTCGCTCATCAAATTCTTGCTGTCGTTCTCGTGGGTACGGCTTTCCGCCGACTCCTTCACCTATCCACTGGCGCACGTTGCCGCAGAGATGCAGAATCAAATTTCCGATGCTGTTTGATTGGTCATTGGGGCGATACCAAATCTGTTCATCGGAGAGTTCGCCGAGGCAACGTACAATTTTAGCCTGATACTCGCATAAATACTCGGCAGATTGGCGGATGAAGAGTGTTGATGTGTCCATGATAGATGATTTGAAATTGTTGTGGTTTCCAAGTTGTAATTTCCAATAAGTAAAAACCCCGCCGGGCAGCATTCTTACTATCCGACAGGGTTTTGAGGAAGCGAAATTATCTTACCACAAACACCACACTCCGCATTATGCCTCCACGCTCCTGCGCACGGCACACATATACGCCGCGAGCAAAATTTTCGAGAGAAATGCTCTGCGCAAACTCTTCACCGCCACGTACCGATGTTTCTATTGTTCGGAGTGTATTACCAAGTACATCACTTACGGTGAAAAGTACTTCACCGCTTGCTTCCGGTGTGAAGCGAATGGTTGCTGCTCCAAATGCAGGATTGGGTGCTACGCTCAAGGTCTGCGCTGCTGCTTGCGATGCACGAACACTCGTAATGCGGTCGAGCAAGAAACGCGCCGTTACGGGAAAGTGGTCGGTTGTGGTGGTGGTGTAGCCCGCAATATAGATGAATGGCGATTCGATTTTCTCTCCGCCCTGCAAAATACTGCGCGTTACTTCGTTGCTCACAACAATATTATCAATCATGCCACCGCTATTGAACGACGACAAGCCTTGCCGCGCAAGCGAAGCCGTAACCGTTGTATAGCGCACGGTATCTTGCACAAAAGGCAAATACGGCGTGGGCAAGTTTTGAAAAATAGAAGCCGTCGGGCTGTCGTTGAAATCACCTGCCAGAATCACATTTTGCGTCGGGTAGTTCGTGTTCAGAAAATCGTACAGAAGCTGTGCGTCGCTTGTGCGGAGGTCGTAGTCACGCTGCGTAGAGCCTGCTTTGGCGTGAATGACAAACGCATTAAAGCGCCGTTTTACGCCCCGCACCGTTGCATCGAACTCCAAGCGAAAAGGAAAGCGCCCTGCGGCAAATTGAGTGTTGGTCAAAACCATTTCCGTACGCACCGTATCAATGACAGAACGCTTAAAAAGGTATGCCGTGCGCTGCGGTACAAACTGCGGCTGCGGCGGTGCAAAACCCGCAATCACACCGCCATAACGCGGAAGCGAATCCAGAATTCGCAAAAAGAGCGGGTTATTGGAAACCTCCTCTAGTGCGTACACGTCAGCATCAATGCTGTCCAGCACACGAATGACATTGCGGAACTGCAACAGCGAATCGGCGGGACCCAAGCGTGTAACGCCGTCAGTATCAAATGGTCTGCCGAACCACTTCAAATTCCACGTTGTTACGTCAAGCGTTTGTGTTTTTGCAACCGTATCGGCGGGATTGACTGTAAGGGTGATACCTAAATCGGCTGCCGTGCGCGGGGTAATTTGGTATGTGCCGCGGAATTGCCCTAGCACGCCTACAACCGAAGTTACCGTGCGAGGAATCGGCTGATTGATGAGGTTAATTCCCGCGCTGATGCGTACTTGCGCAGAAGTGGAAAAATCCGTAACAGTGTAATTTGTAGCACTCTTAAAAAGCGAAGTGTCGCTAAAGCGGACACCGGAGGCGCGGATAAGCTGCCCTTCGAGCGCTTCACCTGTTGCACCTGTAAGGTCTCGCAAGGAAACCTCGCGGGCAACGGGAATAATTCGAGCCGTAGGGATGATGCGCCACGTGACGCGTGATGTGCTTGTGCCGGAAAGCTCCGCCAAACCTGTTCCCAAAACTCCTGTTGTTGCTTGGAAATCAACCACGGGTCCCGTTACTTCCACCGAGTCGCCAAGGCTCACGCCTCTGCTGAAGGTAGATTCAAAAACAGCAATGCCGCCTGTGCCGTCTTGTATATAGGAAGGTCCGCCAAATTCATTCGCCACCGTTACGCGCCCCGCCACGTATAGCACTGTTCCAAACGGCTGCTTGCGGGCTTCGCTGATGGTGCGGAAGGTAGCGGTGGTA
Source organism: uncultured bacterium (assembly GCA_937899715.1). GTDB lineage: Bacteria > Bacteroidota > Ignavibacteria > Kapaibacteriales > UBA4661 > PH2015. The sequence continues at coordinate 15,983 of CALCNX010000012.1, read as the reverse complement.
AAGGGTGCGGTTTGGGCAGAAAGAATGTTCGGTAGCAATGCTGCATACAGACAAACGCTTGCAAGAAGCGCCGTGAAAACGATACGGAAACGATTGTTCATGGAAGAAAACGGATGAGAATGGAAAAAGAATTTTTTTAGTCAGTATTAACTTTTCATTTTCTGAGCAACAACAGCTTGCACGCGATACACCAAATAAATGGAAGCTACCATCACGGCGGATGTAATCATGCCTAACCAATCATAGTGCTGCAAGGGCGAAAATTTATCGTTTTGAACAATCACCAAGCCCGCAAACACCGCACCCAAGCCACCGGCGATTTGCTGAAGCGAAGAATTGATGCTCATAAATGCGCCTCGGTCTTGCGGCTGCGGAATAGCTGAATTGAGTGCCATTGCAGGAACCATCCGGCTCAAAATGGAAATCATCATCGCTACGTTGATAACGAGCACAATCCAAAACGGCGTTTCCGAAAATCGAGTATAAATGTTGATAATGACCACCGCCACAAGCGTCGCTGAGGTGAAGAGGGTGAGCTTATTGATTTTGTCGCTGAAGCGCCCGATAAGCGGCATGGTGACTAATGACGCAACGCCGGAAACCATAAACATCAAGGGCAACTGCGCCATAGAAACCTTAACATTATTGATCGCGAAAGCACTGCCGAAGGGCATCATCATAAAGCCGCCAATCGAAAGCAGTGAGGTCGTCAGGAACGCAAGTCGGTAATTGCTCTGTGAGACCGTATTCCAAAGGTGGCTCAAAGCGCTTTTGGGTTGCGGTAGCGAAAGATGCTCGGTGAGCGGCTTTAATTGAAGGAACAACGTAAAAGCAATCAAAGCTGCCATTCCGGCTATCCATACAAACGGAATGTGCCAGCCCCAGTTATTGGCAATGTATAATCCGAAAGGAATACCGAACACTTGGCTTGCACCAAAACCCATTTGCATCAGCCCCATCACTTTGCCTCGCTGCTGGAGGGTAAATATATCAGCGACGATTGCCATGGAGATAGAACCAATCACACCGCCAAAGATACCCGTTACCACGCGAGCAATCACCAACGTCGTAAAATCAAATGCAAGTGCGCAGCCCAGAGTGCCGATGGTAAAGCCAACATAGAAAAACAGCAGAAGTTTTTTGCGGTCAAATTTATCGGCGAACCCTGCGGTGAGCAAGCCCGAAATGCCGGCACTAAAAGCATACGCCGAGACGGCAACGCCAAATTGAGGTGCCGAAATTGCTAGGGATTTCATCATAATATCACCCAAGGGCGACATCACCATAAAGTCCAACACCACTGTAAATAACGTAGTTGCCAGAATACCAATGACAAATTTCTGGTAACCGGTAAAGGGTATTTCTTCTTCCATATATTTTTTGAATTGTTTATACGTCAGACAGTTGGTACAAAACTATACAATAATTTGGATACTTAGCGAACTTATCACGCCGCCATGACGCGCATGAGCATTTTTTGGAGTACCACGTCGCTGTCTTCCGATGACGACGATTTGATTGCCACATCCGCATCGCAGAGCGCATAGAAGGCGCGTTCTATGGCGCTGCGTGAGTATTGGCGAAGTGCGGCGAGATATTCCGGCACAAAAAACGGACTAATGTCCACTGCTTTGCCAAGTTCAAAATTATTTTGGGTTTGTTGCACGGCTTCGGAGAGTTTCCAGAGAATCATAAAATACCGCGTGAGCATCGAAATAATCAGGAGTTCTTGCCTGTCCACCACTAACATTCGCTGCGTTATTTCCAGTGCCTTCGAGAGTTGTCGTTCACCGATGGCGCGTTGTAATTCAAAGATATTGTAGTTCTTGGAAACGCCGATAACCTCCGCAATATCCTCGCGTGTAAGCCGTGTTTTGTCCGGCGCGAAGGTGATAATTTTCTGGATTTCGTTGTGGAGGTCGCGCAAGGACTCACCTGCTTGTGCCACAAGCAATTCACACGCATCCGGCGCAATCTCGCGTCCCAGTGCCTTGAAGCGGTTTGCTGCCCACGAGGGTAATTCGCGGTCGTAGAGCTTCGGAAATTCTATCCACTCGCATTTTTCCAGAAGAATATTGTAGGGAAATTTGACAGAAGCGAGTTTTTTCTTTGCTTTCTCTTGCTGTTTCGGATTGCCAAGTGCTGATTTCAAGCCGTTCAGCTCATCGGCTTCGGCAACGAGAATAAGAAGCGTGGAGGGCGACGGGTTGCGTAAATACGCGGTAAGTGGCGATTTTTTTTCGGCATCTTTGCCCCGCCCCGTATTCATTTTCTCAAAATGCCGCACCGCCACAACGCGCCTTTCCGCCATCATCGGGAAAGCACTTGCCATCTCGACCAGTGCTTCGGGCGTAATATCTGAGCCGTCGAAGCTGTCGAAATTAAATTGCTCCATGCCGTTTTGCTCCACCGCCACGCCCACCAGCGCCGTGAAAGCCTCCTCCAGCAAAAAATCTTCCTCGCCGAACATGAGGAGAACAGGCGGAAACGTCTTTGATTTGAGCAGAGATGTGATAGAATCAAGCACAGCGTTATAGAAAATGAGATGTAAAATTGTAACCGACGACGACGTAAGTAGATTTGGTAGTTTGGATATTTGGTTTTCGGAGTGCGGAATTTATTCCGTCACTATTCTCGTACGCCGTATAGATACTCATTGCGGAATAAATTCCGCACTCCGATTTTTGGGCGCTATCCTCATTATTTTTGAGCAAAACCGTACAATATCTCACTCTTTGCCGGAATCACCAACGAGGAAATGCAGCACCAACTCCCGTATTTCCTGCTTTTGCGCTGGTGTGCCACCATCGTCCATTTCGCCGTGCTTCGTGTTCGGCAGTCGCCTAATCGTCATACCAAACTTTTTCTGTTCTTCCGGCGTGGGCAGCACTCCCGCATCAGCTTCAAAATCACTGGAGCGAAGCGAGAGAATACGGGGCTTGTTTACACGAGGAATGGGCATACGGCGGTGGTCGAACGTGATAACATCAGAAACAAGATTGGGATACTTCGTCGCAAAAAGCATAGAAATATCTCCGCCGTTGGAATGACCGAGAAGCACAAGATGGTCAAAATCGTACTTTGTGAACTTCTTTCTCAAGGATTCCCGTACAAAAAGCAGATTCGTTACACCCCGCTCCCAGATTGGCTTGCGGAGTTCGTATAGACTCCCCTCCCGTGCCATCGGCGCATCGTCCGGGCGTTCGTGCTGCACCGATAGTACCAAGCACCCGTGCTGCGCCAGTGCATCCGCAATGAAAGAATAAGCCCGATGGCTTGTCGTGTCGCCGCCGCTATATCCGGCACTGAGCAGAACGACGCGCCGAAGCGAAGATTGGGGTTTAGCAGTACTGCTACTGGTAGCGCTATATGCTTCCACGAGAATCAAGCGATTGCGGCTTGCATCGGTAAGTGTGATGCTTTTTGTGGTAACAATCGGTACCTTTTGAGCAAATACACGTTGAGCAAACAGGCTGCATTGCACAAAAGCAAATGCAAGAATGAGACAGTGGAGTTTGAACATAATAAAAATTGGGTAAGAATGGTCGCTTATATTGCAACAGGAGCGTTCACAAGCTCTACAAACGCTGTCACAAGTTTTTTCACACTGCCAAGCGTCTCTGCATCGGTGATAACACCTTCAGTGCTGATTTTTGTTTTTGCAAACGAGATGCAAAGCTGCGTGTCGTCGGTAACGCGGCTTTCGATGATGTTCGGTGTTCCCAGAAGCGAAGAGTGCCCTTTTTCACCCAACGATGATGCCGTTATGAGAGCAACGGGTTTGTGAGAAAACTCACACGACGAAACAGTCCAATCAATAGCATTTTTGAGCGTTCCGGGCACACCCATAGCATATTCCGGTGTGCAGATAATAACGCCGTCCGCTTCCGCGATTTGTCGGCGGAAGTCTGCTACTGACGCGGGTGGTGGCGTTCTGCCATCATCAAGGTCGGGATTGAAATGCGGCAATTCGGACAGCCCCTCGAATATTGTGAGTGCAAGGGTGTCTTGCGTCATTTCGGCAATAGCGCGGAGAAAATTGCGATTGGTTGAGTGCGAGCGGGTGCTGCCGGATATGGCGAGAATATTTTTACGAGATGAGGTTTCCATTGGGAAGAGATAGGGGGATAACGAAAGAAGAAAATAGTTTGTATGATTATGGCAGCGCAGTGCCCCGTGCGCTAATCCACAGACCATACCACTCTTCCCTTGCGAGTGTTACACGGCTTGCATCTTTGCACGCTTGAATACGTGAGGGCTGTGTCGTTCCGATAATCGGTTGCACGGCTCCGGGCAAGCCCAGCAGCCATGCCAAAACAATCGAACTTGGCGAAATGTTGTATTTTTCCGCAAGGCTGCGAACAATTCTTGCCGTCTCCAATGTGTTCCCGGAAAGTTCGTGGAGCGGTGTTTCGGTGTACAAGCCTTTGTCCAGTGCTCCCCATGCTTGAATGGTGATATTGTGCATTCGGCAGTATTCGAGCAAACCTTGTGTACCGCTATCGTTCTGGACGAGTCGCGTGTTGACGCTGACCGACGCATCCAGCGCCAACGTGTGACCGAGGCTTAGTTGGATTTGGTTGGCAACAAGAGGGTTATCCACGTAATGCTGAATGTACTGCATCTGCGCTACGGACATATTACTCACGCCGAAATGCTTCACCAGACCGCGTTCTTTCAGATAGCGAAAGGCTTCGGCAATTTCATTGCCATCCATAAGCACATCAGGTCTGTGAAGGAGAAGAACGTCAAGATATTCGGTTTGGAGCCGCTTCAGAATGGCGTGGACTTGACCAAGTAAGTAGTCTTTGCTGAGATTGTAGGTGTTGGCCGTGTTCGGTTTGTTCGCAAGGCTGATTCCTGCTTTGGATTGGAGTGTGATGCTGCCGCGCAATGTGGGATTATGCTGTAAAACCCGTCCGAATACCTCTTCTGCCTTGCCAAAGGTGTAAATATCGGCATGGTCGAATGTGGTGATGCCAATTTCGAGTGCTTTGTGGATTGCGTCTGTTGCTGTTTTTTCATCGTCCGCGCTAATCGGATTTTGATTCCAGCCGCCACCCAGCCCCATGCAGCCGTAGATGAGCGCGTTGTTGTGGTTGATTCCCATGCGAAGTGTGATGACGTGACAGGTTCATTGAAAAAAATGCGTTGGGTACAAACTTACAAAAATTCTTTCTTGCCAGCGCAATCACAGAACGATTGTGCTGAACTATAGAGGGTATGCCTTCGACGATGCGGCGTTGATTCTCCAACTTGTACCACTCATGCTGTTGCTTTTACCGTTCATGTCATTACTTGTGTTTTTTTGCTGCATTTTGTGCAATATTTGTGTTGAAAATTCATTGTTCCACTTCTCTGCCAACCGATACCATGAATCGTGCATATTCACCATTCCTATCGTTGAGAGCCGGAATCATTATTCTGTTTGTGTCATTGTCAAACCTGAGCGCACAGCAGCCCGATTGGGCAAAAGTGCATTCCGTTACGATGTCTTCTATTGAATCGCTCTACAACCTGAACTTCGAGGAAACAGAAACCCGCGCAAACGAAGTTATCAAACTTGCGCCTCAAGACCCGCGTGGGTACTTCTTTCGGGCAATGACGTATTATTATCGCGTTTTTTACGCCAATATTTCTCGTCTGCCTAAATCGGAGTTGGAAACAGATTTGCAAAAGTTCATGGGCTATTCCCAGCAAACCATTACCCTCTGCGAACGTTTTGTAGCGCAAAACCCACAGGATAGCAAGGCGCTTTTTTATATAGGTGGTCTCTACGGTTATCGTGGGCTGGCGCTGGGTTTGAACAGTGGTAAAACCAGCGATTACCTGACGGCTGCCCGTGATGCACAAAAAGGAGTGGAGTTCCTAAAACAATCCTTGGCGATTGACCCCACAAATGCTGATGCCCAGATGGGGTTGGGGCTGTTTAACTATTTGATTTCTCAAACGCCTTCCTTTGCACAATCAATTATCAAACTGGCTGGTTTGTCTGGCAATAGAAACGAGGGACTACGACAATTAGAATATGCGGCAGCCAATGGCGTATATGCTCGTGCGGAGGCTCAATCGTGGCTTGCACAAATTTACAGCCGACCGGTAATATTCACCGCAGGTGAAGGATTCTTTGACCGCGCTGAACGTTATTATACTTCCTTTCTCGCGCTCTACCCCGGCAATACGCTAATCCGCTATTTTTATGGCTCGATGCTCTTCGGAGATTTACGCAGAACATCCGATGCTGTCAAACAATTCTCTGCCGCTGCGGATGATAAAGGGCGCAGAGTAGAGTTTCTGGCTGCTATTTGCGCACAAGATCTTGGACGTGCCTATCGTACACTTGGTAACTATAAAGCCGCTATTCCGGCATTTCAGCTTGCTCACTCTCTCCGCCCTGACTGGTTGTTTCTCCACTACAATATCGGCACGTGCTATGAGTTTCAGGGAAATCGTGCCTCTGCCATTGAATCGTACACAAAAGCAAAGGACATGGAACTTGCCCTGAAGCGCGTGAGTACGCCTTTTTCACAAAAGGAAATTCAACTTTTCACGGCTCGCTGGGCATTTGATAGCGGTGATGATGATAAAGCGCTTTCGCTTCTGAATGAATGTTTGAAGCGAGGTGACTTAGCCAATGACGAACGCGCCGAAATGCACTATTTGGGCGGTAGAGCATTAGCTTCCAAAGGCGATACCAAACTTGCCGAAGGCTACTACGCACAAGCACTGGCGCTTTCCGGCGATGATGCCGAACTCAAAGCACAAATTTTCTATTACATGGGACTGGTGCAAGCAAAAAACGGCAAAAAAGCTGATGCCGTCGGGAGCTTGGAGCAAGGGCTATCGCTCAAAAACTATCCCAGCGAAAAAAAACTGCGCCGCACTATTGAACGCGACTTGTATCGCCTCAAACGCTCGTAAATCCCACACCGTTTTCCCGAAAACGCTATGATGCTCGCCCAACGTTCCATTTTCTGCGTTGTGATGACTGTTCTCATCTCCTGCGGTGTGAGCGCTTTTACCACTCAAGCACGCGAAGCCGCACCACCGCCCGCAATCAAACAGCTTCCCGGGGGAATACTTGAAACGCCTTGGTATCTCTCAAGTCTGGAATGGCGCTTTTTTGAGGGGAAAACTCCCCCTACAGATCTCAGCAAAGGTGATAGCGTGACGGCTTGTGAGTTCTGGGGTTCAATTCTAAACGTGCGAGGTATAGGAAGAAAAAGTAAGGATTGGCGGGGCGAAGGGTGGTTTGTAACGCAATTCCGTGCGGACAGTATTCTGTCTCACACCAAGCACCTTATTTTTTGGCTGCACAGGCAGGACGGCGAAAGTACTCTGTGGCTGGACGGACGCAAACTCAAGTCTTTCACACTTGATGAGCGCTTTCCACGCCGCGACATCTTCTTCACAGCCGACGACCTTGATTCCGGCATACGCACGCTTGCCATTCACCACCGAGACAGCGCCGCACAAAGCGCTTTTCAGCACTTTGGAGCGTATGCTGATGCAACCGCAGTAGGGATTTCGATTTCTGGGGAAAGATCCGTGCTGACAACCTTAAACGACATACGACAAATTGAGCAGTTTTTCATTGCCGTAGGAGCGGCTCTCTTCCTTCTCGTCATACTCCATAGTCTCATTTTTGCCTTTTCACCAACGGAAAAAGCACATCTCTTTTATGCCATTGAGACGGCTTGTTTGATGTGCATGATTCTCAAAGAGAACGTCGTCCTCTTTTTTTCTCCAACTGAACCTGCCGCAGCATGGGCTTGGGCTATCATTATACTCCGCGCTTTGCAATTACTCATCATTCCGGCGCTGGTAGCAATGCTCACCAGCCTTTTTTATCCACAGCGCCTTTCTCAGCGTCATCGTTACTTACTCATCGGATATGGCGCGGTCTGCATCATCTGCTTGCTTGGGCGAACATTGTACTCCCTTCTGAGTGGCGAAATGCTTCCCGATAAAATATTGCTTTTTGTAATAGGTTTTCCGACAACACTCGGCTTGGTAGAAATAGTTCGTTTGCTTATCGTTGGTGTTCGCACAAGCAGAGGCGCTTGGCTTATTGCCTCTGGCGGGGTGTTGTTTCTTATTGCTGCTTTTTCGGTTCTTTCCAAAATGGTTGTTGCAGGAACTGCAAAGTTCAGTTTTGGCATTGAATTTCTCTTTGCCGGCATGGGATTCCAGTTGGGAATGTCCCTCTTTTTGGCGTGGCAGTCTGCACAGACACGCCGGAATCTTACGCAAAGTCTTTTGGAGCAAGAGCGCGAGCGCTTCCGTGCGGAATCTCTCGCCCGTGAAGCAGCATTCACCGCACTCAAAATGCAAATCAATCCGCATTTTCTCTTTAATGCCTTGGCAAGTATCCGCACCCTCTCTCGTATTCAGCCGGAGACCGCTCACGAAGCCATTTCGCAGCTTTCTGCGCTCTTTCGGTATGCCCTTCAGTCTGCACAGCAAGAAACCGTGACGCTCCGCGAGGAACTCAGCATTGTGCGGGATTATTTGGCACTGGAAAGCTTGCGCTTTGAAGACCGCTTGCAATCGTCGTTTCATATTCCGCCCGAACTGGAATCCCTTCCCATTCCGCCGATGACGCTACAAATTCTCGTGGAAAATGCCGTCAAGCACGGCATCGAAGAAGAACGGCATGGCGGCAGGATTAGTCTTCATGCGGCATTGGAGCAAGGAGAACTGCGTTTGCGAGTTCTTAATACGGGAGTACTGCGCCAGAGCACACGCGGCAACGGTATCGGGCTTGCGAATGCACGGGAACGACTCCGAATGATGTTTGGTACTTCCGCCGACATCACATTGCAAGAGATTCACCATGCAGAAGGTGGCTCAGAAGTATGCGCCGAAGTACGCTATTTGCCATCGGAACAAAATTCGCAAAAAACGGGGAGTGCGGAATTTTAATTCCGCCGTTTCGTGAGAAATAGGTTGCGGAATTAAAATTCCGCACTCCAATCATATTCGTTTTTGCTATTTGCGAAAACCCTAATCATTTGAAACACCAACGGTAGGAATAATCACTATGACAGCACTGATTGTTGACGATGAACGTCTTGCTCGCTTGGATTTGCGCCATATTCTTTTGGTACACAACGACGTAGAAATTCTGGGCGAAGCCGCAAACGCCAGTGAAGCAGAAGCGCAGATACAAGCACTAAAGCCCGATGTGGTCTTTTTGGATATTCGGATGCCGGACGGAAGCGGCTTCGATTTGCTGGAGCGCTTGGAAAGCTCACCAATCGTGGTCTTCACCACTGCGTACGATGAATATGCTCTGAAGGCTTTTGAGGTAAACGCCCTGGATTATCTCTTAAAACCCATTGCCGCCGACCGCCTTCGTGCTGCATTGGAACAAGTACGGATGCGCCTTCGAGAGAAATTCGTTGCACAAGAACCACAAAGCACTTCGCTCAAAACATCGCTGCAAGCCGACTCACGGGTATTCCTCCGCGACGGCGATAAATGCTTGTTTGTGAAGGTAGCAGATATTCTCAGTATTCGCGTTGAAGGGCGGTATGTGGAAGTGAAATGTTACCGCGAAAACCGTGCATTGGAGAGGCTTCTGCTGATGAGGTCTCTGGAAAGCCTTGAGGAACGACTTCCGCCGGAAATGTTCTTTCGCGCAAGCAGGAACGAACTGGTGAATCTGAGCCATATCTCCGGCGTAGAACCATGGTTCGGCGGTGCAATGCTGGCTACGCTGGCGGACGGCGCGAAGATTGAAATTTCCCGCCGACAAGCACAGAAATTTAAGGAGACGATGAGCTTGTAGGAGTTTAGAAAAGTTTGTCTTGCTTTCGCCGCTCAAAACCTACACCACTATCGTCCTGAACGTAAGATTGATACGTGGCTCGGTGACTTTTATCGTCGGCGGCAGCCTATGAAGCCAGTTGGTTTGTGTTACGCCCTTCATCACAAGAAGGCTACCGCTTTCCAGCACCAACGATACAGTTTCTTTTGTGCGTTTGTGTTTGAAGGAAAACTTGCGTTCCGCACCGAAGGTGAGTGAAGCAATCGCGGCGTTTTTGTCCAACGTTTTTTCGTCGTCGCTGTGCCACGCCATGCCCTCCTGCCCGTTGTGGTACAAATTCAGTAAGCAAGAATTATAGGACGACTCCGTGATTTTCTCCACGAGGGCTTTCAGCGCCAAAAGCTCCTCTGTCCATCGGAGAGCTTGCTTGGTGATGTTGGAATAGGTGTACGAATACTCGCTGTCGCCATACCACGCCACTTTGCGCTTGGTCAGGATGTGCTTGCCAAAAATAACTGCTTCGTCATTTTTCCACGGAATTGTTTGAAGTAGTGTTTCATAATAGCGCTCTGCTTCAGGGCTTGGCAGTATTTTTCCGTAATATATTGCCTCGCCGCCGTGAGGCAACAAATTGAGTGGAAACGAGTGTGAAAACAGGTCTGGCGTGGTCGTATCGGTAAACAGATTCATTGCTCGTCGGTGTTGGTAGCAAAGAGTTATTAGGCTCTTACACGATTAGAATCTGCTTGTAGTGTTGCGAAGCTCGAAATACTCTCTACAGGCAGGTGGTCCCCCAGATGGGAGCCGTAGTATGCTGTGTGAATTGTACCGCGCTCGTCAATGAGAAAGTCAGCACTGATGCGGGTCATGGAACCGTCTTGCTTCGGTTTGATTTGAGAATCAGTGAACGAGCTACCTTGCTTCATCATAGAGAGCACGGAACCTTTCATCATGCCCCCCATCATTTTGCCGAGCGAGGTTTCGACCTTGTATGCCTCATACAATCTACATTCGGGGTCGGCAATAATCGTAAACGGAAAACGTTGTCTGCCCGAACCGTCGCGGACATATCCCAAAAGATTTTCACGAGTGGATTCATAGACCGCCACGACCATCAGACCTTGTTCCTGCCAGCGCGGCACATTGCCCATGAGTTGTGCCACACGAGTATTGCAGACAGGGCATCCTGCAGAACGAAAAAAGCAAAGCAAAATCTTATGACCGCCGCGAGCTGTGGCGTGAAGGTCGAAAGCAGTACCGAAGACATCTATGGTGCGAAAAGTAGGTGCGAGAGTGTTGGTTGAGAGTCTCATTGTGGGTGGAATAATGGTAAAAAAATATAGCTAAACGTGAATTTAATATGCGGTCGCTCTGTACACGACAAAATTCCTACAAGTGTTATAAAAACAGGCTTCGGTGGCACAGACATTCTTGTCTGTGAGTCTTCATGCGGAGTTCACAGATAAGTGATCGCGGCGCTCAGTCTGTGCTACCATTGAAGAAAATTTTGTCGTGTACCAAGATGCGGTTGTGCCTTTCACGGCTTACCCGACCAAAGCGATTTTTCAACCCTGATGCGGCGGAAGCGAACAAGTTCGTACAGGCTGTATGTAACGCTTGAGGTCACGCACATCGGGCAAACGCCGAACCGAAAAAAGAACATGACGATTTGTTTCCAAAGTGGCGCGTTTTCTTGTCTGGGAGTGATTGGGCAGGCTGCGCCCTGAGTCTCAGCGCCCGACAAATTGCTTGTGATTGGCATGACTGTGTAGGATGTTTCCATGGTTTTTCTCACGTGAAGTCACGCCGTTTAAGAGTTGAGAGATTTGTCTGTTACGTTGCGAAGTTGCTCCATGCACTTGTATTGCTGATTCTGTGCGGTGTGGATGTTTTTATAGCCTAAATCGCCGACCTTTTTGTCGAGAAAAAATATCGCGCGAATGAGACGCTGACAATGTGCGGTAATTTTCTCCAAAGCCCGTTGCATACGTGCGGTGCGTGTTTTTTGCTCGTGCTCGGTGTCAATTTCCTGTGTGTATATGTGCTCGTGGTCGGCGGCGGTGAGCGTCTCGTCGAAGTCGGTGAAATCAGCCGATACAAGCCGTTTTGCGCTGCGAAGACGCTTTAGCCAGATGTTGCTGGCGATGGCAACAATATAGGTTTTTAGCGACGATGTAAGTTCAAAGTCGTCTGTCGGTACTTTTTCCAAGAGAACCAGCAAGGTTTCTTGGAATACGTCCTCCGCATCTGCTTTTGAGCCGCTATTCCGCAGCACAAAGCGCTCCACCGTCGGGTAGTAGAACGTGTACAAAATATGAAAGGCGGGCTGTTCGCGCTGCTTCATGCTCTCAAGAAGCGCGTGATCGTGGGCGGGCATTGAGTTTGTGGTCATTGTGTCCTTCCAAAATTCCTTTGCAACATTGCTTCTTTGCAAGAAAATGTGAGTAAAGTCGGTGTCGTTTATTGTTTATACCAGACTGCCCTTTGCCATCACCCAAAAAAAGTAAAAATAAAAAAATATATTCCAAAGCCTATAATTTTACTAGATTTGTGAAATATTTGTCTCACTAATCTACACTAAATTATGATTGCCAACAGGCTTTTCAGTATCGTTCTCGTCATTCTATTTCATAGTTGCGCTGCCCTGTGCTTCGCTCAAAGCGCAGTCAACTACACCACGCGCATTATGGTCGGCGATAAGCCTACCTACGCCTCCGAAAGCGCATTTGCCGTGCAGGGCGATATGGTGAACCGCACCGTGTCGTACTATGATTTGGCAAAAAAACTCATCCGCAAAGAAACTGCTCAATACAAAACCCGCCCCTTGGAACTTCTCTCGCTCAAGTTGGAAGATTATCGCTTGGGTAGCCTGCAAACCGTTCAAAAGCAAGGAAACGTGTACACTATCAAGCAGCGCAAAACTTCGTCTGAATCCTTGAGCGAAAGCACCGTAAACGCGCCCGGTGCGCTTTCGGCATCCGTGATGATACAATTTCTTCAGCAGCACTACGATGCTTTGGCACAAGGAAAAGAGCAGAAGTTTGAGATTGTTATTGCTTCGCGCTCTATGACAGTCGAGATGGTTGCCACAAAAGAGCGAACCGAAACGATTCGCGGTGTGCCTTGTATCGTTGTCAAAGCTGACCTTACTTCCATGATTTACCGTGCGCTTGCCGAACCGTCGTACCTTTACCTTGAGCAAGCTGCACCCCACCGCTTGATGCACTACAAAGGTATTCTCCCATTGCCGGACGACAAAGGCAGCCAGATAAGCGGAACGACAACCTCATCGTACTAAATCTTGTGCTGGGATTATTGAATATCTTGAATTCCGGTCTTAACAGAATAATAATTTTCTCATTAAGAATAAGCGATGACCCATCGGTTATTTGTTTATGGAACTCTAGCCCCCGGTCGCCCAAATGAACACGTACTTCGTGATATTTCAGGGTCTTGGGAGCCGGCTACCGTGACAGGAATATTGCTGCAGGCAGGCTGGGGAGCAGCAGTCGGTTATCCGGGTATCGTTTTAGACCCGCACGGAGATGAGGTGCATGGTTTTATTTTTACTTCCGAGAACTTAATGGAACATTGGCATAGGATTGATGAATTTGAAGGTGAAGGCTACGAGCGTAAACTGACTACAGCCAAACTCAATGATGGCAGTAATGTCAGTGTATTTATCTACGAACTTAGAAGAAACAATCTCTCAACGCTTGTTTGAAAAGTCGAAAACCAGATAAAAAAAGCGCTCAAAGCCCGAAGAAAAAGTTGGATAGGTTTGCTAATTCAAATCTCTGTAATCGCCGGGATTGTATCCTGTTTTCGTTTTGAATAGTTTACTGAAGTGTTGAGGATATTCAAAACCGAGACTATAAGCAATTTCACTCACCGTTAAGTTTGTGCCCAGCAATGAGTTTTTTGCCTTTTGGGCGAACAGGATTGAAGAAAACTGCCCTATTCGGTAAAAGCAGGTTTAATGCGGTTTTCAAAATATGATAAACAACTTCTATGTAAACACGCCCTAGTAGCATAGATAATATTTTGTGCTATTTTTGTCATATAATCCCGGAAAAATTTTGAATTACAATTCTTCAGAGACATATCCATGAAAGCAATAGAATACACAGAATACGGTTCTCCAAATGTTCTTCGGCTCAACGAAGTAGAAATACCCAGCCCCAAGGATAATGAAGTGCTGGTAAAAATTCATGCAGCTTCCGCTAATCCGCTCGATTGGCATCTTATGCGAGCAGAACCGTTCTTGGCACGTTTTGAGAATGGATTATCGAAACCCAAAAACACCAAGCTCGGTGCTGATGTAGCGGGTCGCGTGGAAGCACGAGGCAAAAACGCAACACAATTTCAAATAGGTGATGCCGTCTTTGGTGCGCATTATATCAAAGACTTGGGTGCATTTGCAGAATACGTTTGTATGCCGGAACATCTTTTGGCAAAAAAGCCCGAAAACATTTCCTTTGAAGCCGCCGCCGCCGTACCGATTGCAGCTTACACGGCACTGCAAGGTCTGCGGGACAAAGGAAAAATACAATCAGGACAAAAAGTTTTGATTAATGGTGCATCGGGTGGTGTGGGCACGTTTGCTGTGCAGATTGCCAAATCCATCGGCGCAGAAGTGACGGGCGTATGCAGCTCGCGGAATCTGGATTTGGTACGCTCCATCGGTGCAGACCATGTGATTGATTACACCAAAGAAGATTTTACCCGCACAGGTCAGCAATACGATTTGATTTTTGATGCGGTCGGAAATTGTTCAGTTGCCGACTATAAGCGTGCTTTGCGTCCGAATGGAATTTGTTCGGTTGCCGGATTTACGAAGCTCTCTCTTTTCTTTCAAGTATTCTTGATGGGTTCACTCGTGTCGGCGATCGGCAGTCAAGAAATTGGTTTCATGGAGACAGCACGACCAGACCACAATGATTTACTTTTTCTCAAAGAACTTCTTGAAAGCGGCAAAGTAGTTCCGGTGATAGACAGAGCATATTCGTTGAGCCAAGTCCCCGAAGCGATTGCCTATCTTGAACAAGGTCGTGCACGGGGAAAAGTGGTGATTTCAGTCGTTGGCGCAGAGCAAGCAACTTCTTAAAACGGTTCTTTTTCGCAAAAAAAATACGAAATAGAAAAAAAGTTTTGTTTGCTTGGTTTTGGGGTACAAACATTTCTCGTTTGCACTTACGAACAAAAATGATGAAAATTAACTATTGCAGCGCTGAATGTAACGGGTTTTTCGTTACAGGTGACACTAGCGCGGTATAGAGCGAAGGTCGCGTATAGAGAGTGTAAATTGTTTTGTGTAAACTTCCCTCACCCAACCCTCTCCCAGAGGGCGAGGGCTTCAGAATAAATTGATTGTTCTTGTCTTCGCTCCTTCTCCCTTTGGGAGAAGGCGGGAGATGAGGGCTGTTTACACAAAACTCTGCACACACTCGTCGTATATTTGCGAACATTTAATTGTTTTGGCAGTGGTCATTTTTTTTGAAGGAGTCTTAATATGAAAAGATTTGTGGTCGTCGTCGTCATTGTTCTCGCAGTGTTTTGGCAGTTTGGTTTTGCACAAATGAAGGATGCTCAGTATATGATTGGTGGTGGTGTGGGTCTGTCATATGCTTCATATCCCTCGAACAACACTTTTTCCAGCTTTGCTGCCAGCCTATATCCCTCCGTAGGTGTTTTTGTTACCGACAGACTTGTGCTTGGTGGGCAGTTCAATGCAGCCTACAATGCTTTTGTTGTAGAAAAAAATCCTACCCTCAGCCAAGTGAATCTTGGTCTTGCACCGATGGCTCGATATTTCTGGAGTGATCTTGCCAATCCCTTTGTCGGATTTTCGCAGCTTTCATGTGGTGGAAATTACACATTCTATTTTCAAGACGGTAGAGGGTCTAGTTCGACATTTGGTTTTCGAGCAACCGCAGCAACGGGCGTGTCGTGGTTCGTCGTACCAAACGTGGGCATCGAAGCGGCACTTCAATATACCTACGCAACATCCATTCCCGTCAATCTCCAATTAGTTGTCGGTGTGCAGGCGTATATCAATCGTAAATAAACCGTGAGAGTTTCTCCCGCGCTCGTTCTTTCAAAAATTGTACGTGTCTCTTGAATATCTCTCTTTGCGATATTTATTGGATATAGGACTTTCGCAAAAAAGGGAGTGCGGAATTTTAATTCCGCCGTTACGTGAGGAATACGT
>CALCNX010000011.1 GCA_937899715.1 uncultured bacterium | reverse complement strand
TGCCACCACTCACTCCCGGTCTCTTGTATGTTCGGTTTGGAAAGTTTATTTTGTGAGTTAAATTTTTTGTGCCATCGAAGAGACCGTTTATTTGATTCTTCTCTTTACTTCTTATCCGAAATAGTATGCAAACATGGCTTGCGGCGTATCTCTATTACGCCGAACCCTGGACAGAACTTCTTGTGAGTGCCGTCAAACCCTTCATCGAGGAAACCATGCAGACCCCGGGCGTGGAACAGTATTTTTTCATTCGCTATTGGGAGCGTGGTCCGCACATTCGCTTGCGCTTCAAAGGTGACACGGACGTACTGGAAAAAACGGTGAAGCCGCGTCTGGCGGAGTTTTTTGAGGCGTATATGCGCGAACATCCATCCCAGCGCCAAACTCCCGCATGGGAAGCATCGCTGCCCGACGGAGACCGCTGGTATCCAAATAATTCCGTGCAATGGATAGAGTACGAACCTGAAACCGAACGCTATGGCGGTGATGTGGGAATACTCATTGCCGAGCGGCATTTTCAGGATTCTTCCTTGGCTATCTTGCAGCTCATGCAGGAAAGTTCGTCCTATACCTACGAGCGGGGTTTGGGTGCAGGCATACAAATGCACTTGGCATTTGCCTACGCTATGCGGATGTCGCTCAAGGACGCACAAGAATTTTACCGTTCTATTTTTTACGGTTGGCTGCCGAGCGCCTACGGCGGACATCGCACCGACCTCACACCTGAGCAACGGAAAGAAGCACAAGATACCGTTCTGAAAGCATTCGAGGAGCAGTTCAGCAAGCAGTTACAAATGCTAATGCCCTTCCACAAAATGGTATGGGAGGCACTGCACGACGGCGTAGAATTTGAACAAGAATGGCTGAACGCATGGATTCGCGGCGTAAAGCGCACGGCAGAAGAATTTTATGCCGCCAAAGAACGCGGCGAAATCATAGACCCCATGCAAAGCACCTCACCCGACGTACAGAACAACCTCTTTGGAAAAAGTATCTTGGGTTCGTATGTGCATATGACGAACAACCGCTTGGGTATTCAAAATCGTGACGAAGGATATCTGGGTTATTTGATTATGCGGAGTTTGGATGCAATACAACCGTAGTAGAGACGCGATTAATCGCGTCTCTACGGTCAATAATCTCATCGGTGTTGGAAAAAACATCCTTTTTTATTTTGAACTGGAACGAGAGATTTTTGATTATGCGTAGTTTGGATGCGATGTGAGGAAAAAGTAAGGAGAGCAATTTTTTTATTTGGAAATGTGGTACGGGGGGGGGGTAGTTTTGCACAGGTTTCTCTGCTAGCGAGAAGTCGTGTCAAATTACTTTTCTTCAATTATTTACAGGAGTTCTACAATGGTAGAGCAAAAGAAAAAATTGCGTTTGGAAGAAATCCAAATTGATAGTTTTGTAACGTCCCCTACGCTTAAAACTCTTGAAACACAAGAGCATGAGATAAAAGGTGGTACGTGGTTTAGTTGGTGTTGCGAGGTAAGATATACAGTGAATGTTTGTTCCGATAACGCCCCCGGTGGTTGTTATAAAAGCGATCCATATGTACAGGCAAAAGTTGGCGCTTGCTAATTTTTCTATCAAGTGCCCTTCACCTAACCATAAGTGAGGGGTACTTTTTCATAAATTCTAAGAAAACTTATAGTGAAAAACACCTTGGACGTAAACACAAAAAGCCATTTCCCAGCATTTCTTGGGATATTAACTATCATTATCGCCGGCCAGCTATTTTTGATACCATTTTCTTTCGGGATACGTTCATTTTTCCAATTTATTTGGAATACTCAATCTGCCAATAGCTTCATAGCAGTATTGATTGCAGGGCAAATAAATGCACTTCTTACACTGTTCATTTGTCTCTATGTTTTTTCCCTAGCTAATCAGCTATCTATTTCCGAAAACGTTCGCAATTTTCTTCTTCCTGTCATCCACCTCAAACGTGAGATTCTCAAGTTTGTGATTGTATGCGTACCGATTTTAATTGCGTCCCAAATATGCGTTATCGGTGTGGGATTTTCAATTTTACATATAATTTCTCTACTGGGCTTAAGCGATATACTGCCAAGCCCTCAGCCATCTGCTGCGTCTCTGCCGTGGTGGTTCTTTATTTTTCCGATGATTATTGCGCCAATTATTGAAGAGATATTGTTTCGTGGTATCATTCTGCAAGGATTTCTGACGCGCTATTCTCCGATTCGTGCGATTGTTTTTAGTTCGTTGCTTTTTGGTATATGGCATCTTTCCGTACCACAAATGATAAGTGGTACAATTCTTGGTATTTTCGTAGGCTGGATATTCATCCGAACAAAATCCTTGATAGTAGCTATTGTGTGTCATAGCATTGTTAATACTCTGCTCGTGGGCAATATCACACCAAAAATTATTGAACTATTTTCGGGCATTAACATCACCACGGTCACCCCTGCAACGATACCGATGTTCCCTCTGTGGTTCATTGGTGTTTCATTGTGCTTTTCTGTTCTGGGAATTCTCTTTCTCCATCGGACATTACCAAAACTATCCTAATTGTTATGATTTCTGAGCAGTGGATGGCTTTTCATCTCTATTATGCTGAACCACATTCGCGTCTGCTTGTAGAATCCGTGAAGCCGCTCGTCCAAGACCTATTACGTCATCAGGAAATAAGCAGTTATTTTTTTGTTCGCTACTTTGATAGAGGAAGCCACATTCGTTTACGATTAAAAGGGGACATCGAAAAACTGGAAACATCTATCAAACCCAAGCTGGTTGCGCATTTTGAAAAATACTACCGGGAATATCCCTCCAAGCGGGCTGAGATTCAAAATATATCCACAACAGAACTTCCCGAAGAATGGATACCGAATAATACTATACAGATTGCTGAATACACACCCGATGTACTTCGATATGGAGGAGTAGTTGGGCTTGATATTGCAGAACACCATTTTTATGATTCCTCACGGGTTGTCTTGGACATTGTAGAAGTGAAAGCAAACTCTTCATATGAGCAAATGCTTGCTGTTGCGGTACAGCTTCATATAAGTTTTCTCTATGCAATGGGTTTACAAAAAGAGGATGCAAAAATTCTCTTTCAGCATATATTGTATGACTGGCTGCTCTTTTCCTACGGTAGCCATAAAGATGATACCACCTTTGATTCTATACAACACGCTCACTTACAAAGAAAAATTATTAGTGCCTTTGAAGAGCGATTTGAGAAACAGCAGCAACAAATAATTGCTTTCCATTATCTCGTACAGCAAGCCCTGCACGACGGGGTAGAATTTGAACAAGAATGGCTGAACGCATGGATTCGCGGCGTAAAGCGCACGGCAGAAGAATTTTATGCCGCCAAAGAACGCGGCGAAATCATAGACCCCATGCAAAGCACCTCACCCGACGTACAGAACAACCTCTTTGGAAAAAGTATCTTGGGTTCGTATGTGCATATGACGAACAACCGCTTGGGTATTCAAAATCGTGACGAAGGATATCTGGGTTATTTGATTATGCGGAGTTTGGATGCAATACAACCGTAGTAGAGACGCGATTAATCGCGTCTCTACGGTCAATAATCTCATCGGTGTTGGAAAAAACATCCTTTTTTATTTTGAACTGGAACGAGAGATTTTTGATTATGCGTAGTTTGGATGCGATGTGAGGAAAAAGTAAGGAGAGCAATTTTTTTATTTGGAAATGTGGTACGGGGGGGGGGTAGTTTTGCACAGGTTTCTCTGCTAGCGAGAAGTCGTGTCAAATTACTTTTCTTCAATTATTTACAGGAGTTCTGCAATGGTAGAGCAAAAGAAAAAATTGCGTTTGGATGAGTTGCAAGTAGATAGTTTTGTTACTTCTGCTGCAACAGAAGTTAAAGGTGGAACTTCAGCCATCTGTTCCGGTTGGTTTTGCGAGATGACGTGGGAAATAGTTGTCACCGGTACAATGGATCCTCAACCAGTAAATCAATCTGCTGTTTGGGAATGTGCCTCCCAAAAATTTGCACATTGTGATACAAAAATGGACGAAGTTATTGTTTATGGTTAAATCAAAGAATAGCTTCTTTGTCTTCCTTACTATTGTTGTATAGACTACAAAAAAGTTCGGTAATACTATCATTCTTTTGCAGGTTTTCAATAGATTTGCAGACTTAAGGTGATAATTATTACCGAACTTTTTTGTTGTTACTCGTGAGCACATTTGAAAATTATGAGAAAATACTCCGGCAATACTTTTTTCTATTGCTTCTTAATCATTGCTTTATCTGCCTGTAAAGCTCAGGAGACGATATCACAGCAAGAACTTGAAAATCTACAAAAAGTTATCCTTTCTCGTAGTATTCTTGTTGTACAAAACGATAGTACTTATCTAAAAAATTGGCAGCAACTTGATACCCTCATTGGTCAAGCCACTATCATTGGTTTAGGTGAATCAACACATGGTACCGATGAATCTTGCAGACTAAATTGCGCTTTGATAAAAACCTTGGTCGAAAAGAAACATTGTACACGTATTTGCCTGGAAGATAATCCCGGACGAATATTACAGCTCAATGATTATATCACCGGAAAAACTGTCGGTTATGATAATTTTTTAGCGTTAACCGCTATCAACTCTCGCCATTTACAAGATCTTATAGAGTGGGTTCGCACGTATAATTTGGAGAATGGCAAGAATGTACAATTTTATGGTTTAAACTTTTACGAAACATCTGATTTATGCCAAAGAGTTCTTGAAAATATCCAAACCCTTGATACTGCATATTACCCTACTGCCGTCAAATACTATCAGGAGCTCAGAAATTATCTTGTTCCTGCCGGCAATGTCGAACACTTTCAACGTAGCCCTGATAGTATGAGCATTCTGCAAAAAAACGCCTTAGATGTTGTAAGCCACCTCTCACTTTTAGCCGCTAAAAATCGTACACAAGACAACGGTTTCAAAATTGATGAAACGCTTCATTATGCTGAGGTAATACTTCAAAGCCTATCAATGCCTGATCTGAGAACGTACACTCCTAATAATTGGATTATCAGAACTGCTAAACAAGCTGGATTCAATACAGCCGGGTATGATTATCGCGTTTTTGATGAGTATAGAGATTCGTGTATGTTTGTTAATGCGCAATGGGCGATTGAAAAAAATAGGGACTCAAATGAGACTACTGTTATTTGGGCTCACAATTTACACGTAGGAAAACGAATTGAGCAATCTGCTATATTTCGAGACTCAGACAGATACAAGCGATTAGGTTTATACTTGCACGATAATTACGGCAAAAAATACTTTGTCATAGGTCATGGTTTTTATAGCGGAAAATTTAATGCCGGTTATGCAAAAAATATTCAGGCGGATGTTCCTCCTCAAAATGCCTTAGAAAATTTAATATCTTACATGAATCTTCAGTGCTTTCTTATATCAACCCAAGATCTGGCAAATGCTGCCCCAGAATGGTTTCATGAAAAAAGGACGTTCAGAGTTGTGGGTACACGGCAAAATACCGGACGTGAATTTACATCAACATCCATGATTCCTGAAGAATTTGACGCGTTTTTGTTCTATCAAAAATCTACTCCCACTAAACCAGCTCAAATACGCATCCGCCGATAATAAACCGTCTATTCTTAATATATACACGTCATTATATGAAACGAACTTTGTACATCACCGTGCTTATCCTTGCCGTAATAGCTCTTCAAATCATAATCCCTGATATTATTTATGGTGTTTTGAATAGTATCACGGGAAAACATTACTATTCACATATCGTTTCCAATGCTATTTCTTTTAGCTCATTACTATTCTGCTCTTTTGTTGCATATCTCGTTGGAAGAAAATTACAGCGTAAGGTATAAGCTATGTGGAGCGAGGTGCTGGAAAAAAGCGTGGAAGTCCTCAAGGCACTCATAGCGGGTGAACATACCGCACCGCCGCAGCAAAACAAACCTTCCAAGCGTAAGTAAAAAATGCACCTCGAATTTTTCTCTTTGCCGGAAATAGAAAAAATTCTATCTTCGGCTTGTCCAAATATGCTCTAAAAAAATATCTATTAAAAATTGTCTCTTTGGTACTCTCCAAATAAACAAACTATGACTTTATTGTAACTCTGTTCTTTTTGGTGTTTGGGTCGGTGATGTTCTTAAGCGGCTTCCCCTTTTCGCGGCTTCCCCTTTTCGCGGCTTCCCCTTTTCGCGGCTTCCCCTTTTCGCGGGTAAGAAGTGCTGTGGTCTGCTGTACCCATTTTGATTTTCTACCAACAACTGCAAAAACAAAGCAGTGTACCGCGTCTTTTGCCTGACGGTACACCGCCTCGCGCATTGGGTATGCTTTCCAGGACGTCCCCATGCTTGATGCGAATATAACCTTTTCGGGCAGAAATTATTCTATTTTTAGAGGAGTTTTCTAATGGAAAACCAA
>CALCNX010000010.1 GCA_937899715.1 uncultured bacterium | reverse complement strand
TGGGATGGATGAGAAAACTCTAATTTACCTAAATCAACTTGATTTTAACACTACCGCACATTCTTCTATCTTTCTGTTGAAAATATTGGTAAACATTGGAAAATGTTGATTTATTGTCCACAACTTAGTATCTTTCGTCTGAACAACAAGATAATGCTTTTTTCTCTCATTTCTGATATTATGGCAGTTCCACAAATACAAAAAGAGATGCAAACAATCCTCATAATCGGTGCCAGTAGTAAATCCGCAGAAGCTATTGGGCGTGTCTTGTCTATGTCGCACTATCCGCTTCGCGTGTTGTGGCTGACCTCAGGAACATCGCCATTTATTATCCCCAATAATGAAACCATCTTTCACGGAGATTTCACAAATCGGAAGGAAATAAAAGAGCTTTGCCTACAGTTACAGCCAAACGTAATCATTAATACAGCTGCTTATACGAATGTAGATAGTGCCGAAACCGAAAGACAAAAAGCATGGCAAATCAATGTAACTGGGGTTGAAAATCTTGTTGCAGTATGCCGTCTGATTGATGCACATTTAATACATTTTTCAACTGATTACATTTTTGATGGAGAACATGGTCCTTACTTAGAAACTGACAAACCCAATCCTCTCGGTTATTACGGCAAAACAAAGGTCGCAGGAGAGAATGCTTGTATAGGTGGAAACATTGATTATACTCTCATTCGCACGAATGTTCTATATGGTGCAACAAAGACTCTCAAACAAGATTTTGTTATGTGGACATTAAAGAAACTTGCTGAAGGTAAGAAGTTTGGCGTCGTTAACGATCAGTTTTCCAATCCTACATTTATTGATGATTTAGGCTATTTGGTTGATAAAATTATTCGCTCACACACGAAAGGTGTTTTTCATGCTGGTGGTGCAGATTGGATTTCGCGCTATGATTTTGCGAAAATGATTGCAAAAATATTCCGTGAAGATTATAATCTTATTCTTCCAATTACAACAAGTGATTTGCACCAGGCAGCGGCTAGACCAATGCGGGGCGGTGTAATACCACTCAAAGCAGAGACAACATTTGGTATAAAGTTTAGCGGAATCGAGAGCGGGTTACTTGCAATGCGCCGCCAGTTACAAATTGCAGGACATCATGAATGGACAACCTAACACAAGATGACACCATGTGACTACATAGAAATATAACATATATTCAGAATGTAATGAGGAACAAGATATGCAAAACAGTGTTTTATATCGCCCATTAGAAGAAGATGATTTCACGGCATTCGTGCAATTGCGGAAGGAAGCCTTGTTGAATGAGCCAGAGGCATTTGGACTTGATTATGCCTCCTATAACGCCGCACCACTACTGGATAAAGAACATTTTTTTGAACGTATATTGAAATATCCCTTCAGTTTTTCTCTAGGTGCCTTTGATGAAAATGGTGTATTGATTGGAATGGGGTGCTTTACTATACCATACGCAGTGGTAAAGCGTCGGCATAAAGGTGTTCTATGGGGAATGTATGTTAAGCCAGACCGACGAGGGCATGGCATCGGCAAGAAAATTGCGGAACTCATTCTTCTTGCAGCAAAACAGGATGCAGGGTGTGAGCAAGCAATTATTACAGTCACCCCGCCAGGATCTCCAGCACAGAAATTTTATGATGATCTTGGCTTTATTCAATATGGTGTAGAATATCGTGCACTCAAACTGGACACTGGATATATAGACGAAGTTCTAATGATGAAAGTATTATGAGCATATAGCTTTAATATACCTCAGAGAATAAATGCTCGGAAGAACCGCGTCTTGCTCACTTAATAATTGATCCAATAATATTTTGAAATCTTCTTTGTGGATAACAAGTGAATTGTTCCACGTGAAACATAAACTGTATGCCGTTCAAAATCATTGACCTTGACTTACCTGAGATAATCCTTTGCTTGAATGGTCTTTTACCAAATAGCGCCATTTTTGAACAATTAGTACCGATTCCGATAGTCGCTGCCGACGGTGCAGCAGACCAATTACAGGAAAAGGGTTTGGTACCGCATCATATTGTTGGAGATTTGGATTCCATCTCAAAAAATCTTAGATATTGGAAGCAGCAGAGCAATATCAATATTATTGAAGTAGCCGAACAGAATTCCACGGATTTTGAAAAGTCTCTTGAATATATTCGTCAAAAAGGATATTCGTCAGTGCTAATTTGTGGGCTGCATGGAGGGGAATTTGACCATACACTAAACAACTGGAGTATTCTTATGCGATATGGCAAATCAATGGATATTGCGGTATATGAAGAAGGTAGGTTCGCAGTACCTGTTTATGAGTCTGTCCGCTTTAACACAATGCCCGGAGAAATGTTATCGTTGATACCTCAACCAAGGGTTTGTCTTACAACCGATGGGTTAGAATGGAATTTACAAAAAGAAGAGTTAGCACTGGGCCTCAGAGAAGGCGCGCGAAACCGCGCAACAAAAGAAATTGTCACTTTGGAAATTCATTCAGGATCGCTTTTACTATTTCAAACAGCTTTTCTCCCATATATTCCTCAGGTTAAGTTCCAACAAAGATGATAGTCGTTTCATATCGTCGAAAAAAAAAAGTCTCACCTCAAGAAGAGGTGAGACTTTTTTTGAAGTGGGCCCAGAGGGACTAAAATCTACCTTACTACCTCTATTGCAAGCCGCATTTATGCTATATTTACCTTCGTATGGGTGCTTATTAGGATAAAAATAAGACACAAATAAGGCGCAAAATTCATTTCTTTCATGTGCCGTTTTGTCGCAATTTTTGTTGTGCTTCGGCTTTTTTCAGAAGCTCATCGGCTTGCAGTTTACGACGGTAGTGCTTGGCGCGAATTGCCAAAGAATGACCAAGCAAATCACAAATCATTTCTTGCGTGTAGTTGAGTTCGTTTTCCATATACCAGCCTGCGGTTTTGCGAATTGTATGCAACGACCGACCACGCCGCTCAATACCTTCTTCTTCCATTGCTCGCACAAAATGTTTATCAATGTTTACACGATGATGCCATTGAAACAATTTTCGCTCCAAGCCGCGTAGTTCCTTGAGTTCCGAGAATAATTGCGGCAAACGCTCATCTAAACCCAACGGAAAAATACGTCTTTTTTTACCTTTTCCCATAATCGAAATCTTTTCGTGGTCAATGTCCGACCACTCTAACCCTAAGCATTCACCAATCCTCATCCCTGTAATAAAGAGTAATTCCGTGCAAAGTGCCGCTTCGATGCGTTTTGTGCGGCGAAGATTATTGATGATTGCTTGCACTTCTGCAATCGTGTAGATTTCCGCTTCAGTTTCTGCAATCACCGGCTTTTCCAGAATATCCGCAGGGCTACGTGGCAGAAAACCGCGATTCACACAAAACTTAAAAAAACGCCGTAAGCATTGATGCCGCTTGCGACGCGTGGAAGGCATAAATGTTGCCGCAGCTTCACGCTCAACAAGATGATGTTGTATTTGCTCAAAGGCAACAATCGGGAAATCAACATCCAGATAATACGCAAATGCTTGTCTGTGCTTATCCAAAACGTTGCCCGTAGCATCTTTCAATACAACTGCCTTGTATTCCTTAATAACATCAGACAACATTTTATCCATTCCCGGATGTTTGGGCTTGCCTTCCAAAACCGTGCGAATATCATGCTCCAAGAGTTGAATCGCAGCAACGCGATTTCCCGGAACAAACTTGAGCGGCAACACTTTCCGAAAACGCCTACCTTGATAGGTAAACGTATATGCCGCATTACCACTGCGTTCATAGACCGCACCAAATTTGAAGAGTGGTGATTGCCACGCACTTTTTCGTGCTTTTCGTGCCATAGACCACTCCTTCTACGGTGTTTCCACCGACCATTGTACTTTAGACTTTATCGGCACTATTATCGTAACAGCGTGGTAGCCTTCAGGTATGCGCAATGTTTCGCCCGTATTGGTAATTTGATGATTGTAATTGCCGTTTGCTTGTTGAACAATCGCATTGCCACCGTTTGCAGTGTTGTGAATAAGATTGTTGTATTTAGCCCTTAGATTTTTTCCTTCGGTATTATCCGCAAAGACCTCACCCAATCCTGTCAGATACCAATCATAGTTAATACCCGCCTCAGTAAGCCTCGCCCCAACCTTCCTCCCCATATTTTCTTCCCCTTTGAAGATAGGATATAGCGATTGCGGTTTGACCGAAAGTTTTTCCGCCAATTCTTTCACGCCACCGAATATTTCGGCAACTGTACGCAATCGTTCTCCGGCAGAGGAAGATGATTTCATATTTTTCCCTTGTTTTTGTAGTATTTTTAGATAATTTTGTAGGGAATAAACCAGAATAATTACCTTTTGCAGGAAGAAAAATATGGAAAAAACACGGACAAAACAAAGGGAAAAACAGGAATCCCGTCCCGAAACAATGAAACGTGTTGGTCGCCCGCCGCTTCCCAAAGAGCAAGCCCGCGTAGATTGGTCTGGGTCATTCTCTCCAGCATTTTTAGCACGAGTACGGGAATATGCTGAAAAAGAACTGCGCTCGGTGTCAAGTGCCATTGAGATACTTGCGACTCGTCAGCTTGATGAGATTGTACCGTAAAATAATGCAGTCATAACGCAGATATTCCGTAGGGAAAACCCTTACACTCTGTGCGATTTCTTGTTGTACCAATGAACGACCTCCGACGCTATACATTACCCGCGCTCTCATCAGCGACAGGCGTGTCTGTTGGCATTTTGCGCCGATGGCTCCGTGCGGGCTGGCTTGTGCCTGTGGCGTTCAACGGGAAAAGTGTGCTGTTCTCGCGGGATAGCTTTGAAGCGGCAGAGCGACAATCACTTACTTCCGGCGAAGTACCTGTGCCGCTCGTTATGGATGTACGACCAAAGCACATTGATTACAGCACTATCTTTTGAGTATTGACGACTTCCGCATAATGCCGGAGAATGTATTCTTATTCTTATTCTTACTTTTCCTTACTTCACTTCGGGAAATTCCTGATGGCACGCCCTAAAAAAGAAACGGCAGACTTTTTCCCGCACCATTCGATGATGCGCGACGACCCAAAAATCAAGGCGGTGCGCCGCACGTATGGCATAACTGGCTACGGTGTGTGGTGTATGTTGTTGGAATATTTTTGTAACTCGCGGGTTTTCCGTGTGGAAAATACCGATTTAGCAATGGAATTACTTGCAGGGGATTTCGGAATAGATATTGAGGAATTACGGGGCTTGCTGAGGTATTTTGTGCGAGTAGAACTTATTCAACAAGACGAAACGGGATTTTCATCCCGGAATTTGACGGAAAAATACCTCAAACCACTTTTTGATAAACGCGAGTATGACAATGAGCGCAAATCTTCATCGAAAAAACGTAACGCACAACCCAATGAAAATGCTCTCCACACCGCATCAAACAAAGCATCAACCAACAACAATGATTTCCACAGTGGAAAACCCATAGTAAAGGAAAGTACAGGAAAGGAGAGTAAAGGAAAAAAAAGGAAATCCTCTCTTTCTCGCTCACGCTCGAAAGAGAGTGCAGAGAGAAAACGCGCAAGCATGGAAGAATCCGAAACCGCAGACCCCTTTGATTACGCAGTTACGAAAGCTGTTGTTCTTGATGCAAATGTGCCGGAAGTATATTTCGAGGAACTTTGGCATCACTACAAGGGCATGGGCTGGAAAGACGGGAAAAATTCACCGATACAGGATATAGCCAGTAAAATTATTGCGCGGTGGATGAAGACGAAAAAAGAAGAGGAACGTATGAATAGTCTAGTAGGAACACCGCTTCACAGCAACTCTCCAGCACAATTATACCCTTACGAATGGGCATTAGAGGAAAACAATAAACAGAAAGGGGCAATGAAGTTAATGCAGGGCTATTTGGTGAATGGCAAGGTGATGTACCGTTACGCGCCATCCGATGGTTCGCGCTTGACGGAATATGTAATGACGTATCCGGTGGATGAAAGGAAGCATAAAGTGTAATTTTTTATGAGATTATGACCAAATTGAGTATAGGAGAAGGGGAGATTTTTAGATAGACACTTTTGTTTAATGTGTTTAATGGGGACTACTAATTCTCTTACTGAGCTAGGAAACGATGCTCTATATCACCTGTAATAGCAGTTTCAAAACGCTTGCTCAATTCGCGCTCAAATTCATAGTCTGTCATTGACCCACTTAGATATTCGGCAACAAGACTGGCTACACTACCAAAAAAGCGTGATTGGTAAGTGAATGTTACTATTTTTACTTCCATATTTCGTAATGTTTTAGCAGAAGAAAAAATTTCTGCCTGTAGTGGCTGCATAATTGAGAGTAAGTCTTGCTTGAGGTAGAACTTATTCATGCCATCACCGATTCTTTTCCTATCATATCCGTTGATTGCCGAGACTTCATATTTGTCGTCGGCTTGTTCAAGC
>CALCNX010000009.1 GCA_937899715.1 uncultured bacterium | reverse complement strand
ATCCGCTTCGGAACGTAGCACTCCGGCTTCGATGGACGACCAACTAGCGCAGTTGAAGGAGAAGTTTGCGAAAGGGTAGGTGCTTTACAAATTGTAGATGTATTTATAGGAAAACTGCTGAAACGGCTATGAGATGAGATTATGAGTGGCAAGAAAATATTTACATTCCTTACAGAATTTTCACTATTTTGTTGGATGCTAGTCCTCGTATTGTGTGCAGAATGCGGCTTCACATAGCGTAAGTATCTGTTTCGTTTAATTTTTCTTTTAATCTTATGCGCTTTATCCTTGTCTTTATTTTTCTATTTGTGGGTTTGAGTAGCTGTAATGTGGTTAAATCTGACCCTGAACCAGATACGACTTGTATTGGTTGCCCAGATTCTGGAAAGCAAGATTATTGGCCTCTTGCTGTCGGAAATACATGGGAATACTCGTATTCATACGAAGGAGAGCAGCATACCCCTAATGGAGTAAAACAACTTTCTGAGTCTGCTACAATTCAAGTTAAAACAATATCCTACTTGAAAACAAACGACACAACGGAGGTGTTTACGATTGAAAGTATTACAAATGGTAAACACAGTTCGGTAGATATTCGTAGGACAACAAATTCAATTGGTTATGCTTACTATTCATCTGGATTCAAGCGTTCTGGGAGTGATAGTATTCTTACAATATTGTCCAGCGGGAGTTCATCAGGATATTCAAATACCAACACAAAATACAAAAAAGGTGTTGGTATGATTGAAGAAATAGAGAAGTCTTTTTCACATATTACTGCTGGAAACGAAATTTATGCTACAAGGACAACCAAACTTGTAAAGTATTCTCTAAAAAATTGATGTAACAAACTTTTAGTGCATACGTCAAACGCCTGTACGCTTCACAAATCGTTCAGGCGTTTTTTATTGCGGCGTTGTGAAATTTATCTGTGGATTTCCAAAAAAAGCATATAAATTTACAGGCTGTCTCCGCTATTGGTTGCACAGCTTCTCGTCCGTAATTTTGGCAGCATTTTTCGGTTTTCATGAAACTGTTTACGAATCTTCATTTCATTGGTATTGCTTGGGCATATTCTATCAGATGCCTCAGTGTTCTTGTGTGCCTTGTGGTATTTGGAGCGTTCTCTGCGGCGACGGCACAGCAGTTTGTTCCGCCCACCGAGCCGGGCGTGGTGTATGCAAATGTCGGCGGGAAGGATTTGCTGCTGGATGTGTATGTCCCCGAAAACCCGCAAAAGCCGACGTTTCCTGTGATTGTGTGGCTGCACGGCGGCACGTGGTTTTCAGGGAATAAAAACGGGTTCGGGGTGAACTATGCCGCTTCTATGGTGAAGAGCGGCTTTGTGGTTATTTGCGCAAATTATGTGACCAATAACCGCTTTCCTGCACAGCTTCATAACTGCAAGGCAGTTATCCGATGGATTCGTGCAAACGCCGGACGCTTCAAGATGGATACCACAAAAATTGGTGTCTGGGGCGAAGGCGCGGGCGGGCATCTGGCGGCGCTGCTCGGCTGCACTGCCGACATAAAAAATGCGACCTCCGGCGACGTGACCATAGATATTGAAGGAAACGTCGGTCCGCACATTGGCTTCTCAAGCCGTGTCCATGCAGTTGTGGATTTGTACGGTCCGACTGACTTTCTCAAGATGGATGAAAACCCTGTCGAGGATTGCGCTAGTCCCATTACTCACAACCAACCCACTTCGCCGGAAGCGCTTTTGCTCGGCGCGGCTATTACTACCATTCCCGACAAAGTAAAACTTGCCAATCCTGTTTTTTACGTTACCTCCGACGACCCGCCGTTTCTCATTCAGCACGGAACAGCAGATTGCAACGTCCCGCCGAACCAAAGTGAGCTTTTGGATGAAGCACTAAATAAAGCCGGGGTTTCTTCGACGTTGGATTT
The DNA here is from genome assembly GCA_937899715.1 of uncultured bacterium. Taxonomy (GTDB): domain Bacteria; phylum Bacteroidota; class Ignavibacteria; order Kapaibacteriales; family UBA4661; genus PH2015. The sequence goes on along the minus strand of CALCNX010000009.1, from coordinate 4,495 downwards.
ATTGGACGGTTATCGTCATTGGGATAGTGGTTTTTACTCGTTTGGTAATTTGCGCCGTATCCGCACGTTTTTTGAGCAGGCTTTTTCTCCGAAGCCCGCCGCATCGAACACGCAAGAGGATAATTCCCGCTAACTCTTGTCGTCGTCGGCTTGAACATTCCCCGCCATCAAGCTGTAACTTTCTCACCATTCCCCTCGTTTTGTTATGCTAACTGTTGCTATCACCCGCACGACATCAGATTTTGACGATATTGCACTACCGCATTATGCCACCGACGGTGCTGCCGGAGCAGATGTACGTGCAGCCCTGACGCAATCGGTAACAATTCCCGCAGGCGGCGTGGCAATGATTCCCACAGCGATTGCTGTACACATTCCCGACGGCTACGAGATGCAAGTGCGCTCTCGAAGCGGCTTGGCAGCGAAGCACGGTATTTTTTGCTTGAATGCGCCCGGCACGATTGACAGCGATTACCGAGGAGAAATTAACGTGATATTGGCAAATTTTGGAAAAGAGGCATTCACGATTGAGCGCGGAGACCGCATTGCCCAGCTTGTCGTTGCAAAGTATGAACGGATTGTCTGGGAAGAAACCGAAAGTCTGAGTGAGACCGAACGCGGAAGCGGTGGATTTGGCAGTACGGGAAAACAATAATGATTAAAACTGAATGAGGATGACTATGAGAACACGACGAGGAACAGCAATCGTAGAAACAGAGCAAGGAATCTTGCTTAATGCTATGCCACGAGATTCATTCTTGTTGCCTGGCGGCGGCGCGAATTTCGGCGAAAGCCGCATTGCAGCAACCGTGCGCGAACTGTACGAAGAAACAGGGCTGAAGGCTTTTCACGCAATGTTTCTTTTTTCGTTCCAATCTCGCAAGAACGACCACAAAGTTTTTTGGGTGCAGGCAATAGGTGTGCCGCGCCCGTTGCACGAAATTGAGCGGATTGGCTATTACGATAATAACATCATCACGCATATTTCAGACCGCAAGGGAACGCAATACCGAAATGTCGGCATCGAACACGCTTCCGATAGCACACGTGAGATTGTGCGACTTTTCGGGGAGTACAAAATGCAGCATCAGGATTTTTTTGCTGCCATGAGTCTCTACGCACATCGCATTGAGCAGCACTATGATAAACACTCGTTCCTTCCCGGAGAAGCCTTGTATGCTAAAAATGGTCTCTCAATGCCAGAAGATACCCCAATAATCCAAGAGCCGCACAAATAGGATGCTTCCATGTCCACGGGCGACTTTTCGGCATGAGCGCCAGCGCCGCTAATGTAAGCAAAAGCGCAGGGTGAAAAGAAAAAATTGTTGCCCCGATAGCCAAGACAAAAACGATAAAGTACAAGACATGGTGCGCTTTGCCAAAATGAAAAAGTCGCAGTTGAGCAATAATGCCTACCAGACCGTTGAGGCAATACAAGCCGAATGCGGAATAAAAGAGAATTTCTTGCGCCATTGGTGAATCGTTATTGTTCGGATTTTCTATCGGTCAACACTTCTTGGAGAGCCTCGTTCTCTTTGGGAATACGAATAACAAGAAGAATAAACGCATTGGCAAGGCTTGCAACGAGAGCAGTTTTCCACGCTCCAAAGATGAGTGGTACAAAAGCTAACTCCAATGCGACCGCCACGTAATTGGGATGATTGAGATAGCGATATGCTCCCCGGCGAACACGTTCCGCGCCCGGCACAACCAGAATACGGGTATTCCACGCTGCGCCCAAACTCCAGATTGCCCAATACCGCAAGCCCTCAGCCACGAGAAAAATCATAATGGATGCAACGGTCATAATAATCATTCCTACATCGCCATCTGCCCACAGCGACGGATTGTGTGTATTGAACCAGCCTTCGGTCAGCCAGCCCAGCATCCATGAGACGTGAAGAAGAACGAACAGGAAATAATGCTCCGCTCCAAATTCCTTCGCGCCCTGCGAGAGTGCCAGTACCCGATTTTTTTCGGCAAGGCGTAATTCCATAAGGCGCTGTACAGCAATAGCGAGGAAAATAAATATTAAGAGGATGCTCATAACAGCTTGATTGTTTTGGTTGACACACTTATTGTTGACAGACTTAATGACGAAAGAGAACAAACTCAGCACTGAAGCCGGGTCCCAGTGCCATCATCACGCCCAACTCGTTTGATTTTGGGGTAGAGGCAAGAAATTCTTTGAGTGCAAAAAGTACCGACACGCTTGACATATTCCCGTGATTGCGCAAGACGGAGTGTGCTGTCTGAAGTTGCTCCGATGCAAGGTGCAGGCTGTCTGAGTACGCTTGCAAGACTTTTGCACCGCCCGCGTGAACGACGTAGTGCTTGATTGCACTGCGCTCTATTGTCCATGCAGAGCAGGCTTCATCCAGCAGAGTTGGTAAATTGTTCCGAATGAGCGTAGGAATATCGCGTGAGAACCGCACCTTGAGTCCGGTTTCGATAATATCCCAGCCCATAATATCTTCCGAATCGTCGAATAAATAACTGTGCGAGGCAAGGATGGATAGGTTTTCTGAATCGTCCGTGTTTTCTAAAATCACTGCCGCCGCGCCATCAGCAAAGAGACTGGAGGCGATGATGTTCGATTTTGAAATATCATTGCGCTGAAAGGTGAGACTACATAGTTCCACCCCGACCAGGAGCGCATATTTGCCCTCAGGAAGTGTACGAGCAAGTTCTGCTGCTCGCGCCAAACCCGCAACGCCGCCTGCACAGCCTAGACCCCATATCGGAACTCGCTTCGTGGTGTTTGGCAGATGAAGTGATTGTATGAGTTTTGCATCTAAGCTGGGCGTAGAAATTCCGGTTGTGGAAACGGCTATCACCATTGCAATATCGCTGCGCTTGATGTTCGCGCTCGTAATCGCGTGCTCTGCCGCTTCGGTGATGAGGTTTTGTGCGGTCTCCACAAAAGCAGCGCTGGACTCCACAAAACGTTGCTGTTTGGCGAACCAATCAAGCGGTTTGGAGAAATAGCGGCTTTCAATCTGTGTGTTCTCAAAGACGGGAAGCAAACGGTCAAGTCCTTTGTATTCTCCCGAAAAGAGATTTTGCACAAGGTCGCGCACATCGGATTGCAGAACTTTGTGGGGCGGAACGGCTGTGGCAAGGCTAAGAATGTGAGCGTTAGGCATGAAAATCGGAAAGAAGAGAAAAGTGTTGTTTTATGGTGTGCTGTTGATTGCTGCTGCTCGCTGCCATGCGCCAATGAGATAAACTATTCCAACAAAAAGCGACACTAGCGAAAACACGAGGTCTTTGGTTTCCAAATTTGCACCCGTTTTGCCTTGCGAAAGCATGACGATTTGCACAATAATCGCCAACCCACGTGCAGAGTAAATGCAGCCAATAAGCCACAGAGCAGGTTGCAGAAGTGGCAACGTCTTCACATAACCCGCGCCGGATAAGGCATACAAACCAAAGAGCGCGAAAAAAAACGTTACACCAAGAGTTACGAGTGCGGGCTTGAAAGAGCCTGCTTGTGCGGCTTCTACCATTTCTTTTCCGGCAGCAAAATAGCGATAAGCATCCGCCCCAACGAAAATCATGACAATGTGAAGAAGTGCAATAGCAATGCTCAACGCGGCGGCGAGAGCAAGAGTAGTGGTGTAGGTCATTGTTGGTAATCCCCTTCTTCGGGGGTTTCGCAGGTGTTTCGGAACGCGAGCTGTGAAAGGCGTTTGCGCTGATTGCTTGTCCAGTCAATACGCGGTCGGTCACGCTTTTCGGGCAAATAGCCGAGACGATAGACCGCCATCAACTCCATATCATCGGGGACTTTGAGAAGCGTTTTGAGTTCCTGCCACGCTTCGGGAATTTCCATCGGGGTCGAGACAAACTGAATACCCATGCCGAGTTCACCAACGGTGAGCCAGACATTTTCAATCGCCATTCCAAGCGAAAGGACGCAGTAAAATCCCGAAAGTTCGCCCGGAATGTATTCGTCTTTTTTGAGGAGCGCAGCCAAAAGAAGCGGGCTTGCGCCAACAAGTTTGGTATTGTCGGAGCCGAGCAGTTTCGGAACGCCCAAGCCCCGCATGACCTTGAGCGCGGTGTCCGTAAAAATTTGCTTTACAAAAGGGCGTAGTGGTGCGGGTAACTGGTCAATCAAGATTCCCTCGCGGCGCTCTTCCATTTCTTTTTCGTCGAAGCGGAAATATTTTTTGTAGCGCGAGAAAAATCGCCCTTCGTCAATAAGTTGTGTCATTGTTCCTCCGGCAATTTCCGATACGCGCTTCAGCATTGCGGGGTCGTCCACCAGCACAAAGCGCCACGGTTGGGAATTGAAGTGGCTGGGAGCGCGTCCTGCTGCTTCGATAAGCGTGTGCTGGTCTTTGAGGGAAACGGGGTCGGGCTTGAAATAACCGTTGGTGGTGCGGCGTGAGCGAATTGCGTCGAGAAGTTCCATTGGTAACGGAAAATAAACGAAAAATAGGATTGGTGAAAAAGTACGACAAAATATATCCATTTTTTTGACAACTGC
>CALCNX010000008.1 GCA_937899715.1 uncultured bacterium | reverse complement strand
ACCCTCCAGCCCGAACATTCTTGATTTTACGCCACAAGTGGGCACGACGGGAACCGTGGTTACCATTAACGGCTTCGGCTTCACCGGAACGCAAAACGTACTCTTCGGCGGCGCTCCGGCGAAATCGTTGACCGTCGTGTCGGATTCCGTCATAACGGCAGCGGTGGATTATGGTTCGACGGGCGATGTAACGGTCGTCAACGCGCAAGGGCTTGCTATCCTTCCAGGCTTCACCTACGTTCCACGCCCAACCATCAGCTCGTTCACCCCGACCACCGGGAATGCCGGCGCGGTGGTGACCATTAACGGTGCAAACTTCCAAGGTACAGCGCTTAACGGTACGCAGTGGACGACTTCAAGCGTCTATTTCGGTGGTACTCCGGCAACGTCCTTCACGGTTATTTCGCCCACACAAATTCAAGCAACCGTTGGCGCAGGTGCAACCGGAGCCGTGCGAGTCGAGACCCTTCCGGGCAATGTCGGCGTTCGCAACGGCTTCTGCTATATGGCTCCCCTGATTACGGCATTTGCTCCTACGAGTGCCAGCACCGGAACGCAGGTCGTTATCACGGGCAGCAACTTCACGGGCGCAACGGCAGTGAAATTTAACGGTAAAGCAGCTGCATCGTTTGTGGTGGTATCCGATACGGAGATAACAGCATTTCCGGCAACGGGAACGCCATTAACGGGTAGTATCAGTGTGACCACGCCACAATGTACGGATGATTTGGCGACGTTCACCTTTATCCCGGCACCGGTCATCTACGGCTTCTGGCTCTCCGGCGGAACCGACGGTGATGTCATTACGATTGATGGTATCAACTTCACGGGCGCAACGGGTGTGAAATTTGGTGACATGGTTGCCGCGTCCTACACCGTCGTCTCCCCGACTCGCATTCAAGCGGTTGTTGGTTCCGGGAACACGGGCGCGGTCACGGTCATCGGACCGGGCGGCGTTGGCTCACGCTCGAAGTTTATTTACTATGCTCCGGGTGCAGGTCGTCCGAATCCGCCCGTTATCACCTCCTTCACCCCGACCGAAGGACCCGACGGAACGGTTATTACCATCACAGGATTGAATTTCCAAGGCGCTGATTGGTACACAACCGCCGTCCGTATTGGCGATGCGCCGCCAATCACCGGTATCATTCAATCCATGACCCCGACGCAGCTGAAAGTCAAGGTCAATGGTGGAAACTCCGGTAAGATTACGGTTTATACCCCGGCAGGTGTGACAACCTCCACGATGAGCTTTACCTACTTCCCACCGCCAACCATCAGCGCGTTCACGCCTACAACGGGTGCGGCTGGCACGACCGTGACGATTCTGGGAACAGAGTTCACGGGCGTAACATCGGTGAAAGTTGGCAGCGCAAGCGCAACGTCCTTTACGGTGGATTCTCCGACACAAATCACGGCAGTTGTTGCTGCGGGTACGACGGGCAAAGTACAGGTCGTGGCTTCGGGCGGAACCGCTACGTCGTCGCTCAACTTTACCTTCCCGACTCCGCCGCCGTCACCGACGCTGACGACGTTCTCCCCAGCTATTGCGACCACTGGAACGGTCGTTACCATCAACGGTAGCAACTTCACGGGCGCAACGCAAGTAACCTTCGGCGGCACTTCGGCACAATCCTTCACGGTGGTGAATGCAAGCCGCATCACAGCTCTTGTGGGGGCAGGTGCTTCGGGCAGTGTGGCGGTTACAACGCCAAGCGGCTCGGCAAGCAAGACGGGCTTCACCTATCTGCCGAATCCGTTGCCGACGATTACGTCGTTCTCGCCTGCATCGGCATCGCCGGGGCAGACCGTAACGATACTCGGCACGTACTTCACGGGTGCAACGCAGGTGTTTATGGGCAGTGCATCGGTGCCGTTCACGGTCATCCACTCTGGTAAAATCACGGTGGAAGTGCCGACCAATGCGGCATCGGGTGTGATACGAGTGGTGACACCGAACGGTGTTGCGATGCGTTCGGGCTTTACGGTTCTGCCAAGCTTTGCTGCACCGCCTGTGCCTGGCATCGTTGCTGAAAAGGTTGGCATACAAGAATCAATGTCCGTCGGCGTGTATCCGAATCCGGCGAATGAGTCGGTAACGGTTACGGGCACGGGCTTTGGTGATGGTCGTACGGTCAATCTGGTGGTGATGAACGCACTTGGTCAAACGGTGCTTGTGCTTACCGGACAGTCCATTGGGGGCACTCTCCAAGCGAATGTGGACGTTCGGGACTTGCCGTCCGGTGCTTACACCGTGGCATTGTCCGATGGTGTGCTCAAACAGGCGCTCCGCTTTGTTAAGCAATAGAACCCAAGACCAAACACGTAATCATACAGACCATAAACGCCCGCCGAACTTCGTGTTCGGAGGGCGTTTGTTTTTGTTATTTATCACAATTACCTGGGAATGTCTACTTCCTCCGCGTGTACAGCCCGTCGAAGGCAACCGTCCACGTTGTACCGGCATCGGTCGAAATTTCCCAAAGCTGCCGCACCTTGTCCGCGCTGAGATGGTAAAATGTCATCTTCCCCATTTGCTTTTGCCCTTGAGCATTGACCGATTCGCTGCGGTACTTGAGTGCTTTTTCCGCCGCATCGTACTCACCGAAAAATTCAACCACCGTGCCGCCGTTGTCATTCCAAAACTGCCGCCACTTGTGCTGCACGGCATCGTAAATGTTGAAACTTTTGCCTACGTAGCCGCCTTTGGTGTAGTAATTTTCGACAATCGTACAATTTCCGTTTGCTTTTTCAATGATGCTCCGTGCTGTCGGCTGTGCGTTTAGTGTGGCGTAGGGACGTACATCCCACTCCCCAACCCAAAAATCGAATTGCCTGTTCTCCGGCACGGCATCACACGCCGCGCAAAGATTTTTTTCGGCGGCGGTGGTGATTTTGGCGAAGCGTGATTCGCTGCGAAGAGCGTCGAAGTCAGATTCCATTGTCAAGCCCTCGCGTGAAACCGCAAAGCCGCCCTGAACAATTTTCTCCAATGCAGCGAAGGATTTTTCTTTTTGCTTTAGCATCGCATAGACGCGAGCAAGACGAAACGTAGCGGTGGTCGTCTGAACATTGAGCGCAATCGCTTGTTCGTAGGGTTCGACAGCGTCCTTGTATTTTCCCTCGCCGTGCAGCGCAATCCCAAGCCGAAACCACGCCCCGCCATTCTTCGGCTCTTCCTTCACGATAGCGCGATAACTCTGCGCGGCATTTTTCCAGTCTTGTTGTTGGAAAAAAGTATTCGCGCGGGCACGGTCGGAAGAATCTATTGGTGCGGCAGATGCGGAAGCACAAAAAGCAGCAGCACAAAAAAATGTGTGCGCAATAACAAATGTGCTTGTGTATAAAATTTTCATAGCATTTGAGACGAATAACGTAAAAAACTTTGTTGTTATGTGAAACTGCGGGTATCACCACAGAGAGAACTTTCGCAAAGAGGTGGATTTTTATGGGCAAGGGTGTGTTACCCGCTCCTTGCACCTTACCTTTGCGAAAGTCCTCATAATGTTCGGTTATTACTTCAACTCTTGCAACAGCACTTCAATCGCTTTTTCCAATTGCATATCGCGTCCACGCGAAACGCTTTCGGGGTCGTTGTAGATTAACACATCCGGCTCCAGTTGCTGATTCTCCAGATATTTTCCGTTCACGTCGTGTTTGCCGATTTCCGGAATACCGAAGACGAGTGTATTATCCTGTTGCGTTTCCCACCAAACCGATGTCGCCGTTCCTGCCACTGGCGTTCCTACAAGTTTCCCAAGCCCCAGAGTGCGGTAGCTGTACGGGAAACCATGCGCGTTGGAATAATTACCCTCGCTCATCAGAACGATAGATTTGCGCTGCCATTTGGTAACGGGGTCGGAGCCGATTTGCTGTCCGCGTGGTAAAAATGTCGCGTAGCGTTTTCCGCTCAGAAGTGTTACCAAATCTTCATGCAGCCATCCGCCGCCATTATAGCGAGTGTCAACGATAATCGCATCTTTGTCGGCGTAGCGTCCCATCAGGTCGGCATAGAACGGGCGGAACTGCGCGTCGCTCATGGAACGGATATGCACATAGCCAATGCGCCCTTTCGAGAGGCGCTCGGTTTGTTCGCGGCGAGCTTGTATCCAGCGTTGGTACGTGAGTTCGGCTTCTTGTGCTAATGAAATTGGCTTGACCGTTTCTTCCCAACGTTTGCCCGAAGCAGGGTCAAAGACTGACAGCAAGGTGGGTTTGTCCGCTTTGCGATTCAGAAGCGCCGCAGCATCTTCTTTGGGAGTGATAGCGATACCATCAATTTTCTCAATCACCATACCCGCTTTGATACGCAGATTAGCGCGGTCGAGAGGTGATTTTTCCATAACCTCGGCGATTTTGAGTCCGCCTCCTGTGTAGGTGTCGTCATAAAATGCACCGAGCGCAGCAGTCTGGTCGCTGTTTTCCGCATCGAATCGTAGTGTTAGTCGGCAGCCCGTGTGCGACGCATTCAGTTCGCCCAATAGCTCGCTCATCATCTCGGAAAATTCCCAGTTGTTGGAAATATGCGGGAGATACTTGGCGTATTCACGTTTGTATGCCGCCCAGTCCACTCCTTGCATATCCACGCGGTAGAATTTTTTGAACATTTGCCGCCAGATATGCTCGAACATATACTCACGTTCTGCCGCCGCGTTCAATGTGCTTTCGCCACGAAGCGAAATACGCTTTTGTTGTCCGCTCGCCGTGTCTATGCGAACGATTGCTCCGGCAGCGCCGCCCGTCAGGACAAACAAGTATTTGCCGTCGTTGCTTTGCTGAAGCGAGCCGCCGCCTTGCGCATCCAGCTTGGTAAGAAGTTTTGTTTCTTTGTCACGTAATTTCTGCACCCAGACATCAAAACCTTTCTCGAAAGCGCACAAATAGTACAAGCGTTCGCCATCGGGTGAAAGCACATAATCCGCCAACGTCGAAGAATGAACGGTCATGCGAACGGTACGCTCTTCGGTGCTTGACAAATCTAATTCAAGAGGCTTTTTTGCAGGCTTTGCTGCTTTGTCGTCTTTCTTATCGTCTTTTTTGTCGTCCGCTTTGTCAGATTTTTTCTCGGCTGCTTCTTTTGCTTTTAGTGCATCCAGTTCTTCGCGGGTTAATTGAAAGCGGTCGAATGCTTCTTGGGTAAAAAACATTCCGTACACGTCTTGCTGCCAACCTTGCGAACCGTGCGACTTTAAGCCGTTTTTGCTCGACGACCAGAGCATCATTGCCCCGTTCATGCCCCACTTTGGCGCGTTGTCGTCGTAGCCGCTTTGGGTCAGATTCACGGGCGCTTTTTTTCCGGCGGCATCCACCAGCATTACTTCGCCGATATTTTGCTCTTTGCCAAGCGTAGTACACACGAGCCACGCCCCATCAGGCGACCAGTCAAAACTAATATCGCCGTCAGCGTAGGAATAATTTTTGCTGCTCTCCAGCACGAGGCGCGTTTGCTTCGTCTTGAGATTGAAAACTTTGAGTGCATTCCGCTCGTGCAGATATGCCACTTCCGAACCATCGGGCGAGTACTGCGGTTGAAATTCTTCTTCGGGCGCTGCCAGAAGTGCTTCTTCTTTCAGAACGGTGGACTTGTAGAAATATGGTTCGTCTTCTTTGGAACGAGCAATCGTCGTTTGATAAATATTCCACGAACCGTCGCGTTCTCCGGCATACAGCAGTGAACGTCCGTCGGGACTGAAGCTCACCGAGCGTTCTTGCTCCGAGGTCGTCGTGATGCGTTTGGTAATATCATAATCCACCGCCGAGACGAAAATTTCGCCACGCACCACAAACGCAACTTCTTTGCCATTCGGCGAGACCGCAAAGTCCGTTGCTCCGCCGGTGATGGCTTGAAATTTTTGTGCATTTTTTTTGTCTTCGGTGAGAATTTCCACCGCAAGTTTTTTTCCTTCCTGCTCCGAAGGTGCTTTGGTATAAATCTCGCCGTTGAAGCCGTAACAAATCGTTCCGTTTTGGGCGATGCTCAAAAAGCGTACGGGATGTTTGCTGTGGGAGGTGATTTGTGTGGGCTGTGCAGGATTGGCAAGCGAAAATTTCCAGACGTTAAAAGTGCCGCTTTGTTCGGACAGATACAATACCTCCGTATTGTCGGGCGACCAAACGGGATTGCGGTCTTCTCCGGCAAAAGCAGTGAGCTTCGTGTACTTGCCGGACTTCGCCTCCCACGACCAAATATCGCGTGTGACCGATGAGGTGTGATGTTTGCGCCATTCGTCTTCAGGACTTTTTTTGTCGTGAAAAAGTAGCATCGTGCCGGAGGAATTATAGACTGCATCTTGTGCGGGTGTCGTCAAAATTTGCTTGGGCTGGCTTCCCTGCACTGAGACGCTGTACAATTCCGACATATAGCCGTTGGGAAATTGAGCGTTGCTTGCATTGTCCAGCCGACTTGCGTAGAAAACAACATTTTTTCCATCGGGAGTAAAACTTGTCGGGTATTCGGCGTTGGAATGAAACGTCAGACGTTTTGCCGCACCACCGCTTGCGGGAATAACGAACACGTCCATATTGCCGTGCCTATCGGAAGCAAAAGCAATCTGCTTGCTGTCCGGCGACCACACCGGACGCATATCGTGCGCTTCGTGCTGCGTGAGCTGCACAGCCCGCCCACCTGTGCTCGGCACAAGCCACAAATCTCCCTTGTAGCTGAAGCAAATCGTTGTGCCGTCGGGCGAAAGAGACGGATAGCGCATCCAGAGTGGTGATTCAGCAAATGCCGCCATTGGCGGAAAGAGCGCAACAAGGCACACCGCGATAAGCATGAGTGTGCTTACGGTGGCGAGGAAACGACGCAGTAGCAAGTGGGTTTTCATACTGTTGTTGTTGGAAGTGAGGTGAAAAAATGGTCGTGAGTTGAAATTCAAATGTTTTTTGCAGCAAGGAAGTGTTTGAAAATACGCCTTAAGACCCTCACCCAACCCTCTCCCAGAGGTAGAGGGCTTCAGAAAACGGCTTCATTTCTTGCTCCTTCTCCCTCTGGGAAAAGGCTGGGATGAGGGGAAATACAATTTTCAAAGGAAGAAAGTGGGCAAGCTCCGGATATGGAGCCTATTGCCCTTTCTAGTCCACAAAACTTTTATTCGCTTTCAGTTTTTCTACGGCTGCCTTGATATCTTCTTTTTCATCATCGGGTGCTATTGGTAGTGCTTGCTGGGCATACTTGAGTGCCTTTTTGAGGTCGCCTGTTGCAGAATAACCATTTGCTAATCCCCACAACGACGACCATGCTGCCGGAAATTTCGTTTCGTTTTTTTGGAACACCTTGAGTGCTTCTTCCTTTTTCTTTTCTGCCAAAAGAAAGTTTCCGTATTGGCTGATGCCGTCCGCAGTGGCAGTGGGGTGATTGATAGCCGCCGCAATGACCGAATCTGCCTGTTTCATTCTGCCCAGACGCACAAGCACTTGAGCTTTTGTCTGCAAGGTGATGAAATTGATATTGATGGGAGTCGCCGCAAGGTCTGACCAAAGCGTGTTACATTCCAGCGAACGATTTATCCATTCCAGCGCCTCGTCGTAATTGCCTTTGTACGAATTTAAGCAAAACCGAACGCCATTCAAATAGTCCTGCCATCCAAAGCCCTTGCCAGAAGTCAGTTCAAGGCGGATTTGCGCCAAATGCACGTCGGCAATATTCGGTACGGCAAGTTTGATAGGCACGCGCAGTTTTTCCCACACCAGCGCAAGCGTCGTAGAAGCAAGTTCGCGCTCAGTAAATTCAAATGTGAGGTCGTTGTGAAATTCTGCCCCTTGCGGTTTTACTTTCACGCGCAGAGCGTCCATAGCGGGGTCGTAAAAAAAACTTCCCCACGACTTCGGGTTTTTAGAAAAAATAATCGTCCATTCCGTGCTGTCGGGAATCGTGTGAAAACCATACGTCCCGGCACTCAATTTTTGCCCTTCGATGGTTACATCATGGGAAAAAGTAATGGTCGTGTTTTCATTCGCGCCGGAGCGCCACGGCATTTTTTCCGGCATCGTCGAGCCAACGCGGTATGGATTTTCACTCATACCGTAAGGCACGAGTTTTCCCCAGATTTCGCCCGTTCTGTCCTTGCTGCTGCCATGACGTTTCACGCTCGGGCTGCTGTAATTCACCGTTACTTTCACCAAGCCCATCCACTGGGAGACCTCTGCACGTTGGTTTCGCCCGGCGGGATAGCCGGAAATTTGTGCCGAAAGATGAGTCACCTGCGCCCAACAAACAATAACCGCAAGTAGCAGAAGCCATTTGATTAGAGTAAAGTTTGATTTCATTTTATACGTTCCTTCAGAAAAAATTATTAAAACAGACCGTCGTGGTTCACTACATAATTTCGCGCTTCTTTGCAGCTCTCTATATTGAAGCCCGACCAAATAAAATCGTACAGACTGTCCATCGAGTAAACCGCCGTGTAGCCTTTTTCCGAAAGCGTTTTGGCAATCACAAACGCTCCCGGATTGCCATAGACCAGTATCGGTGCTTTTTTGTCGGCGGGCAATGTCTGTGCGGCGATGTTTGCGGCGCTCACGTTCAGTGCGTTTTTGATATTGCCGAGGTTCTTCCAAAATTTTTCGTCTTTGTTTTCAAATTCTATTTTCGGGCGAGCATCGTACACGGTGAGCGCACGTGAGCTTTTGAGCAAACCCAACGCTTGTTCGGCATCAAGGCAGTGAAAGGCAGGTGTTTTTTCCATCACGGCACTACCTTGTGCATTTGTCAGCACGCCATCAATACCACCCACCAAATGATACACGGTCTTGAATCCATTTGCCGCGAGCTGGCTTGCTGCACGTGTCGCATCGCCGTCGCCGCCCATGGTGTACACCAGAATGGGGCTGTTCTTGTGCGCATTCAATTCCGCAATACGCGCACTGAATTTGTCGTAAGGAATGTTGATTGCGCCTTTGATTCTGCCGATGTTGCGCTCGGCGGCGCTGTCGTTCAATTCAAAATGCGAGGCAGGGCGAACATCCACAACGACCAATTTTTTTTCTTTCGCGTGGAGCGCTAATGCTTCCGGCACGGAAAGATTTTTGTACGAGAGATTGGTTTGCAGCCAGTCTTGTTTGCAAGGAAAATCGCGCGCTGTTAATTGGTTCAGCGAAGACAAACCGCCATTCAGATTGTAAAAATTCGTGAATCCGTTTTCCGAGAGCAGTTTGCTCACCCGTCGGCTGCGCTGGCTGTGCGAACAGTAGATGACGAGCGTTTTGGAACGGTACGCATCCAGAGCCGCCATGTTTTTTTTCATCGAATCAATACCCATGTTGATTGCACCTTTCAGATGCCCGATGTTCAAACTGGTCGAGGCGGATGTGTCCGCGTATTCGCCCGGAGAGCGCACATCAAGAAGAACAATGTCGGGGTTCTGCTGAATCATTTTGCAAAAATCTTTTGCAAAAATGGTCTTGTACAAACTGTCGAACTTCTGCGGCAACTGCGCGTGAGAGAACGCAGAAATGGTGCAGAGACAAAGGAGCGTAGCAAAAAGATTTTTCATGGCGTTGGGGGGATGGTTTTGAGTGATGAGTTTTGAGTATTCCGTGCATTTTTTTGAAAGCATTTATTAACTGAAATTACGCTTTTGTCAAGCGATTCCCCTCTTTGTTCCAAAGAGGGGTGTCCAAGCGGCAGCGAGGACGGGGTGTTTCTTCGTGCATTGTCGCCGCTTCTCTGTGCCGGACTACCCCGTCAGTCCTCGCTTCGCTGGACTACCACCCCTTTACACAGTGAAGGGGAATTTCAGGAAGCGTACCTTCAGTCAGTTATTGAACAATTGTGTACGCCTGAGAAACTCAAAACTCATCATTCAACACTTAACACTAGCGAATTTAAGAGCGGCTTTCGGCAACGAATATGCAGAAAATATGCAACAACTTGGCTATCCTGAAGCCGCGGATACTGCTGCACAGTTTCGTCACTTGGGCGGGGTTCGTTCATTTGCTCAAGGTAGAATCCCGCGCCGAGAATTGCCGTCATCCATTGCGTGAGGGTTCGGGTAAAACGCGGCACTCTAAAACGCCGGAGTGTAGATTTAAGACTATTCGGAGCAGCATTAAAAATCCATTCCTCAATCTCTCCCTGCTGATTCCTGAAATACTGCCCCACCTCTATCGCATACGTCTTGCCGCGAATGTTGCGGCGATTCTTGCGGTGCGGCGTATCGAAGCACGGATGCGTGATAGAAAATTGCAAAAAACCGCCTGGCTTCAGAATTCTATACGCTTCTTTGAACACCTCTTCAGTTTTCGGCACGTCCATCAAGGACATGAACGCCGTTGCAAAATCAAAGGTGGCATCCGGGAACGGCAGTTGCACCGCACTTCCGATGTGGTAGCGAATGCCGAGCGGATGCACTTGCTCTTCTTCCGCAGCAAAGTGAACAAAGCGCTCCGAAATATCCAGCCCTTCCACTTTTGCACCTTGCTCCGCAAGCAAGCGCGTGTTGTAGCCCTCGCCGCAACCAATATCCAAACCATGCAGTCCGTTCACCGATGGCAGTATCGCAAAAAAAGCGGGCGTGTTCAGGTGGTTGCGATAGACATCGTAACCTGCCCGCGCGAGCTTTGTCCACGCCTCGGCGTTATCGTTCCAGTATTGTCCTGCTTCGTGGTCGTTCATAATGGGTTGGGCAAAAAAGTTCTTCAATGGTGTTGAAATGGAGAAACCGATGCTACCAACAGCAACCCCGGCACAATAAACATACAAAAGAACAGGTTCATATCGGCAACAACTAAAGCCCACGCGCCGTAGGCAATATACGCGCAGCCGATGAGTCCAAGCGGAAGGAATCTTACGGCTTGCTGCCCACCTCGGCGCATCTGCACGACCAGAATCAGAACCACCGCGCCAAGAGTCAGCGTTCCCACGCCGCCGAAATGCCAGTTAATCAGAAGCCCTTGCAGCAAGTCCGCCCGAAGTCCTGCTTGTACAAAATCAGGCTTTGCCGCCTGCCACCCGATAAGTGAG
>CALCNX010000007.1 GCA_937899715.1 uncultured bacterium | reverse complement strand
GCTGGATTTCACGCTCTTTTTGCTCGGTGGCGACTTTTGTTTGCAGCGCACTAATGTTATCTTGGACTTCCACCGAAAAGAGCGAGTCTTTCAAATTGGTATAAAGATGGTGATATTGAAGTGCCGTCTGAAAATCCCGTGCGGCGGTGTAAATTTCCACAAACGTTTGGTAGCCTTCCTTCACGCGCTCGGCAAATCGTGATTTTCTGGCAATCTCCACGCCGCGATTAGCATACTCAATCGCACGCGCAAAATCTTTTTTCTTCGCATAGACCCCACCAATCAAGTAGTAGAGCTGTCCCGTGTATTTATCGCTGCGAATCTCTTGGGAAAGAGCCATTGCGCGCTGGAAATAGGTCATGGCTGTGTCATAACTGCCCCAATACATCCAGTATTGACCAAGGTTTGTGGAAGCGAACACAATTCCGTATTTGTAACCAATAGCTTCGGCACGTTGTAACGCCTTCGTGCTGTGCGCAAGTGATTGCTCGTAATCGCCCTGCATACGCCATGCTGCGCCCATATTGCAAAGTTCCAGCACAGCACCTTCCACATTTCCGGTACGCTCATAGACGACCAGTGCTTGATTGTAGTACCCCAGCGCATCGCTGTAATGCTCACGACGCTTGTAGATATTGCCAATGTCGTTCAGTGTGTGTGCCAGTCCGTTGCTGTCGCGGAGTTGCTCAAAAAGCGGTCGCGCCTCAGTCAGCACTTCCATCGCCACATCGTACTTGCCTTGATTGTAGAGCGCATAATTGCGATGATACAGCGCCCATGCTTTACCTTTCTTACTCCCAAGCGCATCGGCAGCACTGGCGGCTTGCTCGGCAAAAAGAAGTGAGGAATCGCTGGAGGTGTATTGATACGCCTGCGCAAGTTCATTCAGCACATTCATTCGTTGCTCGGTATTCTGAGGCGTTGTGGCAAGTACGCGCCGGAGAGAATCTAAGCGCCTTGTGGGAGCATCTTCGGCATGGAGTGAAGTCAGACCAACGACGGCGGCGATAGCGACGACACACCACAGCGCAAGGATAACAAGAGCGGTGGGCATTATCCTGCACGGCGCGCGCAGTGAAAAACGTTGAAGAATTTTCATAGAATTATCGCCATCGTAATAGGTAAGCATTGGTCGCTGCGCTGATGCAAAGCGGTCAAGAGAATAAAGGACAGATAAGATAGCAAAAATAATGCTTTTTGCGAAGGGATTAGCTATCGGGCACTCTGAACATTGCACTTTGAATACACGCGGCATTACACATCACGAAGCAAAATCACCGTTCGGAGGCTTTCGGCAATTCCACAATAAACGTGGCTCCCTTGCCGATTTCAGATTCGCACCACACGCGCCCATTCATAGCTTCCACCATTTTTTTTACAATGCTGAGACCCAAGCCCGTACTATGCTCACCACCTGTTGGCTGCGCCGAAAGACGGGCAAATTTCCCGAAAAGTTTCGCCTTGTCTTCCTCGGTTAAACCCGGACCTTCGTCCTGCACTTCGATACGAACCGCATCACTGCTTGATTTCACACGCACAACAACGTTCTTTCCATGCGGCGAGTATTTGATGGCGTTGGAAATAAGATTATCCAAGACCTCTTCGAGAACAATCATATCCCCCGTGACGGCAGGTGTGTCCGATGAGGGTTCAAAATGCAGTGCAATATTTTTGGCGGAGGCTCGCTCTATATGGGTTTTGACAATTTTTTGTGTGGCTTCGTTCATAGAACATTTTTCATTATGAAGCACCAGTGCGCCCGATTCTATACGGTGTACATCTAGCAAATTTTCGATGATATCCGTCATGCGCCGTGCGCCCACTTCAATACTTTGCAGCTTTTCGGTTACTTGCTCTTCGCTCAAGCGGCGGAAATATTTTTGCAGCATCGAAGTCATCATCACAATCTGCGTCAGAGGGTTCTTCAGGTCGTGCGCCGCAATGCCCAAAAACTCGTTTTTTTCCGTGTTCAATTCCTCCAAAATCAAGTTTTTTTCCTGTAAACCCGCGCCGATAATCTCAATTTCTGCGGCTTGAGTCGAAAGAATTTCGTTTTGGCGAAAAACCTCCTGATTGATAACTTCCAACTCACGATTTGCCTCGCTGAGCTGCGATGTGCGCTCCTCCACAAGCCTTTTCAGCAAAGCGTTACGCCTGTGCACTCTGAGCACCTGATAACGATTGGCTCCCCATCCCGCCAAGAGAAGCGCGACAACACAAAGAGTATAAAATGGATAGGTCTGCCAGAAATGTGATGCCACTCTAAAGTGCAAGGTTGCGCCCTTCTCAATCCACACACCGTCGGCAGTGGAGGAAATTACCCGAAATGTGTAGTCGCCCGGCGGAAGATTTGTGTAATAAGCAGTACGGCGCTGCCCCGCATCGAACCAATCATTGTCAATGCCCAGCAGACGATACTTGAAGCGTACTTTGTCAATGCCGTCGAAGCACAATGCCGTGTAGTCAATTGAGAATTGACGCGCTCCGGCAGGAATGGTAAATGCTGAGTCCAAAGCCGCAGAAACACCATCATAGACCATTGACTGAATGTACACTGGCGGAACGGGTGCAGACGCATGATGAGTAGCATCAAGGAACAGTGCGCCCTTCAGCGTTGGGAACCAAATTCCCGTCTCGGTTTTATATATCTGCACCGGAACCGTACAATCCACTGCTCGCATACCATCAGACTTACCGAACATTTTGTAATCTAGTGGAACCGTCTGCCCAGCTTCTTTGGCATCCATGAGCGCATTAAGTTGCTTTTCATCAACACAAAAAATACCGACTGCGCTTCCAATCCAAATCGTACCCCGCCCATCCGAGACAATTTGGTACACATTTTCGTTTGGTAAGCCGTCTTTGGCACGGATGCTTGTGAGCCTATCATTTTTGATGCGCGTCAGCCCGCTATTTGTGCCTATCCAGATTGCCCCCGAATTGTCTTCGCGGAGGGAGAATACGACATCAGCCGCAAGTCCGTTTTTTACGGAGTAGAGAACTTTGGAATCGCCCTGCATACGCAGAACCCCACCGCCATCGGTGGCAATCCACAAACCACCACGGCTATCTTCAAACAGATTCATAATTGAATTGTTCGGCAAACCGTCCTGTGTGGTATATGTGCGAAGCGCTCCGCTTGCTGTCATGCTTGTCAAGCCGTTGCGAGTGCCTGACCAGAGCGTTCCATTTGCATCTTCGTGCAGAGCACGTACAGCATCATTGCTCAGACCGTTTTTCGTGCTGAGAGCAGAAACAAATGTTGTTCCGTCGAACCGAAAGACACCCGCACCGTAGGTAGCCGCCCACACGGAGCCATCGCGCCTCCTCACGAGCGCTCGGACAAGATTCCCCACTGCTTGCTGCTTTTCTGCTCCGCCCGGCATAAAACGAGTAACAATGCCGCTTGGGCGTTCCAGACGGGCAATACCACCATAACACGCGAACCAAAGTGTTTTTCCCTGACTGCCCGATGTAGATTGCGCCGCGCCTTGCCCTTCCACAACGCCAAAAACAACATCGCCCGGCAACCCTTCCGAAACGCCAAACGGTACAAAAGCGCCATTGCGAAGGCACATCAAGCCTTGGCTGGTGTATGTGCCAATCCATACATTTCCATCGGCATCTTCCATGACCGTATTCAGATTCGATTTTGCGAGGTCATGCTCAGGCGGGAAGCCACTTACAACACCGTTTGTTAAGCGAAAAAGTCCGCCAGTGGTCGCAAGCCAGACATTGCCGTCGCGGTCTTGGCGGATGCGCCGCACGGAATTCTCAAGCAGCCCTTTTTCAGCAAGAATAATACTTTCACCGCGAACACGCAGCACACAATATCCCCGCGACGTACCAAGCCAAATATTGCCATCGCGGTCACGGCAGACCTCATTGACAGCGTCGGTGGGAAGACCGTTTTCACGCCCCTGATGTAGGCGTTTTCCTTTGGAAAGGTAAAAAGCACCAAGCCCTTCGGTGCCGACCCACATCCCTTCATCCGTTCCACATAGTGCATTGATAAAAGGCTCTGCACTGCCATTCGCGGCAAGTGCAACGGCATTAAAAGAGCGAGAATCGGTAGTTGAAGCAGACACACGATTACTCACGCGCTCACGAGCAGAAACGTTCAGCGAACACAAGCCGGCAACCGTACCGACCCAAATTGTCCCCGAAGCGTCTTCGCCGATGGAACGCACCACATCGGCGGGCAAGCCGTCTTTCGTGGTGAAGCGCGTAAAGGCTCTGCCGTCGTATCGGACAAGACCGCCACCATTCGTGCCTATCCACAACGTTCCCTGTTTATCGGTGAGCAGCGTCCAAATAGTATTGTTTGCCAGCGCCGCAGTATTGGCGGTGTTGAAGACCGTAAAGCGCACACCATCGAACCGTACTAAGCCGCTAAACGTCCCCAGCCACAAGTAATGGTCAGGTGTCTGGGCAATCGCCATTATCAAACTGCTTGGCAAACCATTATCGGAATTCCACACTTCACGCAGGTATTGCGATGGCAAGCGGTGTGGGTCGAGAGCATAGACACCGCTTGGAAGCACAAGAGAACCAATAAAGAGCATTATCGCGGGCAGCATCGTTGCACGGCGGGCGCATTGCTTCAGACGCATCGGCACTACGCCTCGGCACAAATGCCGGGCGCGGTCAGATGGTGGGATATGTGGTACAAAGTGCCTCATAACCGAAGCAAAACGATTGCAAGATAAGAATGACCGTTGAAGAATAAGCGCCGATAACCAGTCATGCGATGAAATATGCTCCGCCTTTTTAGAAAAGGCAATGTAGCAATGTCAGAAGCCGCTTCCAACAAGAATCTTGCCTTGACGAAAAAGAAAAGGCGAAATGCTATGATATTTTTCTATTTTTCCCCTCCACCTGCGGGCAGTTCCACGATGAACGTTGCGCCTTTGCCGAACTCGGATTCGCACCAGACGCGCCCGCTCATGGCTTCGACCATTTTCTTGACGATGCTCAAACCCAATCCTGTGCTGTTCTCGCCACCTGTGGGCTGCGCCGAAAGCCGTGCAAATTTTCCGAAAAGTTTTTTCATGTCGGCGGCAGAAACGCCTTCGCCCTCATCTTGAACTTCCACACGAATAAAAGACGAAGGATGAAGTTTGAACGGTGAATGTTCCGGCTCCGTTTGTTTCGTTTCAGCCTTTACCCGCACAAAGACGTTTTTCCCACGCGGCGAGTATTTGACCGCATTGGAAAGAAGATTATCCACTACTTGCATAACAGCTTGCTCATCGGCAAGAACGGTCAAGGCTTTATCGGGATATTCACAATGAAGCGTGATATTTTTGGCAGCAGCAGCAGAGCGATACTGTCGAAGGACTCCTTCCACCAATGGTACAATCCCAAACTCGTAATGCCCGAACTGCATCAACCCTGATTCTAAGCGGTTGACATCCAAAAG
The DNA here is from genome assembly GCA_937899715.1 of uncultured bacterium. Classification (GTDB taxonomy): domain Bacteria; phylum Bacteroidota; class Ignavibacteria; order Kapaibacteriales; family UBA4661; genus PH2015. Next base: position 48,732 of record CALCNX010000007.1, on the reverse strand, counting down.
ATTTCTAACCAAATCCAGCATACGGTCGGAAGTACGGACAATTTGCTCGGCAACGATAGCCGATTGCTGCGGCTCAAGGTGGTCGGTTTGCATAAGTTCAGCCAGCCCGCGCAGCGCAGTAATGGGGTTTTTCAGGTCGTGCGAAACGATGCTGACTATTTCATTCTTTTCGCTATTAACCTCTACCAATTGCTTGTTTTGACGCTGCAAAGCCTCGTTTGCGGTAAATAATGCCTGCGTACGTTTAGCGACTTTCTCCTCCAAAAGTTCATTCTGTTCTGCCAAACTTTGGGCTTGGCGCGCTGTGCGCCGTGCAAGCAATACAGAAAGCGCAAGCGGAATTGCGATATACACACCAAATCGAATAAAAATTGCGATGGCAAGCGGTCTGGCAGCATAGAACAGCCCGATAAGGAGCATCAGGATTTCCAGCGTCCATGCCGCAACACAAACCACCATTCCCAAGCCAAGAATATATGCGCCGTCAGCATTTTTGCGCATGGCAGAAACTACTATCGGAAGAGTAAGAACGAGCGGCACAAATGCGGTACAAATAGCCAATATCTCCATCACTAATTGCATCCCGCTTGGCAGATAGCCGGCAACGATTGCACCGCCCCAAAGAATAATATTCCCGCGAACAATCCACAAATGGTACTTCGGCAGAGCAGCGCCGAAAAGGGTTATCGCTACATACCAGAGTGAGAGACCGATACAGGGCATAGCTATCATTTGCAAAAGCCCTCCAATCACGAATGCATCGTAGGACTGCCCCATCACGTGTGACGACAAAGCAAAGGAGCAGGCTTGCAAGGACGAAGCAAGCGAAAATATTCCCACAAATAAATTAGCTCGCTCGCGGCGGTACAAAACGAATAAGACAATATGAAGCACTCCTGCCAAAAGAGGCATTCCGACGGCAACGCCGAATTGTATCACCGTCTGCAACGCAGTTTGGCGATACTCCTCCACCGCGCTCCATCGCATATAAGCAGTACGCAAGCCCGTGAAGGTCTTCGTAAGTTCACCTTGATATTTTTTGGAATACTCCTCATGGTGAGCAAAAGAATAGCGAATAGCAATGACGTGTGGCTTGTTTGCTTCCAAATGCAATAACATTGATTGAAGCGTAAACCGCGAAATACTTGGCAATATTTCCTGAGCACTATTTGCTGAAGGAACGCCGTATTTCCCTATCATGCGCCCGTCCAGATAGACTTCTGCCGCTCCTGCAAGGGAAATCACAAAGCCAAACGAGCGCCTGTCCAGCGTGGAATCTACACGAAAATGCTGCCTGAACCACACGATTTTTGCTCGCAGAAATTGCTGTGAAAGGCTATCCGCATCGGTGATGGTGGAAGGAGATGCAATAAGCCACGTTTCATCGGGGAAGTCCGACTCGGCACGCTGCAAGTCGTCGCCGACAGCAAAACGCCATTCCAAATGCTCTGCATTACAAAATGGTAAACCTGAAAAACGAAACGCATTCTTCTCGCTTGCAAGAAGACTATCGGTCAGCAGAGGCTGCGCCACTCCAGGCTCACGCAACAACACAAGCAGCAATGCAAGTGCTATTGTCAATCGGAGCAAGCAATCAGGCGAAGAGTATCGTTTGTTCATACCAAATTTATGCGTTTGTTCCAATGAGAGTGGTGACCATTTGAAGTGGTCTTGTGAACAAAAAATTATGCGCTCGGCAATTCCACAATAAACGTCGCGCCCTTGCCAAGTTCGGACTCGCACCATACCTTGCCATTCATGGCTTCCACCATTTTTTTTACGATGCTAAGACCCAAGCCCGTGCTGTGTTCGCCGCCTGTGGGACGCGCCGAGAGACGAGCAAATTTACCAAATAACCGTTTCATATCGTCTGCTGAAATACCTTCGCCTTCGTCCTGAATTTCGATGCGAACGGCATCGGGAACAACACGCAGCCGAATGAAAATGCTCTTCCCTACGGGCGAATACTTCACGGCATTGGAGACAAGATTGTCTAGCACCTGCATCGTTGCTTGCTCGTCTGCCGCCACGATGCTCGGCTCGCTTGGTTTGCCAAAGTGGATAGTTATTTGCTTTGTCTCAGCAGAATTTTTATACTGAGCCACTGTCATCTCAAGCAAATACGCAACGTCAAAGGTATCATTATTAAACTGCATCAGACCGGATTCCAGATGATTCAAGTCCAAAAGATTTTTGACCAATTCTAACATCCTGCTTCCTACCAACGTCAACTGGTCGAGAACCGTGTGTTTATGCTCTTTGGGAAGCGTGTCATCGCGCAGCACTTCCGCCAGACCGCTCACGACGGTAATAGGATTTTTCAAATCGTGTGAGACAATAGCCATCAACTCCGTCTTTTCGAGATTGAGTTGTAATAAGGTTTCATTACTTTCTTCCAATTCCTGATTTGCCTCGCCAAGATAGATATTTGCTTGTTCCAGTAAGGTTGTGGTGTTCGCTAATGCCTTATTTTGCTCCTCAAGTATCTCCTGTTGCCGACTGATTTGCACATTTAATTCCTGCAATGCACGACCTTTTTGAAAACTGTTTCGCCGCAGGACGAGCCAGCCGGAACTGAGCACGATATTCACAACCACAGCGCCCATCAGGTCTTGCAAGCTATACTGCAAGGACGGTTCGGCAAAGGAAACGTGAAAATTCCACGTGAGAAGTGCAAAAGCAATGAGCGAAAGAGCAAGCCCCGCATAGAGATGCAGCAACCGAAGTGGCATAGCCGATATGACAATAATCACAAAACAATAGCCCCCGATGTAGCTTGGATGACCCTTTGCGAGTCCGGTAATAATACCAGTGGCGATAATCAGGTAGTAAATCATCGCATTGACAATGATGTAATGACGCTGCGGGTGCTGCCAGAGATACCGTGCCCCCCATGCCAAGATGCCAACGAGTGTTAATCCGATACGCAGCGCCAAGATAAGAGGTTCATCAGGAAAAAGAGCGGCATCAAGATGCAAATACGGCAACCACACAACGAAAAAGACCGGTGAGTAGGGAACAAAGAATATTCGGCATTGTTCGTTAATCTCCTCAAAGAATGTTTCAGGATAGATGCGGTCACTGAAAGAGCGTGAAAACGAGTCTCTTACTGTTACAAGATAGTTTAACGCTGCTTGAATAAAATGCGGCATAATGATTTTTTACGTTTGGCTAAAGATTTGAGCGAACAGCTTGGCAAAAGGCTTGGTTACAAGGTTGGTGATACATCATCGTCGGCGGGTTGATGTAGTGCAATCGGTAACGCCACAATAAACGTCGCGCCTTTGCTATACTCGGACTCGCACCACACACGCCCGTTCATCATTTCCACCATTTTTTTGACAATGCTCAAGCCCAGTCCGGTACTGTGCTCGCCGCCAGTCGGACGCGCCGTCAGGCGGGCAAATTTTCCGAACAATTTCTTCATATCCTCTTCCGAAATTCCCGGTCCTTCGTCTTGTACTTCTATCTGCACAGCCGCCTCGTTTGATGTTAAGCGAATAAAGATATTTTTTTCATGCGGAGAATACTTGACGGCATTGGAAATAAGATTGTCCAGAACTTGCATAAGTGCTTGTTCATCGGTGCGCGTAGTGCTGTCCTCGGCTTGATTGCTAAAACTGAGGGTGATATTTTTGCTTTCCGCTTGTGATTGATACTGCCACGTAGCAGCCTCCACCATCGGTGCGATATCGAACGTTACCGGATTCATCTGCATTCCACCCGATTCCAAACGATTGATGTCCAACAGATTTTTGACAAGCTCCAGCATACGGTCGGAGGTTTGTACAATTTGCCGTGTGGCGGTGAATACCTCGTCTCCCGTAAACGTTTGGTTATCAATAAGCTCCGCAAACGTCCGCACAGCAGCAATGGGATTTTTGAGGTCGTGCGAGACGATACCCATTAGCTCGTTTTTTTCCGCGTTCAAGGCAGCTAGTTGGTCGTTTTTGTGCTGGAGTGTTTCATTGCCTTCCTGCAGCGTGGTGTTTGCCTTGGAAAGCAGTTCGTTGATAGTAGAAATTTCGACGGCTTGTGCTTGCAAATTTTCGTTTTGTTGGCGGATAATGGCTTCTGTGCGGAATTTTTCCCGATAGCGATACCCGATAAGCCCTATAAAGACAAGCGCAACGAGAAATCCGCCAATAAAAATATTCCGTGTCGTTTGCTGCACACGGCTTTCATTACCAAGTGATTCGATTTCGCGCTGTTTTTTTTCTACTTCGTAGCGGGCTTGCAACGATGATAATTCCTTGACTCCTTTGGATTGCAAAAGCGAATCGCGGACTGCCGCATAGACCACGTGTACGCGGTATGCCCGCTCGAATTCACCGCTCAAGGCGGCATTTTCCGAAAGGACGCGCAATGCGGTGGCGCGAGTTTCGGCGCGACCTACCTTGAGAGACATCTCCTCCGAACGGTGAGCGTACCAATCGGAAGAATCCCGCATACCGCGCCGTTGGTAGATAATGGCAATTTGCACAAACGATTTAGGTAAATTGCGATCTTCCGTCATAGAAGCCATCTCTATCAGGCGTTGGTGGGCTTGCAATGCCTTTGCGTCATCATTGCGCAAAAAATGGATATTCGCAATTTCATTCAAAATACTCACAATACGAGCAGTATCGCGGCGCTGGAGTTGCAATGGCAGCGCCTTTTCAAAAAACTGCATGGCTTTGCCGTACTCCTGCAAACCGCTATAGGAGCGTCCCAGATTAACGTAGGCGTACGCTTTTTGCTCCACCGTGCCCTGTCGTTCGGCGTATTCAAGGTTGCGCTGTAAGTATTTGAGCGCATTCGTCCAATCTTCCTGATTGATGTAGAGATTGCCGATGTTATTGACTGCAAAAAATATCTCCGATGGAGAATCTAATTCTTCGGCAACAAGTAAATGCTTGAGATACATTTCTGCCGCCAGCCCGTAGTTATTGAGGTTACGGGCACATACTCCCATGAAACTGTATGTTTTGACCAAGCCCTGCTTGAAACCGAGCCGCTGCCCAATTTCCAGTGCTTCTTGTCCGTACTGCATTGCTCGTGTAGGGTCGGAGGCACGAAGAATCCACGTTAAATCGTTCAATATTTTAACCCGCGTCGTATCTGCCTGAGGATGCGCTTCGAGAGATACCTTCAAGGAATCGCTCTGCTGCTGCGCCGAAGCGACGTAACAGCTTTGCAGATATGCAAAACAGAGAGCGGTAATAGCAAGGATGAGGCGATTCATAAAACAATCAAAAAAGCGCAAGTGTGATACGTTCAGAAAAGTGAAGCAGGAAATTACAACGAACGTGGTAATTCCACAATAAATGTTGCGCCAGATGGAATACCGTCGCCCGCCCTCGATTCACACCATACGCGCCCATTCATTGCTTCGACCATTCTTTTGACAATGCTGAGTCCTAGTCCTGTACTGTGCTCGCCACCGGTAGGCTGTGCTGAGAGGCGAGCAAATTTACCAAATAACCGCTTCATATCTTCTTCTGAAATTCCTTCGCCTTCGTCCTGAACCTCAATACGAAGCCATTGGTCATTGGTTGATTGGACATTGGGCATTAGTGCATTGGCTTTACTGTTGCCGTCCGACGAATAACGAACTCTCACATAGATATTCTTCCCTTGCGGTGAGTATTTCACCGCATTCGAGAAAAGGTTATCCAGCACCTGCATCAAAGCTTGCTCATCGGCGAAGGCGAGTGCCGATGCCACTTCAGGAAGGTAGTGAATAGTGATTTGTTTGGCTTCCGCTGCCGGGGTATATTGCCAGTATGTCGCTTCAACGAGCGGCAATATATCAAATTCCACAATGCTAAACTGCATTCCCCCCATTTCCAGACGATTACTGTCCAGTACATTGGTCACAAGCGCCAGCATACGGTCGCTGGTAACCACAATTTGCTTGACCGCTTCGTGCACATCATCTCCCGAAACTCCGCCGCTTTCGATGAGTTCTGCCAGCCCGCGCACCGCACCAATAGGATTCTTCAAGTCGTGAGCGACAATACCCATAAGCTCGGTTTTTTCCTCACTGAGCGCCGCCAGTTCTTCGTTCTGCTCCTGCAGCGTAGCGTTTGTCATTTCAATTTCGGCAGATTGGTCTTCCAGAATGCGCTGCTGGCGTACAATCTCTGCATTAGCAAGACGCTCCGAGCGGATATTGCGATAGAGTAGCCCCGCAATCGCAATCAAAAACACCACCCCTGCCACTAATGCCAGCCCGATAAGCCGTTCTTGCTTTTGCTCGGCGCTGAGCGCATCCAGCGCCAGTTGTTGTTTTTCTATGTCATATTTCGCCGCAAGCCTCTCAATTTCTCGTCTCCCGGCTTCACTGAAAAGCGAATCATTCATCGCCATCTGCGTCGTTCGGAAGCGCAGCGCCACAGCATAGTCGCGCTTTGCCGTATAAATTTCTGCCAGCGTTTTAGAGGCTTCTCGCAAATGCTGCTTCAGACCGATACGCTCCGCCAAATCAAAGCCACGATGAAGGTAGTGTAATGCCGAATCCTGCTGTTGCCGTGCGAGGTAGGCTTTACCGATTTGAACAAGAATAAAAGCCTTCTCATCTTCATCGTTCAGCGCAGCCGTCGAAATAGCAAGCGCTGGAAAGAATGCTCCCAATGCCTCCGCATACAAGCCTTGCAAATGATACACCTGCCCGATGCGATTAAGCGCTCCCGCTTGCCAGACCTTATCACCAAAGACGTAAGAGTATGTGAGTGCCTGGCGGAATGACTGAAGCGCCCGAGGGTACTCACTCAGACTTTGGGCAATTTCTCCCAGACGAATGTGACAATAGTACAGACCGGCACTATCATGTAGGTTCTCAAAGATGCCGATTGCCAAACTCACAAACTTTCTTGCCTCGTCGTACCGACGTTGATACTTGTAAATATCGCCGATGTTGTTAAGCGCATAGCCTTCTTCGCGTTTGTATCCCTGCTCCTCAGCAATTCTCCGGGCTTCCATGAAATACTCCATCGCTTTAGCATAATTCCCCACGTTGCGATAAATAACACCCAGATAATTACTATTTTGAGCACGAGCAACTGGATAGCCAAGCACAGCGACCTCCCGTGCCGCCTGCTGCGCATACTGCATTGCTTTTCCAAAATCCGTTCCCCGATAAATCCACGCCAAACTATCCAAAATCTCTACCCTCGCCGTATCACGGGCAGAAGACAAATGCTGCAAAAGACTGTCGGCAGACTGCACTTGCTGCGGAATCACACGCGCAGGAATACGCTGCGCCAAAACTGACCCATGACCGCATACACTCAGCACCACCCAAACAATGACGCAACGACGCATCAATGCTAATAGCTGACCAAACGATATAAATAAAAATGGTGAATGCATCATAGATGCCGGCGGCGTAATGTGATGATGTTTCAAATTTGGAATAGCTCCGTATCGCCCTACCAAACACGGCTTTACGCCCTAATAATTGTAGAAGCTGTTTGAGCCGCAGGAAATTCCACGATAAATGTTGCCCCTTCTCCTAAGCCGGATTCGCACCACACGCGCCCTTGCATTGCTTCGACCATTCCTTTGACGATGCTGAGTCCCAGCCCTGTACTATGTTCGCCGCCTGTGGGCTGCGCGGAAAGGCGTACAAATTTGCCAAAAAGTTTCGGCATATCCTCGGATGAGATGCCCTGCCCCTCGTCCTGAACTTCAACTCGAACAGTTGCATTGCTCGTTTTGAGGCGAACAACGATATTTTTGCCATGCGGTGAGTATTTGACGGCATTGGAAAGTAGATTGTCCAGCACTTGATTAAAAACCTGCTCGTCGGCAGCGACGAGAAATTCGCCACGGGGAGCCGCCCAATGCAGCGTAATATCTTTTGCCGCAGCCCGTTCACGATAGATTTCTATGGTCATGCCCACCACGGGCGCAACATCCAGCGTCACAATGTGCATTTCAAAGCCGCCGGACTCCACACGGTATGAATCCAGAACGTTTTTCACCAATTCTAACATCCGATTCCCAACAACGGACAACTGGTCAAGAATGGCGTTTCTACTGGATGCAGCAAGATTTTCATCGCGTAGAATCTCCGTAAAACCACTAAGTGCCGCAATCGGGTTTTTGAGGTCGTGCGATACGATACTCATTATCTCATCCTTTTCGGTGTTGAGTGCCGTGAGGCGCTCATTTGCTGCCCCAAGTTCAAGATTTTTCTCAGAAAGCGCGGTGTTGGACACCTGAATTTCTTGCGCCTGATGCTCTAAAAGTTCCTGCTGGCGCAGAATTTCAGCATTGGTAGCGCGAAGTTCTTTCTCAGAACGGCGTTTATTGCGGTACGCCACGCCGATTGCCATAAGCAGCCCCAGCGCCAGAATAAATCCGCCCACAAGACCGTTCCGCACGGTACTTTGCAATGCTTTCTCTTTGGTAAGAAGTTCGATTTGAATACGCTGACGGTCTATTTCGTAATTGGTTTGCAGCGCAGCAAGGCGGCGTGCGCTTTTGTCGTTGAACAGCGAATCGCGTATGGCAATGAAGCGCTGATAATTTTCCAGTGCGCTTTTGTGATCGCCAGTGCGCTTGTAGAGCCGTGCCAATAGCTCGTGTGCATTTTGCTCAATGAGCGCCGCACCGAGTTCGCGCCCCAGCAACATAGCAGCATTGGCGTTATTGACGGCGGGCTTCACTTGGTCGGTTTCTTCATAGACTTGTGCCATATCCAGCAGAATGAGCGCCCGCACTTGCTTACCCGTTTCGTTGATTGCTAAGCCTTCGCGTAAGGTTTCGAGCGCCTCGCCATAGCGCTTCATACGCAAATACACTTTGCCAATGTTGCGGAGCGAAGAGGCAATTCCAGCTTTGTCGCCAATTTCCCGCTTCATCTCAATCGAACGACGATGAAAGACAAGCGCCGAATCGAATGCGTTCATGCTCTCGTATGCCACGCCGATATTATTCAAGTTCCGCACAAAAAATTGCAAATTTTTCAACGAATCATTCAGCCGCAGCGCCCGAAAATAGTACGTGAGCGCGGTGCTGTATTCTTTCATATCCCGATAGACCATCCCGACGTTATTGAGCGTCCCCGCCACGCCCATCATATCACTCACTTTTTCCCGCAAAGCCAGTGCTTGCAGATAGTATTCAAGCGCTTTTTCGTAGTTATTTTGGATAAAATACGAGACTCCAATAGCGTTCAAACTCTGTGCCTTCCCCTTCCAATCTTGGAGTGAATCTGCAAGTGCAAGCGCCCGCAACGCCAGCATCCGCGTACTATCGGGAAATGTTTCATGTACAAGCATAGCGTATTCATTCAACGCCTTCACTGTTCCAGCGCTGACAGCACCACTCGGCGCTGTATCTCGCATGATGACACTGCGCAAGCTATCGTGGCTTGCACTTTGTGCTTCGTGGAAGAATACAAAACACCAACAAGAAACAAGAAAGAGAAAACGAATCATTCTTTTGGGAAAAAGGTTGTGCCGAAATGTCCAAAAGGCGGAACAATTCAGTAAATTCGTAGTGCGTGAGCAACAACCATTCTGCGTTGCTTCCATCCTTTGATATTTACCTTCATTTTTATTTACTTCGCTCCATGAACTTCGCAGCACTCTTTCACAAGCACCAGCACACATTTGCGCAGATTGTACCCTTGAAAACAAGCGATAAACTCTATTCTCTTGACCTCACCGCCGCGAATACTGCACTTACGAGAGAGATTCTGGATAATGCCGATGCAATGACAACATTCATCCGGCACGAGCTAGGGCGCACAGGCACACGGTATGCGATTGGCGGTTACGCAGAGCATCGTAATCTCTACGACCAACACCCAAATTTTGGCACCGGGCACGAGGAACCACGCCGTTTGCACCTGGGTATTGATATTTGGGGCAGTGCCGGAACGCCTATCTTTGCTCCACTCGAAGGGCGTGTGCATAGCTTCAAGAATAATCCTGCTTTCGGGGATTACGGCGGTACAATTATTATGCAGCACGAACTGGATGGCGATTCATTTCACACACTCTACGGGCATTTGGCACTCAAAAGTTTGGAAGGATTATATGAAGGAAAAACGATAAGCACAGGTGAATGCTTGGCAGAGTTTGGCGAGCCGCATGAAAACGGGAATTGGTCGCCACATCTGCACTTTCAGGTTATATGCGATATGGAAGGTGCTTGGGGCGACTATGCAGGCGTGTGTAGGCTCTCCGAGCGCGAACGCTACCTTGCAAATTGCCCCGACCCCGACGGAATCTTGGGTTTGAATCGTTTTTGTGGTTAGATTTTTTGACACGGATTTGAAGATAATTTCACGGATGACACGAATTTTTCGTGGAGTGCGTTCAGAAAACTTCTTTTTATCCGTGAAATCTGTGAAATCCTGAAAATCCGTGCCCCAAAATCATCATCGAATAGCAGCTCGAATTTTCGACGATAAATAATCCATCACCCACACCACAGCCGCAATCAGCAAAATAATTAGCCCGACCTCGTGCCACCGAGCCAAGCCTTGATACTGCACCAGCAACGTCCCAATACCGCCACCACCGACAAGCCCAATCACGGTTGCCATACGGACATTGATGTCCCAGCGATAAATTGTGAAGCTGAGAAAAGGCAGAATAATCTGCGGCACCACCGCGAACCAAATCACTTGCAATGGGGCAGCACCGACTGACTCCAGCGCTTCGACCGTCCCGTGGTCAATCTCCTCAATCTGCTCAGAATACTGCTTTACAAGCGATGCGACGGTATGCACGGCAAGCGCCAACATTCCTGCAAAGGGACCAATACCCACCCACACCGAAAACACAATCGCCCAGATAAGCGGTTCAATCGAACGCGCAAGATTCGCCACAAAACGGATGGCGTAGTAGGCAGAACGCGCCATGTAATGACCGCCAAAAATATCTTCGACACAATTCCGCGCACAAAAAAAACTGAGTGCAAACGAAAACGGCAGTGCAAGCAATGTAGCCATGAGCGCGAGATAAATCGTCTCAATAATGGCAAAAAGTGCCTGTTCAAAAATGGAAAACTCCGGTGTGAAAAGTGCCGTGAAAATACGCCGTGCACCCGACAATCCCTCGCTGGAAAACAAGTCGGCAATAGAAATTCCGGTAACAAGCCATCCAGCAACAACTGTCAGCACGACAAGCACCCATGCTGTATGCTGCGCAAGTGCCTCACGCCAGGTTCCACGCACTTTTGCGCCTTCGGGATTATCAAAAAATCCGAAAATCATGCGCCCCGGCGAAGCATTCAGTATATTTCCTACAAGCCCCGCAATCGCACCAACAGCCACATACAAGACATACCATCCCAAGGTCAGCACAGGCGCTTTGTCCGAAGAATGAACAACACCAAACCACAATGTGCGATGCAGAAGCATCACCAGATAAATTCCCAGAACTATATCCACAGAAAGTGCGCCGGCAGTTGCTTTGCGGCGCTCACGGCGATTGTGGCGGGCGATAATTTGGGCAGCAGATGCTTTGGTCATAATGGATAAGCAATGAAAACAAGAATCGGTGCAGGTGAATGGCGGCTAATCTACAAAATTTTTGGCTTACCGCTTGCGAGAAACAAGCATTTTTCCCGTCTGCCGGGCACAATCAGTGGTAATGCTCACCAAGTATGCACCCTCCGGCAGTTGTGCTTCTGCTGCATCCAACGCCACACGGTACTGCCCCTGTGCTTGCGCTCCCAAATTTTTACTTATTATCAGCTTGCCTGTCATATCCGCAATATCAAGGGTAGTACTCGCCGAAGCGCATGAAGCATCGTATTGTACAACAAAATTTGCTTCTGCCGGATTCGGAAAAATCGAAAGTCCGCCCGTAGAAATGTCAGTAGCAACCCCCGATACAGTGCGGTTAATTGTCCACGTCACTGTACGCTTGGGTTGGTTCGCAGGGCGAATCATTGTGGTCGCATCAACAACTTCGGCGGTAAATGTGTTGGCTCCAATAACAAGATTTTGCACGGGAATCGTAGCAGATTCAGCATTGGCGCTTCCCCACTGAGCACCGTTCAGAAACCAACGCACTGTTAGTGTGTTTGGGTCGGGCTTCAGCAGGGTCAACGCAAAAGCAATCGTGCCGCTTGCGGGAGCTGTCAGTGTATTGAAATTTGTAGGAGAAACGGCTTGAATCACATCCACGAGAGTATGAATTTTCAGCACCAATGCCTCAGCACAGACCGAGCAGAACGGACGACCAAGCGCCTCCATTTTGCACTGACTATTCTGCGTCGGGCGAAACCACGCATTGCTCCCGCTATAAGTAAAAATCCCGATATTAGCACGTCCCACCCAATAATTCCACTTATTGGTGGCAGCGTTAGAGTTTGCCGTCATATTTGGTTTTTCGATGGCATATTGTGGTCCAGCCCAGTATTCATCGGCAAGATACGCAAAGCTATGACCAAGTTCGTGTATCATCACCTCAAACGAACTCGTATTACCGCCCGTAGCAGCAGGATATGTTCCTCCTGAACCACCATACTCGGTGGAATTAGCAACGACGAATGCTTGGTCGAAATCCGGCACCGATGCCGCCAGCACGGTGTTGATTTTGTCAGTGCGCTTGGGCACAACGAGACGATGGATATTGACATAATCGAAGGTCGTCTCAAAGTACGTGGTGGGGCTTGATACAGGCATTGTAGCCGGACAGTCAGGTGCCGTCTTCGGGTGAAGAACGCCGGACTGTGCCGAAGGAACATGAACAAGCGAGGCATTAAAAAAAGCACGATATTCCTTGAACGGCGATGTAGCAAAAAGCGCCGTATTCATATTCCGCGCATGAACGCTGAAGGTAGAAAGCTCCGCCGAGGTATAGCCATCGGGCAGATACACAAGATTGACACGGTTCGAGCGGGGACCGTTATTCATAAAATTTTCTGCCGGAAAACTCTGTGCCGATGCCGATTGTAGAAGACATATCATTGCCGATAATCCTACAATGCACCCTGCAACACAATGTGCAAGGAGACGCGAAAAGCGAGATTCGGTAGAGAAACGAGATGAAGTATTCATAACAATAGAGGAGATGGAGATGAAACCGTAAAATTCACTATTTGCGAAGGGGAATGAGCGCAATAACCGTGCGCCGGAGCGGTGCTTCTTGGAGCGGAGGAGTCCGCGCATCAGCTTGCACCCAATGCTCAAGTCGTACCGAAGCAATGGCTTCGCGGCGCTGTACTCGCAGGGGTAAGTATGCCTCCACGATAGGAATGTGCCGTTTTTCGTAGGCGTTTTGGTCATTCGTAAATTCGTACACCGGCTCCAGAGGATTATCCTCAAATGTGCTGTCCACCACGCTTCCCTGCGCGTTCAGATACGACACCAAGATCTGCGCTGCTGAATGTCCCGCACCGCCCACACGCTGCTTTTTCATCGTTCCGGCAACAAGCATCATATCTTTCAGACTGGCACTGACGACTTTTGTGGCGGTATCTTTTTTCAGGAGTATATTAAAAAACAAAAGGCTGTCTTGAGGCGTGCGTCGTGTGAGCGTCGAATCAGGGCGTGAAGCGTCCTTGAGCGCTTGCTCCGATACTTTGCAGCCCGCCGCAAAGAGTCCCGACAAAAGAACTAGCGTGAGACCGCTGCCTACAAGACGGTGAAAAACAAGAGAACGAGAAGTATTCATGCTATTTTAGGTTATGCAAGTGTGCGTACTTTACGAAGGGAGAACGAAAACAGATAGTACAAAATACAAAATTTTAGGATGCACAAAAAAACATCGGAGTGCGGAATTTATTCCGTCACGCAAGTATCTTGAAAGCGACTGCCGCGGAATAAATTCCGCACTCCACAAATGATCGTTTCTGTTATTTGCGAAAGTCCTAATTTTGTTACTTTTTCAAGTAGCTCGCCAGCCACTCAAAAATATTCTTGTGCCAAAACGCGCTGTTCTGCGGCTTCAAGACCCAGTGCCCTTCATCGGGGATATAGACCAAGCGCGAGGGTACGCCCCGGCGCTGCAATGCCGAGAAATACTGCATTCCCTCCTGAAGCGGTACACGAAAATCATTGCCATCGTGGATGATGAGCGTCGGGGTTTTCGCGTTTTGGATGTATTTGTGCGGCGAGAATTTCTCAAAATCGGCGGTTTCCCACGGCAAACCCTTTTCCCACTCGTCAAACCAGATTTCATCTGTCGTGCCGTACATAGAACTGAAGTTATAGACTCCGCAATGCGATACAAACGTCTTGAAACGGTTCGTCTGCGTGTTCATCCAGTTCACCATGTAGCCGCCGTAGCTGGCACCCGCAGCCGCCATTTTGCTTTCATCCAAGAATGGATAGGTTTTGAGCGTATGGTCAACGCAGTTCATAATGTCCGTGTACGCCTTACCACCCCAATCATGCGACACGCCATCCACAAACTCCTGCCCGAAGCCTGTGCTGCCCGTGGGATTTGGCGCAATGACTACATATCCCTCAGCTGCCCAAACCTGCATATTCCAGCGATTCGACCATGAATTAAGCCACGCGCTTTGCGGTCCACCGTGAATAAGAAATACCACCGGATGTTTTTTCGTCGCATCAAAATTCGGTGGAAGTATCATCCACGCTTGGTTCTTCACCTTTGCACCCATGTACGAGATTTTTTCTACCTTGCCAAACGCAATTTCCGAAAGTGCTTTGCCGTTCACGTCGCTTATTTGCTTGGGCGCTGGAGCTTTATCTTTGAGATTGAGCGTAAAAACTTCGCTGGGGCGCGTCAGTACTGCATGAGCAAAAGAAACAATACCGTTGCTCGCAATCGAAATGGACGACGCAGCACCCGTTTCGGTCAGTTTTTTCGGCGCAGTTTTTCCGTCAATGGTAAGCGCGTACAAGACGGCTTCAGCGTTGTCCTGCGTTTCAAGCACAATCGTTTTGCTGTCCGCCGTCCACTCGAATTGGTCGGCGCTGTAATCCCATTTGCTCGTCATGCGCGAAGAAGTACCTTTTGTGCGGTCGAGTAGCACAATATCCCATTTGTCCGCCTCAAATCCGGGGCGAGTCTGCGCGCGGTAGGCGAGCCATTTCCCGTCGGGCGAATAGCGCGGATAGGCATCGGCTGCGGGGTTGCTTTCGGTCAAATTTTTCTGCGCACTTGTTTTCACATCCACCGTTACGATTTCAGAATTTGTCCGCCAAGCCTCTTCCCGTGCAGGCAAGACGCTTGCTGTGAAGGCAATTTCTTTGCTGTCCGGCGACCAGTGAAAATCATCACCTGCGGAAAAGGTGGACGAACTCGGCACGGCATCACGGTCGCCGGGCGTGATATTGCGCGGTTCACCACCACTGACGGGCACAACAAAAATGTGCATCCGTTTGAAATCCGTCCATGAATCCCAATGACGATAGAGCAATTTGTCAATCACCAAGCCCTTCATTTTGCCATTCTCAAACGCCTCGTCGCGCTCTTGCGTGAGCTTTTGACATTCCAAAAAACTTTTGGAAGAATACTCAGGATACACCGACGACACAAATGCCATCATGGTGCCATCGGGAGAAAACATTTGCTGCGAAGCGCCCGTAAAATGGCTTGTAAGCTGCCGCCCAGCGCCTGTGGCGACATCGTACAAATAAACCTGCGCCGTGCCGGAACTGGTCGAAACGTAGGAAAGCGTCTTGCTGTCTGGCGACCAGCGCGGGTGATTATCCGACTTTGGCGAAGAGACGATTAGGCGCGGTTCGCCGTTTGCAGCACCGTTAGCACCAAGCGCAATGAGCCAAATATCAGTATTAGTGCGGTTGGCAGCTTTGTCCACCGTTCCGACAACGTAGGCAACAAATTTACCGTCCGGCGAAATAGCGGGGTCAGAAAGGCGCTTCAAACGAAAGAGATCTTCTACCTCTACGGGGCGCTTGGTTTGGGTGGACGTTTGAGCCATAGCGGGCTGAAAAATGAGAATGAGTGCCACTACAAAAGTAGCAAAAAGGGGAAAACGGTTCATAATGCAACAGGGGTAAAAGGTAAAAAAGTGTTTTGTATCAGGTTGATTTATTCAAAGTTCGCTATTTCGGCATATTGCGGTTGGTAGTATCACGCCGCTTTGTCCCGCTTGAATCCTCAGCGCAGAGGGCAGACGTATTTTCGCGGAATCGCCTGTGAAGACGCCGGAAGCGTTGCCAGAAGTAACGGTCTCGCTTGTTACGGAGAGCGTTTCCGATGTGGACAGCACTGGCGCTGGGGCTGAGACGGGCGACGGCATTGCAGGCAGCGCCTCGCCGTATTCCTTCAGCTTTTGAATAGCATAACGTACCGTTGCAAGTGTGGTATTTTCTGAGCGCATGAGAAATTCCCTGAAATACATAACCGCCTGTTGTCGCAGTTTGGTATCGCCGCCCTTGTTCTCTCCTGCTTTGGCGGCACTCATACGCTCACGATAGAGCTGGTCGTAAAGAGTCGCCATAGCATAGCGTGTTTCTGCTCTACTCGTATCGAAGGCAAATGATTGGCGATAGTATTCAAGAGCTTTATCAGTATTTTTCATTGCATTATAGGTCATACCAAGTTGCACAAGCATACCGGCGAATTGCTTCTGCTTCATTCCTTGCATAGTGATATTAAACAAATTCACAGCATCGTCATAATTTTTCACTTCGCGCTCAGCATACGCTAGAAACGACGTGAGGCGAGTATCAATCTCTTGCATCTTTCCAAATGCGCATCGGAGAAAGAAAGCCGCAGAATCAGGACGCTTGAGTTGAAAAAACATCACTCCGAGTTCTCGTAAAACAACCACGGAGGAATCGCCCAAACGCAAACACTGCAAATATGCTGACTGTGCCTCACGATACTGTTCCAGTTTATTGTGTGCGGCTGCTTTCTTTCGCCATAGCAAAAGCTCATCAGGATAGAACGTCAAGCCTCGTCCGGCAACATCAATTACCGAGCGATTATTATCAGCATTAGCCAAGAAATCAAGTAGCTCCAGACGATACTGAAGATTTTTTGGCAGCAGGTCTAATGCCGTCAAATAGTGCGCCGTAGCACGGTCGAATGCGCCCGACAAAGACGATTCAGCATACGCCCGGGCAGTCCGAACATACCACAAAGGATTTTTCGGCTCTTGCTGACGCAAACGCTCATACAACCGAATAGCAACAGGAAACAAACGGTTTTCATCGCAAAAAGTAGCAAAAGCAGAAAGCGTGGCAGCATTCGAGGAATCCCGTGCCAACGCTGCTTCAAAAGCCGCTCGTGCAGGCTCGACATTACCTAAGAAACGATAGCATTGCCCCAGAGTGCGCCAAGCGGCTACGGAGACAGAATCTCGTTTGAGTGACGCTTCCAATGCGATACGGGCTTGTGTGTAGTCCGCGCTGGCAAACAGCGAAAATCCAAGCAAACGCCAGGCTTCTGCCGAAGAAGAATCCCGTTCCAAATATTTCCGCATTATCTCATTGGCATCGCCATATCTCCCATCAGCAAAGAGTATTTTTGCTTCGGCAAGTGTCGGTTTTGTTTGTGCTTTGGCAGTAGCGCACAGAAAAACTGTGCAAATCAGCATAAGCACTGCTCCCAAAAGACCACGTACGTAATTCATAACAAAAAGTATTGAATGAAAAAGAGACGAACTGTTTGCTTCGTAGTTGACTGCTTAGTGTGTCTTTGTTTCCTGCACAATTGGCTGCAATTCAGCCGTAATGCCAAGTTCACGCAACGCAGATCGAATGCCTGCAAGAAGTTCTTGCGATAGAATGTTGCTTCGTGCAATAACGTCGTACCCTTCGGGCGTAAAAAGTGTTTTTTCAAAGTGGATAATCGCCCATTCTTCTTCAGCGTTCAGATGCACAATCTCCCAACGGCTCGTCAGCACCGAAAACAGCCCTTTACCGCGCCATTCAAAGGCATGATTCGTACCGTCCAGCGGCGTATCGAAGCCGATAATAGAGCTTTGCTTGCCATTTTTCCACGCAATGACCTCATCTCGTAAGCCGTGAACGCCGGAACGTATTTCGAGTCTGTAGTTCAGACTGGGACTGGTTTTATCGCCCTTCAACCACATCGGAAAATTGGAGAGCAAGATATACCACTTGCCTTCCAAGTCCGACAAGGAAAGTTGAAATTGTTTCATACACTGTTAGGATTGATGGCGAGTTCACGGAATTTTTCTCCCGGACGGTCAGCACGAGAGCGCTCAATATAAGAATTCACAAGAAATTTTACACAATTCGTACCACTACAAACGTCATGTCATCGTTGAGCAATGCGCCTTCAGCCCATTCTTCCGCTTTACGCACACAATGACGTATAATTTCGTGTGCCGTCATGCCGCCAACACTTGCGCAGGCTGCTTGCGCCACATCATAACCCAAGATGTCATCGTCGTTATTAAAGCGTTCAGGGAAGCCGTCGCTCATCAGTATCAACGCATCACCACGTACAAGTGTGATTTCACGCTCTTCATAGGGAAAATTTGCCATTGTACCGAGCGGCATGGATTTCATCAAAACTTCCTCTACAAGACCATGCCCTGCCCTGTACACCAGCGCTGACGGCATTCCGGCATTGGCAATCAAAACCTTTACGCCGTCGGCATCCGTCTTGATACGTGCCACCATGAGTGCCATGAACATAGACCGCAAGTTCATCCGCTTCAGAATGGGAGACGTAGGCTTCAGAACATCAGATGCAGAGCCGATTGTTTTGTCGTCCTGCACCTGCACCATTGCTGCCAAGAGACTTTTCGTTGCAGCGACCATTGTTCCCGCCTTTACGCCATGCCCGGTTGCGTCACCGATAGCAATCGTCAGTGTTCCGTCCGAGCCCGTGAAATAATCGTAATAATCACCGCCCACCTCGGTTGCGGTCTGCATGAACATTGCAATATCCAAGCCCTGCACTTGCGGCATGGTCTGGGGAAGCATAGAAAGCTGGAGTTTTCGCGCATCTTCCAGTTCGGCGGTTTTTCGCTCGTTGTCTGCTTGCAGCAGCTTACGCTCTACCTCTTGTGTGATTGCTTTATCGGTAAGATCTTGTACTTCAACGAGCTTTTGCGCCAGTTCTTTATTCGTAGAAGCAATTGTTTGCGAGAGGAAGACCGACATGGCAAGCGGAATACTAAAGAAACTCCCCACCACCAACACACCGCCCATTTGCTCAAGCGGAAGCCGAATTAAGCCGTTCTCCGCCAGTATTTGCGCACCGAGTAAAAGTGCAAATGACAAGCCACCCGCGCCTAGCAACCATGCGCCTTTCCGCTTGCGAATAATGCCCAGAACGACAATTCGCATGATGTCAAAAAAGATAATCGCCATAAACAGTAGAAATGTACGATTGCCTTCTCGTAAAAATGGGATAGCGCTTCCACCCCAAAAAACGACCATCGGTGAAAAACCGACAATCCAAATCCCAATCGGGCGCTTGGTGTAGAACGTCGCATAAAAGAAGCCCACACACGCGATAAACGCCATAATGAGGACGTATTGATTAAACGCCAGTAACCACGTCAGCAATTCGACGTGGTATTCCAACCATTTTTCCAGCACTCGCGTTCCAAAATGCCACGCAATGCCGCCTGTAAACAAGCTGTACAGTAAGTGTTCTCGCCCACCGCTAAAGATGAGCAAGTTCACGTGCAGAAGGCATAACACCGCCATACCGCCCACAATCAGCATCATGAGCGTTGTCCATAGTTCATCACCCCGGAGGCTTTTATTTATGCGACTTGCAGAAGCAAAATTGAGGTCAAAACCAATAACGTTGCGTGAAGCAAAAAAGCGCCGAAAGCGCTCCCACGCCCACGAATCAGAGTATCGGACGGCAATGACGTGTATATCATTAGGCGTTTGGGCAAGATGAAAACGCATGACCGAATGTTCTCCTTGCGGGCGCATGGCACGTTCTGCTTCGCGTGTGGCGGCAGGCGTTCCGAATGTGCCGATACGTTTACCGTCCAGATAGACTTCCGATGCACCTCTGTGACCAATATCCAAGCACAGTTCTTCCATGTACGCCGCAGAATCAACACGAAAGCGGAAACGAAACCACCCGATACCGCTCCAATCCTGCTCCGTCAACTCTTTCATATTCCAAACCGTCTTTGCGACAAATTTCCATGTACTATCGGCAAAATCAGGACTGCACCACGCCGAATGCTGCTTTACATCATCCCCGGCGTGATAACGCCATGACTGCTCGGCAAGCGTGGCAGCCGAAGAAGCTAACATCCGTGCCGTAAAGACAGGCAAGGATGTATCTGAAGACGGCGCAAGCGGTTGCGAAAAGATCGGCACACGTGTAACAAACGTCATTGCTGCACAGCAGAACACAAGAAAAAGTGTCCGTTGGATAAAGCGTTTCATCGAATATTTCCCGGCAAAGAAGGTAAAACGATTGGGGTACTAAGCAGTATCAGATGAGCAATATACGACACAATCAGCATGAAAAAGCAGGAAAAACAAGATTTCGCAGGTAGAACATGGTACTAGACTTCATGCCGCTTTCAGGCTACCAGCTTCAATCCCGGAAAGCATTAAATATATTTTCACGAAAAATAATTATTGTTTTACAATAATTATTTCTATTTTTACAGAAACAAATTGCATTTTTCTCAGTATAGTAGTTCTATGAAAACTGTTCGTATTGTTTCCAAAATACTCCACGTTGTGGCGTTGGTACTCTCGGTGCTCTATCTTGCAACATCACTGTATTCGTGCGTGGTACTCACGCTCAAGACACCGCAGTTCAGTATCATTGACGGCGGTAGGCGGTTTAAGATTGTCTATCCTTTTACCGATACGGCGTTTCTTCTGGGAGAAAATACTGTGGCGCAAATGGCAACAATGGTGCTGCTGATTGGGCTGTATGGCGTTTTTTTCTACCTCATCAGCAATGTTTTTCGGATATTTTCCGGGCAAAAATGGTTCACTGAGCAAGGAATTAATCGCTTGCGTTGGTTTTATTTGAGTAATTTTACCGTCCCCATCACTGTTTATGCGCTGTTCAAAACATTCTGGGCGGTCGAGTCGCCTGCTGAACTCCTTGTGGCTCTACACGGACTTTTGGGCGTGTTCACATTCTTTATCGCTGCTATTTTTGAGCAAGGACTTCATCTCCAAAACGAACAAGATTTAATCATCTAGCGCACTAATCCAATGCCAATCATCGTGAACGTAGATGTGATGCTTGCCCGGCGCAAGATGCAAAGCAAAGAACTGGCGGAAAAGCTCGGTATCACCCAAGCAAATCTATCTATTCTCAAAACCGGAAAAGCTAAAGGTATCAGGTTTGATACCCTAGAAGCTATCTGCCACGCGCTCCAGTGCCAACCCGGTGATATTCTGGAATATCTCGAAGGCTCACCGGACACGTAACTCAGTGCAGTAAATAAGCCATTCGCACGTTTTTTACCTGATGCCCTCGCAAGCGGGCAGGATAGCCTATTGCCTAAACCTATTGCCTACACTCATTTTTTACAACTATTCAAAATCATCAACAAACCATGAACCGACTTCATATACAAAACCTGCACAAAACCTACGCAAATGGCGTGGTTGCGCTCAATGACATCTCGCTTACCATCTCCAACGGAATGTTTGGCTTGCTGGGACCAAACGGCGCGGGCAAGTCCTCGCTGATGAAAACCATTGTGGGCTTGCAGCGCCCCGATAGCGGCAGCATAAACTTCAACGGTACAGACACAATTGCCAAGCCTACATTCATCAAAAAACAACTGGGATTTCTGCCGCAAGATTTCGGTGTCTATCCCAAAACATCTGCACTTGATTTACTCACACACATCGCGGCACTAAAGGGTTTGCCAAAGACCAAAGAGCGTGAGGAGCAGATTCTGGCTTTGCTGGACAAGACCAATCTTTATCAGCATCGTAAGCAAGATGTACACACGTTTTCAGGCGGGATGCGCCAGCGCTTCGGCATTGCGCAGGCACTCTTAGGCAACCCGCGTATCGTCATTGTGGATGAACCTACAGCCGGGCTTGATCCCGAAGAGCGCAACCGTTTTAACAACGTGCTTGCTGAGATTGGCGAAGACATTATCGTTATTCTTTCCACGCACTTGGTGGAGGATGTTCGCAATCTTTGCTCACAAATGGCAATTATTCATCAAGGGCGACTGCTTACGTGCGGCAAACCCGCAGATTTTCTTGCATCGCTACATGGTTCGCTGTGGCAAAAGACCATCGAAAAGCACGAACAACCTCGCTACGAAGTTGAATACAAGGTGCTTTCTTCCCACCTCAATAGCGGCAAACTCACTATCCACGTTCTTGCTGATACTACACCCGGACAGGGTTTTGAGCAGATTGCACCAATGCTGGAAGATGTTTATTTCGCTACCCTGAACACAATTTGATATAGTGCTGAATTTTGAATGTTGAGTTTTGAGTGTTCAGTCCTCAAGACAAAAGACACCCAAAGCCAGCAAAAATCAGCCCGCTTTCGACTCCCTTACGACTCAAAACTCAACATTCAAAACTCAACATTCAAAACTCAACATTCAAAACTCAACATTCAAAACTCAAAACTTTCAAAAAAATCGTCATGAAAGAATTTCTCATCTTTGAAACATCTGTTTATCTCAAGAAACTGTGGTTTTATGCGCTCTTGGCAGCGACAGGTGCAGTGGGCTTGTATATCGGTTCTTCGTTATCTATGATGTCGTCGCCCGATGTGAGCAAATATGCGCCGTACAGTATTACGATTATGGTAGGCTTTCTGGGGCTGATAACGATACTCTTTACCACTCTCACAGCCGCACAAATGCTGCTCCGCGAGCAAGAAGCACGATTCAGCCTTATTCTCTACACCAGCCCACTTCAAAAGCGCCATTACCTTGCGAGCCGCTTTCTTGTTGTCCTCGGCGTGAGCATACTATATTTATTCGTTCTTAATCTCGGTTTCACCATTGGTCAGCAACTTTCGTCGCCGAAGGGCAGTAGTTTTCAGGCGTGGTGGTATCTACAACCATTTTTGCTCTTTGTCGTACCCAATACGCTCTTTTGCACGTCGGCGGTGTGCACTGTGGCGTGGCTGACCAAAAACAAACCCCTCGTGTACGTGGCGGGGCTGTTCATTTACATCGGCTATATGGTGATGCTCATTTTCTCAGGCTCGCCGCTCTTAGTGCGCGGGATGCCTGTTTCGGCAGAAGCTATGCAGATTTCTGCACTCTTCGACCCCTTCGGATTATCAGCATTTTTTCAGCAAACAAACGTTTGGTCAGTTACCCAGCGAAACTCAGAATTAATACAACTGACAGGCTTCATGCTTGAAAACCGAGCACTGTACATTGTGGTTTCATGCGGCTTGCTGGCTCTTTCAATGATTACATTCACCTTTTCCGTTGACGAAAAGCGCAGGGGCGGGGCAAAAAGTAAAAGCGACAACGCCGCAGGCGACAATGCCGTACACATCAGTATTTATCAACGTCTTGAGCCTGCCGTTGATTCATTTCTCTACCATCTACGCACACTTGTCAGTCTTACCGCACTCAATAGCCGTACGGTATTAAAAAGCACACCTTTTCTCCTGATAGCACTTGGTCTGGGATTTTATGTTTCCATGGAAATTTATGGTGAGATTGAAAAAGGGATTCGCTTGCCGGAACGCTATGCTACGACTGCTCTCATGGTCAATGTAATTCTGGAAAACTTTCCGTATTTGTGTCTGCCCGCGCTGCTTTTTTACAGCAATGAGCTTGTCTGGCGCAGCCGAAATGCACGATTCAGCGTCATTGAAGATGCTACGCCCGTAAGCGAATCTGTACAAATGCTTGCTGCGTGGCTAGCGCTGGGTGCGATTGTGCTCGTGCTGACGGGCTGGATGATTGCGGCCGGGATTATATTCCAAATTGGCTATCGCTACCCGCATATTGATTGGGTTTTGTATCTGCACTTATACTTTTTTGCGGCGCTTCCACTTGTATGCAGCGCGGGGGTAGCCGTTGCAGTCCAACGGTTCATTCCCAATAAATATGTGGGCTTGGTGGCTGCACTTTTGGTGATGGTAATAAGCACAACAAGTTTGGGTAAATTATTCGGAATGACACATCCACTGACCCGCTTCACTGCTGCCTTTGGCGGAGAATTGAGCGAAATGAACGGTTGGGGCGATTACGCACGAGTGTTTGCATGGAAAATGCTCTTTGGTGCGGCATTGACGCTGCTTTTGGTGGTATTGGTGGGCATACGCACTTCTGTCCGGCAAACACTCCGAAAACCGCTTCCGGTCTTGGGTCTTGCCTCGTTATTATCATTGACCGTCTTCACAGCGTGGTATGTGGCGAACAATCTTGCGCTGCCGAATAACGATGCAGAGTTGACGAAACAACAGCTCTACGAGCAGCAATACCGCCACTTTCAGTATTTGCCACAGCCCGTTATTACTGACGTTCAAACGACCGTTGAGCTTTTCCCATCGCGTACATCGTACCACGTTTCCGGCACATACACCCTTTGCAACAAAAGCAATGAAGCTATTGACAGCATTCTTATCGGTTTTAACAATGAGACCGGCGGAATAGCAGGAATACTGCGTGTCGGTGAGGCAGAATACAAACTTTCCTCCTGCAATACCGCGATTTACCTGCGGAAGCCGCTCCTGCCTTCCGAAACAGCAACGCTTGAATTTTCCTTTGCGTACGCTTGGAATGGTTTTCGACGGCACCAATCCTTCAATGCAATTGTTGAGAATGGCGCGTTTATGCGGATAAGCAGATATTTTCCACAAATTGGTTATCAGTCCGAGAATGAAATCACAGACGAAAAAGAGCGCACACAACGAAACCTCGGCAAAATCACGCCGCAAACGGTATTGGACGCACCACGCGAGATGAATCATTTCATCAATCTCGACATGACCATTTCGACGGATTCTAATCAAACCGCTATCGGCGTTGGCGAGACCGTCAAGGAATGGCAGGCATCCGGGCGTAATTTTGTGCAGTACAAGACTTCAGCGCCGATTCCCTTCCGCTTTGGCATTTCGTCGGCAGAATACACGATTCAAAAAATGGCTCACAAGGGCATCAGTATTGAGGTTTATTACCATCCCGCGCACCACGAAAACGTGCAGCACCTCATCGAAAACGCAAAGCACACCCTTGATTATTGCCAAAAAAATTTTGGCGCGTCCCCTTTCCGCACGATTCGCTTTGCCGAAGTTTCCGCCTTCACGCGGGGCTTCAATGCTACAGCGTATCCGGCAACGATTTTTATGGCAGAAAATGTTACCTTTCATGCCAATCTCAAAGGCGACAAGCAGCAAGACGTAATAAACGAACTCGCCGGACATGAACTTTCGCACGAGTGGTGGGGTAATAGCCAAATCAGTCCCGACGACCGCGAGGGCGCAGCAATGCTCACCGAGACACTGGCAATGTACACCGAACTTATGCTGGTCAAAAAGATGTACGGCGAGAAGCGTGTACAGGAAAACGTGCGCCTGCATCACGGTTTGTACCTGAATGAGCGTGGGTTTCAGCCGGAGCAAGCGCTTATCGCCACGCAAAGCCAGAACACGCATCAGCACTACTCCAAAGGCTTGGTCGTGATGTACGAACTCTGCGAAATGATTGGTGAAGAGGCAGTAAACAAAGCATTACGAAATTTCTGGCAAAAACACTCGTACCCAAGCTCCGCACCTGTTTCGACGGACTTTTTGGTAGAGTTATACGCCGTCAGCAACCCCAAGTACCATGCTGCGATTGATGATTTTTTCAAGCGCATTACTACGTTTGACTTCAGTATTCATGCGGCTTCGGTAAAAAAAATCGGCACAAGCTACGAAGTACAACTTGATATTTCTGCTGATAAATTCTACGAAGACGGCATGGGAAAGCGCACCAAAGCAGCGTTCAACGATAGTCTGGATATAGAGTTCACCCTTGAGGGCGAAACGATACACATTGCCAGACTACCTGTCACGGATAATTGCATCAAAACAACGGTGAAAGTGCCACGAAAGCCTGTCACTATCGAGATTGACCCTCGCATGAGGTTTCTTCATAGCTCAACAAATGATATTCTTACTCGTTTGTAAAACTGTGCAGCTTTCGGCTATGTAGCTTTCGCTACATCCGCCGCGCCACCACGCGCAAACGCACGTAATCCGCCGTCCATGCGCCATTATTCAGCAGCACCGATGACCGCAAGAGTTCTTGCGCCCGTCGGCACGCTGCTTCGCGCACATCGTCGTCAACGCCATGAAATATCGCCCCGCCGAACATTCGGAGCCAGTTCGCTGCTCCGTCTGCGCCTTCCAGCGGTGTCGGGCGGTCGAAATGCCACAGTGCTTCCACGCGAAAACCGTTTTTCTCCAGCAGCGTTGCGTATTCCGCAGGCGAGGGAAAATAGAACGTGTCGGGAATGTCGCGCCCCGTTAGTTCCAAGAGCGCCGCTCGTGCTGCCTTGCGAAGGAGAGCCACGTTGCCCTTACCGCCAAACTCCGCAATAAATCTACCCTGCGGCTTCAATGCCGCAGATATGCTTTTCACAACACCTTCCGCATTCGGAATCCAGTGCAACGTGGCATTGCTAAAGACCGCATCGAATGGCGCTTCGGCATTGAGCGAAGCTAGCGAAAAATTGGCGGCATCCGCTTGATAGAGTGGCAGCGCGGGATACAAGCGCCGCGCATCGGCAAGCATCTCCGCAGAGGCATCCATACCCACCGCGATTGCACCGCTGTCAGCAATTTGCCGTGTCAGGTGCGCCGTACCGCATCCAAGGTCGAGTATGCGCTCACCTGCTTGGATATTAAGCAACCCCAAGAGGTCTTTACCAAAATTAAAAACAAACGAGTGTTGGCGGTCATAGAGTGAAGAATCCCATTTCATGCGAGGTCTGGAAAGAAGTGACAAAAAATGATATAATTTGCGAACCAAAAACTACCAATCTGCATCTCTCTCAGGAAAAGCAAAGAGCAAGATTGGAAGCGGCTTCCACAGCCCTCACCTTTTACAGGCAAGGGCTGACGAAGAAGCCTATATGCTATTTCAGTTGTTTCATAATGTGCTCAATGGCGCGGTCGAGCTGCGGGTCTGCGCCCTCCAAGCGGTCTTTGAATGTTGTTTTGACGTACACATCAGGTTTTACGCCCTCTTTTTCGATATTCTTGCCATCAAGCGTATAGCAGCCCCACGACGGCAGGCGATAAAACGAACCATCCACGAGTCCCTTACCGCTTGTAAAAATAATCCACCGATACGTCTCAGTGCCAATTACCGTGCCGAGCTTCAGTTCCTTGAACCCGGTCGCGGTCATCTCGCCATCACTCAATGTTTGTTCATTGATAAGTAAAACGATTGGCTTCACTGCCGGAGCAAAGTTCGACTGCGGCGTGAGTTTACCGCCACGATATTTCCATTGCAAATAAGGCTTTTGGGCAAGAAACTTCAGCACTTCATCATGTACGTTTCCGCCTGTGTTGTAGCGCAAATCAAGGATGAGCGCGTCTTTGTAGTGCAATTCGGAATTCATCTCAATCAAAAACTGCTCCAATGCGCCCTGCCCCATGTTTTTCATTTGAGCGTAGGCAATACGCTCTTTGCTGGCAGCGTCCACACGGCGCTGATTCTCGTCTAGCCACTCGTCGTACAGCAAATCATTGAGCACAAAAAACGGCTGCGGGTGCAGTTTGACGTTCATTTGTTTTCCGGCGCGGTCGAAGGTCAACTCAATTTCATCATCAAGCGATGGTTTTGCGAAGTAAAATTCACGGTTTTGCGCGGTGTTCACTGCCACGCCGTTCACTTTCACGAGCACGTCGCCCGCACGGATGTCTTTGCCCACCACGTCAGCAGGAGAGCGCTTCACAACAGACTTTACGGTGTACGGTTTGTCGTTGTCGAACATTATGCCAGTGGCAAGCGTGCGAGTACCGAAATACGCAGTTTCTTCGCGCCCGGAGCTATTGAACCCAAGATGCGAAGAATTCAGTTCGCCAAGCATATCGCCAAGCAGCGTTCGCAAGTCCGCACGGGAACTCAGCATCGGGAGCAGCGCTGCATACCGCGTCCGCGTTGCTTTCCAATCCAAACCGTGAAAATCTTCGGAGTAAAAATTTTCTTCCACATTCGCCCAAAGTTCGTGGAACATCTGCCGGAACTCGCTTTGCAGGTCGCGCCGGAACGTGGTCGAAATGTCAATCAACTCCGTTTTATTGCCCTCAAGGTCAAGTTTGTGGATATTGCCGCCGACCAGCAAATAGTATTTACCATCTGCTTCGCGCAGGTCAAAACCGTTAATCTCCGCACCAGCAATTTTTTCGGTTTTGTTTGATTCAAACGGCGTAATCACGGTCTTCCAAAGGTTGTTTTTTCCTTCGGCATGGTCGGAAACATACAGAACAGTTGTTTTATCGTCCTTCTGAATCACAAATGGATTCGACTGCGAGCCGAACTCAGGGCTAATGCGCTCCAAACGTCGCATGAGTCCATCGGTGTTGATAGTCACGGTAATGGCGGTCTTAGAATCTGCTTTCTTATCATCCTTTTTGTCATCTTTCTTTTCGTCGTCTTTTTTATCGTCCTTTTTTGGTTCTTCTCTGAACAATTCCGCAAACTTATCTGATTTATAGCCACGTTCGAGCCTGTCTAATGGCATCCGCCAAATGTGAACGTCCGGCGCACCAAACGGGTACGAAGGTTTTGTGCGGCTTGCTTCAAAATAAATATACTTGCCGTCGGGCGACCAGTATGGGCTTGTCTCGCTCACGCCTGTATTGGTGAGGTTCAGCGTTTTATTGTCGGCAATATTGTGAACAAAAATGTCTTGCTCAAAATTGCGGTACGCCGTGAAGACCACGTACTTATCATCGGGCGAAAACCGCGCTGTTTGCGCATACAACGCCCAGAATTCGTCTTTAGCAATCACGCGACTTTGCTGTGTTTTCAGGTCAAGCAAGCGCACTTCCTCGCGCCCGCTTTGATAGACAGCTTTGGTGCGGTCTTTGTTCAGCGTCAGCGCTTGATTGTTTCGCGCATCGCTTGTTATCTGCTTTTCCGTGCCCATGCCGTCTGCCGCTACCGTGAACCAATTTGTATAACCGCCAAGCGATGTAACAGTGCGACTGTAAAGCAAGGTTTTATTATCCGTCCAATACACTTCCACAACGCGCTCTTGGGGGTTTGCCGAGATATTGCGCGTGAATTTCCCTTTCACATCCGACACAAAGAGTTCGCCCCGCGAGACAAACGCAATTTTTTTATTATCCGGCGAAACGCTGAAATCCGTGATTGTACCTTTGGTAGTGAAATCCTGTTCCCGCTCCAGCGTTTGGTTGTTAAACACCGTAACAGGCAGCTTTCGTGCGGCTTTGGAAGCCACATCATACGCCCAGAGTTGATAATCCCGCTCAAAAACTACTACCGAGCCGTTTGCACTCACACACGGATATTTTATTGAGGTCGGGAATGTCGTGAGTTGTGCTTTCTGTCCGGCATTGAAGGTATAAAGATTGTACTCCCCATTTGCTTCATCGGAGACAAAATAGAGCGTTCCCGCCTTGTCAATGGTCGTTCCGAAATCTTTGCCTCGATAGTTGGTATATTCCTTGTATTCGCGGGTTTTGGGGTTATAGGATTTTATATCGGGGTTGTAATCTCCTTTGTAGCGCTTGCGATTAGCGGCTTGGCGGCTTTCCCACGTATCGGTAAAAAAAAGTTCGCCGCTTGTGGGATGTTCCGCAATACCGTGTACCGTATTAAAAAAGTGCTCAAACACGCGCTGTGGCGTACCTCCGGCAACATTGACCGTATAACTTGCAAAATTGTTGTAACGGTTCGATGTAAAATAAATGCGCTGCGAGTCCCACGACCACGAATCAACTTGGTCTCCGGCTTCATGGAAGGTGAGTTGCTTGATAGCACCGCCATCCATCGGCATTACAAAGACATCATTGTTGCCATATTGCGTCGAAGAAAACGCAAGCCATTTGCCGTCGGGCGAAATGCGTGGGAAGGTCTCTCTGCCTTGCATTGCGGTCAGGCGCACAGCACCACCGCCATCAATACCCACTTTCCACAAATCGCCTTCATAGCTAAAAACGACTGTTTTCCCATCAGGGCTGACGGCGGGAGTGGTGGCAAAAAACACATCTTTTGTTTGAGAATATGCGGCTGCAAATGCTGCAAACATCAAGAACACAGATACAATCCATTGTTTCATAACGGTAAAACAACAAAAGTAAAAAAAACACCCGTGAATTAGAATTTGAATTGTTATTGACAGACCTCCATATTACGCATATTTCCATAATTTGCCAACGGAGCTTCATTGCGAAGCACGTGAGAAAGTGTGGAGAATCAAGCAAAGAAATTGCTCTCCGGTAAACGCGGGAAAATTTGTATTTTATGAAATAACTTTTTTATCTGCTCCTCGCTTAGGCAATGACATTAGGTAGCAACATAATGAAGCAATTTTTCCTTTCCCTTGGACAAGCCGTAACGGGCTTTATCAAGCGCCACATAAACAATGTTGCCGCTACAATGCTTGTCTTTGGTGCGTTGTGGGTCTTGTATTACGTGCCGTCGTGGCTTGCGTTTTTAGATCCGCTTTCCAAAGCCTTTTCTGATATTGAACTCTCCGACCTCGTCTTCTCACGCCTCCGCGACGACACGGCTTCCCGCGCCGATACAAACATTGTGCTTGTGAATATCGGAACGCTGAACCGAGCGGGAATTGCAGAAGAAATCAAACGGATTGCTGCTCACGAGCCGCGTGTAATCGGGGTGGATGTGATGTTTCGCGCTCCAAAAGATTCTGCGGGCGATGCTTTGCTTGCCGAAGCGCTTACGCTCTGCCCGCGCACGGTGATGGTCTCGAAACTTGCTGATTACAACCACTCCTCGGAGACTTTTGCAACGCGCCAAACATCGCATCCGATGTTTCAGACCTACGCCGGAGTGGGCTTTGCCAATATGGTTTCTTCTAGCGACGAGGATGCTCCTGACGCGCTCCCGACCGATATGATTCGCCTTTTCAGTCCGCATGAAACCTTGTGGGAAAGCAGCACAATACAAAACCCCGGACAAAAAGACCGCGAATGGGCATTTGCGGTGAAGGTGGCGTGGTTTATGGATTCGAGTGCGGTTAATCGGCTGCTGAAGCGAAAGAGCGGCACCGAAACGATTAACTATCGCGGCAATACGGATAAATTCTATACGCTTGATGTCAGCGACGTTCTTGCGGACAGCGCAAATCTGGCGTTTGTGCGTGGAAAAATCGTCATCTTCGGTTTTCTGGGTGAGACACTTGGTCGTCCGGCACTGGAAGACGTTTTTTTTACCCCGATGAACAAACAGTATGCGGGCAGGACATTTCCCGATATGTACGGCGCGGTTATTCATGCCAATATCGCTTCGATGATTCTTTCGGGTGATTATATCACAACGCTCCCCGATGCTCTTGAAGACACGCTTGCTGTGCTGCTTTGTTTTCTGAATGTAGCTTTTTTGTCCTATCTCTATTTTCGCCGACCACGCTTTTATGACCCACTCAAACTTGTGCTCCAATTTGCCGAAAGCGTGTTGCTACTCGTGGCATTCACCGCAGCATTTCACTGGTTCCGCTTGAAATTGGACGTTACGCTGCTCGTGGCAGTTGTGGCAATAGCACCGACGATTCACGAAATGTACCATATTCTGCGCAAATCTGTACGCGATAGAATCACCCGCACATCACCACCAGCAACCGCCGAGGGCGAAATCTCTCACAATGACGATAACGATTAGCGCCTCATTTTCTTATCAATGGGACTTACGAAAAACTGGAGTGCGGAATTTATTCCGCCTCAGAAGTAGCTTAAAAACAACCTGTGCGGAATAAATTCCGTACTCCAACTGCTTTAACGCCTGAGTGTTTTCATAAGCTCTCATCAATTCAACCACTGTTTTTTTACTACCATGAACTCCTACAATCCTTTTACTCGCGTGAGCGCTTTTCTGCTGACTTTTGCTATTCTGAGTTTTTTCGGGATAGTCTCAAAAGCTCAAGAACTCACTATTCTTACTGCCAAAGGCACAGTCACAGTCAAGCGTGGAAGCGCTGTACAAGCGGCAAATGCGGGCGCGAAGTTTCGTGACAAGGACATTCTGAGTACAAAAGCGCCTTGTTACGTGGTTGTAAGTTCCGCAGAAGGAAAAACAGTAGAAATCCGCACCACCACAAGTGTCAGCGCAAGCGAGCTAAACGCAAAGCTAAAGTCGGTGAACGGCACGATGAGCGGAAAAGTGGCAAGTTATATTTTCGGAGAACTCAAAAATTCTGTGCCGAGCGTGAAAGATTACCAGCAAGGCATGGCATCCACAGCAATGGCAGAGCGCACGACGAAAGCCGCCAACAAGGACACAGGAAACGAGTTATTCGGCATTGCATCAGGTGAAACCTCACGCACGGGTGAAAGCGTCTCCAAAACAAGCGCCGATGAGGGAATCGCCAAAGCAGCCACGAAATCAGCACTGGACGCTTTCGGCATTGGTGGACTTTTCGGCGGCGCCGTAACCGATTCCGCAAGCGCCTCTGTCGGAGCGTCTGCCCGTGCGCCGCGCGTGAATCTGCTCTTTCCACACGACACGTATTTGATTGATTCCACCGTGCAACTGTACTGGTCATGCGAACGTCCGGGGCAAACGTTTATCGTGCGCGTAGTCTCGCCATTTGGCGCGGTGATGTTTGAGCAGACCACGCAAGATTCTACCGTGCGCTTGAATGCTCGCGCTCTTGCTACCGACCAATCGCAATGCTACCGATGGAGTGTGCAAGTACAAGGCTTTTCGCCGGAGGTGAATCCGAAAGAATACTGTTTATCGCAGATGTACGACGACCGCGAGAAAGATGTTCGGGATTCAGTTACGACGCTGCAACGAGAAATTGGGCGCTCTACGCCGCTTGCCTACGCGGCGGCGGGCGTTATCTACGAACGCAATCGTTGTCCTTTGCCAGCTTTTTTTGCTTACCGCGAAGCGCTGAGGCTTGCACCGGAAACCGAAGAATACAAAATTGCGCTTTTACGTTTGATTGAGCGCTGGGGAGTAGATTATCGCTTTTCGTATGAGCGGCTTGCAGGTGGGAAGTAGTTTTTTGTTTGTGAACGAGACAGCAATGCCTGTACCACCCAAGCAAGGTTCTTGCGACAGTACAGGCATCTTACATTTACTTGACTCATTACGTAGTTTTCTCTTACAGCACCTCTTCGATGCTACGCTTGATGCTTTCTCTATCGCTGATACGGCGGGGTGCGTCCAGATACGGACAAAGAATTGTCAGTTTTCCATCGCTGAGTGCGGCTCCTGCTCTGGAATCTGCCTGAAGAATAATTTCCTTGACTGAACTGGTGATAGTTTCATAACCGGTATCTTCTTCATCCATAATTTCACCAAGAGCATCCAGCACAGCAGCGACTTCATCTTTGAGATTGCGTAGTGCCGATGCGCCTTGCGGGATGCTATCCCAATCTACATCGCAGTCGAGTGTGAGTTTTTTGAGCGTGTTGAAATCGTCCATGTACTGCGCGATAAAGCGCTTCACGTCTATCTTTGTTACCACTTCTTGTTCGGCAGAAATATTCGCTTTGTCGTTTAGGAACTTGCCGAGTGTGTGTGCATCCAGCACCGTGACGCTCACGATGGCGCTTGTTCGGACGTATACAAGGTCTTTGTGCGGAGAGCGGTGTTCGCCGCGCGGTGAGTGCAAGACAAGCGTTTCCTCGTTGCGCGGGGAATCTACCGCCACGACGTAGCCTTCAAATATCTGCCCGCTTGCAAGGGCAATATGTACAAGCGGCAGCGAAACTTTACGACCCGCATTATACTGCCCACGCAGCATGGCAAGGTCGTTGAGCATTGAATTGACAGTGCGCACGGGAAGCGTGGCAAGCAGAGCGTTCCATTCGTTTGGATTCATAGCAAAATCTTCGTGTGAGGTGTTAAAAGTTTATTGTTGTAATTTCATATTGACGCGCAAATGCACACAGCAAGAGCGTAGTCAAGGAACTTACAACGAGGAAAAAATATAAGCAAAATAAATTCATCCGAAAATGCGCGCCGAATGTTCTCAGCTTGCAATTCCCAGAGAAAGCCTGTATTTTTGAGCAGTTTCAATTTTCATTTTCTTGTATTTTCATACTTCCTTCCCACAATACCTTCCCAATCATGCCCCACACTTCAGACCGACACAGGCTCTTGTCGGTAACCATTTTGATATTATGCTTGCTATTGTTTTCGCTCTCTCTTGAGGCACAAGAACGTTTGCCGGAAGTGCCAGCCCAAACCATTGAAAACGCTTACCCGTTGGGTTTGGCAAAACAGCCACGCCAGACGTTTCTAACACTTGGTGGCTCGGTCGGCTCTCTTACGCAGCAAGATGCGGCACTCTCGCCCTTGCGGTATTCAGGGGTAGCCGTTGGTGCGAATGGTGAACTTCGTGCATATTCGCGGGATGTCTTCGTGCATATTGGTTCAAATGTCGCGTTTGGTGTGCTGTTCCCCGTTGTTGGGCGAGAGCGCAATCTTAATTCCTCTATCTCCGCACTTCAAACGAATTCGTTTGCCAGTGTCGCCTTTGATGTTCTTCACAGCGAAGACCGTACAATGCGCCTCTATGCGGGCGGACTGCTGAACGTGATGGTAAACGCTAAATTGAGCGCAGTCTTTGGGAATAGTGCTTCCGTATTTGATGTCTATGCATCGCTGGGTGCAATGGCGCATTGGGAACAAGATTTCAGATTCCTGAGCAAGCAATGGCGTGGCACAAGCCAAATCAGACTGCCGCTTGCGGGCTTTGCAGCGCGTCCGTATTATTCAACTACTTTTCGTAGCGCTGCTGCAAACGACAACATTTTTGCAGCCATTGACGTTCAAGGAGCGAGCATTTTCAATTTCCCATCCGTGATGTGGCGCACAAGCCTTGATTATATGCTCACTACGGGTAATTGGCTTTCACTGGCGTATGAGTGGGATTTTTACGATTACAACCGCTTCAATCGCGTCCAAAACGCACGACAGGCTGTATCACTCACACTTCACCTGAGATTGGAATAATGAGAACAGCAATGAAACATCTCAACCTCTTTATTATCATCGTTGCGGCATGGATACTGGTTTCCTGTGAACAAGTCCTTTTTACGCCGCAGCCCGCAACTGACAACGCCGCCGTTTTCGATTCGATGTGGCAAACGGTCAATGATAAGTACGCATTTTTCACCTTCAAGCGCATTGACTGGAATGCCATGCGCACCAAATACCGCGACCGCGCCATTGCCGCCAAGAGCGACAGTGAGCTGTTCACGGTGTTAGCGTCAATGCTGAACGAGTTGCAGGACGACCATACCAATCTTTTTTCGCAGTTCAATATCTCTCGCGCACGACCATTCTACAACGATTCTGCAAACTTTGATGTGGATATTCTCAGGCGCGTTTATCTTCGCAATCAAGAACTTGTCTCCGGGGCGCTTACCAACACGATTATTGAGCGTAACGGCAAGAAATACGGCTATATTCTCTACACAAGTTTTTCCTCAACGATTGACACGGCTGCTTGGAACTCGGTAATACGACGCTTTCGAGCAGAAAATGTGGAAGGTTTCATGCTGGATTTGCGCAATAATGGCGGCGGCTCACTTACGAATGTTACATTTCTGGCTTCCCGTCTCGCAAAGGCGCAGTCGGAGGTGCTGGTGGAGCAAATCAAGAATGGTCCGGGCGCAAATGACTATAACGCTCCACAAAAAGTCGTTATTCGTCCCAGTAGTTCGACAGCACCCGAAGCGTACCGCTTTACCGATAAGCGTGTTGCGGTCTTAACGAATCGCAATAGTTTTAGTGCTGCCTCCTTCTTTCCCGCCATGATGAAAGCCCCGGAGTTCGACCACGTGCGGCTTGTGGGCGACCACACGGGCGGCGGAAGTGGCTTGCCTATTGACGCGCAGCTTCCGAATACATGGACGTATCGCTTCTCCGGCACAAAAACGTTCATTCCCGCCGGACGCATTACCCGCGAACAAGCACTGGCAACTGCTCCGAGTGCAAACCACGATGTAGACTGGGCTATCGGCTATAACTTTGAATGGGGCGTATCGGTTGATATTAAAGTGAGTATGAATCTCGCTGACCGCTCACGCGATGCCATTATTGAACGCGCTATTGAATATATTTTGACTGGACGTTAATTTTTTTACTATTTTTTTGGAAAGCAAAATCACATGGAATCTGGCACACCGACACCGAACAAAACAGACAGTGCAAGCATTGTCCTGAAACTCTACGAACTCCGCCGCGACCCCGAAATGCGCGAAGCCCGCGAGTGGTATCTCACGAAATTCAATCCCAAAAGTGCGGAAGAAATCGTCAAACTGCTCATGGAAAGTTTCGAGGGAAGCCGCTACTACCGCATGGTAACGAGCTATTGGGATATGGCATCTTCGCTGGTGAACAACGGCGCGATTGACCGCACGGTCTTTCTGGATGCCAACACCGAGCACATCGCTATTCTTGCAAAAATTCACCCCTATCTGGCAGAAGTGCAGAAACTCTACCGCGACACGTATATGAAGCAATTGGAAACGCTTGTTATGAGCTTGCCGAATGCCGACAAATTGCTCGCAGGGCGCACCAAGCTCTTGGATTCATGGGGCAAAGCAGCACAAAAAAGCGGTGATGTCGGCTTTAAGCCATAAAAAGCATCACGCCTTGAATAAAAAGCGACTCGTCTGCACGGCACAAAACAGCGCACCGGAGATTGATTTCGGAAAAGTAATTTTAAAGAAATACCTCAAAGCATGGTATAACCATACTTTGAGGTATTTTTTGCTGCTATTTGTATAAGCAGCGTATTACTCGGGCAAAATTTGTTTGTTCATCGTGTCTGTGCTTGCATCGGGTATAGCCGCTTCTATCTCTGGTTCCGAAATATCCCAAATCACTGTGAAAAGACGCTTCCAGCTTCCCCATTTATAAATTTTTGCCAGAACAACAAGAAAAACCGCGCCCGGAAGAGCGGTATCAACACACAGCCACAGTGCAGTCGGTTGTTCACTTGTTACTTTGAACAGTGCAGGGGTTTGAAAAGCATAATTGGTCTCTGTTACAAGCAGTGCGGTTAGGAT
The DNA here is from genome assembly GCA_937899715.1 of uncultured bacterium. GTDB lineage: Bacteria > Bacteroidota > Ignavibacteria > Kapaibacteriales > UBA4661 > PH2015. Next base: position 11,689 of record CALCNX010000007.1, on the reverse strand, counting down.
GTTATTTATCGCATGAGCACCGACAGCCAATTCCAGACCATCATCCATAAGCGTTGCAATACCGAAGATGCCCCCTATGCCGATATAGTTTATCATCATTATCGGACCATATGCTTTGACTTCAGGATTCGCATAATGAAGCAGTCCAAAACACACCGATGTTATTATAAGCGGCTGCCAGACACGTTTGGACACAAGCGCGCTCATCTGCATCGTGTATCCGCGAAACGCCAACTCCTCAAATCCGGCTTGCAACGGAATCATTACCGCTGCCACTATCAATGTCATTAACCATTGTACAGGCTGAAACGACCACGTAAAGCGTTCGGGCGAAAATATATAGTTCATTGCCACGTCGGCAAGCAAAACAATTCCCCAGACCGCAGCCCCAATACAAACTTTCGACCAATTTATGCTTGCATTGGGTGTGATAATTGTGAGCCAATGCCGATTGTGTTGGCGCGGTATCTGGCGACATAGACCGTAGAGAGCGGTTACAAACGGAAGGAGCATACAAGCCAATGCCAGCACCGGCGGCTGAATTGCTGCCATCATAGCCTCACCTCTCCCGTTGCCCTTAAACGTCACAGCGAGCGGAATAAGAAAGATGGCGCTTGGAAATGTCCATAAAAAGGCAAATAATTCTACCTTGAGCCATCGCCCAGGAGAATTGATACCATTTTTAGCAATATCAAGAAAGCGAAAGGAGGAGCGCATAGCCGCCTCGTAAAAAAGTTTATACAAAAACCACCGTCTTATTATGATGAACCAAGATTTTGCGCTGCATATGGAGGCGCACAGCACGGGCAAGAATAACTTTCTCAATATCGCGCCCTTTGCGAATCATATCTTGTATTGAGTCTTTGTGCGTAATCCTAACTATATCTTGTTCGATAATCGGACCTGCATCTAGCTCTGCTGTAACATAGTGGCTTGTTGCGCCGATAATCTTTACGCCTCTGGCATGAGCTTGATGATACGGTTTTGCGCCAACAAATGCCGGAAGTAGCGAATGATGGATGTTGATAATCCTTGTCGGGAACTCATTCACAAATTCATCGCTGAGGGTCTGCATATAGCGCGTCAGTACGACAAGTTCCACGTTATGCTGTCTGAGTATTTCAATCTGTTTTTGCTCTTGCTCACGCTTATTTTCTTTGTTGATATGAAGTAAATGAAATTCTGCTCCAAAGCGCTCCGCTACTGGTCGTGCTACTTCGTGATTTCCAAAAATAATGGGTACTTTTACATCCCATTCTTTAGACTCACATCGCGCCAGAATATCATAGAGGCAATGCAAATGCTGCGACACAAAAAGGGCGATGATAGGCTTCACATCGGAGAAATGTAAGGACCAATTCATTTGGTATGGCGTAGCAAGATAGCGCTGAAAATATGCACGAAGTTCCTCATCGTTCAGTGTAAAGTTTTGAAGGTCAAACTCAATGCGCATGAAAAAAGTCTGATTTTCAAAATCTACGTGTTCGTCAAGGTCAATGATATTACCCTGATGGCGATAGACAAATTCAGTAATCGCCGTAATGATACCTGTTTGGTCGGGACAACTCATCAAAATAATCGCTGCCCGCATATGTGGTGACGCAATCGAAGCCATAGCCTTTTATATAATTAGGATTACGAACAAATTAACTTTATTATCAAAATATATGTTACGATGCCTGCTTTGCCATAAATATCGCCAAGCCTTTTGCTGCCTCTGCCTGAACTTTGCCTCGCAAAAAGCCCGTCCAACCAAGCAATACTCCCGTCATTCCAAACGCCTGCCGCGACCAGCGATAGAAATCAAATCGGTCGCGCTGCCTCCAAATTTTACCGTCTTTGAATTCAAATTCCGAATCAATTACATTATGCACCAGACGACCAGTGGTGGTAAACGTGTAAATTGGCTCCCAATGCGCTTTCCCGCGTAGGTCATCGGCTTGAATATCCGAAAATGTCAAGTTGAAATTCTTCGCACGAGAGCATAACATCGTCCACATAGCAATAGTCTGCTCATGGGTCAGATTAACAAATGCTTCATCGGTAAATGTGGCTTCGGGGTGATAGCATTTTGCCATTTCGGAAGCATCAAGACGCGCAAATGCCTCGTAGAATCGTGCAATCAACTGTGCATTGGGTTGCATACTTGTTGTTCTCCTGAAAGTCGCCATGAGTATATCTATACCAATTGGGCGTGAATATAACACGATGATATGACAAAATCTACTCTAATCTCTGCATAGTTGAGCATCTTTTTTTGAGAAATGAACGATGCTTTTTGCTGCAATGAAGGGTTTTGGCACATTCTTTGAGGCAAGAACAAAAAAACAGTTTTTTTATCCGTTTTCATAACCGTCTATGTCAGCACCGGTCATTATCAAACCCAGTACCGGACAAGAATCTGTCTGGGATTACCCTCGTCCGCCGCGTCTGGAGGACTTTCGCGGAGTCATTCGCCTGCGATTTGGCGGCATTCTTATTGCTGAAACTCGCAATGCCAAGCGCGTCTTGGAAACAAGCCACCCGCCCACGTACTACATTCCTTTGCAGGACATCGCCGCAAAGTATCTCCGCAAGGCAACGGGAGAATCCTACTGCGAATGGAAGGGTACAGCTCAGTATTACTCGCTTGCCATCGAGAACAACATAGCGGAAAAAGCTGCGTGGTATTACCCCAATCCATCACCTGCTTTTGCTGCACTCAAAAATCATATCGCCTTCTACGCATCCGCACTTGAGGAATGTACTGTCAATGGTGAACAGGTAAAGCCTCAACCCGGAGAATTCTACGGCGGTTGGATTACATCGAACATCGTCGGTCCCTTCAAGGGCGAACCCGGCTCCGAAGGCTGGTAAAAGCTCTATCAACAATCAATTATTTCTTCCATTTGGCAAAAATCTACTTCAATGCGCAATATTGTTCTCTACATCGCCGCCTCGCTCGACGGCTACATCGCTAGAGATGATCATAGCCTTGATTGGCTGCCCACGCCCGATGCAGCACAAAATCTTGATTATGGCTACACCGAATTTTTCGATTCCATTGATACAACCATCATGGGCAAACGCACATACGACATCGTGCGCCAGCATGGCGTAGAGAACCCCTACCCCGACAAGAAGAACTACGTCTTCACGCGCTCTGCACGTCATCTTTCCACCGATGATATTGAGTTTGTTTCGGGTGATGTAATCAGTTTTACCCAATCGCTCAAGGCGCAGAACGGCAAAGATATATGGCTCGTGGGCGGTGGCGACCTGAATACGCTATTTCTTAATTACGACCTCATTGACCGCATCATTCTTGCGGTGATTCCGACCGTACTTGGCGGCGGGATTCCGCTTTTTGCACGTGGCGGTAGAGAAACGCAATTTCGCCTCGCAAATGCTCAGCACTGGACGGAAACAGGCGTTGTGCAGATGACCTACGAAAAGAACAAGTAAACGCTACGACACCTACACAATCCTGTTGTAGAGCCAATCGGGGATAAGCCGTAGCACCCACGCCATAATGCGCCAACGACGGGTAATATAGGCGTGTGGGCGCTTGCGCTGAATCGCTCTAAATATCTGCCGTGCAGCTTTTTCCGCACTCGCCGCCCAGAACATACGGTCATTGCTGGCGGTCATGGGCGTTTTGACAAACCCCGGTTTAATGACGGTAATCGTGATATTTGCATCGTTTTTCACGACCAAATTTCGCAAGCCCTGAAGATAATTAGACACAAATGCCTTTGATGCCGCATACGTTGGTGCAAGGCGGTTGCCACGCTCTCCTGCAATCGAAGAAATCCCAACAAAGTGCCCTTGCCTACGATTGAGAAAATGCTGCATTGCCACGGTAGCCATTGCCGTAAAGCCCGTAACGTTTACCGCAATCGTCTGCGCCTCTTTTTCCCAGTTCAAATCCTTGCTATTTTCTCCGATTGCCGCATTCACGACAATCACATCCACGCCGTCCATCGTTTCTAATAGTTCCTCCAAAAGCCGCATTGAAACGTGTGTTTCAGCGATGTCCATCACCTGAGTAAATGCTGCACCGCCTTGCACCTCAATTTCTCGTGCTAATTGTTGTAACAGTTCGCCACGCCGAGCCGTGATGCCGACAGCAAAGCCTGCACGAGCAAACTCTAATGCCAATTCACGCCCTATACCGGTGGATGCACCAATGATAATAGCTGATTTCATGCCGTGTCTTTGGTTTATTGGTGAAGAAGAGAGCGCACAATACGCCGACCATTGTGCTCCACTGCAAGTAGATACGCGCCTCGGGGCAAATCTTCCAGCGAAAATCGTTCATCCGAAGAGCTTGCCGTCCAGCGACGCAGTTCGCGTCCGTCGGTAGAATATAATCGGCATTCAGCTCCCAAGCGCACCCCGCGCACGGTCATTATATCCGACGTAGGATTAGGCGAACACTCAAGTTCATGCTCGTCGTTGCTTCGCACAGAAACCGTTCTGGGGTCTTGCTGTACCAATACTTCAAACGATGCCGTTGCTGCGCGATTCGAGGAATCTACTGCCACCAAAATCACCGTCGCCCGCCCGGGCATAACACCCGTCAGACGCAAGGCAGAAAGACCGCTTGGGCGCATATCACCCGTCAAAATTTCCGCACGGCAAATATTGGGCTGAAAGGATGTGGTCGAATAAAAAAGCGGAATACCACGCTCATTAGCAAATACGCGGCTTGGGAGCCCATCCGAACGTAGGCTTGGCGTTTCAATTTCAATTAAACTAACCGAGCCGGAAGTCATTGCCATGTTCTGGATACTATTGATGATGTACGGCTGCGTCGGAGCAGTAGAATTATCACGAAGCGTGATGGTAACGGTGTTTTGCGTCGTGGATGGATTGATAACATACTGCTGTCCAGTAAACGGGCGCGGTGGCAAAATCCGCGCCGATAAAATTCTGTCAGGATTTCGCTTAAAATTGACACGTCCCGGATAGAGCGTAAGAACGCCTTGCGACTGCCCTTGGTCGAGCAGAATAAAATTGGTAAACGAACCCATATTCTCCAGCGAGAGCGATGTCGTCCCCCAGTCTTCCTGTAACTCTGCATTAGAGAACGGATGCCCAGCCATACTGCGATATTGAATATCCAACAGTACCAAAGCGGCACCGTTTGTTTGGGAACGAGTCGCAATAATAAAAACCGGCGTAGGCATCGTACTTGACAGTGCACGCCGTTCGGCAATAGGAGAAGAGACACTCAAGGAAACCATACTTGCAGTCGTAGAGACCTGTTGAGCAGAAAGTTGGAGCGCAGAAAATTGGAAAGCACTCAAAGCAATCAGAATGGCAGTAATGCACGTAGTGAAAACATTCATAGTACAGATTTTGGTGAAGATGAAACAACAGTGGTAAAAACAACAGTAGCAAACGGGGGCGTAAAGATACGTTTCGCGGTGCAGCTTTGCAACAGAAAAGATAAAATCTAAACCAGCACCCTGGTAAGAGTAAAAATATTGAGTAGGCAAGCGATTTTTTCGATAATTTCAATGGTACGGCATCTGAAAAAACTCTCCCTAAAACCAATGGATACACTCTTTCCAGACCTTGACGATTCACGCGGCGCGGCAGAAACGCATAAAACCGAAACGCTCAACACACTCACTAATGCACCACTCGCCGAGCGGATGCGCCCTCGCACTTTCGATGATGTGTTGGGACAGGAACATCTTTTGGGAGAAGGTGCGCCGCTCCGGGTCTTTGCCGAGCATGGCGTGTTTCCCTCAATGATGCTGTGGGGAGCGCCCGGCACGGGAAAAACGACACTAGCACTTATTATTGCTCAGAAAGCAAACGCCGAATTTATCAGGCTTTCAGCAGTTGAAGCAGGCGTAAAGGAAGTGCGAGAAATCATTGCCAGCGCGGAAAAACGCCTCAAACGCGGCAGAAGTACGCTGCTTTTTATTGACGAGATTCACCGCTTCAACAAAAACCAGCAAGACGCACTGCTTCATGCCGTTGAGCAAGGTACAATAACGCTTATCGGTGCAACCACCGAAAACCCATCCTTTGAGGTCAATGCGGCTCTACTTTCACGCTCACGGGTCTATACGCTCCACCCGCTCCAAGAGCAGCATACCGTACTTCTCGTAGAACGTGCTTTGAAGAGACTTTCGGAAGATGTTGGCAGAATTGTCGTCGAAGCAGAAGGCGCAAATCTCGCACCAATGCTCTTCCGGCTGACAAGCGGCGATGCACGGGGGGTGTTGAATGCGCTGGAAAGCGCAGTCAATCTTGTTGCAGCGCAGAGTGCGGCAACACCAGACAGTCCGCTCACCATCTCACAAGCAAGCATAGAAGCGGCTTTACAACAAAAAACACCGCGCTACGACAAAAAAGGTGAAGGACATTACGATACCATTTCGGCATTTATCAAATCACTTCGTGGCTCCGACCCCGATGCTGCGTTGTTTTGGTTGGCAGTCATGCTGGAGGCGGGCGAAGATGCACGGTTTATTGCCAGACGAATGCTTATATTTGCAAGCGAAGACATTGGCAATGCTGCGCCGGAAGCATTGTCTCTGACACTCGCGGTATTTCAGGCGGTAGATGTGATTGGTATGCCGGAATGCCGCATTAACCTTGCGCAAGGCGTGACGTTTCTTGCGTCCTGCCCGAAATCAAATGCTTCGTATCTTGCTATTGAGCAAGCGCTTGCGGATGTGCGCTCCGGCGCAGACACGACCGTCCCACTGCACCTTCGCAACGCCCCCACAAAGCTGATGAAACAAGAGGGTTACGGCAGCGGCTACAAATACCCACACGACTTTGACGGACATTTTGTGGAAGAAAGATACTTTCCGGCTGAAGAGCGTTGTTATTACGAGCCAAGCGAAATGGGCAAAGAGCTTGATGTAAAGCGGCATTTGGAGCGTTTACGACCGAAGCGATATGACAGATAAATCACACCTAATTTACACTTTATAATCAAACATGTATGACAATTCCATTACCCGCCTTCAGCAACGATGCTGTGGCAGAGTTGTACAAACTTAACTATACCAAAGCTGACTTTGCTACCATTCAAAATATTCTGAGTATTGGTGATGCACTCATTCCTGATTTGGAACTGGTTATCAATTTCGGGATAGAGCATCTGAATGACTTCACCGAAGACGATTACAATAATGCCATCACGCACGCATTGCTCATGCTGGCGGAACTCCGCGCCACATCTGCTTTCCCTACGGTTACAAAATTTGTGCGACAGCCTACGGACGATGTTGAGTATTGGCTGGGCGATACAAATTTCACGATTCTACCGCGTGTTCTGGCATACTGCGGTATTGATGCAATAGACGAGTTGGTCTCGATGCTCTACGATGATGCTCTTAATAACTATCAACGACACCCGGCAGCTTCAGCACTTGGTTGGATTGGCAGGCATTTTCCCGATAAGCGGCAACAGATTGTGGAGATATTCCGCACCTATCTTCGTTCCGACATCCATCGTCCGATTCTTGAGAAGCAAAGGCAAAACCGACCATTTGGCGGCTTTCCATTAGCTCAGAACAATGAAGATTTTCCTACTTCGGTGTGCATCGCACTGGGGACTCTCGGCTACAAAGAGCTGTGGGAAGACATTGAATGGTTTTGGGCAGAAGGGAAAGCATTTCCGGGGCTGACAGAATTGTCGGATATTCAAAAAGACCTTGAGGATCCGTCGAATATTAATGAGATAGAACTTTTGTCGGGAGGGGCGCTTTCAAAAATCTATGCATGGATTGATGAATTATTTTACCAAATACACAAGTACTCTCATAAGTATAGACCAGACGGCATACCGGGCGGTTTAGAGAAGCAATACCCGTCGAGTTCAACCCTCGTGCGCAAAGAACCCAAAATCGGGCGAAATGACCCTTGCCCTTTTGATAGCGTGAAAAAATTCAAGAAGTGCTGCGGAGCCAAAGGACACGCGACGTGTCAGAAGGTATAGGCGCTTGTAGTATTCATATTTTTTTAGAAAACCCAATGCCCCAATTCATACACCTCCACAACCACACCCACTATTCCCTGCTGGACGGCGCAGCCACGCCCGAAACCCTCGCCAAAGCTGCTGCCGCACAGGGACACTCCGCCGTCGCACTTACCGACCACGGTGTGATGTTCGGCACGTTTGAGTTTTACAAAAAAGCACAGAAGGCAGGCGTAAAGCCGATTCTGGGTTGCGAACTCTACATCGCCGCCGGAAGCCGCTTCGACAAAACATCCGGCAAAACTAAGACCAAAAATTATTATCACCTGATAGCGCTGGCGAAAAACAACAAGGGCTACGAAAACCTGATGAAACTGAGTTCTATCGGGCATACCGAGGGCTTTTACTACAAGCCGCGCATTGACAAGGAAGTGTTAGAGCTACACAGTGAGGGCTTGATTATCACTTCTGCCTGCGTGGGTGGCGTTCTGGGGGCACATTTCGTCAATCACGACTACGACAAAGCCCGCGAGGAAGCGATTTGGTACAAAGAACGCTTCGGTGATGATTTCTACATCGAAGTCCAAGATCATGGCATTGAACTGGACAAACCTGTTTTGGAATATGCTCCCAAACTGGCGTTGGAACTGGGCTTAAAACTCGTGGCAACGAATGACTGCCACTACATCAAAAAAGAACACGCCACCGCCCACAACGTCCACCTCTACATCAAGGACGCAAGCCAAGCAAACGCCGGAACGCTCGACGTGCACAAACTCCGCTACGGTACACCCGAGTACTACTTCAAGACCGCCGACCAAATGGCGGATTTGCTGGGACACCTGCCGGGTGCGATTGAGAACACGCTCGAAATCGCCGAAAAGTGCGCCGTGAATCTGAAAACCGACTTGTATATGCCGGAGTTCCCCATTCCAAGCGATTCTAAAGCCACGAACCTGAACGAATACATGGAGGAACTGACCTTCAAAGGCATCGAAAAGCGCTATCGTGTGCAGGACTACGCTGCCGCACCTGACGCAGTGCGCGAGCGAGCGGAATTTGAATTGGGTGTTATCAAAAAAATGGGTTTTGCGGGATATTTCCTCATTGTGCAAGATTTCATCAACGCTGCACGGGAAATGGGCGTGAGCGTTGGTCCCGGACGTGGCTCGGCTGCTGGCTCGCTGGTGGCATACGCACTTGGCATTACCAATGTTGACCCTCTTCCCTACGACCTCCTTTTTGAGCGCTTTCTGAACCCCGACCGCGTGTCCATGCCTGATATTGACGTGGATTTCAACGACGAAAAGCGGGAATTGGTCATTCAATACGTCCGCGACAAATATGGCGAAAACTCGGTTGCGCAGATTATCACCTTCGGAACGCTTTCCACCAAAGCCGTCATCAAAGATGTGGCGCGGGTGCTGGGGATTCCGCTGGCAACGGTTGACCAAATCACGAAGCCCATTCCGACAATTTTGGGCAAAGTAACACCACTCAAAGAAGCGCTCGAACTGCCGGAACTGCGCTGGGTAAAAGAGTCCGACGACCCAAAGCTCAAGCAGCTTATTGAATACGCTTCCGTTCTAGAAGGTTTTGCCCGCAACTCCTCTATTCATGCGGCGGGCGTGGTGATTGCTCCCGGCGATATTTCGCAGTACGTTCCGCTCTACAAGTCCGATTCAGGGCTGGCGACGCAGTACAACATGAAGGATTTGGAAGATGCGGGACTGCTTAAAATGGACTTTCTTGGGCTACGGACGCTTTCGATTATTGACAACACAGTGGAAATGATTGAGCGAAATCACGGCGTAAAAATTGACGTGGATGCACTCGACCTCTTCGACAAAAAAACATACGATATGCTCGGTGCTGGCAGAACGATTGCCGTGTTTCAGTTTGAATCCGAGCCGATGCAGAAGTATTTGAAAATGCTCAAGCCCACGAGCCTTGAGGATTTGACTGCTATGAACGCGCTTTATCGTCCGGGTCCTATGGACAACATTCCCGACTTTTGTGACCGCAAGCAAGGCAAACAAGAAATTACGTTGCTGCACCAGCTCATGGAGCCGTCTTTGCGCCCGACCTACGGCATCATCGTCTATCAGGAACAAGTAATGCAGCTTGTACGCGACCTTGCGGGGTTTAGCCTCGCGCAAGCAGACATCATGCGCCGTGCGATGGGCAAAAAAGATGCAAAACTTATGCAGGAACAAAAAGTGCTGTTTATCGAAGGGGCGCAGAAAAACGGTATTGGCGAGAAATTGGGTGGAGAAATTTTCGATTTGATTTTGAAGTTTGCTTCCTACGGTTTCAACAAGTCCCACGCGCTTGCCTACTCGTATCTTGCCTTCCAAACCGCATGGCTGAAGGCGCATTATCCGGCAGAATTTCTGGCAGCGAACATGACGGCGGAACTTGGTAACCTTGATAAAATCGTGGCGCTCATTGACGAAGCAAAGTATTTCGGCATCGAAGTTTTGCCGCCGGATGTGAACGAATCCTTTGCCAGTTTTACTGCCATTCCTCCGAAGCCCTCACCCCAGCCCTCTCCCAAAGGGAGAGGGAGTTCCGAAAATCCTCTCCCTCTGGGAGAGGACAAGGGTGAGGGTAAAAGCGGGGAGCAGAAACGAGGAAAAATCCGCTTCGGTCTTGCCGCCATCAAAAACGTGGGCGAAGGCGCGGTAGAAAGCATCATCAAAGCAAGGAATGAAGAGGCGTTCAAGACATTCTTCGATTTTGCAAAGCGTGTGGACACCAAAGCAGTCAATAAGCGCGCGCTGGAGGCACTGGTTTGTGCGGGCGGGTTTGATGCGCTGAACATCGGGCACAGGGCGCAGCTTTTTACCGCCATTGACGATGCCGTTCGCTTTGGCAATGCGCAGAGCAATCAAGAGGACAACGGCATGGATAGTCTTTTTGGGGGTTCGGTCGCGGTTGCTGTTTCAGAACCCAAACTGCCGACTGTGCCGCAATGGAGCTACTTCGAGCAACTCAAGCACGAGCGCGAGTACCTGAACTTCTACGTGAGCGGACACCCGCTTGAGCGCTACCGCCCGCACGTGGAGGCGTTTGCCACCCTGCAACTGGGGCAAAAAACGAGTTCGCTTATCGGGAAAAATGTCCGTGCGTGCGGCATTGTGAGCGGTGTTCGGACGAAATTAGACAAAAAAGAACAGATGATTGCGTTTGTGCAGATTGAAGATTTTTCGGGCAAGGCAGAGTGCATTTTTTGGAGTGAATCATTCGCAAAATTTCGACATTTACTCGTGGAAGACGCAATACTAATGGTATCGGGGAAGTCGCAAATAGACGGCTCGGACTCGCTCAAAATCGTGGTGGATGATGTTTTTCCCGTGAGTGAAGCAGCACAGAAGTTTGCCAAAGGGGTAAAAATCACAGCATTGCGGCAGAAAAACACGCCCGAACAGATTCGTAAGGCGCATGAAATCGTCAAAGCACAGCCTGCCGGCAAAGCACAAGTCTTTTTCAGCATTTACGACGAAACGGCAAACGACCCCACAAAACCAGTGGCACAGTATCTTTCGCGCGACATTCAGTTCCAACCCAACGACACCGCAATCGAAGAGCTGATGCGGCTTTTTGGGCACAAGCAGGTGAAATTTTGGCTGGAGTAGAAACAGCGGCAACCACCCACAGTACCTTTTCTTGAAAGGCAGGATTTTTGTAATTTACGCGCAATACTTGAGAGTGTGCAGAGTTTTGTGTAAACAGCCCTCATCCCCCGCCTTCTCCCAG
>CALCNX010000006.1 GCA_937899715.1 uncultured bacterium | reverse complement strand
TGATTCGACTTTTGCTCAGGAGATTGGCGAAAAAATGACTTTCCAAACAGTCTCTAAGACCATTCTAGAGTCATTGAGAGGAGCGGTACAACTTATACCATTTTTATGTGGATTAGGGCGGGGTGCTTTTCTACCCTCATTCAAAAACAATACCATTGACTTTACGCATTTTTTTTATTACCTTGCACATGTGAGCGAAATTTCGCTTAACGCAAACGGCATCATATTTTACGCCCACAGCGAAAAAAAATGCCGTGCGATACAGCACCCTCACGACAATAGAAAACAAGGTTTTGTGCAAACCCGCATTTGCATCCCACAAATCGGTAGAAAAAGTATGTCACTTTCTACACTCCCCCCAAAACAAGGCTTATACGACCCCGATTTCGAGCGCGATGCTTGCGGAGTTGGCTTCATTGCTAATCTCAATGGCAAGCCTGCCCGCGATATTGTTACCCAAGGGCTTCGTATTTTGAAGAATCTCAAGCATCGAGGCGCGAGTGGTTGCGACCCCCATACGGGAGACGGAGCGGGCATCTTGACTCAAATACCGCATGAATTCTTTGCTCGTGTGTGCCGCGAACCACAAAACTTCCTTGATGGTGGCTTTGAACTCCCGGAAGCAGGAAAATATGGCGTTGGGATGGTCTTTTTGCCAGCACTTGCCGATGAGCGCAAACGCTGCGAAACGCTGATGTCGCGCCGCTTGGAAGCGGAGGGACTAACGGTGCTCGGTTGGCGTAATCCTCCCATTAACGACCAAGTGGCTGGCGATGTTGCACGGGCTTCGCAGCCTGCTATTCGCCAAGTCTTCGTCTCTGCGCCGCACCTGACGCAAGAGCAACTGGAAATCAAGCTCTATGTAGCTCGGCAAATGATGGCAAAAGAAATTACGCGGCTCGGGCTGCAACAAGGTCATTATTTCTACATGGTGAGTTTTTCTACACGGACAATTTGCTACAAAGGACTTTTGCAGCCGGAGCAAATTGATTCCTATTACATTGACCTCAAAGCAAAAGACTTCGTCTCCGCTCTAGCGCTTGTTCATCAGCGTTTTAGCACGAATACCTTCCCAAGTTGGGCGCTCTCTCATCCCTTCCGCTATATTGCCCATAACGGCGAAATAAACACGCTGCGCGGCAATGTGAACTGGATGCGGGCGCGTGAAGCTATGCTCGAATCGCCACTTTTTGGCGAGGACATTAAGAAAATCAAGCCCATTATAACCGAAAGCGGCTCCGATTCTGCCATTCTGGACAATGCTCTTGAACTCTTGGTTCTGAGCGGACGCTCCGTGCCGCACGCTCTGATGATGCTCGTACCGGAGGCATGGGAAGCAAAAGCCGATATGAGCGAGGAACTACGCGCTTTCTATCAATATCACAGCACACTTTCGGAGCCATGGGACGGACCGGCGGCAATTTCTTTCACCGACGGAAACCTTATTGGAACGGCGCTCGACCGTAATGGTCTCCGACCCGCACGATTCCTTGTTACGGACGAAGGTATTGTGGCAATGGCTTCAGAGACGGGTGTTCTAGATTTCCCGCCGGAAAGCATCGTGCGCAAAGGGCGGGTGGAAGCTGGAAGCATGATGATTGTTGACCTTGTGGAAAATCGCATTGTCGAAAATGATGAAGTAAAACACGCCGTTGCCACACGACAGCCGTATGCAGAATACGCGAAGTCCCACGTCCTGCGGCTTGAGGAGTTCCCCGATGTCTCGCCGGAACAAGCACTCGCACCGAATCTGGCTGATAAAATCACGCTCTTGGAGCAGCAGCAAGCGTTTGGATATTCCGATGAAGACGTGCGCCTAATTTTGCAATACATGGCACAAAACGGTGAAGAACCTATCGGCTCAATGGGAACAGACACACCGCTTGCAGTCCTCTCGGACAAGCCCCAGCTCCTCTCGAACTATTTCAAACAGCTTTTTGCCCAAGTCACTAACCCACCCATTGACCCGCTCCGTGAGCGTGCAGTAATGTCGCTGAAGGTCTATACCGGACGTCGTGGTAAGTTTTTGAATGAGGAATTTGACCCACTTCGCTGCGACCTTGAGTTGGATTCGCCTATTTTGACGAATGAAGAACTTGCAAAAATCAGATCTTTGGACGGCGCGATTGACTCGCCGTCGCGTGGAATGACCTCTGCGACGCTTTCAACCTTATTTCCCATTGGCAAAAATGCTGAAGGTTTGGTCAAAGCGCTCACAAATCTATGTGAACAAGCTGAAGCCGTTATCGAAGAAGGGCATAGTTTGCTCATTCTCAGCGATAGAGGCGTGAACAAAACAATGGCGGCGATTCCAGCGCTCTTGGCAGTCTCAACGGTGCATCATCACCTCATCAAAACTGGCAAACGCACACAGGTGGGGCTGGTGGTCGAATCGGGCGAACCGCGTGAGGTCATGCACTTTGCGCTGCTCATCGGTTATGGCGCAAGTGCCATCAATCCTTATCTTGCGCTGGGGACTATCAAGCACACCTTTGCTGCGGCGAATGCTGTTGCGACGGTGCATGGTGCAGAGCTCTCCGCGCTAGGCAGTGTGCGGGCTATGACGGAGAATTACCGCAAGGCGATTGGTAAAGGGCTGCTCAAAATTATGTCAAAAATGGGTATTTCGACGCTCATGTCGTATCGGGGAGCGCAGATTTTTGAGGCAGTTGGGCTTAGTTCACAGCTTATTGATAATTATTTCCCCCGCACTCCGTCTCGCTTAGAGGGTATTGACCTTCGGCACATCACACGCGACATTGAGCGTTTTCACAAAGCCGCATTCCCGCAGCAGCGCTTCCAAAAGCCTACGCTCATGCGATCAGGACTGTACCAATGGCAACGCGACGGCGAATTTCATGCCTACAACCCCGCGAGTATTCACGCTTTGCAGCACTCCACCCAAAATGGCGATTACAGCGAATTCAAGCAGTACAGCCACTTAGTGAATACGCAGCAAAAGCGAAACGCCATGCTGCGCGGGCTTTTGGAGTTCAAAAAGGGCGTATCTATCCCAATATCAGAAGTTGAGCCTGTGGAAAGCATTATGAAGCGCTTTGCCACTGGTGCAATGTCCTTCGGTTCTATCAGCGCAGAGGCGCATGAAACCTTAGCCGTTGCCATGAATGCTATCGGTGGGCGCAGCAATACGGGCGAAGGTGGCGAAGATTCGGTACGCTTTCACGACAACAGGCGCTCGTCCATCAAGCAAGTAGCATCAGGGCGTTTCGGGGTAACGTCGTATTATTTGGTTAATGCGGACGAATTGCAAATCAAAGTAGCACAAGGCGCAAAGCCGGGCGAAGGCGGACAGCTTCCCGGACATAAAGTAGATGCGACGATTGCGCGAGTACGCCATTCCGTGCCGGGCGTAACGCTTATCTCGCCGCCACCGCACCATGATATTTATTCCATTGAAGACCTTGCACAACTCATCTATGATCTCAAAAACGCCAATTCACGCGCCACCATTTCGGTAAAACTCGTCTCTGAAGTAGGCGTAGGCGTAGTGGCGGCGGGAGTTGCGAAGGCTCATGCCGATACGATTTTAATTTCCGGCTACGACGGCGGCACAGGTGCTTCGCCAATAAGTTCCACGCGCCACGCAGGGATTCCCTGGGAAATGGGCTTGGCAGAAACGCAACAAACACTTGTGCTGAACGACCTTCGCGGGCGTGTACGCTTGCAAGTGGACGGACAACTAAAAACGGGGCGCGACGTGGCAATAGCAGCACTCTTGGGCGCAGAAGAATTTGGCTTCTCGACTGCTCCGCTCGTGGTCTCCGGTTGTATTCTCATGCGGAAGTGCCATTTGAACACGTGTCCGGTCGGTATTGCCACGCAGAAGCCCGAATTGCGCGAGAAATTCATCGGTAAGGCGGAACATATCATCAATTTCTTTCGCTTTATTGCCGAAGAAGTCCGCGAAATCATGTCGGAACTGGGTTTTCGCACGATGGACGAAATGATTGGTCGCTCTGACCTTCTGAAACCCGCATCCGATCTTACGGGAAAAGCGGCAACACTTGATTTGTCGGCGATTTTGTACAACCCCGTTCCGTTCAACACCTTTACTAATGCTCCTGCGCCGTCCACCATTGAACTGCGCTGCGTGTCCAAGCAAGAGCATGGACTGGAAACTGCACTCGACCACACATTGCTGAGGAAAGTTCAGCAAACATTGGTGGATGCTTCGCCCGTGAGTTTTGCACTCCCTATTAAGAATGTTCATCGTACTGTAGGAACACTGCTGGGAAGTGAGATTTCTCGGCGCTTTGGCGAGCAGGGCTTACCTGAAGACACTATTCAAGCGCATTTTACAGGTACGGCGGGGCAAAGTTTTGGTGCGTTCATTCCGCACGGGCTGACAATGCGACTGGAGGGCGAAGGCAATGATTATGTGGGCAAGGGTTTGTCGGGGGGGAAAATTATCATTGTCCCGCATAAAACTTCGACGTTTGCTGCGGAAAACAACGTCATTGCCGGCAATACGCTCCTTTACGGCGCTACGTCGGGAGAAATGTACATTCGCGGACAAGTGGGAGAGCGCTTTGCAGTGCGAAACTCCGGCGCAACGGTTATAGTGGAGGGCGTTGGCGACCACGCTTGCGAATACATGACAGGCGGCACGGTCTTCGTGCTGGGCAAAACAGGGCGTAACTTCGGCGCGGGAATGAGCGGCGGACTGGCATTTATCTACGACCCGCATAAAACCTTTGCTCTGCGGTGCAATCACGAAATGGTGGATGTGGTGAATGTGCTGGACGAAGAGCAGCAAACAATGTTGCGGAGCCATATTCAGCGCCATATTGACTATACGGAAAGCGCTATCGGGCAACGTATTCTCGAAACATGGTCAACATCCGTGCAAGATTTTGCGCTTGTCTTCCCACATGAATACCGTAAATACTTGCTGCGCACCCGCCCCGCACCTGCACAAATGCTGGAGATACGCACAGAACTGGCGGCTGCCTAAGCTATTTGCACAAGCAGACAGTATGATCCGTAGAAAGAGAAGTTGGTTACATTCGCCCTACGGTGTAAATTAAGCCGTAATCCCACACTCTTTTGCGGACAATCTTTTTTGAGAATTGTATGAAAAAAACGTTTACCCTCGCCAAAACACATATTTACATTTTGGGTGCTGCGCTCATTGCTGTCGGCTTTGTGCTGGGGAGCATTGCCCAAGAAAAGCAGAAGGTCGTTACGCGGTCAATGATTGCGGAGGCAGAAAAAATCATTGGCTTGCACTTTACCGAAGAGCGCCGTGATTCCTTGCTTGACGAGGTAAACGGAAATCTGCAAAACTTCACCGATGTCCGTGCTGTTTCGCTTGCAAACAGCGTGACACCCGCATTTGTCTTTAACCCGATTCCTGCCGGCACAACATTTCCAGCGCAATCGCACTCCTTCAAGTCAAGCCTCTACACGCCTTCGCTGCCCGTGAATCGTGAGGAGTTAGCATTTTACAGCATCGGCGACCTTGCCGCGCTCATCAAAGCACGGAAAATCACATCGGTCGAGCTTACCACGCTGTACCTCAATCGCCTGAAAAAATATGGAAGCGAACTCCTTTGCACCATCACGCTCACGGAAGAATTGGCGCTGGCGCAAGCGCGACGAGCCGATGCAGAAATTGCCAAAGGCAAGTATAGAGGCTTGCTGCACGGTATTCCTTACGGTGCAAAAGATTTGCTTTCCACCAAAACCTACAAAACAACGTGGGGAAGTGCCCTTTACAAAGACCAAGTACTGAATGAGGACGCAACGGTCATCAAACGTCTCGAAGAAGCAGGTGCAGTCTTGGTGGCAAAGCTCTCGCTTGGGGAGTTTGCGATGGGTGACGTTTGGTACGGTGGTATGACCAAAAGCCCGTGGAATCTCAAAGACGGCTCTAGCGGCTCATCGGCAGGTTCTGCTTCGGCAACGGCAGCAGGACTGGTGGCGTTTGCCATTGGCACGGAAACATACGGTTCGATTGTCTCGCCTTCGACGCGGTGCGGTGTTACGGGCTTGCGCCCGACGTTCGGACGTGTCAGCCGCACGGGCGCTATGGCGTTGGCATGGACGTTTGATAAAATTGGTCCACTTTGCCGAACAGTGGAAGATTGTGCCATTGTGTTTAATGCAATTTACGGCAAAGACGGCTTGGATGCGAGTGTTTACGACGCTTCCTTTAATTATTCGCCCGCAGTGAATTGGAAAAAACTCCGCGTTGGCTATGTGAAGGAACTTTTCGAGAACGACAAAGGCTCCACCGCAAGCGACAGCGCTGTCTTGGCAACATTACGCAAGCTCGGCGCTGAACTTGTGCCGATTGAACTTCCCAAGAAATATCCCGTCGGGAGTTTGGATTATCTTGTGGGTGCAGAAGCTGCCGCCGCTTTTGACGACCTGACGCGGAGCGGTCGCGATAGCATGATTGTGCAGCAGCACAAATTTGCATGGGGCAATCAATTCCGTGCAGCCCGCTTTATTCCTGCGGTGGAGTATATCCAAGCGCAGCGCGTCCGCTCTTTGCTCATTGAAGAAATGGCAACCTTGATGAAAACGGTGGATGTCTATGTCTGCCCGACTTTTGAGGGAAACAATCTGTTGCTGACGAACTTAACGGGACACCCGTGCGTCGTTGTGCCAAGCGGCTTCCGCGCTGACGGACGACCACTCAGCATCACGTTCTGCGGACGACTTTTTGATGAAGGAACGTTGATGGCTGTCGCAAAGAAGTATCAAGACGCGACGGATTTTCACAAAAAGCGTCCACCTTTTGTACAGTAAAAAATTCTACTTTCACATAAACGACCACTATCATGGGCAAACCCACAGGCTTTCTCGAATACGGGCGCAAAACCCCGCAAAAGCAGTCTGCCGACGAGCGCAAAAAGCACTTCGGCGAATTTGAATTTGCGCTGCCTGTTGTGCAAGCGCAGGAGCAAGGCGCACGCTGTATGGACTGCGGAACGCCCTTTTGTATGTCCGGCTGTCCGCTTGGCAATCTGATCCCAACGTGGAACGACCTTGTGTACAACAATGATTGGCGCGAGGCACTAGACCAACTCCATGCGACGAATAATTTCCCTGAGTTCACCGGGCGTACCTGCCCTGCGCCATGTGAGTCCTCATGCGTTCTTGCCATCAACGCTCCAGCAGTAACGATAAAGTCCATTGAAAATGCGATTGTGGATAGAGGCTTTGCTGAGGGCTGGATTACGCCGGAACCGCCGAGTTTCCGCACCGGTAAGCGTGTGGCAATCATTGGTTCGGGACCGGCGGGGCTGGCGGCAGCACAGCAACTGAATCGTGCCGGACATACAGTCACCGTGTTTGAGAAAAGTGATAGGCTGGGTGGTTTGCTGCTCTACGGTATTCCCAACTTCAAACTTGCCAAGAACGTTGTAGAACGACGCATTGAGCAGCTTCGCGCTGAGGGAGTAAAATTTCAGACCAATACCGAGGTGGGGGTAAAATTTCCTGCATGGCGCTTGAAACGTGAGTTTGATGCTGTCGTGCTTGCAATCGGCTCAAGCGTAGAGCGCGATGTGCCGATTGAAGGGCGAGAATTAGCGGGGATTCATCCGGCAATGGAATATCTTACGCAGCAAAACCGCGCTGATTGTGGCGACAGTATTCCGGCAGAAGAGCGCATCAATGCTGAAGGAAAGCACGTCGTGGTCATTGGTGGTGGCGACACGGGTGCGGATTGCATTGGGACGGCAAATCGTCAGGGCGCGAAGTCAGTAACGCAATTCGACATCCACATCCGTCCGGCAGAAGGCACAGAACACAATAGCGCATGGCCCCTTGTGCCGACGGTCTATCTAGATTCAAGTTCGCACGAAGAAGGCTGCGAACGACTCTTTACAATGGTTACGCAGCGTTTTGTGGGCGACTCCACAGGAAATGTGGTAGCAATTGAAGCAGCGCGTCTCAACCGCAAGGCTCGTGCCGAAGAACGCGCCACGCCGCATCTCATCAAGGGCGAAAAAGTATTGATTCCAGCGGATTTAGTTTTGATTGCCGTTGGTTTCAATTATCCTGAATACCAGCTTTTACGCCAGTTGGAAGTAGAAACAACCAAAACAGGCAAGGTAGCCGCCAGAGCGGGCGGCTCTACGGGGCAAGCGGGGATTTTTGCAGCCGGAGATTGTACGCGGGGCGCATCGCTGGTTGTGTGGGCGATTGCCGAAGGGCGCAGCATTGCACGGTCGGTGGACGAATATCTTATGGGCGAAAGCGTTCTTCCTGACCCGCTTCGTGATACCGTCGTGATTGATGATACAGCTATTTTGACGATATAAGAAGACGAAGAAGAGGGCATTTGCACAAGAGCACCACAATATAAATTCGTGGCTTGCGTTTGTTGTCTCAGCTAAACCGTCAGTTCCCAAGCTGTAAGGCTTATTCATCAATGCTCGTTTTTTATGGTTCTTGTTGCCACACCGCCCGATACACGCCCCCTCGTGCATTATTCTTCGCCTTCGGCGCAATTTATTCATTTGCGCGGGAATGAGCATAATTCCCTCTCTGAAGATGCGATGCGTGGCTTGAGTGCTGAACATAAGTTTCTTCTTCCAAAGTATCTGTACGACAAACGAGGCTCGGAACTGTTCGAGCAAATAACAGAGTTGCCGGAATACTACCTAACCCGTGCCGAGCAGGAAATTATAGACCGCTACGCCGACGAAATCATTGCTCAAACCGAACAAGATTGCTGGCTTCTTGAGCTTGGAGCGGGAAGTGGAAAGAAGACGCGACGGCTCTTGGAGGTGCTTGATCAGCGCCAGACAAATCAGGCTCTCGGTACTGCGAAAGCCGACGTACGTTATCTCCCGATTGATATTTCCGAAGAATTTTTGCGCGAATCCTGCGAACGATTACAGGAAGAATTCCCCGCCATCCAGATGCAAGCTGTATGTGCAGACTTCTTGCAGGGAGTGGAGTATATTGTCGCAGAACGCAATTTGACACTCTCTAATGCACAACTCATCGTATATTTTCCGGGTTCCACTATCGGTAATTTAACACGAAGTGAAGCAGCCACATTTCTGGCTGATTTGCGGCGCTTGCTTTTCAAGGGCGATGTACTCTTACTTGCTGCTGATATGAGCGCGGAGGGAACGAAATCGGTGGAAACCCTTCACTCTGCGTACAATGATGCTGCAGGTGTTACTGCCGCATTCAATCTCAATATCTTGCACCGTCTTAATAACGAGTTGTCTACCCAAATACCACTTCAGTTCTACAAGCACGTGGCATTTTACAACGAAGCAGAATCTCGTGTGGAACTGTATTTGGAGAGTTCGAGCTACAATACATTGTATCTTGGCGGTAAGCGTATTGCCATTGCTGCGGGGGAGCGCATCCATACGGAGTATTCGCACAAATTCGATACGCCCATGTTGGAGACTCTTGCTTCCGATACAGGATTTACCCTCGAAGCGTCATGGCAAGACAGTCGGCGATACTTTAGTGTCTATTTGTTTGCCGTCTCCAATGCGCCTCCAGGGATAAAAATAGTGTAAGAACAGAGGAAGAAACTTTACGGTGTTTGCTAATATGACGCTAAAGTTTCTTACATTTGTAGCACCATGAATCTGCATACATTTGTACAATCGCTTGAACACCGCCTCCCACCTGCTACGGCAATGAAAGGCGACCGTATCGGACTTCAGCTCCAAAGCGGTCGCAGCGAAATTTCGTCTGTCTTGGTAACGATGGAGCTAACGGATGCTGTTGCGGAAGAAGCACTGGAGCGTGGTGCAGACTGCATTGTGGCATTTCATCCTTTGATTTTTGCACCACTCACAGCCATCACTGAGTCCGAGCGCGTTGGGCGGATTTGCACGACATTGATAGCGAATCGCATCGCGCTTGTGATAGCACACACCAATTTTGATGCTTTTTCCAAAGGTACAAGCACTCTGCTTGCGGAGCGACTGAGATTAAAAGTGGAGCAACCGCTTGTTCCCGATGTTTTACATCATAGTTTTGGCATGGGAATTGAGGCTTCACTTGACACACCCGAAACCATTATGGATTTTGTTGCGCGAATTCATTCTGTTACCAACGCACCTGTGCGTCGGAATACGGGAAAAAGCGCTCTAATTCGGCGCGTGGCAATTGTTGGCGGGAGCGGAGCATCCTTTATAGACGATGCTTTAGCGGCAAATGTAGATGCGTTTATCACGGCTGATTTGAAATATCACGACTTTCACAGAACAGAAGGCTTGCTGACACTCATTGATGCCGGGCATTACGAAATGGAGCAATTCG
Source organism: uncultured bacterium (assembly GCA_937899715.1). Taxonomy (GTDB): domain Bacteria; phylum Bacteroidota; class Ignavibacteria; order Kapaibacteriales; family UBA4661; genus PH2015. The sequence goes on along the minus strand of CALCNX010000006.1, from coordinate 47,382 downwards.
TTCCTCTCGGTCTTGCGGCATTGGTGGAAGAAATTGCGGGCAAAGAAGACGAGGCGCTTACCGTAATGCGCTCACGAATGCTTCCCAATCCGATTTTATATTATCCCAATACCGAAGAGTATCGCTCGGCACAAGAACGTACGCTTCACCACTGATGTATTGCTAACTGACGACATAGTATTATTTTTTACAGTTTTATTTTATTGCACGATTTTACCCTAGATTTTACTCTAAACGAGGAATGACGTATGGTTCTCGAACAACTCCAACTTTTGTCGGCTATCACGCACATTGATAACGAACTCGCAGAGCTTCAGGAAGAGCTTGGCGACTTACCTTACGAGGTCAAGTTACTCGAAAAAGAAGTGCGTATGCGTCAGCAAGCAGTTGACACAACGCAAAAACACATAGACGACATCCTCCAAACCCGCGCCAATGCGAAGATTCGTGCACAAGAACTGCTCGACAAAGAAAAGAAACTTTCCGAACAGCAGTTCAACGTGCGCAATAACCGTGAGTTTGACGCGATTACCAAAGAGGTGGAATCGCTCAAAAATGAACTGCGCGACATTGACAAAACTATCGGCTCAACGCTGATGACCGAGGAAAACTTGCAGCGAGTGTATGATGGACAGTTCGAGGATATGGACGATGCCAGAATGCGCTTGGCTGACCGCGAGCAAGAACTCAATGAACTTTCGAGTGAGCACAATGAAGAAATTACATCGCTGCTTTCTAAACGAGCAGATTTACTTTCTAAATTGCCGAAAAATATCATCGTTCAGTACGAACATATTAAAGAATATCACAACGACACAACCGTACCTGTGCGCAAGAATTGCTGTGCGGGCTGCTTTAGTGCCGTCCCACCGCAGCGAATTGTGGAGATGCGCACCTACAAAATGATTTTTACCTGTGAAAGCTGCGGACGGCTTCTCTATCCAGAAGAAATGCAGGTTGTCGCTTAACATTGTTAGCCGATACAGGCTTACAGTATATTGAAAAACTCTCGTGGAAATGCAGGTGATTGCGGAAAGCATAGCAATAGGCTTTCTGAGGAAAGTCCGAACTCCAAAGAGCATTGCGCCGGTTAACGACCGGACGGTAAACTTGAGAGCGTGATACCCACGAGCAATCGTGCACTTTCAGGCAAGCCGATGGAAAGTGCCACAGAAAACAAACCGCCTGGGGCGAGTATTTCTTTACCGAAGTGTTCTTCTCAGGTAAGGGTGAAAAGGTGAGGTAAGAGCTTACCGCATTCATGGTAACATCGAATGGCAGGGCAAACCCCGCAAGGAGCAAAGTCAAGTAAGAATGAAGGACGCTACCCCGAATGTAGGTACGTCATTACGCGGCTCGTGTAACAGAAGTGAGATGTAATATGCTCCTTCGCTTCATTCGGGTAGGCTGCACGAGGAGCGTAGTAATGCGCTTCCCAGATAAATAATCACCTCTTGCGCTCTCGCTTCCCAGTTCAACAGGCAGCGCAAAAGACAGAATTCGGCTTACCGCATTTTCACGAAAATTTATATTCAAAAGCCACTGACGAGTATTGTTGCTCGCTAGTGGCTTTTGTTATTATACTGAACAAACACACTATGTACCGCATAAAACAAAACCCGCAAGCCGATAATGGTGCGGGTTTGGAAAAAATAATGGCGGAAGGTGAGGGACTCGAACTCTCATGAGCTTGCGCTCGGCAGTTTTCAAGACTGCTGCAATACCATTATGCGAACCTTCCGTGAGCCGACTATTGTCGGACTTTGGTAGTAAAGGGATTGCAAATATAAGAGAATTTTGAATAACCTCCAAATACTGAAAAACAGACTGCCCGCTTGTGCTTGAATTCACGGTGCTATTTTGCCAGTGCAAGCGATTCAGCTTTGCGGCTTTCGATAGCCTTCTGAATTTTTTCCGGCACTGCTGTCAGAAAGTCGTATCCGGTCTGGCGCTCAATTTCATCAACGGTGGTCTGGTATTGACGCCACTGCTCATGCCCAATACCCTCAACGTTCGGCATAATTGCCGCTAAGACCGTCGTATTTTCATTCACATCTTTTAAGCGCTGCCCGCGCTCCAACACAACAATAATCTTGAAGCAGTGGCTGGGAACCGCAACTTTACTGTTCTTGCCGATAGTCTGATAATTTTTAGGATAAATGCCGCCACAGATAATGTACAACTCTTTATTTTTGCGCTGCGATAAATATTGGCAAAACTCCTCCAAGCGCAGCCAAGGACCGGCATTGAGGTCGTGATACTGCGGTAGAAGGTTGGTGGTGTAGAACGTCGCGTCATTGTCCTCGCGCGAAGCGGTGCGCTCTTCGGAGCGAACCATATGCCCACGGTCATAGCCGGAGTTGCTGTAATCTTGATGCCGGACGTGGTAGAACTGCGATGGCAACTCAGGGTCTGGCATAAATTGCCCTTGCTTGCGCTCGGTAGCACCGAAATAGCTTGCATTCAGATTAGAACTCACCCAATTAGGAACATTTTTCGTAGCATTATAGGAAAGAGCATATTGCTTGCGAACAAGTAAATACGAAGGTTCGCTGCTGCCCCCGGAAGGCACACCCATTTCCAAATGAATGCTTCCTGTAGAGTTTGGCTGCGGTGCCGATTGCTGCTGTCCGCCCGACGGTGCAGGTGTCTGGTCAGATTTCTTTTTGCACATGGTGAAAATCTGCGCACCTACTGCAATAATGAGTACTGCGATTGCAGCATTACGAGAAAGCGCTTTTTTTGTTGCCATAGCCGTCTCTCCTGAAAAGCAAAAATGTGGATTATGTGCGCTACACAGTCGAGCGCGTCCGTTCCTGCAAAGATAGCAAAGCCGCGCAAACTGCGATACGTTTTCTGTGGGAATATGCGATGTTTTTTTTGTATGTTTGTTCGGTTAGAAATACGTGCATCATTACGGCACTTTTGCTTGGGATGATGCTTCATTTTGTCTCATCGTTTTTCTGGGAGAACGTTCATGGCGATTCGCGTAGCAATCAACGGCTTTGGTCGTATTGGTCGCAACTTCCTTCGCGCTGCATTTTCGGCGCATCCGGGTAAACTTGAGTTTGTCGGTATTAACGACATCACCGACGTAAAAACCCTCGCACACCTACTTAAATATGACTCCGTTCATGGTCGTTTCAACGGCACGGTAGGCGTTGACGGGTCAAATCTTGTGGTCAACGGTCAGAGTATCGCAATTTCTGCATCGAAGACTATCGAAGGCTTACCATGGAAAGATGTGGATATTGTCATTGAATCCACCGGCATCTACACGAAAAAAGACGAGTGCTTGCGGCACGTAGCCAATGGTGCAAAAAAAGTCATTATCAGTGCTCCGTCAAAAGATAAAGTTGATGCTACCATCGTTTTGGGTGTCAACGACCACGTGCTAAAGGGCAGCGAACAAGTGCTTTCCAACGCATCCTGCACCACAAACTGCCTTGCGCCGATGGTAAAAGTTCTGCACGAAGCATTTGGTGTAGAAAGCGGCATGATGACAACAGTTCATGCGTACACTAACGACCAGCGCATCCTTGACCTGCCGCACAGTGACTTGCGCCGCGCCCGCTCTGCCGCCATCAACATCATCCCGACCTCAACCGGTGCTGCAAAAGCAGTCGGCGAAGTATTGCCGGAATTGGAAGGCAAACTGAACGGCTTCTCGCTTCGTGTACCAGTGCCAGACGGCTCAATCACAGATTTTTCGGCAATCCTGAAAAAGACGGCGACCAAAGAAGAGGTCAACGCCGCTATGAAAGCCGCAGCAAACGGTGCATTGAAGGGCATCATGGAGTACTCCGAAGACCCGCTTGTTTCCAGCGACATCGTTGGCAACCCACATTCCTGTATCGTTGACAGCGATTGTACAATGGTTATCGGCAACACGGTTAAAGTTGTCGGCTGGTACGACAACGAGTGGGGCTACTCGAATCGTCTCGTTGACCTTGTTGTGAAAATCGGTGCGTAAATTTTATTGAGCAGTCTAAACAGATAAAACAAAAGCGTGAAAGAACATCAGTTCTTTCACGCTTTTTCATTTGGTGGCGGCTTGAATCCAAATCTTTTCGTAAATTTGCTGTTCTGTGGAGTTACTTTTCCACGCCTTTATTTTGTCAATAATTCTCACATTATGACCTCCCGCTCTCCCTTCGGTGATACATTTGAATACAGCATCAATGCTACTGCCGAGCAGGAACGCCTCGCAGCATTTGTCCGAAACGACCGCAAGACCGTTGTGATTCAAGGTTTGGGCTTTGTCGGCACGGCAATGGCTGCCGCTGTTGCAAATGCCAAGAACGCAAGTGGTGAACTGCTCTACAACGTTATCGGCGTTGACTTGCCGGATGAAGCTAATTATTGGAAAATTGCCCGTGTTCATCAAGGGTTGGCTTCGGTTGTTTCAACCGACACCAGTTTGGATGCGGCATACACAACTGCTCATGGTAACGGCAATTTGACCGCAACCTTCTCGCCTTTCGCCTACACGCTGGCGGATATTGTCGTGGTGGATATTCATCTGGACATCAAGAAGAAGCAACTCGGCAATGCTCGCGATTACGATTTCACCTTCGACCGCTACAAAGAAGCCATCACGACCGTTGCCGAGCGCATCACCAACAATACGCTTGTTCTCATCGAAACCACCGTGCCGCCCGGAACGACTGAGAAGGTACTGAAGCCACTTTTCGAGCGCATTGGGCGTGAACGTGGCTTAGATACAAGCACGGTGCATCTGGCACATTCCTACGAGCGCGTTATGCCGGGCAAAGAATATCTCAATTCCATCACGAATTTTTATCGTGTGTATTCCGGCACGGACAATGCTGCAAAGCAGGCTGCACGTGAGTTCTTGTCGTCCTTCATCAACACAAAAGATTATCCTCTGACCGAACTTCATTCTACGACTGCAAGCGAGATGTCGAAGGTGTTGGAAAATTCATTCCGCGCCATGAACATTGCGTTTATGCAGGAATGGACGGAGTTTGCGCAAGATGCAGGCGTGAATATGTTCGATGTCATTCAGGCAATACGAGTCCGCCCGACGCACCGTAACATCATGGCTCCCGGCTTTGGTGTCGGCGGGTACTGCCTTACGAAAGATTCGTTACTTGCCGATTGGTCGTATTCTACATTGTTTGAATCAGACAAGCGACTGGATATGTCGCTTTCGGCAATAAACACCAACGACTTGATGCCATCTTTCACGGTGGATTTGCTCAAGCGCGAAATGCCCGATTTGCGCGGAAAGCATATCACGATTCTCGGCATTTCCTATCTCAATGACGTAGCAGATACGCGCTATTCGCCGTCCGAACTTTTCTACGACCTCTGCGAAAAAGAAGGTGCTGTGATGCAGCTTCACGACCCGCTTGTTTCCTATTGGGTTGAAAAAGCAGCCGATGTCCACACCAGTATTGATGATCTTCGCGGGCTGAAGCACGATGCAGCAATCTTCGCGGTGCGCCACAGCGACTATCTGGCAATGACCGCAGAGCAGATTCTATCGGCACTGCCGGGCGTGAGCGTCATTATTGATGCCTTTAATATCATTTCCGACACCACCGCCCAAGCGCTCCGTGAGCGAGGCGTAAAGATGCTTGGCGTTGGTAAAGGGCATTGGAACTAAACGGCTCAAGACTACAAATGATATTTTGAAAGTTGTTTTTTCGTAGCCTGTTTGAAAATATCGTACCATGTCAATTATCAGCATTACAGACACAAGCTATTTTTCTGCATACAAAAAGCAATGCAAGCCGCTCCCGAACACAATTTGGAAGCAGTTTGCAAACTTGGCGGAATATCCAACTATTTCTTTTGCCCGGCAGTCCTCTGCTGTATTTTCTTCGCGTATTGAAGGCGTAGAGATTGATTTGAATTTCTACCTTAATTCACGCCTCACCAATGCCAAAGGCATTAGCGCCGAGACGAGAAAAACCCTTGCATGGGTCGAAGCACTGGAAGAAGCATATTTGTTTGCAGAAAAGCACGTTTTGAACGAGAGAAATTTTCTCAAAGTGCATTTTATGATGAGCAAATTTATGGACAATCCCCGTGAGCGAGGCGCATACAGACGTGTTCCTGTTGTTATCGGCGGGCGCTCCATGATTGTCTATCGCCCTTTGCCGCCTGAAAATGTTGCCTCTGCAATGCAAGAGTTTTGGCGTGATATAAAAATACTATTGAAGACAACACTTTCGCCGGAGAAGGCTCTCTATCACGCTTCCTTGATTCATTTGGTGTTTGAGAAGACTCATCCTTTTTCGGACGGCAACGGGCGCATTGGGCGCTTGCTAGAGAAATGGTTTTTGGCGCACCATTGCGGCTCACTGGCTTGGAAAGTAACAAGCGAGGCATATTACGAGCAAGAACGGCAGCACTACTACGCAAGTCTAAAAGCACTTGGGAACCAATATGATACACTCAACTTTGAGCATAGCATACCGTTTCTTTTGATGTTACCGAAAGCAATTCAGTCAGAAATCGTTTCACTTGGTGAATAGCAGTTAATTTGCGTTTCTACCAAAAAAAACACCCTCAAATTAAATCTCAAAAACAGCGATATTGGTCGTAATAATAAGACGGGACAACAAATTACCTACCCGTCGTTTTTACATACCATTTTTGGAGTATCTCCCATGAAAACCTCTCGTTTGCTGCTTGTCCTTTCCCTGCTCTTTGTTATTGCTCTTCCTGCTGTGGCGCAGAAGAAACTTAAAACGGCTCAGGACTATTTTAGTCGTGGCTTTAAGTATAGCGAAGCAGGAAAACTTGATTTGGCTTTAGCAGATTATGAAGCAGCTTTGAAGTTAGATAGCTTGGAATGCGATATTTACAATAATATCGCTGGTGTTTTTTCCCAAAAAAAGAAGTTTGATATAGCATTACAAAATTATTCTAAAGCAGTGCAGTGTGCTAAAAGTATGCGTAACGACCAAAAAGCGTCAATTTTTACACTTAATAGAGCTTTATGTAAGCATGAGATGGGTGATTATCAAGAGGCAATCAAAGATTATAGTCTGCTAGTAGAAGTTGATTCTACCACTTTAACATCAATATCTCTTGAACTACTATATTTGAAAAAATATGACGATGCAATTCAGAATGCAAAAAAAGTATTGAATTTATCGAAGGTTACTGAAGATGCAAAAGCATCAGCAGCACTTCATTCTGCTTATGCTTTTATGTTCAAAAGTGATATTGACAAAGCACTTGAAATACACAAAGCAAATCAAGATTATCAATTTGGTTATGCTAGTTGGAAAGAATATGTAAAACAGGACTTTACAGGTTTTCGCAAAGCTGGACTACCAACAGAAAATATGAATAAAATTGAAGCATTGCTTGGTATAGCCCAAGCCAAATAAAAATAATTTAAGTCAAACCGCTCTACCTTTTGCAGAGCGGTTTTTCTTGGTTCGGAAATATTCATAATTTGAGTAAAAGTAAAAACTATTGCTTTTGGCGCACTTAAAAAACATAGGCGAAAATGATTGCACTTGCCAAATATACTCAACAGCACAATGCTGTTCTCGAAAGCGACCTTGCTCTTACAGCAAAGGCGCTTTCGCCGTTACCGCTTGTGCCGGAGTTTCGGCGCGAAAGCGACGTGGAAACATCCTACTCCAATATCATTGCCACATTGAGGGGCAAACTTGCGGGCGTACCAAACGATGAAATAATAACTTCGTAATTTGTCATTTCTAATTCCTTTTTCTCATGGTTTCTCTCATCGTAGGCGCTCAGTGGGGCGACGAAGGCAAAGGTAAAATTGTTGATTTACTGAGCCAAAAAGCAGACATTGTTGCCCGCTATCAAGGCGGAGCAAATGCCGGGCATACGCTTGTCATTGACGGCAAAAAATATGTTTTGCACCTTATTCCGTCCGGTATTTTGCATCCGCACGTGCAGTGCGTTATCGGAAACGGTGTGGTGATTGACCCCGTAGCGCTGATGGAAGAAATCAAGATGCTGGAAGAGTATGGCATCAATATCAACGGACGCTTGTTTATTAGCCACAGGGCGCATTTGATTATGCCGTATCATAAACTTCTGGACGCAGCCCGTGAAAAAGCTGCCTCCGCGAACGATGCCGCCACAGACCGTAAGAACGCTATCGGCACGACGGGGCGGGGTATTGGTCCGGCATATATTGATAAAGCAAGCCGCAACGGTGTTCGCATTGTGGATTTGCTCGACCGCAAGCGCTTTTCCGACAAACTTCGTGCAAACATCGGTGAGGTGAATAAACTTCTCTCAAAAATTTATGACTACGAAGAACTCGATGCTGAAAAAATTGCGGATGAATACTGCCAATTTGACACACAAATAGACCCCTACATCACCGACACAACGCTTCTGCTCCACGATGCCATTCAAGCGGGCAAGAACATTCTGCTGGAAGGTGCACAAGGCGCTATGCTGGATGTTGACCACGGCACATATCCGTATGTTACCAGCTCCAATCCCACAAGCGGCGGTGCGGCTACGGGGCTGGGATTGGCTCCGACAGCAATTTCTAAAGTGATGGGTGTCGTGAAAGCGTATTCTACTCGCGTGGGCAATGGTCCTTTCCCGACAGAACTCCACGACGCGACAGGTGAACGCTTACGTTCCATCGGCTCGGAATTTGGCGCAACGACCGGCAGACCGCGCCGTTGCGGATGGTTGGACGCTTTTGCCCTGCGGTATTCCGTCATTGTCAACGGCATCAGCGAAATTGCATTGACCAAAATGGACGTGCTTGATACCTTCGATGAAATCACGCTTTGCACCGCTTACAAACTGGATGGAAAAATACTCAAGAGTATTCCTGCCGATGCCGACACGCTGGAACGGGTAGAACCAATGTACGAGACAATGCCCGGCTGGAAATCGTCGCTCACGGGCATTCGGACGTATCAAGATTTACCACAAGCCGCAAAAGATTACATCGGACGCATTGAAACGCTCTCCGGCGCACGAGTGACCATTATTTCGACCAGTCCCGACCGCGCAGACACGATTATTCGCTCATAAAAATCACTTCTACCCAAATGGAAACTACTGCTTCCGAACCGATTCGTCTTACGCAATACAGTCACGGTGCGGGCTGCGGCTGCAAGATTGCTCCGGCGATACTGGATAAAATTTTGCATAGCAACGAAGCCCCACCAATGACCTACGATGCCGGAAAGCTGCTTGTGGGCAACAATTCCCGTGATGATGCTGCGGTGTATGATATTGGTAACGGGCAAGCGCTCATCAGCACGACGGACTTCTTTATGCCGATTGTGGATGACCCGTTTGATTTTGGGCGCATCGCGGGCGCAAATGCCATAAGCGATGTCTATGCAATGGGCGGCACACCGACGATGGCGATTGCGATTCTGGGTTGGACGCTGGATAAGTTACCCCCGGAGGTTGCTGGGCGGGTGATTGCGGGCGGGCGGCACGTGTGCGCAGAGGCGGGAATACCGCTTGCGGGAGGTCATAGTATTGACAGCCCTGAGCCAATCTTTGGTCTAGCGGTAAGCGGTCTTGTACCCATCGCAAACATTAAGCAAAACAACACCGCCGAAACAGGAAACCTGCTTTTTCTCACCAAACCGCTTGGTGTGGGAATTTTGACGACTGCCGAAAAGCGTGGTATTCTGCGGGACGAAGACAAAGGACGCGCCGCCGAACAGATGATGCGCTTGAATAGCGTTGGTACTGCTTTGGGCAAATGCGTAGGTGTTCGCGCTATGACGGACGTGACAGGCTTTGGGCTGTTGGGGCACTTGACAGAAATGTGCGAGGGAAGTGGTGTTCGTGCAGAAATCCGTTTTAATGACGTTCCGAAACTCCCTAATCTCGCGTACTATCTGGAGCAAAAGTCTGTTCCGGGCGGAACGGGTCGTAATTTCAGTAGTTACGGCAGCAATATCGCTCCGCTTTCGGATGACCAACGCAACGTTCTCTGCGACCCCCAGACAAGTGGCGGCTTGCTTATAGCAGTTAGCCCCGGCGCTCTTGAAGAGGTACGCACGATTCTTGCTGAAGCAGGATTATCGGAGTTTGCCAACCCAATAGGACGATTAGTTCCAGCAGACAAAGCCTTGCCCTTGATTACGGTTGAATAGCAAGTATACAGTTAAGTGACAAAGAAAAAGGCTACTTTCTCAATGATGGGAAAGTAGCCTTTTTACACATATTACTTCGGGCATTTACGCTTCTTCAGGTACCGCAAGTTCCATTGCCGCAGCACGCGGAATAACCATACCTTGAAGGTGTTCCGGTTGATTCTTTAGCCATGACTCGTGATGGTCATCCAGCAAGTGCTTCGGAACAGGACGCAAATCCCAGACCAAACCTACAAACGACAACATTTTCAGCGTGTAGTACGTCATATCCAATTCCCACCAGAAGAATCCGTTGCGAGCAGAAGACTGAAAGCGGTGGTGATTATTGTGCCAGCCCTCGCCAAGAGTGATGAGAGCAAGAACAAAATTATTACGGCTTGTGTCGGTCGTCACATAACGTCTGCCGCCCCATGTATGGGAAAGCGAGTTGATGGTGAATGTGCCGTGCCAGCAAAGTACTGTGCTGATGCACAATCCCCAGACCAAACCCGGAATTCCGGCGATAAGGAACATTGCTACGCCCCACGTAATCGGCGGCACAAGCATATTCTTATTCAACCAGACCAGTTCGGGATAGCGCAGCAAATCGCGCACGTAGTGCTCTTCGGTTGCGTTGTTTTCATCGCTCAGAATCCAACCCACGTGCGACCACCAGAATCCGTCTTGTGGTGAGTGGGTATCGTCCTCTTGGTCGGAGTGCGTGTGGTGATGGCGGTGATGCGAGGCCCACCAAATCACGCCTTTTTGAACAGAACACATTGCCAAAAAGGCAAGGACGAACTGGAACACGCGACTTGTGGAGTAGGTGCGGTGCGAGAAATAGCGATGGTAGCCACCGGTCACACCGAACATACGCACGGCATAGCCAGCCGCCGCAAGCGCCACATACCACCACGAAAACTCAATAAAGAATGCAGCAAAACAACCGACGTGCAGCGCCCAGAATGGCCAGGTGCTTGGTCGGAAGTAATGTAAAGCAGAACGCTTCTTTTCCATGAAGCATACCCTCAATTAGTGAAACAAGGTATTGATAGTATAAAAACTTCAACAACCAAAGAGGGCTTTCGCACGAAACTTTTTGTGTGTACTGTCTCCGCCAAAGCTCGTCCACATAGCAATATGAACGGGAAACGACGGCAAGAAGCAGACTCAATAAGTATCTGCGAAAATCCTTGGAACGGTTGTGTGGTTTTTCAATGTTTGGGGCATTTGCCAAAAACGTTATACAAGTGTAAAAATACGGCGTTTTTTGACAAAATCCAAAGAAAGACTGTTACAGTAGTCAATGACAAATTGTAAATGCCGTCACTCTACCTTGAAGGGGTGGTCTCTTCAGTTGTACTTTTTGCCATTGCATTCTGCAATATAGCTTTATAGTTTGACCGGAGGGCATAATAGCGGTCGCGGAGGACAACAAAAACAAGAATAAATGTGAGTGCTGCCAGCGTTGCCCCCAGCACAATCAAACTCCGCTTTGGGCGGTCTTTTTTATCCGCCGGAACGGGTGGATCAAGCATAATGAGGGACGGCTGCCGACGGCTGAGATCCTGACGGTTTTGCTCGATAACAGGAATAATAAGCGCTTTCACTTTCGTGAACACCTCCAAGTCCGCATATAATCTCATGTATTCGAGTGCTACATCTGCGCCGACCGTAGAGAGCGCAAAATTTCCTGCCAATCCGGGCTGATTTTCTGCACGAGAGGCTTGTTCGTTCGATTTGCGGAGAAGTTCGCGCTGCGCTGCCGTCGCGGGGTCGTTTTCGCCGTACAGGGTTCGTGCAAGTTCCACGCTGAGTTCTTGGCGATATTGCTGCACACGAATATCTGCCATTGCGCTTGCAGCTGCTTTTGCTTGGTCAACGGCGGAAAAGAGTTTGTATTTCCGGGAGAATTTGAGCAGTGTATCGCGCACTGCTACGAGGCTTGAATCCGCTTGTGAAAAGCGCTGCTCTAAAAGATTCAGACTCGTGCGGGCTTCTTGCTGATAGATTTCGTCCGCAAAAAGATTACCCAGTTCGTATATCTTGAGTGCCATGCGCACCGCTTCATTGCGGTCGGTGTGAAGTGCGGTGATAAGATAGTTCCCGTCGGCTTCGGTAGAAACCGTCACATATTGGTCGTATTCCTTCCGCAGGTCTATCCATTCTGTAGAATCAAGACGGTAGATAGTGTGCAGCTTGAAAAGCCGAATAATAGTGTCCTTCATCCGTCGGCTGTTCAGAATGACCGAGAAAGAATATGTCTCGGTGCTTGTCTTTCCTGCTTTTGCCAAGCCAAAATCTTTGAGTGCCGACGACAAGCCTCCTGCCAAGCCCTCCAGCCCAGACCCCTGACGGCGTGGCGGCACGGCATTCACCGATGAAGCATACCAGTTCGGAAGAAAAAAGTAGGAAATAAGCGCGGAGGAAATCGCGGCAACAAGCGTTACGGTGATAATCAAGCGGCGCTCTTGCAGCAAAAGCGCCAGTACGCGGATAAGGTCGTTGCGGAGTGAGGGTTCGGGAGTGGTCTTTGGCGTGTTGGTATCCATAATTCCTTGAAGCCGGACAACAAAAAAAATTGCCTGCAAAGTTACAAAAATTGCATGGAATAACGGCAGCGCGAAATCAAATTACCGCGCATAAAAAACGCAAAGGTACGGTGTACCTTTGCGTTAAAGCATTTTCTTGAGAACAGCAGTGAATTAGAAATTTATCGCAATTCCTAATCTACCCATCGCGCCTATGTCTAAGAGCGGATTGCCGGGTGTTGTCGTATTAGCTTGTTGAACTTGTGTATTACCTACATAAGTACCGCCACCGGAAAGTTCTATAAATGCACCGACTTGACGGGTAAAGTTGTATTGAAATCCCGCCATCAAGCCCGCATAAAAGCGTAGCGGATTAAAGAGAGATGCAAAATTAACCAATGTGCCAAGCGATAATCCTGCATAAATGTCGGTCGTGCGGTCACGAACAAAATGCACCGAAGGACGAAGAGTCAGGAGGTGATAGCTTTTGGAGAAACGGGTTGTTCGTGTTGTGGTGGGAGTGGTCGTGGCAGTTGTTGTACTTGTAGTGCCTGTTGAGTCAGGTCCCGGATAATAGCCATACATTAGTCCAAGCGAAAAATTAGGGGAGAGAAAGAAATCACCACTAACGGACAAGAGCGGGAACGAAATAGATGGTGCGCCTCCTGTTACTATACCTTCTACACCGCTTTCTGCAGCCCGTGTTGTCATTTCTTTTGTATTGAGATTGTAGCCCGCTCCAATACCAATTTGCAGCGTGAAGGTCGGAAGCGTAATCACATCCATCACAACAGCCCGTGCGGGCGTGGGTGCAGGGCGTGTTTGAGGTTCGGGACGTGTTTTTTTCTCAGTCTGGAAAGGAGCAAATTCTGCTTGCGGCTGCCCACCGTCCGGCACCTGACGCGGCATTGTCCGCGCTATTACGCCCGGCGAACTTTCGCTTGCCCTTACCTGAGGCGGCGGTGTGCTTGGATTAACGATGACGGGGCTTGCTCCGGGGCTTACCGAAAGTGCCGAGCGGTCTTCCAAAGCGCGGATTTTTGATTCTAATGCCTGAATACGCTCCGTGAGCTGACGGTTCAATGTACGTTCACGCTCAACGTCTGTTGGCGGCGGTGAAGGTGCAGGAACACCTGAAGAAGCATTTGCCGGTGGGCGTGAGCGGTCATTCCGGCGCACATCGTCCATGAGTGCCTGTGTGGAGTTCTGGCTGCCATTAGGCTGCTTGATGATTCCTGTGAACATATCGGAAGCCTTCTGCAACGCCGAAAGTGCGGCATCTCGGTCGCCGATGTCGCGGTACACCAAGCCCAAATACTCGTATCCGGTCGCTTCCCAGTACCGATTGCCTGCTTTATTCGCCAGTTCAATGCCGCGCTGGATATACTTTTGCGCAAGGTCGTAATTTCGTGCTTCGCGGTAGCTACTGCCGAGTTTCAAGGCGCGTTGCGCTTCGTCCAGCGCTGCCTTTGGTGTGCTTGTTCGCACAGGCGGTAAGGGACGAGCGGCAGTACGATTCGTGGGACGAGCAGTCGTAGAACGAGTGGTCGCGGTGCGAGCGGTTGCGGAGCGAGTGCTGGCGCTCGGTGAAGACGTTGGGGGTGGAGCTGTTTGCGCGAATGCAGCCAAAGAAGTGCTTCCGTTGCCCATCATCGTCATGCCCACTACTGCAGCAATGCAGCAAGCGAGATTTCGTGAGCCGCTCGGACGTGTGAAAGTAGAGTGATTCATAACATCATTCCTTGTGAAGATTATTTTTTTCCAACCAAGAAGCAGAAATATGCGCCTTCGGCATCACATTCGTACATCGTTACAAGGAAGGTGTGGGTTCCGCCGTACTCATTATTCCAGCCTACTTTTGCCAGTGCTTCACGGGTATTGGAAGGCTTGTTGCGAAGAGTGTCGTCAATAGGCGTTGCTGTGGAAGCAGTGGAATTGTTTTCCGCCGGACGGGTTTGTGTCTGAGTGGAATCGCTGGGGCGGCTTCCGGCAGATTCATTGGTGGTGGTGGAATTGCTGCTACTGTTGCTTGTGCTGTTGTTATTATTGGATGGTGCCGGATTGGGCATAGAGCCGGTGAAGCGAATATCCTTTTTCTCCAAGACTACGCCTTGTTGATTGATGATGCGCACGTCAATATCACGCGCTTTCGGAGAACAACCATCGGCAATAATCACATACTGCCCAAGCGGCATGGAGACTTCGATTTTCGCAGACTCGCCGCGCTTCAGATAACCAACAATGAGCGTACCGTCCACTCGTGCGCCACCACCGGTGATGCGCACATCACGTGTGGAGAAGTCAATGGGTGCATACCCGTTCAGCCAAAGCGTGCTTTCGCGGTAGCGGGCAATGCCCTCCAAATCGCGCTTGCAATCGCTCATGTCCACCGACATCGGGCTTTTGAGCGACATTCCGGGGTTTGCACTCAAGCCCGCTTCCAGTTGGCGGATACGCGCTTCGAGGTCGTTGATTTTGCTCATCAACGTACGGTTTTCGTCTTGCAAACGGCGATTTTCGTCTTGGAGGCGTGTGTCTTCGACAACTGGATAGGGCAGGCGTGGAGTGCCCGGAGGCGCTTGCGCTCCCTGCTCCACGTCTGCAATAACGCTGCGAAGAACTTCGTCGCTGCCCATGTTGTTGCGCATATTTACAACGCGGTCATAGAGCGAGGCGGCTGTGCGCAAGTATTCAAGCGACATCTGGCGGTCGCCCATGTCACGATAGAGCAGTCCCAAATACTCATAGCCTGCCGCTTCCCAGTACGTGTTGCGATTGCGTACCATGTCCAAGCCCTTTTTGAGATAGGTCTGTGAAAGGTCGTAATTCCGTGCTTCGCGGTAACTATTGCCAAGTTTCAAATAGCGTACGCCCAGATTGTCAATGGTGGTAGCTGTGCGGGAGCGTGGTGTAGAACGGGCGGTGGGGCTGTTTCCGGCATCCACCGGGCTTTGCGCACGAAGCGTCGTCGGCGCGGAAGCAAGGCAAAAAATGCCGAGACTGAGCGCCGTTACAGCGCTTTGCACCATTGCGGTATGCAGCGTCTTCATGAAAATTTCTCCGAAAATGTGAAAACTATATGTTGAACTGTGTCGTTGATGAACGGTTGTAACGATGCTCTTACACAAAGCATAAACCACGCTTTTGATGAAAAGCAAATGTTATGCCAAACGGTAAGGATTCTCCGTTGGGGTGCAATTAGGTAAAAGGAAATGAACGAAAAAAATGATTTTTTTTCCGTAGATTTGCCTCGTTCCATTTTCTTCAACACTCCCCTACGGTGCTCTATCATGCAAGGCTTCCAACTCGTTTCTAACTATAAACCCACCGGCGACCAACCCGAAGCTATCCGTCAACTCGTCGAGGGTGTAGAGCGCGGCGACCGCCACCAAACATTGCTTGGCGTGACCGGTTCCGGCAAAACATTCACGATGGCAAATGTAATTGAGCAGGTACAACGCCCCACACTGATTATCTCGCATAATAAAACCCTTGCAGCCCAGCTCTATGCGGAATTCAAGCAGTTTTTCCCTCATAATGCCGTAGAATTTTTTATCAGCTATTACGACTACTACCAGCCTGAAGCATACGTGCCGTCCAGCGACACCTATATCGAAAAAGATTTTGCTATCAACGATGAGATAGACCGCCTTCGGCTCCGTGCCACAAGTGCTCTTGTGGAAGGGCGGCGTGATGTAATTGTGGTATCGTCGGTTTCGTGTATTTACGGCTTGGGGCGCAAAGAATCTTTTCAACAAATGCTGATGGCACTTCGCAAAGGGATGCGTATTGACCGCCAGCAGATGATTCGCCGCCTTGCCGATATGTACTACTCGCGCAATGATTTCGAGTTCGGGCGCGGTACATTCCGCGTACGCGGCGATGTGATTGACATTATGCCCGCTTACGAAGACAGCATTGCCATTCGGGTAGAGCTTTTCGGCGATGAAATTGACCGCCTTTCGATTATTACGCCCATTGACGGGAAAGTAATTGACGTGCTGGAAGCCACAACGCTCTATCCGGCAAGGCTTTTTGCCAGCACGGAGGCAGAAGTGGAGCAAGCAATTTTGCTCATTCAAAATGAACTTCGCGACCGCCTGAAAGAACTCTACGACGCAAACAAACTCCTTGAGGCGCAGCGCTTGGAGCAACGCACGATGTTCGACCTCGAAATGATGCGTGAGGTAGGCTACTGCTCCGGTATTGAAAATTATTCCATGCACCTGTCGGGGCGCACCTTCGATGAACGCCCCACGTGTTTGCTGGATTATTTCTCCGAAGATTATTTGCTGGTGGTGGATGAGAGCCACGTGACGCTGCCACAAGTCCGTGCCATGTACACAGGCGACCGTGTGCGAAAAGGAACGCTTGTGGAGCACGGATTCCGTCTGCCCTCGGCTATGGAAAACCGTCCACAGCGCTTTGATGAATTTAACGAAATAGCGAACCAGTTTGTGTATGTGAGCGCCACTCCGGGCGATTACGAATTGGAGCAGTCCGGGGGCGTTGTGGTGGAGCAGGTTATTCGCCCGACGGGTTTGCTTGACCCCGAAATCAGCGTTCGCCCCATCAAAAATCAAGTGGACGATTTGCTCAACGAAGTCCGTATCCGCCAGAAAAAGAAAGAGCGTGTGCTCGTAACGACGCTCACTAAGCGCATGGCGGAAGATTTGACGGATTACCTGCGGAATCTGGGCGTAGAAGTGGCGTACATTCACTCCGACGTGGATGCGCTGGAGCGGGTAGAGATTCTGCGCGACTTGCGCTTGGGCAAGTATGAAGTGCTTGTGGGCGTGAACCTGCTCCGCGAGGGGCTGGATATGCCGGAGGTCTCGCTTGTGGCGATTTTGGATGCCGATAAAGAAGGATTTTTGCGCAGCGAGCGTTCCCTGCTTCAGACCGCAGGCAGGACGGCGCGTAATGCGGAGGGTTTGGTGATTCTTTATGCTGACCGCGTTACCAATTCTATGCGAAAATTGATGGACGAGACCAACCGCCGCCGCGCCTTGCAAATAGCCTACAACACCAAGCACGGCATTGATCCCAAAACGGTCTATAAATCGCTGGAAGAAATCCTGCAAGGCACTTCCATTGCGGACATCAACGCCAAGCGCACCGAGAAGCGCCGCGTGGCGGAGCTTGCTGATATTCAAAAGAAAACTGCACCTATTCTCAAGCTCATGACTCCCGAACAGCGCAAAAGCCTCATTGAGCAGCTCCGCGATGAAATGAAAAACGCAGCCCGCGACCTTGATTTCGAGAAAGCCGCCGAACTGCGTGATGAAATCAAGCGTTTGGAGGAAGCTGAGGCAATGGCGGCGGGAACGGTGGCGGCGTAAATATTCTTGCAATCAACAATCAACTATTCATTCTCTCAGAGAGTGTCTGAAAATTCTTCCGCCCTCATCCCAACCCTTCTCCCAGAGGTAGAAGGGCAAGATACAGAGCTAATTCTGGAACCCTCTCCCTTTGGGAGAGGGCAGGGTGAGGGGGTAAAGCGAATTTAAGATATTTTCTCAATACTCAAACATCCATGAAAACACGCTATGGCACAGCCGCTCAGGCGGTAGAACATATTTCATCCGGCAACACCGTCTTTATTCACAGCGTCGCAGCGGCTCCGCAGCGCCTTATTGCGGCAATGGCAGCCCGCTCCGGCGAACTGCGCGGCGTGGAGATTGTTCATCTGCACACCGAAGGCGATGCGCCTTACGCAGCGCCGGGCATGGAAGCGAGTTTTCATGTGAACGCGCTTTTTGTGGGACCGAATATGCGTAAGGCAGTTGAAGAGGGGCGCGCGGACTATATTCCCGTGTTCCTGAGCGAAGCGCCGCTTCTTTTTCGGCGCGGCATTATCCCGCTTGATGTGGCGATGATTCAGGTTTCGCCACCAAACAAGCACGGCTATTGCTCACTTGGCGTGTCGGTGGATATTGCCCGCGCTGCGGTGGAATGTGCGAAGGTAGTCATTGCGCAAATCAACCCGCAGATGCCGCACACGCACGGCGACGGGTTTATTCACATCAGCAAAATTCATGCGGCAGTGGAAGTAGATGAAGCCCTGCCGACGATTGAAATACCGCCCCACACCGACGTAGAAACAACTATCGGCAAGCATTGTGCCTCGCTTGTTGAGGACGGCGCAACGCTGCAAATGGGCATCGGTGCTATTCCCGACGCAGTGCTGTCGGCACTGAAGCACCACAAAGGCTTGGGTGTTCATACCGAGATGTTTGCTGATGGTGTGATTGACCTCGTGGAAAGCGGTGTCATCACGGGCGAGCACAAAGCCACGCATCCGGGCAAGATTGTAACGGGCTTTGTGATGGGTACGAAGCGTGTGTACGACTTTGTGGATGACAATCCCTTTACGGTGTTTTTGGACAGCGCGTATGTGAACGATACGCACGTGATTCGGCGGAACCCGAAGGTAACCGCCGTGAATAGTGCCATTGAGGTAGATTTGACGGGACAGGTCTGTGCGGATTCGATTGGAACGCGGCAGTTTTCGGGCGTGGGCGGGCAGATGGACTTTATTCGCGGTGCATCGCTCTCCGAAGGCGGAAAGCCGATTATTGCGCTGCCTTCCACGACTTCCAAAGGCGAATCGCGCATTGTACCGTACCTAAAGCAAGGCGCGGGCGTTGTAACGACGCGGGCGCACGTTCACTACGTCGTCACCGAACACGGCATTGCCAATCTCTACGGCAAAAATATGCGTGAGCGGGCAAAAGCACTTATCGAAATAGCCCACCCGAATCACCGTGCCGCGCTGGAAGAAGAAGCATTCAAGCGCTTTCGGACGTTGTAATCGCAGGCTTACGAAGTATGAACGTACATTTCACAATCATCCATTCTATCTTTCTATGAAAACTATTTTTGACGTTTCCTATCGCAAAGCGCGAGTAATGGCGCTGTATCTCGTTTTACTGGTTTCTCTTTGTACTTTTTATCCGGCACAGGCTCAAGATATTAAGTGGCAGCAGACCAACGGTCCGTATGGGGGCGACATAAGGTGTTTTGCAAAAAGCGGCTCTACGCTCTTTGCGGGGGCATACGAGCGTGGATTGTTTCGTTCGACGGATAATGGCACTACGTGGGTCAGTAGTGGCTTAACAAATACCAATATCTTAGCCCTTGCCGTCAACGGCACTACACTCTTTGCAGGAACATCCAGCGACGGATTGTTTCGCTCGACGGATAATGGCATTACGTGGGTCAGTAGCGGCTTGACAAATACTAATATCTTAGCCCTTGTTGTTAGCGGTACAACAGTCTTTGCAGGAACAAGTAGCAACGGAATGTTTCGTTCGTTGGACAACGGCACGACATGGCAAGCAATTAATAGCGGCTTGACAAGAACCAATGTCTTGTCTCTTGCGGTCAGTGGTTTCACACTCTTTGCGGGAACAAATGGCGGATTGTTTCGCTCGACGGACAACGGCACGACATGGGTCGGTAGTGGCTTAGCGAATTATAATGTCCGCTATCTCGCTGTCAGTGGCTCCATGCTCTTTGCGGGAACACTTAGCGGTGGTGTATTGCGCTCGTTGGACAGCGGCACGACGTGGCAATCAATCAACAATGGTTTGACTGATACCTTTGTTTTATCCCTCGCTGTCAGCGACTCTATGCTCTTTGCTGGAACAGCAGGCGGATTGTTTCGCTCGACGAACAACGGCACTTTGTGGAAAGCGATTAATATAGGCTTGACAGATACCCTTGTCTGGTCTCTTGCTTTCAGCGGATCCACACTTTTTGCAGGGACAAATGGCGGTGGTGTATTTCACTCGTTGAACAACGGCATGACTTGGATAAGTAGCAACTTAATAAATACCTTTGTCCGATCTCTCGCCATCAGCGGCACCATACTCTTTGCGGGGACAGTGGGCGGCGGGATATTTCGCTCTATGGACAACGGCACGATATGGGTCAGCATCGGCTTGGCGAACACATCTGTTCAGTCTCTTGCTATCAAGGGCACCGCGCTTTTTGCAGGAACGATAGGCGGTGGGGTATTCCGCTCAATGGATAGTGGCGCTACATGGATTCATAGCGGCTTAATGAATACCATCGTCGAATCGTTCGCCGTCAGGGATTCTACGCTCTTTGCGGGAACATTCGGCGACGGGGTGTTTCGCTCGACGAACAACGGCACTACGTGGCAAGCAGTCAGAAGTGGCTTAACGAATTCCTATATCAATTCTCTTGTTGTCAGTGGCACCACGCTTTTTGCGGGAACAAATGGCGGTGGTGTGTTTCGCTTGTCAGACAACGGTACTACGTGGCTCAGTAGTGGCTTAACAAATTCCTATATCAATTCTCTCACCATCAGCGGTAGTACACTTTTTGCGGGAACATCCGGCGACGGGGTGTTTCGTTCAACGGACAATGGCACTACGTGGCAAGTGGTTAATAGCGGCTTGACCAATACAGATGTCCGGTCTCTTGCTTTCAGCGGATCCACACTTTTTGCAGGAACACTTAGTGGTGGTGTATTCCGCTCGACGGACAACGGTACAATGTGGCAAGCAGTCAATAGCGACTTGATAAATACCTTTGTCTATTCTCTCACTATCAGTGGCACCACGCTCTTTGCGGGAACGAGGGGCGGTGGCGTATTCAAAGCAAACATCGGTAGCACTTCCCCAGTCTCCGTCCGCACCGCCGCCCCACAGCCCGCCTCCGTAAACATTTCTTTCGCTCCGCACCCCGCCCTTGACCGTACACGCCTAATGCTGGATATACCAAAAGTGGGTATGGTAGAGGTCAGTATTTTCGATGTGCTTGGGCGGTTGATGCAAACGACAGCGCTTGGTGAGTTTGCCGCAGGCGCACACGATATAGAGCAAGACCTTCACACGTTGCCGAATGGCACGTACAGCGTGGTCGTGCAAGCGGGTAGCGAGCGTGCGCACAAACTTTTGCAGGTGCTGCGGTAACGTGCGCTTCCCGCACTATTTTTATCGGTTCTAATCATCGTTCAATCTCTTCAAACCTTAAATTATGACCTCATTTCTTCAGCGTCCTGTTGTGCGCTATGGGCTTATTCTTGGCGGCATTTCGTTTTGCCTTCTGCTGCCGCTCATTTTTTTCGGGCTGGACTACACCGATACTGGCTATAGCACCACAATGGCGTGGATGCAAGCCGCGCACCCGAAAGCGGCTTTGTGGGATTTCAATAATTTCGGCAGCGCTTTTCTGGCAGGATTTTGGTTCTACACAGGAGCAGACTCGCTTCTGGCGTATCGCTTCCAATGGGTGCTGATGATGACCGCTTCTGCGCTTGTCTGCTACGTGATTCTCGCGTGGTTCTACGAGGACAGACGGGCGCTTGCCTTCGCGCTTGTGCCGACGCTGATTCTGGCGGTGTTCAATAGCGAAGAAGGCTTGATTATTGAATACCACAACCTGCCCGGATTTCTGGCACTGGCAAGCACGGCGTTTTTTATGCGGTATTTTGCGCAGCGCCCCATGAAACTGCATCCGGCAGCACTGATGTTCATATCCGGCTTTATTGCTGCCTTCATGGTGTTCTCGCGTCTGCCGATGGGTCTTTGGTGCGTGTTTGCGGTGGCAATGCTTGCCTTTGCAATGCTGCGCGGGTACGACAAACGCATCATTCTGCGTCTGGGAACGCTGTATGTGTCGGGCTTTGTGGCAGGTGCGCTTGTCTGCATGGGCTTGCTGCTCTTGAGAGGCTTCACCGCGCAAGGTATCATCGAAGCCAGCATAAAATCTATCACGGCGGTCAATACCTTCCACGAATATGCGGCTCATCATCCCGAATTGGGGTATTACCCGCTCACCGTCAGCACGGCGCTACGTTACGGAAAAATTTTGAGCGTTGGTGCAGCAGCGATAGTGCTTGCGCTGCTATGGAAACGAATGACGTTTTTGCGCGGGCGCGTGGGAAATATTGTCGAAAACTCGCTGCTCGTTGTTTTTGCGGCGGGTATTGTGAGCGTTGTGATTTTGCTTGCCTCGAAGTCGCTTGGTTTCCATTATGGACCAATCACGTCGTTCTTGCTCGGCGCACCGCTTCTGATTGTGGGGTATATTGCCGTTACGGAATGGCGCACGATGGGTATTCCCAAGCAGATACTTTTTATGAGCGCGTTTGCGTTTTTTGTGCTGGTGAGTTTGGGTGGTTCGGGCGTGTGGGTGAGTAATTTCCGGCATGGCGTGTGGCTTATTTTCCCGATTGCACTTTTGGAATCGCGCACGTTTGTTTCGCGGTATCTGGAGCTTCGTTTTGTGCGGTCATTGCTTGTTGTTGGGGCGGTCGTGCTGGGAATAGCGCTGCGCTTGCAAATGCCCTACCGCGACCAACCCACGTACCGCTTGAGCGCAAAATTTTCCTCCCCCGCGCTGCACAGCATCGTTTCAAGCCCGGGGCGCACCGAAACGCTGGAGGAATTATTGACGGAATTACGTTCGCGGGGTGTGCGAGAGGGCGACACGCTTCAGGCATATCCGAGTATGGCGATGCTGTATTTTGTGACCAAGACAGTACCGTGGTACAAACACCCGTGGATAGGACAGATGTGGACGGTGCGGCAGGATTTGCTTTCGTACACAAAATCATGCGAGGCGTTTCCGCGTTACGTTGTGCGGGCAAAGTTTGACCCGAACACCTCTGTTTCCCTTGATGCTGACCGCCCGACAAATATGTTTTCGCTTGGCTATACACCGGAGAAAATGTTCTACGGCGAGTATGCGTATTCTCACGACTGCGCCACGTATCTGGATTCGCTCTTTTTGGTGGAGAAAAAGTATAATGTTGCGTG
Organism: uncultured bacterium; assembly: GCA_937899715.1. GTDB lineage: Bacteria > Bacteroidota > Ignavibacteria > Kapaibacteriales > UBA4661 > PH2015. Next base: position 23,973 of record CALCNX010000006.1, on the reverse strand, counting down.
GGAGAACAAAGGCTTTGTGCTGTTTGCGAAGCCATGACAAGCTGTTCGCCATACACCATTTCTAACGTTTGGTGTTCCTCGAAATGCACCGATTGGTACATTTCTGAGCAAAGGAGCATCTCGCTTTTTCAGATTGCGGCTCAATCTTTTTTTTGTAGATTGGTGTGCGTCGGCTGATGATGATGTTGTTGTGCAGCCAAAATCTTTCTTACACTTACTTCTTTTGACTTCTTTTGAACAATCGCTGAATGAAAAAACCGTTATTCTACAAAATAGTTGTGTTTATCTTCATTGGTACGCTTGTCGTCCAGTTGTTGCTCAACACATACACGAAATTTCTCAAACCTCAGGGTTCCATACTCGACCAATACGCAACAAATGTGGAAGCGCTTGCCTCGAAAGACCTTCCGCTCGAGCAGTTGGCGCGTGATTATGACAAGACCCAAAAAGAGTTGCAGAATTTTGAGAAATACGAGGACTCACTTCGGCGCATTGATAAATACCCTTACGACCGCGTTGCGACATTGACAGCGCAGAGAACCATTCTCGCAGAAGCGATTCGGGACAGAGAAGAAGCAACGGTACAGCCTCGCAAAATGGTATTCTATTGGGCGGCTGGCGTATTACTTGTTGTTATTGGGATATTCAGCTACCGAAAGTTGAGCCAGTGGATTGGAGTAACCTTGTGTATTCTTGGATTCGCATTAGCCATTTGGTGGGCAAGTCCCGCACCACGCCTGCTGATGAATAATCACATCACCACCCAACAACAAGATACCTTGCTGACGCTGGAAATCATTTTTTCTTTACTAACGTTGATATTCTGCATCGTAGCGTGGGTCAGATTTGAACGGGCGCAGCAGAAAACCGAAGCAGTAGTAGTATGATTGCACTTTCTTTGAGAATCCAAACGCTGATATTTCCGAAAACCAGATGAATAGTCCTTTGCAACAACAAGGCTTCGACGACACACTTCCTGAGCAAACGCGCTTGAACGAAAAAAAGCGTGCTTTTGAGCAGGAAGCGCTTCCCTATATGGATTCGGTGTATCACTTTGCCTACAACCTCACTGGTAACGGCGAAGACGCGCGGGATTTGCTGCAAGAGACGTATTTGAAAGCGTTTCGCTTCTTCGACAGTTTTCAGAAGGGAACTAATTGCAAGGCGTGGTTGTTTCAAATCTCAAAGAACTCATTTATCAACCGCTATCGCAAGCAGTCTCGTGAGCCGGATAAGGTTCGGTATGACGAGATTGAAGAATATTACGAGACACTCCGTCCGGCAAGCGCAGATGCGAACAATCTTGAAGAAACACTCTTTAATACTCTTCTTGATGATGAAGTGACGGAAGCATTACAATTGCTTCCGGAAGCTTTTCGCACGGTGCTCATTTTAAGTGATATTGAAAGCATGACCTACGAAGAAATTGCAGAAATACTGGATTGCCCCATAGGTACGGTGCGTTCTCGTCTCCACCGAGCGCGTAAGGTTCTCCGAGACCAACTCTTTGAGTATGCCAAAAACAAAGGTTTCACAAGCGGCTCACCGCCTTCGCCCGCCGATGAAACCCCGTAATTGAGAGCTATACGACCGCATACATTGACCACGTACCACGCATTACTTCAGACCTCCACGTACTTCCATTTACCACAGCAGCAATGCGAATCCACGACGAACACTTGAGCGCATACATAGACGGCAGACTCCAAGCAGAAGAAAAAGCTGCTCTGGAAGCTCGCCTGAAAGATGATGCCGCGTTCGAGGCGGAATATCGCTCACTTTGCGCCGTCAAAAACGTTCTGCAAGCGCGTCAAGAGAGACTTCGCACATCTGCCCCCGTGGATGCGCGGCGTTTGGTATTGCTTAGTTTGGAACAAGAGTGGACACGCACCGCAACTCTGGAGCGCATCAACCACGAAAGCCACACGCAAGAACGTCAAAACGTAACTCCCGTGCACACAGCGCCTCAACTCCAACGCTCCCCGATGCTTCGCAATACGCCGAAGATAGTTTCCCTGATGTGGCAGCGTCCATACTCGCTTGTTGCAGTATTGGCGGTGCTTGTGCTGGGCTGGGTAGCGGTACGGTTTTCCTTGCAAACGCGCATTACTCCTACTCCCGTATCATCCGAAACTGCCCAAAACTCCGTTGCAAACGCCGTCCTCAACGATGTGCCACAGACGGTATTTGTCAAAGAGTCGTTGCAGAATTATCGTGCGGTGCGAAGCGGACAAATCACGCTTCAATGCAAAACCGGTTCATTTGAGGCGCTCGACAAATTTTTTCATAAAGCGGGTGTACACTATAACATCGTTCATCCCAAAATCAACGCCCAGCTTTTAGGCGGTGTCGTCTCGGAAGAAAACGGCAAAAAGTCGGCACACCTAGTCTTTAAGCATGGCGAAACATTGGTTTACATGTGGGAAATAGATCTGGACGCTAAAACGGCTGAACACGCATCCATCCGCAGTGATGCGTGGGCGGCGCTTCACAAGGGCGAATGGCTCTGGGATACGAAGACCGATACTTCCACGACCGTTGTTTTTTGGGAAGATGAGAAACAGGGCAAAAGAACGCTCTGCTCTGTTGTAGCAGCACTTCCCCGCACGAACTTACAGCCACTTTTTCAGTAGATGATTTTCTACTTCTCGCTCAAACTCCCCGTAAAATCTGCTCTGCAAGCCTCTGAATCTCACCACGCATTGCTCTATCCTCGCGCAATGGCTCAAATGACATCATCCATGCTGGCTGTGCGCCGGAGTACCCTTTCAACGCTGCTAACTGTGCCACACACAACGCTTCACACGCCAGAAGAGCCGCCAGTCGCTCGGTTTGGTGATAGCACTCGCGGGCGGCTTGGAAACCCATCGGTACGATGTCTTGGTTGCCTGCGTTGGTCGGCAAGGACGACGAGGCGTATTGCTGCCTGTGCGAGCGCATTTCTCCAAGAAGCGCCGTGGCGGTGATCTGTACGCCCGCCATCCCGCTCGTAGCGCCCGCGCGAGCCGCAAGCAAGAGCGGTGCATCGCCATTGAATGTGGGATTCACGAGCATCTCAATTTGCCGCTCGGCAAGGTTTCCTGTTTGCGTGAGAGCGCTATTGAGGCTATCGGCAGCAAAGGCGATATGCTGTGTCATAAAATTTCCACCGTGCAATGCTTGAAGCGCAGAAGCATCCACAAGCGGGTTGTCATCCACCCCGTTCAATTCTTGTTCGGTGGTTGCCTGACTTTGATAAAGCACATCACGCACTGCACCCAGAATTTGCGGAGCGCAGCGAATGGAGTAAATTTCTTGAAGCGTACGCGCTGGGTCTTCGGTATAGCCATCAAGACTGGCTTCGCGCAAAATATTTCGTGCTGATTCTTCTTGTCCTGAATGTCCTTTTGCAGCGTGAAGTCGAGCGTCTAATCCACTCATACGGCAGCGCAACACGCGCATTATCCAGCCCGTTACGTCTTCTGCGCAAGCAAGTAAGCGCCGACTGCGCTCAACCGCTAGCGCCATATATGCACTCGAAAATGATGTACCGTTCACGAGCGCGAGTGCATCGCGGCTGGTGAGGATGCAAGGTTGCAAGCCATTTTCGTGGAGCGCCTGTTGTGCGGGGATTGTTTCCGAGCCATACAGCACCTCGCCCTCGCCCGTCATAGCGCGAACAATGTGCGCAAGCGGTATCAGGTCGCCACTTGCGCCCAACGAGCCAATGGAAGGTACAGCAGCAATGATGTTTTTATTAAGTAATGTAGCATAAAACTGTGCTGTCGCGGGCGCAATTCCCGACATTCCTTGTGCAAGGGTGTGCAGGCGCGTGAGCATAGCCCCACGCACGACCTCTCGCTCCACATTCTCACCATATCCCGCGCCTAAGTGAGCTATCAAGCCTATTCCCTGTGCGTCATTGGCAGTGCCATCGTAGCGAACAAGTGGTCCAAAGCCTGTGGTCAAGCCGTACACAGCATCGCCGCGCTTCAGAATTGTTTGCAGCGCATCGTGCGAGCGCTGCATTGCCAAAAGCGCTTCGTTGCTGATCTGGAGCGTAAGCGCGCCGCAAGCGACGCGAACAACATCGGCGCACCGAAGACGATAGGCAGGGGAAAGGCTAAGCGATGGTGTGTCGGACATAATTTTAGACATAATTTTGGTGTGAATTTCGTCTTTTGGCAATGCAAGATGTTTTGATTGTGCAAGATAAGATGTATTTTGTGGACGATTTGGTGCGGTGAAGTATTTTCAGAGAGTAGAATCACGTGAAACTATGGATAGAATCAATCGCCTTATTGCAACGGTGTTGCTCTTGCAGCGTAAAAAACGGCTTAGGGCGGAAGATATTGCCGATTATTTTGGTATTAGTGTTAGGACGGTTTATCGGGACGTAGATGCGCTTTGTGCGGCAGGCGTACCGATTGCAGGCGAAGCCGGCTATGGTTACAGCTTGGAAGGCGAGCATCTTGCGCCCGTAATGTTCACCGAAGAAGAAGCCGGAACGCTGCTCATGGGAGCAGAATTTGTGCGGCATCTGACCGATGAATCTTTGCAGCAGCATTTACAATCGGCTTTGGTGAAAGTGCAATCCGTCTTGCCGGGCGAGAAACGCGAACATTTTGAACGCTTACGACATTCTGTCTCTGTTTTTACGCGCCCTGCGGCATTTCGTGAAGAATTAGGCAGCGATATACTTTCGGTCTTGCAGCAAGCGATAGCGCGGCGCTCGCGAGTACTCATTCGCTACGAAAACCGCCAAGATGATGCCACGGAGCGTTCGATAGAGCCTCTGCACCTAGTGTACTACGGCAACCACTGGCATATTATCGGGTACTGCCGCTTGCGAGAAGATATACGTGATTTTCGGCTTGATCGTATCCAGCATTTACGCCTCAGCGAGGAACATTTTTCTGCGCACGAACACTTTTCGTTGACGGATTACTTGGCGAAACAATACGACCTTCAAGAACCTCACGAAGTGCGCGTGGAAGTGTCACGGGAAGCGCTTCGCATTATTGCTGCACAAAAATACTATTACGGCTTTGTGGAAGAAGAAGCAAGCGCAAATGGTGCTATTCTCACGTTTATAGTTCCCTCGCTGATGTGGATTATGCGTTGGCTTTTGTCGTTCGGAGCGCATATTCATATTCTTGCGCCTGCTGAATTACGCGTGATGTTTGCGCAAGAAGTTCGTGCCATCGCCCTTCGGCAGATGGTTGGTTTGAGCGATATTTCAGGCTCAAACGCCGATTTTTCTTGATTCCTTAATGGCACTGTGTAAATTTGCACGATGTTGAATTTTCAAAAATATAGTTATGAACGAAGCACAAAAACGTCGGTTGATGATTATTGCCATCATTGGTATTCCCATCGCAAGCTACGCCTTATTTTCCTCACGCGGACTTTTTGCGCGGGCATCGCTTGAGTGGGAGCGGAGGAGTTTAGCAGGGCGTATTGCCGCCGCTCGTGCAGAACAGGATTCTCTCAGGAACCAGATTGTACGCCTTGAGCAAGATACTCTGTTGATTGAAAAAATTGCCCGCGAAAAGTACGGCATGATAAAGCCGGGCGAAAAAATCTTCATTGTAGATGAGGAAAATGTTACCCCCAAGTAATGCGGACAATAACGCGAGCAAACATAATCACTTCAATCTTTCATTTCATTCTTTTCCACTATGTACGCAGGTATTGACATCGGTGGCACGTCCATTAAATACGGTATTGTGACGGCAGATGGCGAAATAAAGCAGCAATCTTCCACGCCTACCAATCCCGCATCCGGCAAGGATGCAATGATAGACCAGTTGCAAAGTATTGTCCGCAGGCTCACCACCGAATCGGATTCTATCGGTGTGGGCTTTCCCTCGGTGGTTAATCCCAAAGACGGCTGTGTGTATCACCCGCCGAATCTTCCCGGCTGGGGTATTGTGCCGCTTGTTGAACTCTTGCAATCGGTCGCCACGGTGCCGGTAGCAGTTGATAACGATGCTAATGTGGCGGCATTTGCCGAAGCCACGCTTGGTGCCGGAAAAAATGACACGCATTTTCTCTATATCACACTCGGCACGGGCGTTGGTGGAGGAATTATCGTTGACCAGAAGATTTTCACGGGAGAGCGTGGCGGCGGCGGCGAGTGTGGTCACGTTCTTATCAATGTTGATGCCGAGCCGGAAGAAAATGAACGTGTTAGCTTTCGCACAGGCACGTTGGAAGAGGCTATTGGTCGTCATGGATTGATTCGCATGGCAAAACGCATCGCAAAGCGGTACCCAGAATCGCTTTTGCATCAGGTTCAGGAATTGGATGTCAAGGATATTTCCGAGGCTGCCGTGCGTCATGATGCTGCGGCGCTTGCGTGTCTGGAGCGTGCAGGAATGTTGCTTGGATTGGGGTTGTGCTCCATGCTTGCCATTTTGGATATGCGCATTGTGATTGTGGGCGGCGGTGTCTCGCAAGCGCATCCCATTTTCCTGGATACGGCACGGCAAATGCTGAAAACGCGCTCCCTGCCAACAATTGCACCTGAATCGGAAATCCGTCCAGCTCGCTTTGGAAGCACCGCCGGGCTTGTCGGCGCGGCAATGCTTGGCAAGTTGCATCTTGAGCAGCGTTAAACAGGACAAGCAACGACCTAATTCGTACTTCTTCATTCGTAATTTCTCAATTGTTATGCTTCAGTGGTTTTTGATTCATGCGCGGCTTACGCAAAAGTTCATGATTGCCTTTGGGGTCGTGGTGGCGCTTGTCTGTGCGGGCGGCGTGATTGCTGTTGTTTCGTCGGGGTATATGACGAATCATGTACGCGAGATTTATGAGAAGAATCTTGTTACCATCAGCCTTCTAAGCGAGCTGGAAGATGTCTTGCAGCAAAAGCGTGTGCTGGCGCGAGATATGGTCTTACACGATGATTCGTTGTCCGCAATTCGGACGGCAGAGCATATTCGGGGGTATCACAATACGACCGATTCCTTGCTTGCACTCTATAAACCGCTTATTTCCGGCAACGATGAGCAAATTGCCTTCAATGAATTTCTTCCCATTTTGCAGGCGTATCGAGCAAGCCGTGATAACCTTATTGAGTTGGCGCTTTCCGGTCGCAAAGAGGATGCGCTCGAAATCATTTACGGTGCAGGCAGAACAAAATCGGATGAAGTTTTTGTGCGCTTGCGCAATCTCATTCGCATCAACCGCGAGCAGGCAGAGGTATTTGAAAAACAAACGGTGCAGCGCGGACAGATGGTAACAATTCTGATGGCAGTTGTGTCGCTCTTGAGTATCATTGTTGCTATCGGCGCAGGGCGTTTGCTCAATTACTGTATCAATTCTCCACTCCGCGAAATCACCGACAAAGCCAATAAAGTTGCCAAAGGCGATATTGACCAATCGGTGATGATGACTGGTAATGACGAACTTGGGCAGCTTGGGCGGGCGTTCAACAGAATGGTTTCCAATCTCCGCGATGGCATGATGGCACTTGCGGTGGAAAAAACCGGTGTGGAGCGGAAAATTGATGAGGCAGTGGAGCAGTCCGAAGCCGAGCGCCAATACTTGAAAGATAGCTTTGACATGATGCTGGCAAGTGTGGAGCAATTCGCACAAGGCGATCTGACGCAAGAACTGAAATTGCGTAAGGACGATAGTATTTCAAGCGACGAGGAAATGGAGGGGTTGATTTACGGCTACAACGCTGCTGTAGAGAACATTCGCGGAATGGTCACACAAGTAGCGGCTGCTGTGGAAATGACGGCAACCGTGACGAACCATATAGCCTCAAGCGCCGAGCAAATGTCGTCTGGAATAGAGCAGGAAGCGCGTCAAATTTCTGTTGTCGCCGATACTGTCAATCGTATGGCAGAGGACAGTGAGCAAAATACCACCGAAGCCCGCGAAGCCTCCAAACAGGCTGCCGAAGCGAGCAATGAAGCCAAGCGCGGTGGCGAAATTATCACGACAACGATTCACGGTATAAATCGCCTTGCCGATGTGGTAACAACATCATCGCAAAGTGTCCGCTCGCTTGGTGAAAGTAGCCAGCAAATCGGCGATATTGTGCAAGTGATTGAAGAAATCGCCGACCAGACGAATCTTTTAGCGCTCAATGCAGCCATTGAAGCGGCTCGTGCAGGCGACCAAGGGCGCGGCTTTGCGGTGGTAGCCGATGAAGTCCGTAAACTTGCCGAGCGCACTCAGCAAGCCACAAAGCAAATCAGCACCATGATAAAGCAAATTCAGCGTGATACCGATGCTGCCGTGTCGGCTATTGATGCCGGAACAAAGGAAGTGGAAGCGGGTAAAATGTCTGCTGCCAATGCAGCAAAAGCGCTAGGTACGATTATCGCAAGGATTGACGCGGTTTCTGTAACGATTCAGCACCTCGCCCATGCTAGCGAAGCGCAGATGAACGCAAGCAAGGAAGTGGCTACAAACCTTGACGGTATCAGCACCGTAGCAGAAGAATCCAGCCAAACAACCATAGAAATTGCCCGCACAACTGATGACCTGAACCAAACAGTTCAGTCATTACAGAGTTTGGTGCGGCGCTTTAATCTTGGATGATGTTTGAGAAACCCAGATATAAGAGCAACCCTTCTATTCCACCAAATCAGCAATAACGATTCCAGAAATGCAAACCACGAATACCGTTCTGATGATAGCGCCCGTGCAGTTCGGCTTTAATCCTGACGCGGCAGAGACAAATTCCTTTATGGAAGCCGATACAGGCTTGTCCGGCGAGGCACGGCAAACAATACAAACCGCCGCACGCGAAGAATTTACCCGTTTTGTGGAGGTGCTCCGTGAAGTGGGAATAAGCGTGATGACGGTGGAAGATACATCGGAACCGCATACACCGGATTCGATTTTTCCGAATAACTGGATTTCCACACACGATGATGGGCGCATTGTCCTCTACCCGATGGAGCCGGAGAACCGCCGTTTAGAGCGCCGCGCGGATATTGTCATTGACCTTGCCAATCGTTTCGGATTTGCCAAGACAGAGGATTTATCGGGTTTTGAAGATAATGGCATTTTTCTTGAAGGCACAGGAAGCCTCGTGCTGGACAGAGATAACAAGATTGTTTATGCAAATCGCTCCTCGCGGATGCACTCCGAGGCGCTTCGTGAATTTGCACAACGAATGGGCTATGCCGCTATTGAATTTACCTCGCGCCGCAAGGATGGCGGGCAGATTTACCACACAAACGTGATGATGGCTGTCGGTGACGGCGCGTCGGTTATTTGCGCCGATGTTATCCCTGATGCAGGAGAACGCCAAGTAGTGCTTGATTCCTTGCGGAAGCATCAAGGGGTCGTTGTTGAAATTAGCGAAGCGCAGATGGACGAATTTGCCGGAAATATGCTGCATTTGCAAAGTAAGGACGGCAAGAAATTTTGGGTAATGTCCTCACGTGCATATAACGCTCTCACGCCGGAGCAAATCACAGCGTTACAGCATAATTCCGCGATCCTTCATGCACCGCTGGATGTCATTGAACGCTATGGCGGCGGCTCGGCACGGTGTATGCTGGCGGAGATTTTTGCTCCTGAAAAGGATTAACACTATCTTTGTAATCGCTTGTTCATTTTTTCATCCGCTCACGTTATGACGAAAACACAGCGCCTGAACGTTACCTCAGAATACGGACTGCTCAAGACTGTCATCATGCACCGCCCGAGTGCAGAAATAGACCGTTTGCTGCCGGACAACTACCGCACGTACCTTTTTGAGGACATTCCGTTTTTGCAGAAAATTCAAAGCGAGCACGACCACTTTGCAACACTTATCGGCTCCAAAGGCGCAGAAATACTCTACTTTGAGAACCTTTTGGAAGAAATGCTCCGTGATGAGGCCGCCCGCTACGACACGCTCGAAGCCGTTGTTGCCCTAGAGCGCTGCGAAAGCATTATGAACGACCTGATGCTTTTGCCCACAAAAGAGCTTGCAACCATCCTTCTGGCGGGCTTGCGGGCAAATGAAGCACGTGCAAAAGGCTTCAAGGTGAGCCAGTATTTGCCGGACGACTGGATGATGATTTCTCCTGTTCCTAATGTCTATTTTATGCGCGACCCAGCAGCTATTGTGGGCGACCGCATTATTTCCTCAAATATGTTTTATCCCGCAAGAGTACGCGAATCCTTGCTGACCGAAAATGTTTTTCGGTATCATCCGCGATTTTTGAAGGGCGACAGTTTTGTCTATGGCACCAAAAATGACGAGCGATACAGTTCTGTGGAGGGTGGTGATGTCGTGATGCTGAACGCCGAAGCTGTTGCCATCGGATGCAGCGAACGCACCAGTACCGAAGCCATTGCGCGATTGGCAACAAATCTTTTTCAAAATGGTCAGGTTAAGCGGCTTTATGAAGTGCTTGTGCCGCCCAAACGAGAATATATGCACCTCGACACGGTGTTCACGATTGTGGCTCCCCAGACGATTTGCGCCCACAAGCGCGGCTTCATGGAATCCCCGCAAACCCGGCTATACGAAGCTGCCGACAATGAAAAAGGCTTCCGCCTTCACACCGAAGGGCGGACATTTATGGATGTCTTGCAAGATGAATTTGGAGCATTAACTATTATTGAGGTTGCCGGTGGCGATAAATACTATGCCGACCGCGAACAGCGTACCGACGGCGCGAACGTCTTCACGATTGCACCGGGCGTTGTCGTCGGCTACGACCGCAACCAGCGCACAAATGCTGCACTCAGAGCTGCCGGAATTGAAGTGTTGGACTTTGATGGCTCGGAACTGGTGCGGGGTCTGGGCGGAGCGCGGTGTATGACTCTGCCCATTGAGCGTGAGAATGTGTGAGGAAAAGATGAAAAATCCTTCGACACATCTTTATTCCGTCCTTGTCTGCGGCGCGGGTAATATCGCGCACCGCTTCGACACGCTGGAGGGTGATGATATTTTTACCCACGTCAAAGGCTTTTTGCGGCATGGTGGTTTTCGCGTTGTAGCAATTATTGACGAGCAGCCGGAACGCGCAAAAGAAGCTGCTGAGGTGTGGAACATTCCGCACTATGGTCGGTGTTTAGACGATGTGCGTGATGTGGACTATGACCTCGTGAGCATTTGCACACCCGATCACACCCACGCACAGTATTTGCAAGATGTTCTTGCGCTCAAGCCCAAACTCGTTCTCTGCGAAAAACCCTTGAGTGCCAATATTGAAGAGGCATCTGCATTGGTTGAGCTTTATCAGCAGCACGGTGTTCATTTAGCGATCAACTACTCGCGGCGATGGCTGCCCGATTTCCAACACCTTAGCGCACAAGCGCTTTCGGGTAATTTTGGTAAGGTTGTATCGGCACGTATGAAGTATTACAAGGGCTTTTTGCACAATGCTTCGCACTTTGTAGATTTGCTGAGTATGTTCACCAAACCTGAGATTCTCGGCGGCGTAATTCTCCACAGCGTTCAGGATTACACGCCCGACGACCTGACTATTTCTGCCGCAGCACTGATGCAATCAAGTATTGCAGACGGTAGCACGTTCCCCGTGATGATTGAAGGCTACGATACACGTCTGATGTCGCCCATTGAACTGGAAATTATCTTTGAGAAAACAGCTATCAAACTGGAAGAGTTAAACGGCTCATTCCTGACAGTGGCAAGCCTCCGCGAGAACCAAACATATCCCAGCTTCTTCGAGTTTTCCGAGCGCACAACCTCATGTATTGATGCTTCCCAAGCAATGCGCGAAGCTGTCGCCGCAGCATACCAAACATTACGCTCCGGCACAGCGCTTGCTTCCACAGGTGAAACAGCGCTTGAAACCTTACGACTTTGTAAACGTATGCAGTCTTTGCCGTGCATCTAGCATACTTCTCTCAGAAGTATCAAACCCTGCTTGAATGCGGCAAACCGATACTAATGCCAATCATGGAGGAATTTATCGAAGTATAAGCGAAAAATTGTCGAACTCTCATCCTAAAATTCTGATATAGACCCTCGTTTATTTTTCAAAGGAATATTCTCATGTCTGCGACAATCGCAATCAAAAGTAAACTCGCCATTCACGGCGGCACACCCGTTCGCACGGAACTTTTTCCGGCGTACAATACCATCACCGATGCCGAGAAAAAAGCCGCTATGGAAGTGCTGGATTCCGGCAATCTCTCCCAATTTCTGGGCTGCTGGATGGATGACTTCTTTGGTGGACCTAAAGTGCGCGAGTTTGAGGAAAAATGGTCGAAAATCTTCAACGCCAAGCACACGATTAGTGTCAATTCCAACACAAGCGGCTTATTTGCTGCTGTTGGTGCGGCGGGCTTGGGACCGGGCGATGAACTTATCGTTTCTCCTTATACCATGAGCGCCTCCGCAATCTGCGCACTCGTGTACGGTGCAGTACCGATTTTTGCTGATATTGACCCCGACACCTTTACGCTTGACCCGAAAAGCATCGAAGAGCGCATCACACCGCGCACGAAAGCCATTATGGTCGTGCATATCTTCGGTCACGCAGCGGATATGGATCCGATTATGGAGATTGCCCGCAAGCACAACCTCGTTGTGATTGAAGACTGCGCTCAAGCACCACTGACCACCTACAAGGGTCGTATGGTCGGAACAATCGGTGATATGGGCGTGTTTAGCCTGAACTATCACAAGCACATCCACACGGGTGAAGGCGGTATGGTAACGACCAATAATGACACGTTTGCTGAGAAAATCCAACTTATCCGCAATCATGCCGAAACTTCGCTTAAAGACAAGGGCATGAGCGATTTTACGAATATGATTGGTTTTAATTATCGCCTGACCGAGATGCAGTGCGCCATCGGCAGCACACAGCTAGATCGCTTGGAAAGCTATATTGCCGAACGCATTGAAAATTGTCACTATGTGGCATCCAAACTTGCACAGATTCCCGGTATTACGCCTCCTGTGGAGCGCGATAGCCGCCACGTGTATTACGTGCAGGCATTCAAATTTGATGCCGACGTTATTGGTGTTCACCGTAACGCTTTTATTCAAGCGGTGCAGGCGGAAATCCCTTCGGCGCACTTGCGCGAATCCACTGGAAGTTTGCTTGGTTACGGTTATACAGAACCTTTGTATTTGCAGCCGATGTATCAAACGCTGCAAGGCACAAAATGCTCTTTCAACTGTCCGCGCTACGACGGGAAGCCGAATTATGGCAAGGGCTTGTGCCCGGTCACGGAAGATATGCACTACAACAAACTTTTCACGCACGAGTATATGCGCCCGCCGATGACCCGCGCCGATATGGACGATTTTGTACACGCATTTGAAAAAGTGTATGAGAATCGTTTCGATCTCGTGCCGAAAAATGGAAAACACTGATAAATTTTCGTTATATTCTGTGCTCATCGTATAGTCTTGGGCTGTGCGATGAGCCTTTTTCATTATTCTACCGTCTATGAAAATTCTCTTACTGGAAAACATACACGACTCCGGCGTACAAATCCTGAAAAATGCCAATTTTGGGGAAGCCGTTGAAATCGAAACCCGCAAGCAAGGACTTGATGAGGATGACCTTATCAAAGCATTGGACGGCGTGTCGCTTTTGGGTATCCGCTCACGAACATTAGTAACGGAGCGCGTTCTGGATAACGCAAAGAGCCTGCAGGCAATCGGCGCATATTGCATCGGCACGAATCAAATCAACCTTGATGCCGCCGCTTTGCGTGGTATTCCTGCCTTCAATGCGCCATACAGCAACACGCGCTCGGTGGCAGAAATGATTATCGGCGAAATTATTTTTCTTATGCGTGGATTGTATAACAAGATTTCCAGCCTTCATGCCGGAGAGTGGATAAAATCTGCCGTCGGTGCGCGAGAAGTTCGCGGTAAAAGTCTCGGTATTATCGGTTTCGGTAATATCGGCTCACAGGTATCTGTGCTTGCCGAAGGGCTTGGAATGAGGGTCTATTACTACGATGCCGTAGATAAACTCAGCATTGGCAATGCCGTGAAGATGTCCTCGCTGGAAGAAGTTCTGCGCGTGGCGGACGTGGTAACAGTACACGTGGACGGCAGCCCCGATAACACGAACCTCATGGACGACGCGCAGTTTGCCATGATGAAAGACGGTGCGCACTTTATCAATCTTAGTCGTGGGCACGTGGTCAATCTGGATGCACTGCACAAGCACCTCGTTTCGGGAAAAATCGCCGGAGCCGCAGTGGATGTGTTTCCCATAGAACCTGCGGGAAACGAAAAAACATTTTCTTCGCCGTTGCAAAATATGCCGAACGTTCTGCTCACGCCGCACATTGGGGGCAGTACCGAAGAAGCGCAGTTTAACATCGGGGAATTTGTTTCCGGCAAACTGGTGGAGTACATGATGGCGGGCAGCACATTTTCCGCCGTGAACTTCCCGCGTATCCAGCTTCCGTCGCTCAAGAACACGCACCGACTTTTGCACATTCACCGCAACGTACCGGGCGTACTTTCACAACTGAACAGCATTTTTGCACGAAACTCCGTCAATGTCGTTTCGCAATATCTTGGCACAGACCCAACGATTGGTTACGTTATTGCTGATGTGGATAAAGAATACGACGTATCGCTTTTGGAGGATTTGCAAAACGTGAGCAATACAATTCGTGTGCGGATTCTGTACTAAATTTTCTCCTCAAAACTCACTATTCAAAACTCACTATTCAAAACTCAGAACTCAACTTTATTTTTTCATGCTTCGTATTGCTATTCAAAAATCAGGACGACTCACCGAAGAATCGCTGGAACTCATGCAAGAGTGCGGCATAGACTTCGGCAAATCAGGTGGCAAACTCAAAGCCACGGCATATAACTTCCCACTTGAATTTCTATTCTTACGCGACGACGATATTCCCGAATATGTCGCCGACGGCGTTGCTGACGTGGGCATCATTGGCGAAAATGTCATTGCCGAAGAACGTGCTTCACTCACGCGCCCCGTGGAAATTATTGAACGTTTAGGATTCTCTCGCTGCCGTTTGTCGCTGGCTGTGCCGAAAGGTGCTGCGTACAATTCTGTTCAGGATTTGCACGGGAAGCGCATTGCTACGTCGTTCCCGAATATTTTGAAAGAATTTTTGGCACAGCATGGAGTCAGTGCAGAAATCCACGAAATTAGCGGCTCAGTGGAGATAGCACCAAGCATTGGTCTTGCTGAGGCGATTTGTGATATTGTCAGTTCCGGCTCTACATTGCTCAGTAACGGGCTTGTGGAGGTGGAAACGATTTTTCGCTCGGAAGCAGTTCTCATTTCGCGTCCGCTCACTACCGATAAGCAACGTATTGTGGACGATCTACGCTTCCGCATCCAGTCCGTGGGGCGAGCAAAAAAAACAAAATACATTGTCCTAAACGCGCCGAACCATGCGCTGGAAACAATCATCAGTCTTTTGCCCGGTATGAAAAGCCCGACCGTTACCCCGCTTGCTACAAGTGGCTGGAGTTCGGTTCATTCGGTTGTGCCGGAAGATACCTTCTGGGAAAGCATCGGCAAGCTGAAAGAAGCAGGCGCAGAGGGCATTTTAGTTGTTCCGATTGAAAAAATGATTCTGTGAACATTGATTTTTGTAAAACAACAGTATCGTATTACCACACTACCCCCAATACTATGAGCAACTTACAAGGTCTCGCCGCCGAAAGCGGTGTATTGAAATCTATGAGCGAGAAGTCGTTGTCGCTCATCATATATGCGGTGTCTATCGTTATTTGCCTTGCCGTGGCATTCCTTATTTACTTCCCGCAAGCATTATCGCTGGGTGGCGGCGTAAATGTGTCGTATTTGCCGCGCTTTCATGCGTTCCTGAATGGCTCCTGTACACTGCTCTTGATTGCAGGCTATATCGCAGTACGGCGTAAGCAGTATAATACCCACAAGATGCTGATGGTCGCGTGTTTTCTACTCTCCAGCGTTTTTCTGGTATCGTATGTAATTTACCATTCGCAATCACCTGCCACAAAATTTGGTGGCGAAGGAATGATTCGCCCCATCTATTACACACTCTTGCTTACGCACATTGTGCTTGCGGCACTAATACTACCGCTTGCGCTCTTTACCATTAGCCGTTCATGGCGTGGAGAGTTTGCCAAGCACAGAAAAATTGCTCGTTATACGCTTCCAATCTGGGTTTATGTAACAGCAACGGGCGTGATTGTCTATTTTATGCTTGCTCCGTACTACAAGTTCTGACATTTTTCTGCTGATTTTTCGGTACAGATTCCGATATAAAGCCGTATGTTTTTGCATACGGTTTTTTTGCTCTTCCCGCCAACGCGTTATGTGGTATTCCTTCTTTTCTCTATTTTACGAGACTGCTTTGCCGCCATTTCAGAACCAACCGCCGGATAATACGGATAATATTTGGTAGTCAGCAGTAATAGTTCTCTCCGACTTTCAATCATTCCACAGCAGTTATGAGTAAGAAACGCATTGTACCAAGAGTATGCGCATTGGTTGCTGTCTTTCTATGCGGCATCTTGAGGCAGCTGTCAGCACAAACACAAGCATTTGACTCGTTGTCAACGGTGCTGCGCACAACGACAAATGATACGGTAAAAGTGCGGACACTGCTCCAAATGGGATATCATGCTGAACACACCAATCTCCAGCACGTCGAAGATTATGCAACACACGCCATCTCGATCGCCCAGCGCTTGCGAGACACTATGGCTCTTGCTGAGGGATATGGCTTACTTGCTATGTCATTTGGATATAGAGGTCTCAGTGCACGTGCTTTTGATTACTGTCGTCAGGCATTATCATTGGCAATGGCATCAAAAAATAACGCTGCGATTGCTCTTGCCTATAATTACCTTTCCGAAGAATACCGTGTGGTACTCCATTATGACTCTGCAACGGTTGCAGCAGAACGCGCAATGGCATTTGCGCTGCGGGCATCGGACAGTGTACGGTATGCACGTGCTTGGGGGAGTTTGGGGCAAGTGTATGTACGCCAGCGCAGATATGCTGAAGCGGTAGCAATTTTTCAGCGTATTTTGCCTGTTTTTGAGCAAGCGCAGCGACACGGTGAGTATGTCAATGTTCTGAACCGCTTGGGATATGTTCTTGAACTACAAGGAGAGAGAGAAAAGGCACTTCCTCTCTATGAAAAAGCATATAACCTCAGCGAAAGCAAAAGTTATATTCTCGAAATGGGAGAAGCCGCATTTACTATCGGCGGGGCACTATTCCAGCTCAAGCGGTACAATGAAGCAATACCACGATTGGAATATGCGCTGCTCATGGGAGATTCACTTCAGGTGCAGATGCTTCGAGAGGAAAGCGCTCTGTATCTTTCGCGGGTCTATGAAGCCCTCAATAAACCTGCCGAAGCGCTTCGATATTACAAGCAATTTGTGAGCATTAGCCAGCAGCCAAACGATGAGGGAAATAAACAAAAGGCTCTTGAAATTCAGCGCTATGAGCAACTGCTGAAAGACCAGCAGATACTTCTCTTGCAACGCGAGGCAGCGAACGAAGGCTTAAAGCAAACAGCGCTGATTATCGTCGCCGTTGCTCTTCTCATTCTGATTGTAGGCGGTATTTTCGTATGGCGTACTCTCGCCAATAAACGCTCACGAGAGCGCGATGAGGAACTGAAAATATTTTCTACATACACAAGTGACGTTATTACGCGGCACGATACGGACGGCATCTATCAATATACCAGTCCTTCGATTACATCGTTGCTGGGCTATAGTCCCACCGAACTTATTGGAAAAAGCCCTTATCCTCTTATTCATCCCGACGATGTTGCTGATGTCAAAAAATCCTACAAACACGTTACCGAAACCAAAAGCACAGGCTTACACACTCTTCGCTTCCGCACCAAAAACGGTGAATATTGCTGGATAGAGGTTACCTTTAAGCCAATTCTCAGCGACAGCGGCAGTATCAAGGAATTTATTCATACCACACGTGATGTTTCGCAGCGCGTGGAGGCAGAGCAAAAACTCCGCGCAAGCGAAGAAGCTCTCAAGGCAACGCTCTATAACACGCCTAATGTGGCGATTCAGTGGTATAATAGCGATGCGGAGGTTGTACTTTGGAATAGCGCTTCCGAAAAAATCTATGGCTGGAGTGCTGAGGAAGCAACTGGTCAGACACTTGACAAACTCATCTACACAAAGGAAGAAGCAGACGGGTTCAAACAGTCCCTCATGACTATTCAGCAAACCGGCGAAATTTTGGGACCATTTGAATATCAATTTCACCGCAAAGACGGAAGCGTAGGCTATGGGCAGTCAACAACATTTGCTATTCCTAACGCTGACCCTAATGCAGGCAAAGGAAAGCATCTTTTTGTCTGCATGGACATTGACATTACCGAGCGTAAACGCGCCGAAGAGTCACTTCGGCAGCTCAATAATGATATGGACACGATGCTCCGCATGATGAGCGTCGGGGTTGCCGTCAACGTCAATAACCGTTATATCTTCACCAATGAAGCGCTGCGGCAAATTTTGGGGTACAGCGATGAAGACTTTCAGCGTATTCCGATTATTGATGAGCTTATTTATGATGACGATAAAGAACGTGTTCAGAAAAGATATTCAGAGCGTTTACGTGGTGTCAATATGCACGTCGAACCCGTGGAGGTACGCTATCGCCACAAGGATGGGCATTTCGTATGGGTGCAGGTATCGGGACTTCTTATCACATACCAAAGCGAGCAGGCAACCTTAGTAACTTTTGTGGATATTACCGAGCGCAAAGATGCTGAACTTGCCTTGCGCGAAAATGAGGAGCGTCTGCGCTCTATCGTGGAGGCAATGTCGGAAGGATTGCTTGTGCAAGACCACAGAGATAATATTCTTTTCAGTAATGATTCTGCCGCACGTATTCTTGGCTTGACCAATGACCAGCTGTATGGACGTTCTTCATATGACCCTGGTTGGAGTGTTATCCATGAAGATGGCTCGCCATTTACGCCCGATGACCGCCCGTCGGTGCTTACTCTTCGCAGTGGTAAGCCTACGTCCGGTGTTCTGATGGGTGTATCTAAGCCCAACGGCATACGTTCATGGATTTCCACCAATGCCCAACCGATTTTCAAATCCGGCGAAGAGCATCCCTCAAATGTCGTTGTCACATTTGCTGACGTTACGGAACGCAAGAATGCGGAACTTGCCTTGCGTGAAAATGAAGAGCGCTTACGTTCTATCGTGGAAACAATGTCGGAAGGGCTTGTGCTGCAAGACCGAACGGGAAAAGTAACATTTTGCAATCCCGCAGCTGCCCGCATTTTGGGTGTTAGTGAGGCAGAATTGATTGGGTCGTCATCCATAGAATTTCAGCCGCGCACCATTCACGAGGATGGTTCACCGTTCCGTGGGGATGAGCATCCGGCAATGACCACCCTTGCAAGCGGAAAACCGGAATCCGATGTTATCATGGGGATTACAAAGCCCGATGGAGACTTGTCGTGGATTGCCGTAAACTCCCGCCCGTTGTACTACCAATCAAAAGACACTCTGCCTTCGGCGGTGGTTATTACATTCGTGAACATCACCGACCGCCGCTCGGCTGAACGGCAACTGCGTGAGCGTGAACTTCAGCTAACAGCATTAATAGAAAGCACAAGCGATACTATTTATTCCATAGATAGAAATTATCGACTGCTCATTTTCAACTCTGCCTATAAGCAAGCTGCAAACAATGCTTTTGGCATTGACATTAAGCCGGGTATGGATGTATTGAACTTTTTGCCGCCTTCCTCGGTGGCAGAAGTGAATGTTTGGAAAAATTCATACGACCGTGTTCTTGCAGGCGAACAGTTTACAACAATCTATACGCATGGTTTGGGCGAGGAACAATCATACACGGAAATTATGTTCAACCCGATTCATAATGATGAAGGTATTGTTACAGGCGTGGTAGCATTTAACCGCGACATTACACCTATCAAACGTGCAGAGGAGCGCCTTCGTAAAAGTGAAGAGCTTCTCCAACAGACAAGCAAAATTGCCAAAGTGGGCGGATGGGAAATTGACTTGACGAGCGCAGACTATGTGCTGACGGGCACAGACACGTCTTATCAAATTTTCGACTTGGAAATTGGAACCTACCTCACGTTTGAGACGGTGCTAAAATTCTACTCGCCCGACTATCACCAAATGCTCAGAACGACTTTTGGCAATGCTATGAAAACAGGAGAGAAATTTGAGTATGAAATACCATTGGTTACAGAAAAAGGTCGCTATAAATGGGTCTATGTGCAAGGCAATGTGGAACACCAAGAGCAACGAGCCGTTCGATTGTATGGCACTATCCAAGACATTACCGAGCGTAAGGAAGCAGAGTTGCTTATTCAAGAGCAGCTTCATGCGCTTGAAACAAAGACCGCCGAGATGGAGCGTTTTATCTACACTGTTTCGCACGACTTGAAAAGCCCGCTTATTACCATCAAGGGCTTTTTAGGGATGATTCAAGAAGACCTGCAAGCTCAGGATTATAGTCGTGTTCCGCGTGATATGCAGCGCATTGACAACGCTGCCAACAAAATGCAGCACCTTCTGGAAGACCTTTTGGAACTTTCTCGTGTCGGCAGAGTGATTAACCCATCCGAACGTTTCAATGTCACTGTACTGGCAAATGAAACCGTCGAGGTGTTACATGGGATTCTCGCACCGCGCAATATCCGTGTTACCGTTCAGCCGGATATGCCTCGTATCCTTGCTGATAAAGCACGGTTCCGCGAGGTCTATCAAAATTTGATTGAGAATGCGTCGAAATTTATGGGTACTCAAAGCGACCCGCACATTGAGATTGGTGTTCGCCGTGACGATATTCTGCCAATTTTCTATGTGCGCGATAATGGCATCGGAATTGCAAAAGAATATCAGGACATGATTTTCGGGCTTTTTGACAAACTAGACCAGCGTTCAGAGGGCACCGGAATTGGTTTGGCGCTTGTCAAACGGATTATCGAATTGCACGGTGGACGCATTTGGGTAGAAAGCGAACCAGGTCGGGGTTCAACATTTTATTTTACCTGCAAAGCTGAAAATATTGAAGAACTTGGCGGTAAAGAAAGTCCCGCCGAATCATAAATTTTTTCAGTATTTTAAGACCGCCTTGTTCAGATACACTTATAAGGTTGTGTACCCGAATAAGTTAAACTACAAACAAAACAGTTTTTGTTGAATATTAACAACTTACAGAGAAAAGGCAGTTTAACATTTACCCGTCCACAACCTTACCTATCCTTATTGCATATACGTATCGGCAATAGATTTTTTACTTCTCTTCATCTGTGCTCTATGGAAAATGTTCGTTTAGTCATTCTTTTGGTCGAGGACAATCTTGACCATGCCGAACTGGTGATTCGTAATCTTGAGCGTCATCGTGTGGCTACTTCTATCACACACGTAGAGGACGGCGCCGAGGCGATGGACTATTTGCAGCATCAGGGTAAATACACCGATGCCACCACTCATCCCCGCCCCAATCTTATTTTGCTCGACCTCCGACTACCGAAAATAGATGGCTTAACCGTCTTGCAGATGGTCAAAGATGATGAATCCTTACGGTCTATACCGATTGTCGTGCTGACCTCTTCTCATGCCGAAGCCGATGTCAATTCTGCCTATCTTCGCCGCGCCAATAGCTATATTGTCAAACCTCTGGATTTCCAAAAGTTTGCTCAACTGATGAACGATCTTGGTTTCTATTGGTTAGGCTGGAATGTAAACCCTTGATGCAGAAGAAGGAATAATGTATGCCGACTATTGTTCTTGTCGAAGACGAAGAGGCGCACCGCGAACTCATACAACGAGCATTCGAGCAAACACGAAACGACTCACCTTTGCAGCACTTTGACACCATTCACGGCGCGGAACAATATCTGGCAAAAGCCGCTACTGGCAGCATTGAGGTCGTGATTGTGGATTGGAATTTGCCGGATGGTCATGGAATGGATTTATTACACAGGGTGTCTGTCAATGCTCCGTTTCTGCTTATGACCAGTTTTGGCAATGAATCCCTTGCTGTCGAAGCCATGAAAGCAGGTGCGATGGACTATATTGTCAAATCGCCGGAAGAATTTCGTCGTATGCCCGCCACCGTCCAGCGCATCTCGCGCGAATGGATGAATGTCCAAAAGCGCAAACACGCCGAAGAAGCGCTTCGCCGCCGCGAAGAACAGCTCCGCGCTCTTATCAACAACACAAACGACCCAATTTGGTCTATTGACACAGAATATCGCCTTCTAGCGGTCAATGCTTCTTTTCAGGCAGTTATCCAGATATCTGCTCGGCAGACGGCTATACTTGGTCATAACGTTCTTGAGTATTTTCCCGAAACAGGTCATAATAGCCGTTCACTGTGGAAAGGCTACTATGACCGTGTGCTACAGACAGGGAAACAGGTGATTGCAGAGTACCAAGATAGAATTAATGGCAAAGTGATTGATACCGAAATGTCGTTTAATCCCATTATTTCAGTGTCGGGTGAGATTACAGGTGTTGTTGTCTTCACAAGAGACGTAAGCGAACGCAAGCGCTCCGAACGAGAGTTACGGCTGCGCGAAGAACGCTTAAATGCTGCATTACTGGAAAAAAGCCGCCTGCTTGAGGAGCTTGAACGCCAGAAACAGCGTACTCTTCAAGCTGTCGTCGAGGGACAAGAGCACGAGCGAAGCCGTATCGCCAAAGACTTGCATGACGGCGTGGGACAAATGCTTTCGGTGGTAAAAATTGGTGTGAGCGCTGTGCAAGAGCAGATTCATTCGATTGCGCCGGAAGAGGCGGCACAACTCCACGAAAGCATTGTACTTCTGGATTCCGCTGTGCAAGAAGTGCGTTCTGTCTCGCACCAACTCATGCCGGTTGCCCTGAAGCAATTGGGCTTGAGTGCAGCGATTCAGGATATTTGCTCTTCAGTTACGGCTTCAACGGCAATAATGATTGATACCGAACTTTCTGCACTAGAAGTGCGTATGGACGCTGTGCAGGAATTGACGCTGTATCGGATTGTGCAAGAATTGCTGAATAACACTCTAAAGTATGGCGATGCCAGACGTATCAGTATTCAGGCGCTCCGCGAGAAATCGGCGCTGCTGGTGATGTACGAAGACGATGGCAAAGGCTTCGACCTTCATGCTGACCATGAGGGTATTGGTCTAAACAACATTATCAGCCGTGCAGCAATGCTGGGTGGTACTGCCGAGCTTCATTCCACACCCGGCGAAGGTATGGCGGCGACGATAGATATTCCGCTTCTTGCAGCGTAATGCCGGAATCCAATTTCGACGAAAACGACTATTTTCTTCTCCGTATTTTTTTTCATCTAAGTTCGCGTTCTCTATGCCCACTACCATTCTTATTGCCGACGACCACCCGATGTTTGCTGAGGGTTTGGCTTCATTACTTTTATCGCACGATGAGTATCGCGTTATTGGCTACGCATATGATGGTGTAGAAACCGTCCGCAAAGTACATGAACTCAATCCCGATATTGCCATAGTGGATGTAAATATGCCCGAACTAGACGGCATTGAGGCTGCCTCGCAAATTCGCCGCGAGCATCCCACGACTCGTGTTATCATGCTTACCATGAACGATGAAGCAAGTCTTATTTCGCAGGCAATCGAAGCCGGAGCCCACGCCTATATGCTCAAAAACTCTGCTAAATCTGACCTCTTCGCCGCTCTGCAAGCCGTCAGTGTGGACAAACAATATTTTTCTGCGGGGGTAGCGCAAATTCTCCTGCAAAAAGAAATCGCCCGCAAAAAAAATGATTCTCTTTCTGACACACCTGGCGAAGAAATCCTTACTCCACGCGAGATTGCCGTTGCCAAGCTCCTTGTGCAAGACCGCACCAATGCCGAAATTGCCGATACGCTTTTCATCAGTATTCGCACGGTGGAAGGACACCGCATGAACATTCTTCGTAAACTAAATCTCAAAAGTGTTGTTGGGCTAGCTAAGTATGCCGTGCAGCAAGGCTGGTAATTCTAAAGTAAACTCTAAGAGACTGTTTGGAAAGTCATTTTTTCGCCAATCTCCTGAGCAAAAGTCGA
>CALCNX010000005.1 GCA_937899715.1 uncultured bacterium | reverse complement strand
TCGTATCGTAAGCGGAATAAATTCCGCACTCCCAAGTCTTTTGCGAAAGTCCTGATTATGATGACTTTGATACAGGCTTGTGCTCCAAAGAGATTGAACAAGCATCTGAGTAGCTTTCAAAACAAATCTACATTTTTGTTTACAGGGAATGCTTACAAAGAATTCCCGACTACTGTCATATTTTCCTTGTGGAGCTGTTTTTTGGAGGCACGGAAGTCAGAAGGGGAAATATTGTTGCGCTTGCGGAAGAAATTGCTAAAATGCGTATGCTCCTCGAATCCTAGTTCGTAGGCTATTTCTTTTATGGTTTTTTCGGTGTAAAGAAGTAAACGCCTAGCTTCGAGGTTAATGCGGTCGTGAATAACTTCAAGCGGAGTCTTGGAATTATACAGCTTAAAAAAATTGGAAATTGTTTTGGGAGATTTATTCAGCATTCCCGCATATGAAGCAACACGGTGATACTTTCTGAAATTCTGTTCGACCAGTACATTAAACCGTCGAACCAAATCTAAATCGCCTCCGGTAATAGATTGGTCAATGATGTATTGCTCTTTTGCAAGGCGTGTCAGCAAGATGATAAGTCGCTTGAGCAGCACCCTTAGCATCTCGCCTTGAATCGTATCATGCGTTCTAAATTCATCCAGAAATACTTGGTAGAGCAGGTGAAACTTACGTTTTTCTTCTACGGTAGTTTGTAGAAACATAATATCGGATGCTCCATAAAACAGCAAGCCAATACAGGAGACTTCGTGGTCGTGGTCGGCTATGCAATAAAAATTCCGATTATAGCGCCATAAGATAACATCTTCCGAGTGTTCTAATGAATATGCCTGAAAAATGCCAAGTGCAACTAACATCTGTTCGCAAAATACATATTCAACGCCGTCAACAACAAGTCTTTGTGCCTTTCCTTGATTCCACATGATGACATACTGTGACGTAGATTCATCGCGCTTGTAGGCATGACGCGACAAAGAAGGCTCATGGATACATAGCTCTAATATTCCTTGTGTCGCAGTGTCCTCAAATCGCAGAATCATAGTCGAAGTAGAGAAATTGAAACAGTTGTGGCGACTACTCACCTTACTTCGCAAACCATCGTACTTCCAAGCACCGCCTGAGGTGCATCCGCGCACGGTGGAGCATCACCCACAAATTTGCTTCGGTAATACCAAGCGAGTTACAGATTTCAGACGATTCGGCATCTTCGATTTCTTTCATGGCAAATGCAAGCGCAACGCGCTCCGGCAGTTTATCGAAGCACGAACGGAAAACCCGTTGAAAGTCATTGCGCTCCGCTGAGGCGTGAGGCGTGTTGCCCCACTCGGCGGGTTTATATTCCGGTTTCCAATGCCCAGCCCATTCGTCGTCGTTATCAAGAAATAATTGTTCTCGTTCAAAGGGCAACTGAACATCGCTTTCCGGTATTTCGCGGGCGCGCTTGCGAAAAGTATCAATGATTTTATGCTTCAATATGCCCACAAGCCACGTTTTTTCTGAACTTCGTCCCGAGAATGAATGCTGCGCTTTCAATGCCGCCAAGAACGTTTCTTGCACAGCATCTTCGGCAAGCGCGTCGTTGCGAAGCCGCATTAGAGCAAATTTGTAGAGATAGTTTCCGTATAATTCCACCCATTGCTCAGGTGATGAAAGAGTGTGGGTTTGTATTTCCTCTGGAATCATTGCTTTAGTGGACTGCATCGTATGCCGCTTGAGTTGAGAGGTATTGCGTAAAGGATAGTGCGACTAAAATACAGAATTCCTTTCGCAATCAGAAGAATTCTTCTGCACTCTTCCTTTCTAATACATCTCTTTGTACTAACCTTGGAGTGCGGAATTTATTCCGCCATCTAACCAGAGTACAGAATAAATTCTGCACTCCGTAAACGTTGTGGGTTGTGATAGCCATATAAAAAAACGAAGACCTCGCTTCAAGATACATTGAAACGAGGTCTTCTGTTTTTCTTTGGAGAATTACTACAAAGTGCTGTTCAAGGCATTTTTTAGTAATCCATGCCCGGATGAGCGTGTGGAGCTGCCGCAGCCTGCTCTTGTGGTTTCTCCACAATGGCAGCTTCGGTTGTGATAAGAAGGCTTGCTACCGATGCAGCATTTTCAAGCGCAACGCGGGATACTTTCGTAGGGTCAATAACGCCCATTTTGAACATATCGCCGTATTCTTCAGTTGCAGCATTGAAGCCGAAAGCATCTTTGCCTTCTTTGATTTTGTTGACCACAACGGAACCTTCCAAGCCGGCATTGCCAACGATCTGGCGAATTGGCTCTTCAACAGCGCGACGGATGATGTCAACGCCTGTTTTTTGGTCGTGGTTAGCAGGTTTTACGCTATCCAACTCAGCGACTGCACGAATATAAGCCGTGCCGCCACCGGGAACGATACCTTCTTCAACAGCAGCGCGTGTGGCGTGGAGTGCATCTTCAACGCGAGCTTTTTTCTCTTTCATTTCTACTTCGGTCGAAGCGCCGATTTTGATAACCGCAACGCCGCCGGAGAGTTTCGCAAGACGCTCTTGGAGTTTTTCGCGGTCGTAGTCGCTGGTTGTTTTTTCAACTTGCGCTTTGATTTCGTTGATACGGCGTTTGATGTCGTCACCTGAGCCAGCACCTTCGACAATGATGGTATTATCTTTGTCAATCGAAATGCGTTTTGCTTGACCAAGATATTGCAAGGTAGCGCTTTCCAATTTGAAGCCTTTTTCTTCGCTGATAACCTGACCACCGGTCAGAACAGCGATGTCTTCAAGCATAGCTTTGCGGCGATCGCCGAAGCCCGGTGCTTTCACAGCAGCGATGCGGAGTGTACCGCGAAGTTTGTTGACAACGAGAGTAGCAAGTGCTTCGCCTTCTACGTCCTCAGCAATGATGAGAAGCGGGCGACCTGATTGAGCAACTTTCTCCAGAATTGGGAGAAGGTCTTTCATCGAAGCAACTTTTTTGTCGTAGATGAGAATATAAGGATTGTCAAGAGCAGCTTCCATAAGCTCCGGGTCGGTAACGAAGTACGGCGACAAATAGCCACGGTCGAACTGCATACCTTCTACAACGTCAAGTGTCGTATCGGTGCCTTTTGCTTCTTCAACAGTGATAACGCCGTCTTTGCCAACTTTTTCCATTGCTTCAGCAATGAGTTTGCCGATTTCGCTATCGCTGTTTGCAGAAATTGTACCAACTTGAGCGATTTCTTTTTGACCACCCACTGGGCGGCTGATTTTCTTCAAGCCTGCTGTGATTGCGCTTACAGCGAGATCAATACCGCGCTTCAAGTCCATTGGATTTGCGCCTGCGGTTACGTTTTTCAAGCCTTCGCGGACGATAGCTTGTGCAAGAACGGTTGCTGTGGTTGTACCGTCGCCAGCCATATCGCTGGTTTTGGAAGCAACTTCTTTGACCATCTGAGCACCCAAGTTTTCGAGGGAGTCAGAAAGTTCGATTTCTTTTGCAACGGTTACACCGTCTTTGGTGATGGTCGGAGCACCGAATTTTTTGTCGATGACAACGTTGCGACCTTTTGGTCCCAGCGTTACTTTTACTGCGTCGGCGAGTTGATCAACGCCGCGTTTGAGGGCTGCGCGAGCGCCTACGTCGAATGTTACATCTTTTGCTGCCATAGCTTTTTGAAGTATTTAAAGGTTAAATGTTGAAGTTGTGAATTAAAAAGGTGCCGTGAAAAATTACTTAATCACTGCAAAAATGTCGCTTTCACGCATAATCAAAACGTCTTCGCCATCAATGGTAACTTCCGTGCCGGAGTATTTACCATAGAGAACTTTGTCGCCTTTTTTGACTTGCATAGCAACTGATTTGCCGTCGTCACCGATTTTGCCCGGTCCTACAGCAAGAACTTCGCCTTGTTGCGGTTTTTCTTTTGCTGTGTCGGGGAGAATGATACCGCCTTTGGTAACTTCTTCCGGTGCTGCGGAGCGCACGATAACGCGGTCATGCAATGGGGTTAATGGCATGGTCTAAACCTCCAGAAATTGAATTTGATAAAAAATGTGAGTATGAAACTCTGACTGTATGAACGAATGAAGTGTTTGAAAATTGTTAGCACTCGTTAGATGAGAGTGCTAATCAAATTTCCGATGCAAAATTACAACGATTTTGTATTGAAGTCAAGATCTTGTTCTAAAAAATAAAAAAAAATCTCTGCACCTTGAAACTTGCAAGGCAACGAAGAAACATTTTTTGAAGAAAAAATGCCTTGTCGCACTTGCGTTGCGGGAGATTTTATTGTATTTTGCCCCCTCAGAATTACATATTTCTCAGCCTATTGCGCCTTTACAGGTAGGGAGAATTATTATGGAACTGCGAGTGAATGGAAAGCCTTATTCGGTCAATTACGATCCAAGCGAAATGCTTGTGTGGGTCTTACGTGATGATTTTGGTTTGACGGGAACAAAAATGGGGTGCGGGGCTGGAATATGCGGAGCCTGTACAATCCATATTAACGGCGTTCCGGTGCGGTCGTGCATTACGCCCGTAAGTGCGGCTATGGGGCTGGAAATAACGACGATTGAGGGCTTGGCAACAATACTTCCTGACGGCTCGGAAAAACTTCACGCCTTGCAGCAAGCATTCATTGATGAACAAGTGCCTCAATGTGCTTGGTGTATCAGTGGACAAATTATGACCGCGGCAGCGTTTCTCAAAGAAAATCCACATCCTAAGCCTGAGGATATAGATACGGCACTTGAAAATAACTACTGCCGTTGTGGATGTTATGTACGGATTCGAGCGGCTGTGGAGTTGGCGGCAAAAGAGCTTGAAACAAGTGCATAATTGATTCTTATCTGAAATATCAACAATCTTCACCTGCTAATTTGTAACGTTTCACGATGAGTTCATCAACCAGTCATACTGAGGGCGAAGAGCCTGAGAATGGGAAGAAACCCCAAGCAAAATCCACACGGCGGACGTTTTTGATAAGCGCCGGCGTGGGAGCACTTACCATCGGTATTGGTGGGAAAATTGGTTGGGAGTATTTGCGTAGAAATGTTCCTGCACTTGCCGAAAACCGTGCTCCATCTGCAAAAGTGCCCAAAGAGCCATTTGCTTGGTTCACAATCAATGCCGACAAAACGATTATTTTCCATGTTCCCAAAATTGAGATGGGGCAGGGCATCCATACGTCTCTAGCACAAATTGCTGCTGATGAATTAGAAGCCGATTGGAATACATTCCGCGTCGTGCAGGCTGATACCGCGCATGGTTTCGACTCCGGCACTCAATTTACGTTCGGTAGCGTTAGTGTTGCGTCGCTCTACCAGCCCATTCGTGAAGCCTCAGCAACAGTCCGCGAGACTTTACGCGAAGAGGCGGCGAGGCGCTTGAATACCACCAAAGAAAATATCATTGCCAAAAATGGTGCGATGGAACTTCGCGCTGACGCAAGCAAACGCCTTACCTACGGCGAATTGGTAGCAGGAAAGCAAGGTAAATGGACACTTGCAAAAAATGCACCACTCAAATCGGCGAATAATTTTACGCTCATCGGGAAATCTGTGCCACGAGTAGATCTGCGGGATAAAGTAACCGGAAGGGCAGTCTATGGTTTGGATGCACGGCTTCCAAATATGCTCTATGGTGCTGTTGCTCGTCCGCCGCGCTACGGAGCAAAGCTCAAAAGTGCAAAGGCGGGAGAAGCGGCAACCATGTCGGGCGTGGTGAAAGTAGTGATAGAGAACGGGTTTGCGGGAGTGGTCGCCGAGAGGCGCTCCATTGCACGAGCGGCGGCGGCACGGATTCAATGCGAGTGGGAAGGTGGTGTAACCGAAAGCCAAGATGTGTTTGATGCGCTCACGACCGTTCCTACGGACAAAAGTAATGCTATTGCAATTCAAGAACATGGGTCGGCAAGCGATAACCGCACCGACAAGGACGTATTTGCACAATACCGCACAGCGATTGCCGTTCATGCGCACTTAGAACCACAAGCGGCGCTGGCAGATGTTCGTGGCGATGGTAAAACGATTCAGTCCATCACAATTACTGCTTCCACACAAACACCGGACATGGTTCGCACAATGGTCGCGGATGCTCTTGGAGTGGAAAAAGATAGTATTGTCGTGAAGCCCACCTACGCGGGTGGGGGCTTCGGTCGCCGATTAGCGCATGAAGTCGGTGTTGAGGCTGCTCTCCTTTCTCGTGCTGTCGGGCGACCCGTCCACGTGGGGTGGACACGGGAAGAGGAGATGCGCTATGGTTTTTATCGCCCGCCGACGCACCACGTCTTGCGCGGCAGCGTAGGAGCAAATGGCAGAATCCTGGCAATGGAACATGAAGTTTCGAGCGGTGATGTGCTCTTGTCCTTTGCGGGTATTGCAGGTGGCGCGATTGCCGGAAGCGTTGCCGATGCTTTTGGCGTTGACCCGGGTGCATTGATTGGTGCGCTTTCTGAGTATGATATTCCGCATCATCGTGTTTTGTCTCACCGTGTAAAACTACCTTTTCTCACTGCTTCATGGCGTGGGTTGGGTTTATTGCCGAATATCTTTGCCCGCGAAAGTTTTATAGATGAACTGGCGCATCTGGCAACAAAAGACCCCATACAATTCCGTCTGGATCATCTGCCGGACACTGAACTTGGAAAGCGCTACAAACAAGCACTAAAGCGTGTGCAAGAAATGTCTTCTTGGCAGACACCGCCTCCGACGGGACGTGCTCGCGGTGTGGCGTTCTGTACGCAATCGCATACCGTCATTGCGCAGGTTGCAGAAGTGTCCATTTTGAATGGGCGCTTAAAAGTGCATCGCGTCTGGGCGGCTGTAGATCCCGGAATGACCGTGAACCCAAATGGGGCTGTGGCTCAGATTCAAGGCGCTATTGTGATGGGACTGAGCAGTGTTTTCCATGAGAAAATTACGTTCGCAAACGGCATTGCGTCTGCGAAGAATTTTGATAATTACCCGCTTCTTCGCTTGCCGGATGTACCGGATATTGTGGTGGAACTCATCACCAGCTCGGATGTACCGCATGGAATGGGGGAAGTGGGCATAGGACCAATCGCCGCGGCTGTCGGGAACGCGGTCTTTTCGCTTACGGGCAAGCGAATGCGAGAATTACCCTTTCCGCTTGAGACGCTGGCATAGAAATGTAAGCCTGCCAATACGTTATCTGTGACTTTTGGTCATGCAAACTTGTTACTTTCAGCGACTAGGAGTCTTCAGTGCGATTGTGTAAGTTGTCGCTGTCGCACGTGGAATGCAGTCCTTGTGCGCCTCCTTGGCTACAATTACGTCCTTACTATGATTTGCCTTTACTCATTGAAAGCAGCCCGAAAAGCGGCTTGGCTGTGCTATTTTTTTGTGCTATCCTCTGGCTTCGTCTCAAGTCCAATGGTAGCGCAGACGGATTCTTTGCGCCTGCCGATGAAGTCGTTGACGGTGGGGAATCGGTGGGTGTATGTTGCTGTAAATTATAGCGGAAGTGGTAGTTATGGGTACTGGAATAACTGGAATAGTCCCTTTCGCTTTGTTGAAACAATAATTAAGGATACAATTTTACATGGACAACGATATGCCGTTGTCTTGAGCACTTTTGATAATTCGCAAAGATATGAACGTTCCGATGATTCTACGGTATATATCTGGAAAAATGGCGATAGCATACTCCATAAGTGGAATATCGAAGGCGGTCAACAAATAACTTGGTATGGATGGTCGCAGTTTCCCATAGTAACTTTTAGCCCTTACGGCGCATTTCCTGAAAACAGGAGTGAAAATGTGGTGTTCAAATCAACAGACAGCCTGTATTTTGAAAATCGCTCAGTTTTTAATCTACCATCACAAAACAAGACATTTAATGCAGCCTATAAGCGTGGAACAGGGTTGGTTAGGGTATCTGAAAAACTTGACCATGCCTCAATCCGATTAAATTACACGAAAGATGTTACTCTCATTGGTTCAATAATTAACGATCAAGTACGCGGTGAGTTTGCTTTGTGGGGACTAACCCCAATATTTCTTGGTGTACCCAAACTCGAAGCAACAAACGGCGACATAATCCGCGTTCCCATACTCGCAACGGGAATGAAAACACGTTATCTGATAGATTCTACGCCCTTACAAGCATCACTCTCCTATAACGCCTCCATGCTTGAGCCGATAGCGGGTACACAGGCGGGCAGCGTACAAAATGGTATTCGTACTGTGCCGTTTACTTTTGCTCTTACTCCGGGCGCTGATACTGCGCGGGCTACGTTGCTCTTTCGTGCTGCGGTTGGGAATGATACCATTACAACACTGATTCCCAGAATTGAGCCACAATCGGGAATCAATTATCGAACTACAGCCGTTAATGGTTCGGTGCGTGTGTTCGGTAATCAAGCCGGAGGTGAACAACAACGATTTTTCTCCAAAGCGGCGCGGGTGCGGCTTGTGGCGGTCAGTCCTAATCCGGCTTCTGATCAACTTACCATTTCTCTTGTTGCCTCCGAAAAAACACCGATGACAATTTCAATAGTAAACGTTCTTGGTGAGCGCCTTTTGCGGAATGAAATAATGCTAGAAAGCGGCATTCACGACGTGCCGATGTCCGTGAGCGGGCTGCCACGCGGTGTTTACCTGCTTACTCTTCAGACTGAAACCGATATTATTACTCGACAAATACACATTCTTCCATAATCTGAGATGTTATGAATCTTGCTCCTCTGTAAGTCCTGTATCGTACTGCTGCGTTTTTAGGGTCGCGTCGAGGGTTGACGCGGTTTGTACGCATTTTTTCATTCTTTTTTCGGAGATGTATCATGCAACGTGCTGAAAAACGTTCGTATGCACCATTTGGTGCGGTGTTGGCTTTATTGTGTATATCGGTGTTCTCTGTGTCCGCCCTCTTTGCCCAAGATTATTTGTCCGTGAACGACCCGCAGCGTTTTTATCGTACAAACGGTGCAATTGATGAAGCAACTCTTACTATCCGACCTCGTGGGATTTACTTGGAATACGGGCTTTTTCTCACCTTTTCTGCGAAAGGTACCTATTTTACAAGTACGCCCTATTCCACGTATAATGTGGAAACGGTGCTCAATTTCACGCTTCCCGCAAACTCTCTCGTAACAGACTCTTGGCTGTGGGTGGGCGATAGCGTGATGCGGGCACAAATCATGGATAGATGGACTGCTTCATCCATTTACGAAGCAATCGTTAGCCGCCGCCGCGACCCGTCTATTCTGACAAAAAACGGCAGCAATAACTACGAACTGCGCGTCTATCCTATGCTTGGGGGCGGTACGCGGAAGGTCAAAATTACCTATCTTGTGCCGATGAATTGGTCGGCAACGACAGTTTCTGCGCCGCTCCCGATGGGGCTTCTTCGTACATCGGCAGTGCCATTGCAAAAGCTGACGGTGCTGGTGTGGGGGCAAGAGCGCTGGAAAGCAGCCCGACTCTTGGAAAACTCGGCGGCAAAATTTACGCCTGTCATAGATGCCGTAAATGGTAACTACGTGAAAACCGAATTGGCTTTTCCGCAGTCCGTCCCGACCGCGCTCACGATTGCGTTTGATGCGCCCTTGCAAAATGGTGTGTATGTGAACTTTTTCCAGAAAGGTACCGAGGGCTTTTATCAAATGGCAGTCGTGCCGTCGGAAACCTTTGCTGACCGTATTCAAGCGAAAAAAGTAGCACTGGTGCTGGACTTCGACCCCAGCAAAACAACGGGCGTAACTTTTCAGCAAATGCTTGATGGTGTGAAATCTACACTTCTAACGAATTTCTCACAACGGGATTCGTTTAATGTCATTTTTTCGCGGTTGTCGGTGCAGCGTGCAAGCCCAACGTGGCTACCAATGGATGCAAAAATTATTGACCAAACCTTTCGTACGATTAGTCTCATGGCTTTGTACAGTAATCTTCCGGCTCTGATTGCCGAAAGCATTAGCGCCACAAAAGGCACGGATGCGACTGTTTTTCTTGTTTCCAACAGCGACCAGTTTATGAACAGCCAGAATGCCAATCAAATTTTGAAGGACGTGCAAGCGCTCGCCAGCCCGCTTCCACGCATGATGATAGCGGATGTTTATAACCAATACAACTATTTGTATGCCAATGGACAGTATTACTACGGTAATTCCTATCTCTACACTAATCTTGCGCGAATAACAGGCGGCTCATATTCAGGCATACGTTCAGGGTCGGGAACATTTGATAACGTCGTCTCGCAAACTGCCCAAGCTGTGAACAATGTGAGCATCAATTCTCTCGACCTCTACACGACCATGAAAAGCGGTTTTTGTTATGGGCGCTATACGCTCACGCAGGGCGGTGTTGCAACCGGTTCGACGAGTATTGGCGCTACGCCCGTTGTTCTCCAAACGGGCAAATTTACCGGAACAGCCCCGTTTGTAGTGAATATGTCGGGTTTTGTGTCTTCCAATCCCGTAACCAGAAGCATAGAACTTATGCCGCAGCAAATGGACAATGGCGACCCGTTTGGTGAGCAAATTTGGGCGGGGAACTATATTCGTGCACTGGAAGCCTCGCCAAGTTTACCGAATGCTGTTGTTAGTGATGTTATTGCAGCAAGCATAAAAAATCGCGTTTTATCCAATTATACTGCCTTCCTTGCGCTTGAACCCAACGATACACTAAGACCTTGTACCAACTGCGACCTCAAAAGCGATATTGCACCGGACGGACGAGCCATTGCCATCAACACAGCCGTCGAAGACCATGCTGCAAATGTCGGTGTAAACTTCACCGCTTCGCCTAATCCTTTCTCGTCGGAAACAACACTTGAAATCACACTTGCTGAAAGTTTCCGTCCCGAACTCTGTACTGTTAGTATTGTGAACGTGATGGGGCAGGAAATTTATACATTCGATACTGGTTCCTTGAACGGCGAGAAAAAATTACGACTCAGGTGGTCAGGCGAGACACTGGGCGGCGGACAAGCACCGGCGGGAGTGTATTTTGTGGTGCTGAAAACGCCTACTGGAAGGATGATGTGGAAGTTACTGCGTGTCGGGTAATGTTTAGGTCGTGTTTACAAACTCTCGAATACAAGATTTGATGCGTCTTGAGGGAATCCCCCTCAATCCCCCTTTGTCAAGGGGGAAGCAAGATACAGAACAGTTTACAAGGGAATTTCGACATTGAATCTGTAAACACATCCCCTGCATTGCGGGATAAAGAAGAAGCCGCTTTTTGACTTGTCTGAAAGCGGCTTTTACATTTTCAAAATTTATCAACTGTTATCCAGCGAGCGCCACAAATACCATGACGCAATACTTCTGTACGGTTGCCATTGCTCCGCAATCGCCAGCATTTGTGCTGGCTTGGGCATTTCGGGAAGTTCATATAACTGCATCATTGCTTTGCGTAATCCCAAGTCATCCACCGCCATCACATTCAGTCGGTTGAGCGAGAAAATAAGATACATTTCCGCCGTCCAGCGTCCAATTCCTTTGACTGCTGTGAGCGCTTTGATGAGTTCTTCATCCTCCATGCGGGAAAACTGCTTTGGCTTGAGAGTCCCGTCCAGAAATTTTTCTGATAAATCTTTGAGGTAGCGTACTTTTGCATTGGAGCATCCGACAGCGCGAATATCTTCATCGTTGAATTTCAGCACAAGTTCCGGCGTGGGAATATCCTGCGGAAAAAGATTGCAGAAGCGTTTGAGAATAGTCGCACTTGCTTTTACTGAAAGCTGTTGCGAAATGATAGAATCACACAGCACGTAGAACGTGTCTTTGTGCGGCTTCAAGGTGCAATGCCCACGCTCGGCAATGAGACGTTTCATCACAGGGTCGGCATTGCCTAAATGCTTTTCTGCCTCGATAAAAAGTGGTTTGAGAGTTTTTGCCATCTGGTACTTGATTGGTGAGTGTGTCGGGGAAGCAAATATACACAACTTTATGAAGAAACAATGCTCGCAGCGCCTCACCGTGTCCGTCGGTATCTAAATTTGACACTTCGACCTGCTTCTTCTGCACTTCGGTAGCACCCACGCAACATTCCTTAGTTTTTTGCCGTATTTTTGTTCCATAGTTACATTCATTTCATAAAGCACGTTCACTAATTCCGATTGACCACAATGAGAATTGCTCGAAATATCATTATTGCTGCACTGTTTTTGGGCGGCATCGTTTTTCTGCTTCTGCGCAATAAAGCCTCTATGGAAGCGAAAGCCAGCCAGCCGATTGTGCTTATTCCAACAGTGACAACACAAATTGCCGATGTACAAAACATTTCTGAAAATCTGGAAGTAAGCGGCACCATAGCAGCACAAAATGAAGTCTCGGTTATCTCGGAGACGCAAGGGCGGATTATTGCGGTGTACGCAAAGCTGGGCGACCGTGTGGGTTCCGGTTCGGCACTTGTGAAAGTGGATACTGTTCTGAAATACTCCGCGTATCTCGTCGCAAAATCCAGTTTCGACAAAGCAAAACGTGATTTGGAGCGCCTCACACAACTCCGCAAGGAAAACAATGCCTCAGAAGCGGAGGTGGAAGGAGCAGAACTAAACGTTCAAAATGCGAGAGCGCAGTTTATTGCCGCAGAGCGCCAATTACACGATGCTCGGATTACCTCACCGATAGCGGGAACAGTCGTGGAGCGCCCTGCGAGCATGGGTATGATGCTCGTGCCCGGCGCACCAGTGGCAACAATAGTGGACGTGTCAATGGTCAAACTTCGTGCCAATATGCCGGAACAGGAAGTATTGAAGCTGCGTGTGGGTGATAAAGTGAGCGTCAAAGCAGACATTTATCCTGATGTGAAATTTACGGGCACGGTCTCTTTCATCAGCATAAAAGGGGATGTCTCGCATAATTATCCCATTGAGGTTACGCTGAGCAATACCAACGCCCATCCGCTCAACGTAGGAATGAGCGCCAAACTGAGCCGCCGCACCAACGAGGAACGCCAAGCGCTGATGATTCCTCGTTTGGCAATCGTTGGCAGCGTCAAAGCTCCAAGCGTTTATGTGGTTGAAACTGAAAATGGAAAGACGATTGCCAAATTGAAAAGTATTGTCTTGGGCGCAGAACGCGGCACGAACATCGAGGTTTTGAGCGGCTTGCAACGGGGCGAGCGATTGGTGGTGAGTGGACAAAATAATGCACGAAGTGACGGGGAAGTGATTGTACAAGAACGGACTGCCGTTGAGAAATAAGACTACTTCTACCTTTCAAGCCTTTTTGCATCAGCAGAAGTTCTCTCACGTTTATCACACAAGTACCAAATGAGCATCGTCATTAAAGCCTCCTTATCGCTTATAGTTCTGATTGCCGGGATATATCCTTATTGGGGAAATACCGCAAAATCAGGTGTCTTGGAGCCGATTCTTGAATTTGGGATCTTCCCAAGTGCAGTATTGATAGTCGTGTTCTTTACCGCTATCGGATTATACTGCAAAGCTCTGCAAACAACGCTGGAGCTGGTACAGCCCCAAAACAGAAAAGCATCACCGCGCTCGGTATGGTTTATGTTTTTGCTACCCTATAATTTCATTGAGGATTTTTTTATTGTCATCAATATCTCACGTTCATTAGAACGGGAAGCAGAAACGAATCCCGATTTTTGCAGAGACCGCGATTTTGGTATGATAACCGGAATTGGCTGGGCTATTGCACAAATTATGTCCTTCATTCCCAACATTGTCGGTCAACTTGCTGGAGCACTTGGAGTTATACTTTGGATATGGCATTGGGTGTTTATTCACAAGGTCAATACTGTTCTGGCGGCACGTAGGCACGAGAAATAATCGGGCAACAGCTTGTTTTCGCGCACAATAAACCGACCTTTAATTGGCGAAAATTTCTACCGCAGAAAATTATGAAAAAAATATTACTCGTACTCGGACATCCCGACAAAAACAGCTTCAATTTTGCTTTGGCGGATGCGTACAAACAAGGTGCGCTGAGTTCGGGAGCGCTCATTGAGGAAATTGTTATTTCTGAGTTGAACTTTAACCCCAACCTACAATTTGGTTACAGTAAACGAACCGAGTTGGAGCCGGATTTACTGGACGCATGGGAAAAAATCAAGAGGGCAGAGCACATTGTTTTCATTTATCCTCTGTGGTGGGGCTTTATGCCTGCTGTTATGAAGGGATTTTTTGACCGCTTGTTTTTACCCGGATTTGCATTTCGATATCGAGAAAATTCTGCTCTTTGGGACAAGTTATTAACTGGCAAAACGGCGCATATTATGTGCACGATGGATTATCCTGTTTGGTATTACAAATGGCTTCTGCGAGAAAGCGGCATGAAGACCATGCGTACAATGATTTTAGATTTTTGCGGAATAAAAACTACCCGAACAACCTATATTGCCCCGATACGAAACTCAACAGCAGAATTTAGAAACAAGTGGCTGGAAAAAACGACCCTCCTTGGGAAAAAGCAAAAATAATCCATCCGTAAAACAAGGTACCTTGCTATGATGACTTTAGCCACTACCCGCAATAAAAACTCCAAATTAGTATTGTTTGGCGTATTCTCTCTTCTCGTGCTGTGCGCAGAGATATGGATAACCCAGACACAAGCATTTCAGCGCAATGGCACTATGATTTCACTTGCCATTCTTGCGGATATTTGTTTAGGCATCCCGCTTCTTTACTGGCTTTTGGTAGCACGTCCCCGCAAAATAGATTTGATAACGATTGTTCCTGTCGGTATTGCATCCATTCTTGCCGCACGATTTATCATCCCGACCTCCTATCACGGCTCAATTGCATACGTTGAGTATCTTGGTGTCGGGCTTGAACTGGCTCTTATTGTCGTTGGTGTTGTTAAGATTCGTCATATTCTCCGCGAATATCGTCGCTTACACTTGCAGCGATTTGATTTTGTGCAGAATCTGCGCGAGAGTCTTGCATTCGTGTTGAATGGTGGCAGTGAAAGTACCGCTTTGAATATCCTTGCCACAGAAATAGCAATGCCGCGCTATGCCTTCTATTGGCGTGCTGAGGAAGAGGTCTCGGAAGAACCTCGCATCAATGGACATTCATTTTCGACCTACAAAGCATCCGGCTATACGGCAATTTTCTTTTCGCTGCTGACGGTCTGCCTTGTGGAAGCAGTGGGGGTTCATATTTTGGTAGGAATGTTTTGGAGCTCGACGGCAGCGCTACTCCTGACGGCAGTAAGCGCATACACGCTTCTCTTTCTCGTTTCGGATTATCGTGCTATTCTCAAGCGCCCCATTGTTCTGGAAGGTTCACGTTTACTCATTCGCACAGGTACTCGGTGGTCGGCAGAAGTTCCCTTAACCCAAATTCGTGATGTGAGGCTTGCCCCGAAAAGACTGGACGAGGAAACAGTACGAAAAATGAAACGAATCACTCCTTTCGGCGCACCCACTGTACTCATAGAATTCTCTGCAAAGCAGGAAATACGAGGACTCTACGGGATAAAACTACATTCAGAAATGATTGGCTGCACGATTGATAATGCGGAGAAATTTGTCCAGTTGATACGAGAAAGAAAGAGTAATATACATCAAATTAGCTAATGCTACTCGCTGAAAATGGAATCTACTGCAGACCTGATTCCCATTATAACAATTTGCAACAAAACACCACCAAACCTTCCATTTCAAGCCACTATGAGCATAACTGAACTTTCTATCAAGCGACCAATTTTGATAGTCGTGATTTTTCTGGTGCTGGGCGTACTCGGTATTTTTAGTTACAATCAGCTTTCCTATGAACTTTTGCCAAAAATGTCATCGCCGTTTGTAACGGTCGTAACGGTCTATCCGGGTGCGAATCCAAGCGAAGTAGAGAACGCCGTAACAAAAAAAATCGAAGAGGCAGTTGCGGGCGCGGAAAAACTCAAGCGTGTGTTCTCCACCAGTAGTGAAAACGTCTCCACAGTCTTTGTAGAGTTTCAGCAGAGCGCGAATGCCGACCTTGCCACGCAGGACGTACAGCGCAAAATCAACGAAATTACCGACCTTCCCACAGGTGTCAAACGCCCTGCCGTGCTCAAGTTTCAATTGGACGCGATTCCCGTGATTCGTATGGCAGTAACCAGTGCCATGCCGCCGCGCGATTTTGCTCAATTACTCAAAGACCAGATAAAACCTCGCTTAGCACAAATCAAAGGTGTCTCGCAGGTTTCGCTTGTTGGCTTGTCCGAGCGCGAAATCAATGTGAACATTAATGCGGACAAACTTCGTGCTTACAACTTGTCTATCATACAAGTCTCAGAGGCAATTCGCCGCGCAAATCTGGATGTTCCTGCGGGCAGAGTGAACGACAAAGACGCGCAGTTTGGCGTTCGCGTTCAAGGAAAATTTGAGAATGTAGAGGATTTGAAAAATTTGGTCATTCTTGCCACACCGCAGCAAAATGGCGCTGCACCGAGCATTGTCAAACTCAGCGATGTAGCAGAAGTGAGCGACGGCGCACGAGACGTGGAAACACTTTCACGGTTGAACGGCATGGATGCTGTCGGGGTGCTCATTCAAAAACAGAGCGACGCAAATACAGTCGCGGTGAGCGAACTTGTCCGCGCCGAAATTGAGAAGTTACGTTCCGAACAGCCTGCAATGACCTTTTCCATTGCCCAAGATGCGTCGGAGTTTACGCTGGAAGCTGCCAATGCCGTCGTGCATGACCTCCAAATTGCAGTCTTTTTGGTAGCACTGGTCATGCTTTTGTTCCTCCACTCGTGGCGTAATTCCTTGATTGTCATGCTTTCGATTCCTGCCTCGCTCGTCAGCACATTTATTGCTATGTACATTTTCAATTTTTCGCTGAACTTGATGACGCTTCTGGCAATGTCGCTCGTGGTGGGCATTCTTGTTGACGATTCGATTGTGGTACTGGAAAGTATTTATCAGCAACTTGAGCGCGGAGTGGAACCACGTGCTGCAGCACTCAAAGGACGCATGGATATTGGCTTCTCGGCACTTGCGATAACGCTTGTGGATGTAGTTGTCTTTCTGCCGCTTTCGCTTGTATCGGGTTTGATTGGCGATATTATGCGGCAATTTGCGCTCGTGGTTGTTATTTCCACACTTCTAAGCCTTTTTGTTTCCTTCACGCTTACGCCAATGCTCGCTTCACGCTTCTCACGCTTGGAACACCTGACGCGCGGTACGCTCATGGGAAGTTTTGGACTTTTGTTTGAGCGAGGGTTTACGATGCTAACGGACTGGTACGCAGGGGTTCTGGCATGGTCGCTCAAGCATCGTATTGTCGTTGCCCTAAGTGCTTTTGCGCTTTTGATAGGCTCGTTTATGCTGCCTGCGCTTGGTTTTATTGGCTCGGAATTTATTTCTTCGTCCGACAAGGGCGAACTGTCTGTTTCTATAACGCTTCCACCCGGAACACCATTTGATGAGACAAACCGTATAGTGCGTGAAATTGAGAAAAAATATGCTGCCATGCCGGAGGTGCGCAAGCTCTTCACCAGCGTTGGTTCGTCATCAAGCGGTTTCGAGGCTCAATTCTCCAGCAATAATGCCTACATTGATGTTTCGCTCACACCCAAAGCACAACGTACAAAACCGGAGCAGGAGGCGCAGCAAATCTCAATGCGCATGAAAAAATTGGCGCAAGAAATTCCGGGTGTAAAGGCACGTGTCGCCCCGATTGGTTTGTTCGGGCAGGCAGACGATTCTCCCATTCAAGTTCTTGTTTTTGGCGCAAATCGTGATTCGGCAACTGCCGCAGGGCGCATCATTGCTGATATTCTAACTACCATTAACGGTTCTGCCGACGTGCGCTTATCACTCGAAGAAGGCAAACCCGAAACCCGTATAGACATTGACCGCGAGGAAATGGCACGGTATGGTTTATCGTTGGAAGAAGTTGGCTTTTCGGTTCGGACAGCACTAGCCGGCAACGACGACACCAAAATACGACTCGCGGGGGCACAAGGTTCCTCGGTGGAGTATCCTGTGCGCATCAGACTGGATGCTGCTGACCGCTCACGCACCGAACGATTGAAAAATCTGACCTTTACCAACATGGCAGGGCAGCGTGTGGAGTTGCAGCAGTTCGCACGAGTTGAGCAATCACTAGCGCCGTCGCAGCTTGACCGTCGCAATCGCAATGCTTCAGTAATTGTCTATTCCAAAGCCGTTGGTCGCCCAAGTGGCACGATGGGCGAAGAATTACAAGCCAAAATCAAGGCTGCACGACTTCCCACAGGCGTAAAAGTAGATTATTTGGGTGATTTGGAAAATCAAGGCGATGCTTTCGGAAGTCTCGGTTTAGCGCTCCTTGCCGCGATTTTGTTTGTATATCTGCTTATGGTCGCGCTGTACAACTCGTGGGTGTATCCGTTTGTGGTACTTTTTTCCATTCCGGTCGCTATGGTAGGCGCTTTACTGGCTTTGGCGTTAGCAATGAAGTCGCTCAATATCTTCTCCATTTTGGGAATTATTATGATGATTGGTTTGGTGGCAAAAAATGCAATTTTGCTTGTTGACCGCACCAATGCTGCCCGTGCGGAAGGACTGGATGTAATTCCCGCACTCTTGGATGCCGGAAGAACACGATTGCGCCCGATTGTGATGACAACAATTGCAATGGTGATAGGAATGTTGCCCATTGCGTTGGCAGACGGGGCAGGGGGCGAGTTCAAGTCAGGGCTGGCGGTTGCGCTTATTGGCGGATTGACAAGTTCGATGTTCTTGACGCTGCTGGTCGTGCCGACTGTCTATGTGGATGTTGAGCATATACGCTCTTTCACGCTTCGCATAGCAAATAAAATTACATCGAAAGCACGGTCAATACATCTGCCCATTCATAGTCATGCAGAATCTGCGGAAGCCATAGTTTCGGAAGCGCACAAGGAGCATAAGCATATCGCAGAAACAAGCAACGGCAAGGCTTCTGCAACACTACCTGCTTCTCAGAACCTCTTGCTCATTTTGCTTGTAAGTATTCTAGGCACAGGAATTTTTTCAACAAGCACGTTTGCTCAAATTTTGCCCCCCAAAGTGCAGCGACTTTCGCTTCAGGAAGCGGTAAAAATTGGGTTATCGCACAACCCCGAACTTGCTATTGCACAACTGGAAGAAGACAAGGCGGCTCAAAAAGTACGTGAAGCGCGTGGTAGTTTCTTGCCGCAGGTGAGCGCTTCGTTTCAATATGTTCGTAATATCCTTGTGCCCGTGTTTTTTTTTCCATCCTTTGGCTTCGACCCCGTGAAAGGTTTAGTTCCGGTGGAAGGGCAGTTGCAGGCAATTCGCGCAGGCTTGGCAAATTCATACACTATTTCCGGAAGCGTGAATATGCCGATTATTCAGGAAGACTTACGCCATGCGGTACGAATGTCCGAAATCGCACAAACACTTACTTCTGAAACCACTACAGCCGCCCGCGTCCAGAAATCGCGCGACATCAAAAAAGCCTACTACGACGTTCTCATGGCTGAGGAGCAAGAACGGCTCTTGCGGCAGAGTATCATGCGGAGCGAAGAAACGCTTGCTCAAGTGCGCTCACTTGCGGCAAAGGGCTTGGCAACAGAGACCGACACCTTGCGGGCGTATGTGGGCGTGGAAAATCAGCGCCCCATGCTGACAAAAGTAGCGAATGGGATTCGTATTGCACGGGCAATCTTGGCAGTGACGCTTGGCTTAGAAAGTGGGCAGACGCTTGAACTCGCTGATTCGCTTTCCCTCACTTTGCAAGCCCCCACGAATACATCCTATGAAACAGCGCTTCAACAGGCACTTACTTCGCGCTCCGATATAAAACAGGTGGCACTCCGCAAAGACCTCGCTGATGCTGAAATTGCCTCTAACACTGCTGCACATCTGCCGTCGCTTGCGGCTTTTGGGCAGTATCAAATTATTTCGCAGTCGGACAATTTTGATTTTTCAAAACAACAGTTCCCCAACAGTTCATACGTCGGCTTTCAAGTTGCCGTACCCATTTTCTCCGGTTTCCGCACCGATGCGAAGGTTCAGCAAGCTACACTTGGAAAATTACAAGCCGAGAAGCAGTTTGATTTTGCAAAAAATCTCGTCGGCACGGAAGTACGTGTGGGGCTTGCCAGCGTGGAAGAAGCACGAGAGCGCATCACAGCACAAGAGCGGACGGTGCAAGCAGCCGAGCGCAGCTACAAAGCTGTTCGCCAACGGTACACGCAAGGACTCATTCGGCAAATTGAGGTCTCCGATGCCGATTTAGCGCTCACACAAGCCAAAACAAATTATTTTCA
This sequence comes from uncultured bacterium, assembly GCA_937899715.1. Classification (GTDB taxonomy): domain Bacteria; phylum Bacteroidota; class Ignavibacteria; order Kapaibacteriales; family UBA4661; genus PH2015. The sequence goes on along the minus strand of CALCNX010000005.1, from coordinate 34,788 downwards.
AGCGGTGTACGATTACCTCGTAGCGGCAGCAGACCTCGACAAAGCGCTTGGAAAGGAATAATTGCAATGGAAAAGTTTCAATTTCCGTGGCTGCGGTTTTTCTGGATTCCACTTGTGGCGCTGATATTTTCTTCGCTCAGTTGGCTTGTTGCTTTAACCGATGATTTTGCCGCTAAGTACGCCTGCGACATTCAAAACAAAGTACCTGTAGATATTTTGCTAACGGTGTTGTATTCTGTGCTGTGCTCGGAAGTCAGTTTGCGAATTTTTACACTGCTTCAAAAATGGTTCCCGTTTGAACGCCGCCTAAAAACACTCATTGTACTCCACGTTTGCCTCAGTTCTCTTTTGTGGATGGAGATGTTTACCATTTCACAAGTGATTCTTTACGGTTTCGATACCCCCTTAAAAATCCTACTTTTTAAGCAAAATCTTCTTCTCGCGCTGATGATAGCGCTGTGCATGAACACGGTGCATATAGGAATGATACTTTTTCATCGCTGGACGGCAGCACACACCGAAGCGGAGGAACTAAAGCGTTCGGGTCTGGAAGCACAGAACACAGCGCTCAAACAACAAATAGACCCGCATTTTTTGTTCAACAGTCTGAATACGCTCACAGCGCTGATTGAAGAGGAACCACGCGCAGCAGTACGCTTTGTGCAGCAACTCTCAAATGTTTATCGCTATGTGCTGCATAGCAAGAGCCATGTAACCGTGCCACTTGCGGAGGAACTAGCATTTGTGCGTGCCTATGCTTTTTTGCATGAACTCCGATTTGGTGAAAATTTTGGAATGACGATAGATGTTCCCGAAGATGTAATGAACCTTCATTTACCACCCTTGGCAATTCAATTATGTATCGAAAACGCAGTCAAGCATAATGTCGTTTCACGTCAAAAACCGCTTCACATCAGTATTTCAGCAAATAATAATACTGTTCGTGTGGAAAATATACTTCAGCGCAAAAAAAATCCCCAAGATTCTACGCGAGTCGGTCTCTCACACATTCGGCATCGGTACTCGCTTTTGACCGACAGGCAGATACAAATTTTAGAAGATGCACAAACTTTTACGGTGGAACTCCCTTTGCTGTCAGTTACAAATGACACACACACTTCTCCGCCACTTTCGGAACTTGAACACGCCTAAAATGGACGAGAAATTATGAAAATTCTCATTGTCGAAGATGAAAGCCGTGCGGCGCGGCGATTAGAGCAGCTTGTTCGCCAAGCACTTGAAAAGGCAAGTGTGGTTGCGGAATTTTACGAGCCACTGGACAGCATTGCCACAGCCATTCCATTCTTGCAAAGCGCTCCCGAATTGGATTTGGTGTTCCTTGATATTCAACTTGCTGATGGTCTCAGTTTTGAAATTTTTGATTCGGTTCATCTTCCTGTGCCCGTGATTTTTACGACGGCGTTCGATGATTACGCCATTCGTGCTTTTCAAGTGCACAGCATAGATTATCTTTTGAAGCCGATTGACGAGGCACAGTTAGAGCGGGCATTAGATAAATTTTTTGCACTCAAAACGGTCTTTGGAGGAGCTGAAAAAGAGAGTTCTGTTTCTCAGGGGTTGGAAACGGACAAACTTTCCTCGCTCTTACAAACCCTTTCGAGTACGCATCAAACCTACAAATCCCGTTTTCTTGTGCCGACGGCACACGGTTTTGCAAGTGTTCCCACTGAGGACATTGCCTATTTTTTCAGCGAGCACAAGGTTTCGTGGCTTATGAGCACTGACGGCAAAAAGTATGCGCTTGATTTCACGATGGAACAACTGCTTTCAATGCTGAATCCACGGGATTTCTTTCGTGTGAATCGGCAGTGTATCACCAGTTTTCATGCTATTCAGCATATTGTGAGCAGCTTTCACGGCAAACTCAAGCTCACACTTCTGCCGACCGCGCAAGAGGAAGTAATTGTCGGGCGCGAAAAAGCACCGATGTTCAAGGAATGGCTGGACAGATAAAGGTTAAGTTCAAACAGATGTTGGTGTATTACGAACGATTACAACATGGCCTCTTTCCTGCTTTGGCGCTGATTTTTCCTTTGTTGAGCGTCGTGTCTTCTTGCGCTTGCGCTTTTTCCACCAAAGCATTGTGCCTGTTATCGGCAAACTAGCAGTAAACAGTGCTGCGAAGAACCAAAGAATCTTGCCCGGCAGCCCAAACATTCGCCCGGTGTGAAGGTCAAAATTGGAAACACGGATTTTATCGGGTGTAGTGTAGTTCTCGTGCAAGTCTGATTTCAAGAGATTGCCGGTGTATTGGTCGAAATAGAGCACACTTTGCTTGCGAATGAACCGATACGGATACCGCATCAGTACTCGGAGTGCTTCATTGTCTTTGCTTGGAATTTGGATGCTCACAAAGTGCGGCTCACCGTAGCGAAGTGCTTGCGAGTATGCGTTATCAAGCGGGTCATTTTTTTCAGAGGAAGCGGTTTTCGATGTTGGTTTGTTCGATAAGGGTTTGCTTGACATTGGCTTGCTCTCAAATATCTTTTTTGCTCCAAATAAAGCATAAACACTATCTTCAACAGAATCAAACATCCAAAAGATTCCTGTCCACGCCACCATGAGCATCACTGCAAACGAATAAAAACCCGCAACACGGTGCAAATCATAGTGACGCTTTACCGCATTGCCTCTCCATTTCACACGAAAGGAATGTTTGAGTGCAGTTTTTATCCCGTCGCTCAAAAGTCGCATATTCATTGGCATCCACAGTACAATACCTGTAAGAAGCATGATGAAAAAGACCAGCACGTTCCATTTTACAATCTGTTCGCCAACATCTTTTAACCCAAAGCGCCCTAAAAGCAACTCCGTGTGAAGTTCGACAATAACGCTGATAGCATCGCTTTTCATATCGCGCACACCAATCATAGTGCCAGTGTAAGGATGCACCGAGTATATTTTGCGACTTTTGGTGAATACCAGTATTGTAGCGGCTTTTGGACTTTCGGGTGGAAACGTGCGGAGGCGAATTTGTTGAATTTTTTCTTGTGGTGCATTACGCTTCATGGTGGCGAGCGCATCCGATGGTTTGATAAATGCTCGATTCGGGGATTCGTTGGGAACATACAGCAGGTTCCATTGGAACACATCACGAAGCTCCTCCTCGAAAACGTAGAGTGCGCCCGTCGTAGCAACGATAAGCATGATAAACCCAGAAACCAGACCAAGCCAGAGATGAGCGGTAAGAAAAATTTTGCGCATATAGTTCTCCGAGTGAAGCAGTTAAAACGTATAAGCCACTGTCGCCAAGAAATGACGCGGTGCCCCGGGAAAAATAGCCACAAGCGAATACCCACCTACCCAATGCTTGGTGTCGGCAATGTTGTAGAAATTCGCCGAAACTTGGAATTTGCCAACTGTGTAGTACAGCGCAGCATCAAAGACGGTATAAGCAGGAATTTTGAAGGTGAAATCGCTCACAAACCGCTCCCCGACAGCGTTCCCGCCCAGCCCGATTCCAAGTCCTTCCAGCACGCCACCCAACACAAGTTCGTCAAATGTATATTTTGCCCAGAAGCCGCCTTGGTGCAGGGGTGCGTTCTCTTTGGCACGACCGATAAGCTCAGGTGTAGAACTTTGAGTGATGATTGCTTCATTGAAGGCATAGTTTGCCGTGATGCTGAGGTTAGGCAGCACGCGCCCCATTGCATCAATCTCAAATCCTCGTGCGCGTTCTTCGCCCCGTTGCGTCATGCGTTGTGGGTTAGCGGGGTCGAGAGCATTCACGAGAACGTTTTGCTGTATAATTTGATACAAAGCAAGGTTTACCCCAAGTCGTTTTTCAAAAAACTCACCTTTTGCGCCTGCCTCTATCATTGAGCTTTTAAGCGGGTCGAAAGGACCGCCGGCAAGCGGGTTCCGCAAAACTCCTGCTGTCTGCGGTTGGAAACCCTGTGAGTACGAAGCATAGAGGTTGATGTCGTCTGTTAGGCTGTACACCGCACCAAATCTGGGCAGAAGCGAAATTTGTGTAATCGTGCTGTCTTGGGGCGTAAGGTAATTTGAGCGGTCAAAGTACCAATCCTGCCGTAAACCAACCAGCACACGCAATTTATCCCATGTAATTTGGTCTTGCACATAGAGACCATGCGCAGAATAGAGCGTCGGCGCAACAGCATTGGTGCCTGCGGCGAAAAAGTAGCGACTCACATCTCCAAACGTATATGGGTTCGTGGCAGTAAGGTCAAAACTCGGCACATTCGGCACCGGGCGACCAAGCGCATCCAGCAGATAACGGCTCTTCTGTGCTGGGTTGTAGGTGGCAATAGTGCCCGAGTTGGCGGCGTTGCGGAACCCTGCAGCTTCAAAAAGTGCTCCCCCCAAGGGAAGTTCTTGTTGAATAAAATCATAGCCAACGACAACCTTATGTTTAATCTCACCTGTCTCAGATTCAATGTTCAAAAATGTGCTCAAGTTATCATTGTAAAAATTCCGTTTACGCTGAAAAACCCGCATGAGTACAAGATTAGGGATGGTATTCCCGGTACTGTCCGGCGCAAAAGCATTCGCGTTCCGATGCTCCAGCAAATCCTCGCTGTACATCACTTTGATATATGACACATTCAAAGCAACCTTTGACGAGAATTTGTGTGTCAGTCCGGCGGTAATAAAAAGATTATCCTCGTTCAAATAATCGTTAGGACGGCTTAGAGACAAGGCTTGCGATGTGGCGTTTAGATTAACATTTTGTGGCGTACCAAAGGTCGGCTGTCCTCTATCCAAGCGCGATTCGGAACGGTTATAGAAAAAATCAACATTCACTTGTGTGTTTTCATTCGGGATAAACGAGACCGACGGGGCAATAGAATAATTCCGAGCAAATTGAAGATTGCGAAAGCTACCCGCATTTTCATATCCAATGTTCATGCGGTAGAGCAGTGTTTTATCGTCGGTCACAGGTCCCGTGAAGTCAGCCGATGTGCGGTATGTATTAAAACTGCCAGTGGAAAAACTAACGGACTGACGCGTCTCGTCGAGCGGCTTTTTGGTGACGCGGTTGAGTGTACCGCCCGGATTGGTATTGCCGAAAAGCGCTGAGGCAGGACCTTTTATCACTTCGATGCGCTCAATATTGATGGTGAGCGGCTGCTTCCAAAAGCCAAAGTCGCCATTGGCAAAGCGCAAACCATTAACCAAATCTACGCTGGAGCGGAAGCCGCGCATGGTAAAATCGTTGTAAATCGAAAATTGATTAACTCCGCTCATATTTTTTACCACATCACCCACACGGTACGCCTGACGGTCGGCAATAAGCTCTTTCGTGACATACGATATGGATTGCGGAACATCTTTGAGTAGAGTTGCCGTTTTGGTACTTGCGAATGATGTCGTATTGCGGTACGAGGTTTCGCGCCGTCCGATAATCTCTACGTTTTGCAGTTCAAAATTTGCTTGCGAAAAGGCAAATTCTACGGTTGTTGTGGTGTTGGCATTAATTGATATTTCGCGGGATTGTGCTTTGTACCCCAGACCCGATGCGGTAAGCGTATAAGTGCCGAATGGAATGTCTGCAAAGGTAAATGTACCTTGTTTGTCTGAAATTGCCCCTTTGCCTGTCGGGTGCAAGACCAGCTTTATTCCCGGAAGCGGGTTTGTTTCACCGCGCACCAAGCCTTTTATCATGCCATTTTGAGCGCGTAACGATGAAAAGGAAATGAGAATAAAAAGAACAACAATTTTCAGGCAATTGGATAGCGACAAATTCATATTTCATCAAGTATTAGTTGTTTTCATCAACCGCCGACAACATTAAAGTTACTTGAGCGGTGAGAAAAGAATTATTTATTTAGACTGAATCCAAATTACAAAATATTTATCGTTCACTCCAAATAAAAAATGTTTTTCCACGCAATTTCTCAGCGAAAAAAAAATCCGATAATCACCTTTATTCGGCAATTATCGGAATTGATGGGGCAGAGCAGGATTTGCTTGATTTACAAATCCACATGAAAACGTAGAAACAAACCTATAATTTCACCGCCACGCCAAGGCTTATGCCGTCGTGCGCTAACTTGAAGGGTTGGTCTGTGGTAGGTGCTTTCCAGAGCGTCCGTGCGGCTTCGACGGTGCCGAAGACGAAAAACTTGTCCGTTATCTGATACTGAGCACCAAAACCAATTCCGCCAAAAAGAGTTCCGGTGGTTTCAATTCCGGCGCGAATGTGCGAGAAGACCGACAAATTAGTACCCTCCACAGGCAAGGTAAAACGATAGACATTTGCCAAAAATGCTGTTGGATTCAGGTTTTGAGCGCTTTCTGTGTTACCCGCTTTGAATCCTTGTCGCCCAAAGGTACCACCCACTTCCACGCCAAAAGCGTCGCGCTCTGTGATTGCATACAGCGCACCAACGCTTGCGCCATAGCCACTTGAGGGAAAAACGTTTGTACTTAGGCGAGAGGTGAGTGCCAGAAATGGCTTGAATACAGACTTAACAGGAGGAGTGGCTTTGGTGCGCGGAAGAGTGGTGACAGCAAGCGGGGTTGCGCCATCCGAAAGCCAATCGCCCGGATAAGCAACAAAGCGCTTTTTCCCTTTGAAAACGCAGGTTTGAAGAAATTCCGAAGGCTGGTCGTTTATTGTTTGTGCAAAATATCCTCTCTCGTGCGGCACCACCGAAACAGAAGTTTCATGGACTGAATCGGCAAGGACAACAACAGATGCAAAGATATTGGCAGGATTTACGCTGTGCACAGGAATTTGCATTCCGCCGCTTTTGGTAGGTAATGCTTGGTCGCTAAGATCGCCTGAAAACGCAGGATTACTCTCAGATGCCGGAAGATGTGGCTCTCCGTGCCCATGAAGCGCAGTTTCAGCTTTCAGCAACTTCGCCGAACCATAGCCAATGGGCATCGCACCAAAGGTTGCGGCAACGGCTCCCACCACACAAAAGCAAAGTGCTTGCAAGGACATCTTGTTCAAAATCGGTATGAAGCGGCGACGGTTCTTGTGTTCAGCAGTTTTGTCGGGCGCTCGAAGGGAAACAAAACCTGCTTGGCGTGGAGAGGAGGCTTGACCGCCTTTCTCATGCGACAATTCCGGCGCGTTTGCTTCAATCGTGGGAAGTATAGGCAGAGGAAGCACTTTCTTTTTCGCGGGTTCGACTCGTGCGAAAATTGCGGCAAGGTCGTCATCAGCATTTGAAGTGCCGAGAATTGCATTTTTATCAAGCCGGACAGCTTCGTGAATACGCTCTTGGTGGCGGTATTCTGTCTTTGCGTCATCATTTTTCGAGACTTCTTCCAGAACATGGTCTTTTTCCGCAGCGAGTAGCGTCCCGTCGAAAAGTTGGTGTATCAAATGAGCAAACATGGTCGTTGTATGATTTCTACGTGGTAGAGGTTGTTTTTCCGAAAATTCCCGATTCTTATGTTCATGGTGCGGACGGCTTGTTAATCGGTCATCCGCTCAATATCAATCCGATAGCGTGCTAGTAGGTCTTTTAGTTTTTGTTTCGCCCTGAAAACGCGGCTGGCAGCGTTAGTAGCGCTTGTGCCAGTGATGTCAGCAATTTCTTCGTAACTCATCTCGCTGTAATAGCGCAGTATGAATGCTTCTTTGTACTCGTCATCCAAGCAATCAAGCGCCACACCGATAATTTCCAGCAGTTCATTGTGCTCGTGGTTCACGTGTCCGAAGCCGTTTTGGACGGGAAGTGCAATTTCCAACTCGTCAACGCGAATAGTCTTTTTGGTATCGCGCTTGAGGTTAAAACAGAGGTTTCGTGCGGTGCGGATAATGTACGCCGAGATATTCTGAATAACTTTTCCTTCTGCAAGCGTGTTGTAGAGCCGTACAAAGGTTTCTTGCAGAATATCGCGGGCAAGCTCCGTATCGGACAACATTCGCACGGAGTAGAGGCGGACACGCTGCTCGTGCCGCCTGTATAGCACAGTGAATAGATCACTCGCTTTTTCTGGTTCGTCCCGAAAAGCTCTCTGCATCTGGCACGCAAGCTGCTCGTCGGTATAATTTGTGTATTGGTTCATAGTGCCGTAAAAATACTACTTTTGGTCGTGATAAAGGTACTGTCGTGGAGAGAGAAATTTGTTAAAAATTGTTACTTGCCGCCGCCGAGAGCCGTTCCAAGTTGATTTCGCAACGCCTCGCCCCAATTAAAACTAAAGCTAACACCAGCCATAAAGCCGCCCGCAGGCTGAACGGGCGCATCAGTAAAGCGCACTCCGCCGTCACCAAGAACCGGTAAGCCTGAATAAAGATTCAGCGAATAGCCTGCATACACACCCAACCACGTATCATAGCTTTCGCCGAACCAACGCGGTAGCTTCACTTCCGCATTGAGCATGAGTGGCACTGCAATTTGTGTTGCTCTTAGCTTCAGGGCAGGGCTTGTTTCCACCGGATTTGCCAAATAAGTGCTAAACGATGTGTTCTGGACTTTGGTAATGTTGGAAAAGGTAAAATTCGCCTCTAAACCCACTGCCGCATACACTTTCACGGCATTTGTATTCACAAACCGATAACCGCCCCAGAGTCGGTCATAAATGCCGAATGAAGAAGTTGCAAATTGTTGGTTGCTGGTTACGCCAAATGAAGCGCCAACATCAAAACCAAACATCCAGTTACTTTGGTAAAATCGTTTGTAACCGAACGAGAAATCAAACGCGCCTTCGGGCAGACCGGAATAGCCTGCTTTGGTCAGTTCGGCATTGACGGCACTTGGATTGGAGCCGCGATAGCCATAGTTAATGTAGTAGCGTAGTTCAGGGCGCTTTGCAGAATCGTTTTTTGTTGTGTCGGCAATTTCTTCTTTTTTCTCTTGTGCTTGCACGAAGGAAGTGTTCCAAAAAGCGCTCACAAGGAGCACAAATACCAAAGCGCAAGCACGTTGCGCGGGCAAGAATATTTTCATGGCAAATCTCTATGTTAGTAAATGGACATCAAATAGTAGTGCGGACACCACAGAGCGCTCGTGTTTATCCAGTTCTTTATGCTAGACACACGAGTTGGAATTTCTTTGCAAAAAAATGCACTTTCGTAAAAAATTAGTTTGGATAACACCTAAAATGGGAGTGCGGAATTTATTCCGCATCAAGTATTTACGCGGCGTACAAGAATAGAATAATGGCAGAATAAATTCTGCACTCCGAAAACCAAACCCTTGAATTATTCCTCAAAAATGCACCTAAAAACAGCAAACCCCGCTTGAAAACAAGATTTCAAGCGGGGTTTGAAAAGAAAATATTTTTTGCAAATCTATAACTTCAAATGCAACGTCGCCACAAGATTGCGCGGCGCTTGCACAAAATATGCCGGAACCGTGCGCCCATCAAACTCCGTTACGCCGCCATTGGTGAAGTAGAGCGCATTAAAAATGTTATGAACGGCAAGATTGATACGGTGTTCACCCAGAAACGTCCATGTTACGCGCCCGTCCATCACGAAGAATGCGGGCAGCATAAAATCACGGCTATTGGTCAATTCCAAAAACGATTCGCCCACATAGCGCCCATGTACTTCCAGTGCAAGTGTTTCCAAGGGGCGGTACTCCAGAGCAGCACCAGCCATAACGTTTGGCGTTTGTACGGGGCGAACATTTTTGTACACCTCGCGCGTCGCCAGGTTATCCGGCGCGTATTCACTGATAGCAGCCGCCATGAACGTCGCATTTGCGCTCACGCGGAGAACTTCTCCAACGTCAGCATTGCCTTCCAGCTCCACACCCGCACGATAACTGGCGGGAACATTTTTGCGAAGCTGCACAAATCCTTGCGGAATATACTCGCCGATAGCAGCAATTTCATCTTGAAACTGCATATAAAACCCATTCACTTGAGCTTGAAAGCCGCTTCCGTGCAAGCGCAAACCACCTTCGAGGTCATTTACAAATTCCGGACGGACGGTGTTCGGCTTCAGTAATACATTGATGTTGCCATCCACAATCTGCGTCGAACCGAGCATATCAAAGCGTGTAGCCTCACGCCCTGTACGCCCAAAGGACGCATACAAATCAAGATTTTCTGAGGTGTTAAAGGTTATGCCTATTTTGGGATTTACAAAAAACCACGCTTGCGTGGGAATAACAGGAACGGTCGTCAGAGCACGTTTGTCCGGTGTGAAACTCATTCCCACAGCCCGCACCTGCACATCGCCATAGAGCAGGAGTGCGCCCAATCGATAATTTGCTTTGGCAAAAGCGCTCGCTTCATTTTTTACCGTGCGGTCGTCGTAGTAATTGCTTGCGTAATCGGGCATGAGTGTTTCCCAATTCCGCCGAAGAAACGTGTAGGCATGAACACCAAAGGTGGTTTCAAGCGCATTGTCATCGCTCAGAATGGTAAGCGAAGCAAGTGCGCCGAAGTGGTCATTCCGAAGAGGATAGTTTATTTGCGTCAGGTTTTGCGCGGTGTCGCGGTAGCCCGCAAAGTAATCCCCGCCTGCACCACCGTAATACGCTGATGCCGCAAGCGTTATGCGCCCCGTGAGTGCACGGCTGTACTCAATTTGCAAAAATTGCTGCCCGAAGTCGTCACGGTCGCTTGCATCGCTGATATTGGTGCGCGGGTCGCTGTCTATGAGCGGCTTCGGCACTGCCAGATACCCAAGTCCGTTTTGTGTTCTGCCGATAAAACCCGTAACCTTCACCATATCACGCTCGCCGAAATATGCGCCTGAAACAAACGCCGATTGCGCTTTCGTGCCTGTATTATAGCGGTAGCCGTCGGTGGAAAATGTCGTGTACTTGGCATAAATCGAAACATTATTCGGCATCACGCCCGTCCTCACCTCAGCGCTGCCACGAAGCAAATTAAACGAACCACCGCCAATCTGAACCTCAGCGCCGGGCTTTGTTTCGCGTAAGTTCAGGCTTTCAAAATTGACCGAGCCACCGTAGGAAGAAGTACCGTTACTACTCGCCCCAACGCCACGCTGCACCTGCACCGAGCGGATACTATTGGTAAAATCGGTGATGTTCGAGAAAAATACTCCTTGGTCAATCATATCATTGAGCGGAACACCGTTCAAAGTCATGTTGATGCGGGTTTGGTCTATGCCACGCAAGCGAAAAGAGCCGTAGTTCGAGAAGTTTGTTCCCGCTTCGGTGTACGCAATAATAGACGGAGCGGCTTTTTCAAGCAAATACTGCGGGTCTTGCCCCAAGAACATCGCATCAATCGTGGCTGCGGAAATGGTGGTCTGTGCTACAGGCGCAGCGTCCGACGCACGAACTGACTGCACGAGAACGCTTTCCGTCAAAATACCTGCTTCAGCGAAAGTAAAATCAAGCGTCGTTGCGCCGCTTGCCGCGACAACTGCTTCTTTGCTGACTTTCGCAAAACTCAGATAGGATGCCGAACAAGAATACGTCCCTTGAGAGATAGCAATACTGTACCGCCCCTTGCTATCCGAAATAGCGCCTTTCTTGGAGCCTTGTACGCTAATGCGAGCGCCTTCTACAAAGCGTCCCTCGCTATCGGTTACGATTCCATGCAGCATTTGAGCGGAGAGAGAAGTTGCACAAAACAATACAAAACAATACAGCAAAAAATGCACGAAAAATACAGCTTGTTTGTGATAGGGTCTCACAAAGTGCTGCAGAGAAACAGAATTTGCAAAAAAACTCATAAAACATCTGGGGTTTAGGTGTGAAAAAACACGTAAACCACAGCAAACAGGGCGAATCTGGGGAATCGAAGAGAAGGTGCGGCGGGAAAACGAAACCGCGAAAACTTCCTACGGCGGTACAAACCGCGTCAGGTTCAACGGGTATAATCTCAGCCTGCTTTTGCGCTACACACTTGGTGTAGAGCGGGGCAGGCACCCCGGTTTGCGTGTGGACGCACCTGCGAAAGTGGAATTAGCTCGCAGATGCACGATTGCAAAGTTAGTATTATTTTGCTTTTCTTGCAATGTCTTTGTTGTTTTGACGCCTCCGATTTCACGATGCAGAATCAAGCAGTGGAATTAAGTAGAGGTTTTCTCTTGCGCAAATGACCATTTTGCAATTCAGAAAAACAATGCTATTTTGCCGCGTCTAAAAGCGCTTTTCAATCCTTCTTAAAATTCAAGATTTTTCGGTTTTATCTCGCTGTCAATAGTTTTATCCCGTAGTAACGAAAGGTAAGGTTCACTATGATTCGTCTCCTCACACTATATTGTGTGTTTGTATTGGTTTTGGGTGGTCGTGTTTTTTCGCAAAACCCACAAAACCTCACTCCATGGCAACAACAAAGCCCACTTCCTCAATCTAACAAAGACTCGTCATTTTCGTACCGTGGCGTGGCGCTGCGGGCATTATTTTTCACCTCTCCCACACGCGGCTGTGCTGTTGGTGAGCGGGGCAATATCATTACGACCGATGACGGTGGCGCAACGTGGCAGCCCTCACAAAGCAATGCTTTTGTAGATTTTTCCGATGTATTTTTTGCAAACCCGCAGCGCGGCTGGGCAGTCAGCTCACGCGGACGTGGGGGCGTGTATGCCACGCAAGATGGCGGATGCACGTGGACGCTGCAGAGTAACCAAGTTTTTGCAAGTTCTGTTTCCTTTCTGGACTCTTTGAACGGCGCAGGAGCAGGCGGCAGTGGAATTATTTATCGCACACTGAACGGAGGACAAACATGGACACAACAACGTCTGCCATCGCCAAATACGGTAAACGACGTGCAGTTTGTTACGCCTCAAATTGGCTTTGCGGCTGCCCGTGACGGTGTTTTTTCGACCAATGACAGTGGGCAAACATGGACAAAAGCAAACGTCCCCGTGGACAAAAGTTTTGGCTTCCGCGATGTGCATTTCATCAACCCGCAAACAGGCTGGGCAACAGGCGAAAATAATACACTCCTTTTCACGAATAATGGCGGGCAAACGTGGACGGCGCAACGTGTTCCGGCGGCAGATACAACCGATGACCTTACGACAGTTCGCTTCGTAAACGCAAACGTCGGTTGGGTTAGCTCCGGCAATACAAAACTCTATCGCACTACCGACGGTGGGCGCTCGTGGGCGCTTTCCATTGATTTTCCTGTACCGCCAAACGGCTTCCTTGCGAACTTTACTTTTTTTGACGCTCGTATTGGCTGGGCAATTACCACGCGGATTTTCCCAAGCGCAACCATTAACGGTGAGCATCACGTAATATGGCGGACAAGCGACGGCGGCGTTTCGTGGCAACAAGTCAGCACGAGCCGTGTCTCAATACTCACCGATATGGCAGTTACGGGCAAACAAACAGTGCTGGCAGTGGGGAATTATTTGATGAATCATACCACGAACAGCGGAGTGCTCAATAGCGGTGCGCTTTGGACGATTGATGCCGTTGTGCGCGATACTCTTGTGCAAGAAGGTCAGTTCTACCGCGCTGTTTCGGCTGTGAATGAGCGGACGGCGTTTTCTGCGGGTTGGTACAGCAGGATTGCCCGCACAGACGATGGCGGAAACACGTGGCGACCGCTTTCGTTTACGGAATCTACGCGCAATGATAGTTTGCTCGGAATACATTTTGTGGACTCGCTGAACGGCTGGGTGGTTGGTATTCGGCACGGATACAGCCGTACTCCTGCGGGCAATCGCATCTATCGCACCACAAACGGCGGGCGCTCGTGGGTGCTGCAAACGCCGTCTCGTGGTCTGGCGGATGCCCCGGATGTTGTTTTGAATGATGTGCAGTTTGTCACTCAAAACGTTGGTTGGGTTGTCGGTAGCGAAGGTTCAATTTACGCCACTCGCAATGGTGGCACGACGTGGACACGACAAATAACTTCAACCAAATACAACCTTTTCAAAATGATATTTTTGAACGAAAATGTTGGTTATGTATGCGGCGGAAATTTGGAGGCGGGGATTATTCTCAAAACGACGGATGGCGGCACGACATGGCGCAGACAGCTTGTGCCCGCCGATGGTGCGCTGAGAGGAATTACGTTTGTGGATGAGCAAAACGGCTGGACGGTCGGCAATGGCGGCTTGATTCTTGCCACGCGCAATGGCGGACAGACGTGGGAACAGCAACTAAGCAGCACGACATCTGACTTCTACGCTATTGATTTCGCAAGTCCTGTACGCGGCTGGATTGTGGGCGATGACGGGACAATTCTAGCCACACAAAATGGTGGTTATACGCCACGTGCTTCCACCTCGGCTTCAGGGCTGGACTTTGGCAGTGTTGCTGTCAGTGATAATGCTACTCGCACGGTGACGGTTTCCGCAGAGAATATGCTTGCTCCCCTCATTCTAACTGCTCCGGCGGGCTTTACCATAGAATTTGGCGGGCAGCGCGGGCAAACTCTTTTTCTGCCACCAACGGAACTAGCTACAACACAAGCAAATATCACGATTCGATTCACTCCCACGCGCGACGGTGCTGTGAGTAGTATTCTCAAAATCGAATCGCCTTTTATTACCTCCACCGTAGCATTGATTGGTGTTGGCGTACAGCGTCCCGTATTGCGTTTTGCACCGGAGCAGGGACGGTTGAATTTTGCATCAACCAATGTGGGCAGCCAAACGCAAGCAACCGTAACGATTACCAATACTGGAGTGGCGGGTGGTACGATTAGTTTTGCCATCACACCGCAGGATACTTCTCGCCGCGCTGTTTTTGATGGATTGCCGCAAACGTTCGCACCGATTCAAATTGCACCGAGTCAGTCCCTTCCCCTTGAACTCCGCTTCACACCACGCACATTCGGGCTTCAGCAAGCAACTTTGGAAGTGATGGTCAAGTCCGCAACCTTCGACACCACCTACCGCGTACAGCTTCAGGGAATAGGCTTGCAGGCTGCTTTGCAGGCACAACCGCAAACGCTAGATATGGGTATGGTGAGCCTGAACCAATCAACAAGTGGAAACGTCGGCTTCATCAACAACGGTAACATCGCAGCAAATCTACGCCGCGTAGTGATTGACCCGCCGGACAATTTCCGATTGGCAAGCCCGTTTGCCCCGCGAACACTTGCACCACAGGATGTTTTCTCGCTCGGTATTCTTTTTACGCCCAGCACGCTTGGTTTTGCACGGGCAACGCTTTTGCTCATCTCTGACTCAGACACGCTACGCACAACGCTTATCGGCGGCGGCATACCACTTTTAGACAAGCCCACACCTTCCTCACCCTTCAATGGGCGCATCAACACTCCTGTTTCAACGGTTTTTACGTGGCAGCAGCCCGCACCGATGCTGGTGTACGATGTGCAAGTGGCACGAGATAGCAATTTTACGACGATTGTAGAAGAACAAACGAATTTGCGCTCGCTTTCTTTCACGCCAACGACCGATTTGCAAAACTCTACTCGCTATTATTGGCGTGTTCGGGCGCGAAATATGATAGCAGTGAGCGAGTGGTCGCAGACGTACACCTTTGAAACGATTCGCACCAATCCATACATGACTTCTTCGCCGGAACTGGTTCAGATAAGCGGCATCGTAGGGCAGACGCAGCGCGGATATTTCACGGTGCGCAGTTCGGTCAAAGATACGATTCTTCAAGCGGATTTTCGCGTACTGAACGATGATAATTCTTACTCTGTTCGCCAAGACCAGTTCCCGCTTATCTTACGCGCCAATTTAACCGAAACTGTCACGTTTGATTTTTCGCCTAAGCAGGAAAGCAAGGCTATTCGCGGTACACTGAGGCTAATGGGCAGGCGAGATACGCTTTTGGTGCCATTCTCCTGCGAGGGAATAGCACGCGACTCCACAATGATATTTACCAAAGTGGCAGTGCAAACTGACCGTACCAATGTAACGGCGGGTGATTCGGTCACAATACGGCTCGTGATGACCGAATCACAAAACCTTGATGTGGGACGTAATCGTGGACGTGCACAAAGTTTTAATGCGCTTCTCAGAATACGCAACGAGAGTGTTCTTGCGCCATTCGGGACACTTTCGTACCCATCGGATTTATCGAACAATGTTCTGCTTGGTAACGGCGGTAAAACGGTTGAACTCCGCAATATTCCCCGCCAGAATAGCATGAAGACTGGCACTTTGGCAGAACTTCCGGCATCGGTGCTGCTTGGCAATGCAACCTCGACAGCGATTGAGTTTCTCTCCTTTGAATGGAACGACCCGCAAGACCAGCAGCGCTCTATTCAAAGCGTTTTGGATTCGTCTGTGGCAATGGTCGTTTGTACATCCGGAGGCACACCCCGACTCATTGAACGCCGACAACCCGCACTGTTGCAAGCACTTGCACCCAATCCGGCATCGGATAAAATCACCGTAACATATTCACTTTTAGAAGATGGTGTCACGTCATTGTATCTTGTAGATGTGCTTGGCAACCGTGTCCGTACATTTTTTGCAGGAAAACAAACATGGGGTGAGTTCTCTCAAACACTGGATGTAACAGGTTTGGCGGATGGTGTTTATATGCTGATATTACAAACACCGTCGCAAATTCTTCAACAACGAATTGGGATTCTGAAATGATGCGCTTTCTACGACTCGTTTGCTTGCTGACGATTTCCAGCTTTGCTACGCTCTCAGCTCAGGTTGCCGATTCCACCGCCATTCGCTTTGGCATTGGCGGGGCATATTTATGGAATCAGCATCGTGCAAACTTTGATACCATTCCAGGCATTGCCAGTTGCTGCCGCCAGAAGTATGGCGGCGCTACGTCGCAAGGCTTTGGTGTAAGTGCTTTTGCCGAATATCCTGTGGCAAAGTTAGGTGAATTTGCAACCTTCAGTGTAGGAGGTCGCGTTTCGTATTTCAGCGGCTTGGGAGCGAATCTTTTTGCGCTGCAGCAGGCACGGGTGGCGCAAATGGCAACGGCTACGTTTCGGCATGAGCTTGAAACATCACTTTCGGCTATTACCTTTGAACCAATGGCTGTGCTGCGACTGTTCAAATGGATGACCATTTCAGCCGGAGTGCAGGTAGGAACATTTATACAGCGCGATTATCAATATCGAGAACGAATTATTGAGCCGAACGACATCACCTACCCCAATGGCGAAACGGTGTTTAATGGAACAGCGAGTACAATCCCCAACACTTCTCCGTTACAACTAGCACTTGTTGGGGGAATAAGCTACGAACTCCCGGTAAATCGCCAAGGCACTGTTTTACCAACGCTGGAAGCCTTTTACACCTTTCCGCTCACATCTCCTGTAAACGGGGTTGATTGGCGAATAGCCTCGCTACGACTTGGCGCATCATTGCGTTTCTCGCCCTATCGCACGACAGAACAAACACCGCAAGAAATCGAACAGCGCTACCAAGAGAGCCTCCGGCAAACGCGGGAAATCGCACAAAAAGCGCTTGATGAGGTAAAGGAATCTCGTAAAAAGGAACTCACCGCTAAAATCGGCGAACTTCGCCCGGTATTTTTTAATGACGATGATGATTCACCTTCGGATTCAAGTGCCCAAAACGTTGGAGCGCAAATAAATGTGCGATTCACGGCGGACAATTTCACGATTCGTCTTTCCAAAACACCGCTCGTGCACCATATTTCCTTGCTTCCGACGGTCTTTTTTAGCGAGAACTCAAGCGTGATTCCATCGCGCTACAAACAATTTTCTCCTTCAAGCAGTGACGCTTTCAATTTTTCTCTCGAAAAAGCTGTTTCAAGCGCCAATGCAACATTCGCGGCGAAGGCGACGATGGGCGCATACTATCATTTGCTAAACGTTGTGGCAAAGCGCTTGCAATCTTATCCGCAAGCAACGGTGCAGCTAACAGGTACGGCACTGGAAAGCGAACAGAATCCCAAGCGTCTTGCCGAAGCGAGGGCTAATGCGGTCTTGGCATATCTGCAGGATGTGTGGCATATTTCTGCACAGCGAGTTAGTCTTGCACAGCGCATCATACCTACTTCGGACAAGCCGGACGAGATGCGGTCGGTGGAATTTTCCTCCGATACGCCTGAAATCTTACAAGAATTGGTGATAACTGCCGAGAAACGCAGCGTTACGCCGCAAGGCTTGCAGCTTGGTTTGCAGATAGCAGCAGGTAGGGGACTGAAGCAATGGGACATAGAAATTTCACAAATCACGGCACGAGAATCACTCACGCTCCACACTACCCAGGGTGGGGCAACGTACCCGAAACAATATTTGTGGGATATTCGCACCAATCCGCCCGTTTCACGTGAAGATGTATCTATCAAACTTTCGATTGATGACGTGACAAACAACAAGTTTGAAGCTCCCATTATTGCCGTAAAAGTCATCGAAGAATCTTCTAATGGTCGTTCCGAAATTTTCACTCTTCTTGCAAACGCACCTTCATCAGCATTGCAATCACTCCGTGCGGTGGTCAGCCCTCAAAGCCGCGTTATCGGGCGCTTTACGGAAAATGACGCTTTATTAAAAAATCTCGCAATTCCAAATCTGCAAGCGAAGCAGCACAAAAAAGAACCCTTTGACAGCGCCACGCCGGAAGGTCGGGCGTACAATCGGGGAGTGCAAGTAGAAGTTTCCAAATAAAGCTAATAAAAAAGCAGAACAAACAAGTGTAGTTCTGCTACCCAGTACTTTACATAATCAAACTTCTATGCACTAATTTAAGTGCATCATTTCAAACGGACGGTTGCTGGGCGCTGGATACTTGTCATTCCAACAAATTCTCCAATGCCATCGCCGGTAACATTCCAATCAATATTCGGTCCACCGGGACTAAAAAGCCCGATTTGCCCACTTCGGGAACGAGTTTGGTAGTATTGATAATACTCGCCGTCGTAAGCCTCAATATTAACCCGTGTCTGTATCTGGTTTGCCATAATTTGCACCGTTGCGGTTGTTAATCGCCACGTGTTCGATGTAAGTGCCATACCAAGAGCGCTCGGAAAGAAGGAAGCATCGCCAAAGCCACGCGAAGAAAGCAAACGCCCACTGACTATATCGTGCAAGGTTGTTCCTACCCGGTACACTTCATTTGCTCGCGCCCGGAGAAAAGCGGTGGACTCGAATACGGTATCTAATGCTGGCATCATTCCGTTAGGAATCCGCACAATCGAAGCAAGTGCATTAACAGAATCTACTTGCGGCGGCATAGGAACAAATGTTTGTGCTTGAGCTACAAGGTTCTTCCACCGCACTTCAAGCAAATATGTTTTTCCGTTTACCACCCGTAAATTCGGCGCACGATAGAGGCTGCGATATGGCACCAATGGTGATGTAGAAGTGCGTGGCTGAAGCTCCATTGGATAAACCTGCCCGTCCACCGTGATTGTCGCTTTTGCGTCCCCGACAAATATTTTCTCGTACGAAAATTCATCCAGCGCCGGAATTGTGCGCGAAATCTGAATATCCGAAATCAACTGCCCCGCATCCAAAAGCCCGCGTATCACTATTTTTTCTTCGTAAGGCAGTTCGGGCTGTGCGGATGTACAACCACTGAACAGAAGGCAACACAATGCGCAAGAGCAAAGTGCCTGGGAGTATTGCCAAAATAGGTTTGTGCGCATTGTAGAGCGAGTCAGTGAATGAAAAGAATGTGCTGAGGTATGTCGTTCTTTATGGTGTAAGCAGACAAAAATACAAAAACCACCGAAAGTATGTTATTACATATTCGCTTTTTTTGTAGATTTGCGTACTTACAACTATGTTTATCCAAACATCGTATAAACAATTTATCTCAAAATGTGTAACGATTTCGGTCTATTTTTAATTATGTGAGTAAGAGCGCATTTTTTTCGCTCAAAACAAGGGGCGACTACACATCAACAATTCTGAAGAATTGTTTTCTACCAACATTATCTGTTTACGCCGAATGAGCCGACTATTTTTCAAAACCGCCACTACCACTGCCCTGCTCTGTATTCTCAGCAGCGCGACCGTAACGCTTCACACTGTAGCATATAGCCGCGAAGACGATTCCACGCGCAATCAGCCACGCACGCCGACCATTCCGGCGCATAAGAAATCCGATTCTTCGCGTACCAAGACCTACAATGCCGAGCGTGTTGTTATCACAGGTGCACGCAATGAAGTTCTTCTCAAAAACTCCCCTGTCCGTGTGGAAATCATTGACCAAGCAGTAACAAAAACGACAGGTATGGTCAATCTGGGCAATATGCTTCAAGAGCAAACCGGTATGCTTATTACAAACCATGTTCGCAACGGCGTTCAAATTATGGGCTTGAATCCTGATTATACCTTGATTTTGATAGACGGTCAGCCAATGATTGGGCGTGTGGCGGGGGTGCTGGATTTGACGCGGATTTCTGTCGGCAATGTTCAGCAAGTAGAAGTGGTCAAAGGTCCAATGTCCAGCTTGTACGGAAGCGAAGCGCTTGCCGGGGTCATCAACATCATCACACGCAAACCCTCAGAGGGACTTTCTCTCAGGGCATACACACAGGCGATTGAGCACGGCGCACTGGAAGCACAAGTCGAATTGGGCTATGGCGGCGATTCTTTCGACCTCGCAGTTTTTGGTAATCTCAAGAACACGCAGCCATTCTCACGAACGCAAATAATGAGCAAAGAATCCGGTGGTGATACCGTGACCGTCCCCTTCTCCGGCTACACGGATCGTACGGCGCAGGTTCGCTTCAAATGGTACCCCGCCTCCAATCTCAAACTTTCAGCAAACGTGCGCTACTTCGGCACTTCAAGCGAAGGTGTGTTTATTGAATCGTTTTATGGACAAGTGGCTTCCAATAAAGGTACTGTGGAGCAACAGGACGCTTCGGCAACGATTGCGATGGAATGGACACAAGGAAAGGCAAGGCTTTCGGCGCAAACATATGCTTCCATGTATGGTGAGGTCTATAACTTCGACGTTGCACAGGGGCAAGCCGGAAGCACAGACAATATGCTTCGGCGCATCTCGCGGACAATGGTACAATATGATGTCCTCTGGAATGAGCGCAATCGCTTCACTCTTGGCGGAGAATTTCAATACGACGATGCAAGCGGCTCACGCTACCCTACTCAGCCGCTCTACCGCACAGCAGTTGCTTTCGGTCAGTGGGAGGGCAATCCTCTGGACTGGCTTTCCTATGCCCTCAGTGCCCGCTATGACGCTACAAGTGCCTTCGGTAACAGCTTCAATCCGCGCTTCTCCCTGCTCTACAAACCTTCAGATGCTCTGCAAGTTCGCGCTTCCGGCGGCACGGGCTTCAAAGCACCGGATTTCCGCCAGCTATTTGTTCAATTTTCCAATCGTCTCTCAGGAGCGGGTTACGACCTCATCGGAGCATATCGGCTGGGTAATACGCTGGAACCGGAGCGCTCTCAGGCGTTTGACCTCGGCGTGATGTGGAGTATGGGCGCGTTAGAAATTGGCGATGCTTCGCTTGGCTCATGGAATCTGGATGCACGCTTGTTCCGCAATACCTTAAACAACCTCATCGAAGTTTACCGCGTCGGGCGCAGCGACAACCGAGATGTGTACTCATACCGCAATGTTGCTCACGCCTACACACAAGGCTTGGAAACAACGCTGCGTGGCGACATTCCGCTTACCCCTTGGCAAAAAATCAACGTGTCTTTCGGGTATCAATACTTGGAAGCAATGGACGTGGAAGTGCTGGACGCAATCGCACAGGGACTTGCCGGGACGACTGACCCGGCAACGGGGAGCTTCACACCACTCAAACGCGCGGATTATCGCGGTTTATGGTTCCGCCCGCCTCACTCTGGCACGGCGCGGGTGCAGTATGACAACGAGTTTCTGGGAATTTCCGCCAACATTCGCGCTCAATACATCGGCACAATGGGCGATGAAGCACTTGACCAAAACGGTATCGTCATTGGTAATCCTTCGCGAAAGGTCTGGGATTCTGACGCGGAATCTATTCCGGCATATTGGAATCTCAACGCCGCTGTCAGCAAGACATTTTCCTTTGAAAAAAATGCTCGCCCATTAGGTATTTCATCGCTTCGTGCTACGCTTGGGGTGAATAATATGCTGGATGCGCTCAATCTCCGCTCGCTGCCTAATCTTGTGGGGCGGCAGATGTTTGTGAATGTGAATGTGGAGTGGTAGGTAACAACGTAAATGTACAATCGCAACTCTCAGATTTCAGGAAATTGTTATGCAAAAACGTGTACTTGTTCTTCTATTGCTGCTGTTTAGCTCAATTTTTTGTGGCTGCTCTTCAAAATCGTATAGATATGAAGTAATTTCGCGTTTGCCTACCCAACTTCAGGTAAATTTTACCCATGCCGTCGATGGCAAGAAATCGTTTGTTGTAAGCGGTATAGATACATTGTCAAATACAAAACAAGCTAGCGGATATGTTACAGCTGGTGAGGATAAATTTACATCCGTTGAAGTTATCGCAGAAAATCGTGTCATTTACAATGCTTCACCATTGAAGAAAGAAGATTGGTTTCAATGGGGTTTTCAGAATGGGATTAGTGGTTTGAATGAGAGTGTTCTGTACATTAACTCAATATTCGTTGGTTTTACTCAAATGAAGCATGATGTGATAATCAGTTTTGATTTTACTGATTCAACCAAATCCCATACAATCATTTTTAGCAATAATGGTCTTCCAGATACCGTAGTTGCGAAACAGGGACAAAGAATTGCTTCCTTGCCGCCAATAGTAATGACAACACCATCGGATATGGTGCTGATTGGAAGTCAAGCTAAACAAGATATAGTTAAAAACATCCTTCAAAAAGTTAAACTTTTTGATGGTGATGGGGTGTTGAGATTTTTAGGTGGATTTCAGCAACCGACACGATGGACGCTAGAAGGACGCTCCTCTATCGGAAACAATGATACTCTCCACATTTCTCACTATATTTATATCCAACAGTAATCTCTCGTATTACTCTCAATTCATACTTTTTACGACATACTCTTGCCGGACAGCGAATTCTTTTGAATTTGGTTTAGTGATTCGGTAGGCGCTTTCTAGCTAAGCGGTAACTTTTTTTCCGAGCACGTGTTATTCAGAACAGTACCTCAGTTTTGAGATTTCCATCACTGTTCCTGTTCGGCTATGAAAACCTTCACGCACCACCTACGCAAACTCTGCTTCGCTGTAAGCATCTGTTTCACTTTCTTGTACTCCCCTTTTTTCACCACCACTGCTTTCGCTCAGGGTTTAAAATTGCAAGCGCCTCTGCAACCGAACACTGAAACGTTCCAACAAGCATCATCCTCTCAACCTTCCGAACCTAGTGAAATAAGCACCGCCACCGATGAAGCACGGTGCTTCGTGAAACTCCGGCGCAATTCTTCTGCTCTTGCCGACATTACAAGTCTCCTCAATAAAAATACTCTTTCAACATTGAAAAGCAGCACCGAATCAGCGAATACTTCACGTTTGCCCGCCTCTTCCCTTGCTTCATCAGAAATGCGTTCAAGGGCGATGAAAATTATTTCTGCACGTGTCATTGCCCTTGAAACAATTGCGCAGCTTACACCAGAAATCGCCTCCACAGAACAAGAGAGCGCAGGCGGACTCAATCGTCTGTTTATCCTTCATGCCCGCGATAAGGCAACGCTTGCACAACTCATCGCAGACTTGCAGAACCATGAGGATATTGAGTATATCGAACCCGAACAAACGCGCCAATCACATCAGGTAGAAAGTAGTGCCCCCTTCGATGACAAAAACACCCCTACCCTCACACAAAGCGCCAACGACCAATACTTTTCGTACCAATGGTCACTTGCGAACACTGGACAGCGTATTGCAAGCGTCATGACAGCGGGAACAGCCGGAGCAGACATCAATATCCTCAACGCATGGGGAATCACAACCGGAAGCAGCAATATTATTGTCGCCATGATAGATACAGGTGTTCCAAGCCTCTCCGCAGCAGCGTCGGTGGACTTTAACAATCGGTATGTGTCAGCATACAATTTTTCGCTCAAGACCACTGATGCCACGGACGACGACGGACACGGCTCCAACATTGCTTCCATCATTGGGGCACTTGGCAATAACGGACGGCTTGTGGCAGGAATAAATTGGCAGAGCCGACTCATGCCGCTCAAAGTCTCAACGTCGCGCGGAAATATTCCCAATACCCTGCTTGTGCAAGCGATAACCTACGCTGCAAATCAGGGTGCACAAGTAATTAACATGAGCTTGGGCGGTGCAAACTTCAGCAATGCGGAACTGGATGCGCTGCGCTATTCCGCCTCCAAGGGCTGTATCCATGTTGCCGCGATGGGCAACGACAATACCGCCACACCCGATTATCCCGCAGCATTCAGCACCGACCCCACGACCAACGTCATAGCCGTTGGTGCGACGGACAATAACGACCGGCGCTGTAACCCCTTCGTTATCGGCACACAGTCGAGTGGTGGCAGCAATTTTGGTTCCCACATCAACTTTACTGCTCCGGGCAATGCTATTTTGGGAATTGGCAGCAATGGAACATCGCTTTCGTATTATTCCGGCACATCCCAAGCAACACCGATGGTAACGGGAATTATTTCGCTTTTGCTTTCCGCGAGACCTTCCATGCAATTTAAGGATGTTTTCAACGCCCTGAAAGCCGGAGCACGAGATATGGTGGGGCTTTCCAGCGAAGACACTCCCGGATGGGATAAATACTACGGCTGGGGGCGAGTAGATGCATACCGCTCACTGGCGTACCTCACGACAGGCGTTCAGGAAAGCGAGACAGCAACAAACCAACAAACACTCGTGTACCCGAATCCCGCTTCTTCGGTGCTCTATGTGAACCTTCCGTCCCACCCCACCGAAGCGATTAAACTCTCGCTCGTTGATATTCTTGGCAGAACAATGATAGAACATACCGCCCTGCCGTCCCTTACACGGGATGAATTTGATATTTCGTTGCTCGCTTCGGGAGCATACAGAATTGTACTAACCCGTTCTTCGGGGATGGAATCGTTTCCCGCTTTTGTTCTTCATTAATCTTTGTTGACAAAAATCAATGTGTGGTAACATTGCGATAAAATGGTATCTTTGGCAAAAGTCGTTGAAGTTTTTTTACTTGATGCTTTGCCATGAAAACTATCTCCTCGCTCTTTACGCTGCTTTTTGCCGTGCTGTTTCTCCACACGCCTCTTGCGGCACAGATTTGGAATAATTCCACCACCGCAAGTTGGCAATCAGATTCGTGGTCGCTCGGCGGAACGTTCCCCGGTGCTACGTCCAACTTGTTGAACGTGTTTATCGCACCCGTAAACAACGTTACCATTACCGATGCCACACCCCCCTTTCCCATTGGGAATCTCACCATTCCAGCTACTCAAGGCACGTTTAGCGTTACCCTCAACGGGAAGGGAACGCTCACAATCAACGGTGATTTGACGGTGAACAACACGCTTATTATCGGTAGCGGGTTACGGCTTGTGGTGAACGGTTCTCTTCGCGGAACAGCACCAATAATTGTTTCCAGCGGTGCAACGCTGCGGCTGACCAGCACGTCCACGACTGCGGTGGAAAGCACTATACGAATTTCTGCGCCTGCCTTATCACCCGTCGAGAGAACGGTGGAATTAGGAGCGGGCTGGAATGGAGGCTTTCTGCCGGGCACTGTTTTCGGTGATGAAAAAAGCCCGTTTCAAGGAAGATTGCAGATAGAAAGTACGATGACACTTTCTTCGCCGCTTTTTATTGATTTCAGTGGAGTATTTGATTTTTCAAATGTTGGCGGAGCAAATAAACTCATCCTTGCATCAGCAGCCACAATTCTTGGAACGGTGAGAAACACGGGAATGACTCGGTATTTCATAACATCAGCGTTTCCGCTAACTCTTGGGAATGTGGGAAATATGACCTTCCCCGTCGGTTCCTCCCAAACAGTCTTTGCTCCGCTTAACATTAACAATAATGGTTCTCCGGCGACGTTCAGCGTCCGGGCGTTGCCTGCCGTTACACAATCTGCCCCTTTTGCCACAGGAAGCGCCGTGCTGCGCCAGTCCATCGTAAATCAGCAATGGAACGTTTCGCAACTAACAGGCGTGACCCCGGGGTTTTCGGTAACAATATCGCCACTTTGGGTAGCGGGTCAAGAGAATGCTGGCTTCAATCGTGCGATTTCAGTTGCCAACGCTTTTACAACCACCTCCGGCACAATTTCATCCGGTGCCAGATCAGCAGCAAACGACCCAAATTATTTGGGCTACTTTCGTTCAGGCGTAACGGTCACTCAAATTGCAACAAACAATCTCAACAACACGCCAATACTTGTTTCTTCGCAGCCTGCTCCAAATGCCCTTGCTTTTTATCCTCCAGCACATCTTCCGGCGCAACACTTACAATCATCGGGAACCGCTTTGCTCCTGGCGCAAGTGTTAGCCTTGGCGGTGTAACAGTTCCGGCAGCCAATACTACTCTCATAAGCGGTGGTGCTTCAGGCATTGATACACTGCGCATTGTTGTTCCGGCAAATGCTCGAAGCGGAAATGTTGTTGTAACCCAAACTGGTGGAAGCTCTACAGCTGGTTCCCAAATTTGTTTTGGTTCTTGCGGAGGTTCACCACTACAACAAGCGATTATTTACACTGTCACCCCCAATCCAATTCCGTCAGGCTTAGGGGATGTGGAAGTAGTTATTAATGGTGCAGCTTTTGGTGTCCTCACGCCTCGTGTTGTTGCTGTCGGAAGCGGCATCACGAGCACCATCACACCATCGGCAAACACGACAACGCGCATAATTGCTACGATACCGAGAAATGTTGTTCGGAATATGGGAAGTTTGTCAATTACCGTCACAAGTTTAGACCGACTTCCTGTCTCCACAATGGTCACGATTACTGCGCCGCCGCCCATCAACCTCACAAGCTTGATGCCTTCGGTGACCAGTAGCAACCTTCAGCCTTTCACAATTAGAGTGAATGGAACGAGCTTTTCTGCGCAATCAATCTTCACTCTTGGCAATGATACGCTTCGAGTGATGAGCGTGATTCGGAATGCTGATGGAACACTAACGGCTTTTGTTGAAGCGAGACCGGGCGTTCAGAGTGGAAATCTCACGGTGAAAAATCTCAACCAACAAACGGCATCATTGCCCTTCACGGTGAGCAGTATGGTGGGCGTTGCGGCAGAATTTGCATCGGAAATCAATGTTTTCCCCAACCCCGTCGAAGATATTGTGAGCGTGGAAACTCGAAATTTCCAAACCGCAACCGTAAATATGACCATAACGAATGTTTTCGGGCAGTGCATTTTCCGTACGGAATACGCCGCAGACGGCGGACAATCTATGCGCTCATTCGATATCAGCGATGTACCCGTCGGTGTATATTTGCTGGAAGTTCGTGCAGGAACTCGCAGGGTTGTCCAAAAAATTCTGAAGAAGTAAACACTTGCAAACTGAGCAACAACAAAGAAATGTTGCGGGGCATAAATATCATTGATATTGACAAACAATTTCTAAGTTTTGTTTAACGTACTAACGGTTTCCCCCTTTGAAAAAACTTTAACTTTCTATTGTATAACTCTTTACTTATATATATGCGATCTCTATCATTCCCACGCTCGGTATTGTTTCCATTCTGTATAGTCTTTTTGCTTTCCATCTCCAGTCTCTTCGGGCAGACAAGTCCTGCTTTTTTGAAACTTAATGATGCTCTCTCCGATGGTAAAGATATTGAATGTAGTCGCTTGATTACAACAAACGCAAAAAATGCACAACTTACAGCATTGAATCCTCTTGCTCCTGTGCGCCGACCTTACGATGTATTAAAATATTCTTTGTTTATGGATTGGACAAACCCATTGTCTTCAACAGGTGAAGTAGGAAATAATCGTGTTTTTTTCGGTTCCAACACTATCATCCTTCGCATAGATTCTTCCAATGTGCAATCTATTGTCCTCAATGCTGTGCAACTGGCAATTGACAGTGTGTACATAAACTCAGTAAAGTATGACCGTACAATTACGATTAATACTGAAACACAGGACTTTTCGATACCGCTTGCTAAAACCCCACGGAATGGTGATACAATAACATTGGTTGTCTATTACCGACATATTTCTACGCAAAACTCTACCAACCTCTTTGCGCCCAGCGGCTTTTACCTCTACAATAAAGGTCGCAGTGTTTACACAACAACTCGCCCTCCCGGTGTTCCTGACGAGTTTATTCCTGAACGTCTGGCATATACAATGAGCGAACCAATCAACGCGCGCTCGTGGATGCCATGTAACGACGGGCAATATGATAAAGCGTTTATGGATATTACTGTTCGTGTACCTGAAGGATATTCCGTGGCATCGAATGGCAAACTCAATGAAATAAGAAGATCCCAGCAAACCAAAACAGCAACTTTTTATTGGAAGCACGAATATCCAATCGCACCCTATCTGGCTACAGTGGCGGCATCAGTTTTTCGACAATTCTCCGAAAAAATTCCACGGGTATCCACTCCTTCAGACAGCCTGGAGATGATGTATTATGTTTGGGAGCAGGACTATCAAGCGACAACAGTAGGCGATCAATACAATGCACGTCATGCCTTTAATCAAAACTCAAATATTCTGAGTACCTTTTCGCAGCTCTGGGGTGAATATCCATTTGAAAAATATGGGGTGGTAGCTTTACAACCATTTGCAGCCGGTGGAATGGAGCATCAAACAATGACTTCTCTAACAAGGGATGCTTTGTGGTTAGGTGATTTGCAAGCCTACAGAAACGATTCGATATTATTTCTTTATCAATACAATGTTCATGCCCATGAAGCTGCTCACCATTGGTTCGGTGATAAAGTAACTTGTGCTACATGGTACGATATTTGGCTGAATGAAGGAGGCGCACGATATGCAGAAGCATTATGGTACGAATCAAAAATGGGTAAAAGAGGGTATAATGAAAGATTAAAGCAAATCAAAACCTCGGCATTATCTGCAACAAGACCAATTTATTCAACATCCATTACCAATCCGGCAGATGTTTTTACATCTGCCTTAGCGTACAATAAACCGGCATGGGTACATCATATGCTGCGGAGGATGCTTGGAGACGATGACTATTTCAAGGCAATTCGCACATATCTTGAACGTTTTGCTTATCAGGCAGCAACGACCGAAGATTTTATTAAAGTATTTAAGGATGTCATTCCGAATCCCTCTGTACCATTCGATACCTTCTTCAAACAGTGGATTTATCAATCCGGATATCCTATTTACAATATTTCCTGGGACTCGCAATCGTCCTCCAATGGTTATGCGGTCAATGTATCCTTTCTTCAATCACAGACGGCAACGAATGGAAGTGATGTGCCCAATGTTTTTGCCATGCCCGTTACGCTGACTTTTATCAGTACTGATGGCAAGCGTGAAACACGACGCATTATTAACACGCTGCGTAAACAAACGGAAACGATAATTGTTCCATTTGCACCTGTACGAGTCTTAGTCGATGAAAACGAAGATATTCTCCGTGTAGTAAATAATCAAGCTACCGATATTCATGCTTCGGAGATTAAAACATTAACATTGGCTGCTTTCCCACAACCCGTTCAAATCGGTTCACCAATGACCATTCGAGTTAATGTTCCACGCTTGGAAACAGTTAGTGTTGTTATATTTAATACACTGGGTAAAACTGTTGCACTTTTACATGATGGATTCTTACCGCAAGGGACATTCAATTTCGAGCTAAATACGGACATTTCTCAAGGTAACTATATTGTACAAGTAATATCCGGCACGGAACGAAAAGCTCAGTTAATATCTATTGTACGATAATAAACGCTTACGGCAGCTAAATAAATGATTTGAAATATTTATAAAAACTAACCCCGCTTGAGATTTGACTTCAAGCGGGGTTTATTATTTTTGAAAATGCTTTTTTAGCGCTGTTTCTTCCCTTTCAACGGTGGTGGCGTATAGGTAAACGGTACTTCGGTATCGAAGGATGTGGGCTTGGACGGCGTACCGTTCAGCGTGTTGCGCATCGCTGCACTAATGCTGAATTTGAGAGTTCCGCTCATTTCTTTGGGCTGTTTGAGCAAAACGCTCCGAACTTTGAAAATGGCAGTGTACAAACCGTTTCCGAGGTCTTTCAAGTCGGAACTTACCAACTCCACATCCTGCGTATTTTCGAGCGTTGCTCCGATGATACTCACATTTTCAATGTTGTCCGGCGAACCAAGTTTGCCGCCCACATCAACAATCGCAGGGCTGACCTGAATACCACCAATTTGAAGGCGAAGCTCCGTCCAGTCGCCATCTATGCCTGTTACGGATGTTTTTGTCATGTCAATATCCGGTTCACGCTGCTTGATGGGTTGTTCTGTTTTGGGTAGAATCTCCACTTCCTCGCCCGTGAAGGGTGAAATCCACGTGAGTCGCACCCACGCTGATTTTGCTTTGGCTTCCAGCGGAAGTTTTGCCGTTAAACCTACGCTAGGTGATACAGGCTGCGGACTTGTGCTAAGTCCGACAAACGTCCGAAACTCACTAGCGGGAACCATACCTTGCGCATCAGGCTCAAGCGCGAAGGGCAGCGTTCCGCCAAAATACATAGACTTCATGCGACCATCCAGCACACGACGGTTTTGCACCGTCAGTTGCGTCGGGAAGATACGCATGGTTGTTTCTTCCTGTGTTTCGTCGCCTTGCGAGGTGTGTTTCATGCGAACCGTGTACTGCCCTGCCGGGAGAGCCTGAAGCGCACGGGCTTTAAACTCGATAGACTTTCCTTTGTCGGAGGCGACAAGGTTTGTTGCCCCCTTGCTATTGTCTGCGAGCGCCATCGGCTCTATGACAAGCGGCGTGGATTTCCCGTCTGCACTGACAATTTCACCTTTGGGCAGATTATTGCCGTAGAAAGGTCCCGCAGTGAAGCGGAAACTCGGCGTGAGGCGGTCGAATAAGTACACATCTTTCGGAAGTGCGATGTTTGCTTTCACAATCGCCACGGGTGGCTTCGTTACACGAACATTGATTTCCATTGCTCCGGCATTCTGAGCAAAGTATTGCGATTTATTAGGCGCAATCAGCTTTGCCATATCTCCGTAGAGATCAATTTTTCGGCAAATTTCTTGCACCATAGATGGCTCATTTGCTTTTTCTTTGCGTACCTTCTCCTTTGCATTTTCTATTTGTTTGAAAAATGCATTTGCCGCATCTTCATTTTTTGCAGCGATAAGTGCATCCATCTGCGGTGTGCCATAGCTTTCCAGTTCGCGCTGAAGCATTTGCTGTACTTTGCGCAGTTTTTTTACGGTAAGCTGCATTGAGCCGATATTCACGCGAGCATCGTCGGAAATATCGTCAAAACTGGACGCTTCCCCGCTTACGCCCATAATACGATTGGTGCGAGAGCCGAAGCGCAGTTTATACCAACCGGGCTGCGTGGGCTGAAAATTCACCGTGAAAACACGCTTGGTATATTTCCCATTTTTTTGGTTCGCAATTTTTTCAGTTTCCGTGAGGTTATAGCTGAAGGTCGTGTCGGCTTCGGAGATGCTTGGCGTGAGCGAGCGGAAGAGTGCTTCGCTGGCGGCATCGTTGAATTGGCGCAAATACAACGGCTTACGCCACTCATTATTTTTTTGCATTGCGGCAGTGTCCAGTGTCAGCGTCATAGCGCCAAGCGGCTTCCAGCCAGCTTCATTAGTGCTATCTTGTGAAGGAAGTTCGGCGGCAGCACTGCCCGTATAGAGAATTTCGTAATCCAAACTTTGTGCATTCGTCAGTCGGCGCAGAAGTGCGTAGTGATTGATGGTGTCTTGCTGTGTTGCGCCGATATTTGCACCTGTGCCGTCATTCACGCCTACTTCCACGTTGTAGGTGCGGTGGCGCTTGTATGGGATACCGCTCATGCTGACTGCTTCTTCGGATAGCAGCGAGATTTCATCATTGATTCGGGAGGTGAGATTTTCATTGCCCGGACCGACCTGCATTTGTCCCAAAATATCCTGAATAATTTCGCGGGCTTCGCGCTCGCGTTTTCGTAAGTGGTCTTCTGCTTCGTCGCGCTCGACGATGATGATTAAGAGTTCTAAAATCACCGCCAAGTACAGCACAAAATAGACCTTTCCGGCAGAACCTTTTGACATGGCAAACCTCGTTTTTTGAAGAGTGAAGTATAAATTTGAAGAATGAATTGCGAACGATTGATGGCAAATTTGGGTACGGTGGCAAGGTGTGATGCATTCTAGAACTCACCACCGTAACCCAATCGGGCAAAGAGCAACTCTGCGTAGCTTGAAATCAAGCGACGTGCAGATGAATGTCATTAAAAGGAAACAAAATGCGAGGCGTACGAAGGGCTAGGTCAAGCCGGTGTACGATGTGCTAGACCATTGCGCGGGCGGGCTGCTGAGGGCGGAGGGAATCGGGATGAGGCGAACCGGAGCGAAGCGAATCAATAAATTTTTGCGTGAGCGCATCGGCTACACGTTTCTCCACATCAGGGCTTTGAGCGTGTTCACGAATTGCGTCCATGATGGCGCGTTGCATTGCTTCGTTGCCAACGGACGACATCACGAGTGCAACATTCTGGGTATTATTTTCAATCCGTTTGAGCGATTCAGCCGAACTGCCCTCTTCGCGCTGGAAAAAGAGCGTGAGACCAAGCGCAAAAAGCAACACACATTCCAGCGAAATCGAAGCAACGATGAGGCTTGGGCGGGAAGCCGGAATAAAGCGAAGACCGCGAAGACCGATAACTACAATCATCAAGCCCGCTCCGGCGTATGCAAAGCCTTGCACGTTATTGCTGCGATTCACGGCAAAATGTTCGCTCATATACAGTCGTATGCCGGAGAGCAGGCGGAAATGGTTTTCTTGCCATGCACGGGCGCGTTGCAAGCTCCGAATCGAATGCTCAACTGAGACCGAGAATGCTTCGCGCATACGGTTAATGAGCGTATTGCGCACAAAGGCGTGATGACCACGAGCAATCATAGCAGCATCGAACAAAGATTCATCCGCATAGCTGGAAAGTGCTTGGTTCCGTTCATTATCGGTGCGCGTGGCATCCCATAGCGTTTGCAAATACGCTCCTACCCGCTCCGGCGCTCTCTGGGAAAGCATAGCCACTTCAGAATCGGAAAGCAATAGGAAATCAAGAAGTTCGTCGGAAAAACCTGTTTGGAAGAGCAATTTTGTGCGGGTCTCGTGGAAGGTGCGCTCTACCAGTGCTGCCATCAAGCCAATGCGCGAGGACAAAAGAAAGGTCAGTACAACTGCAATGAGTAAAGAAATCGCAAGAAGTGGTACCGTCAATGCCAGACTTGGTGTGATAATGACCGCTTCATCGCCCATGAAAGGTGATTTAATCAGCCACTCGTTTTCCGCTTTTGCGTATCCGTGCTGTTCGCTGTTGCGGGTTGTAGGCGTGAAGTCCAAAATAAATTCGCCACTTGTGTAAGCACGAATAATCTCTTTTCCGGCAAATTTCGAGCCTTCGCTCGTAGGGCTGGCATAGACATCATTAAAATTTACAACCGAAATATCGCTTGGAGTAAGCGTCGTAAGGGCGATTTGCTGCGAGAAACGAGGAACAATACCAAAATAAAGTCCGCTAAAAACAAGGGCGGTTATCAGTCCAAAAACTGCAAAGTGAAGTATATTTGCGCCGGGGGCGGTGGCTGAAGGGGCGCTATGGTCAGGCGTGCGGGATGGCTGGGAGAAGGTCTTGCCGTATGGCTTTGCATTGCTGCGTGGCAGTGCTTGACTGTCAGCAAGCGTAGTCGAAATGGCATCGGTGATGGATTCCATTGGTACACCTTTTGGGAAAAATTCGGGAAAATTGAGAACTGTGTGGTAATTGTTCTCCCCAAACGCACGGGATGAAAAGCGTTATGGCTTTCTTCTGCGTTCCCCGATTTTCCTAGCACTGGCGCACTGTCCGGTGAATAATGGTGCTATTTGTTGTGCACCGTTTTTACAACAGCGTTTCCACCGCACCAATAGCCGCCAAAACAAAAAGCAAGATGAGAATAATACGGGTCGAGAGAACAATTGGTCTGAATGTTGGCATATCGAAATGGAAAGTGAATGTTCAAAAATAAGCGATTGCATTTACCCTTTACTCAAAGCACGTGCCAAAAAAATCCTATTTGCTACCGCTAGATTTCATGGGGTTTCCAACAGCATAGCGCTCAGAGTGTGAAGAAAATATGTCACTTGCAGAGCGCTTGAGTGTCAGACTGTCAGGTGAGAAGTGTAAGAATAATCTGACACTTTCGTTTGAAGAAAACGGCTGATAACCTTCCCATGAAACGGTTCAGAACAGATTTCAGAATCTTGAAAAAATATGTTGGTCAAAAATGTATAAAGCAGCATATTATTCCGACTTACTTTTTGGTGTATTAAATCATTCGAGAGACTTGTGTTTTCATTCCACGAATTTGAATTTTTACTCAAGCAAAACTATGTTGCGCTCATTATTTCTTCAAGCAAAGCAACCGTTTCTAAACAAGCAAATGCCGTTTACTATTCGAGTTGGGTCAATTGCAACAGTATTTTTCCTCATTGGTATTGTTTCTACCACAACACTTACCGTTGTTGGTCTATTTGCGCAGTCTTCCCCTACCCCGCAAGAAAAAGCACTTCAAGAAGCACTTGAAAAAGAACAACGGACAAGCAAACTTTATCTTAGCGGTGGTCTTGTGGCGGTGTTGCTTGCCTTCGGTGCTACTTTTGTTGCGTTACGCTCTCGCAATGAAGTTGGTACGCTTACAAGCACCTTGGATGTGAAGAAGAAAGAGTTAGCCGAAGCCACTACCCATCTTGCTTCCACAAGCCAGCAACTCGCCGAAGCAAGCCAATTTCGGTTTCAAATGCTGAACATAGCGTCGCATGAGCTGAAAAATCCACTCGTTGCCATCGTGAATTTTGCTGAACTTTTGAATGAGCCGGATATGACTCCTTCGGAGCGGAGTGTGATTATCGGTCAGGCAACAGGAATGGCGGAGCGGGCGTTGGGCTTGATTACTGCGCTCTT
>CALCNX010000004.1 GCA_937899715.1 uncultured bacterium | reverse complement strand
GCCGACGCGCCCCATCGTGCCTTCCGGCAAGCCGTCTTTGTTGGTCAGGCGTGTCCACGTCTCGCCGCCATCGCTGCTGGTGTACATACCGCTTCCTGTGCCGCCGGAGGTGAAGAACCACGGATAACGGCGATGTTCCCACATCCCCGCAATGAGGCGATTCGGGTTATACGGGTCTTGCGCTAATTCCGCGCAGCCGGTTTTGTTATCCACGAATAAGGTTTTGCGCCATGTTTTGCCGCCATCGGTGGTTTTGAATACGCCGCGCTCGGCATTTTCGCCCCATGTTGTACCCATAGCCGCTACCCACGCCACATCGGGGTTGGTTGGGTGCAGAATCACGCGGTGAATACGCTCGCTTTTCTCCAAACCCATATTTTTCCACGTTTTGCCGCCGTCCAATGATTTGAAAATGCCGCGCCCCACGCCCGCACTATTGCGGACGTTTCCCTCGCCTGTGCCAACCCAGACGGTGTTAGGATTACCAGCAAAGCAAGCAATCGCACCAATGGACGAAGTATTCTGCGTGTCAAAGACGGGCTGCCATGTTGTGCCGCGATTGACGGACTTCCACACGCCGCCTGTGGCTGCACCGACATAGATAATATCGGGGTTCTGCGGAACGGACTCAATCGCAGCCACGCGCCCGCTCATCCCTGCCGGTCCGATAGAGCGTGGCTTCATGCCGAGAAAGAAGGTAGAATCAAGGTTTTGCGCCGATACGGCAACAACCTGTACCGTTACAATCTGAATCACACAAAGAATTGCCAGTGCGATTGTCCCTACAATCGTCATTGCAAGCGTGCGCTGTGTGCTGCGCTGCGGTGTGCTGTTCCCATTGGGAGAAGAAAAGTGCATAGTGGTAAACTTCGGTAAGTGATGAAATGGAGATTAAATCCTGAACGACGCAAATATCGCTCCAAATCGTCAGAAAACAAAGCCCGTGCATCAGGAAAAACACACTCTCAGCCGCAGAATTTTCAATTGCCGAAAACATCGTTGTTGAAATCACAATTCCTCGCTAAATTGCGATTCCCAAAAATCGAACTCCAAATGTCCAACTACTATCGCCCACAGCCACGTGAACTTTGATGACCTCGCACGACAGTATAATGAAATGACCGAGAAGAAAATTCTTATGTCGTTCAAAGGCGCTTTTGCGCAGCCGATTATTGTTGAGATTGGGCAAACACTTCGGAGCAAAATAGCAGCACAGCCCGTAGAATCTATCACAGAGCGCACACTTCTGATGAAAAAGATTTTTGCTGTGTTTGTAGAATTGGCACAAAATGTGATGTTTTATTCCGCAGAACAAGAGCTAGACGAGTACGGCAAAGAATGTGGTGTTGGAATTTTGGTTATCAGCGAAAATGCAGAAACCTATTGCGTCAGCTCCGGCAACCAAATCGCTTCTGCCGATGGGGAGCGCGTCCGCACTCTTTGCGAGGCAGTACGAGCGCTCTCAAAAGAAGAACTCAAAGAACGTTATACCGAGCAGCGACGGTTGCCACGCGGCAGCAGTAGTAATGGTGCGGGATTGGGGTTTCTTGACGTTGCCCGTCGCGCGGATTTGCCCTTGGAATATGCTATTACGCCACTTTCCGGCGACCGCGCACTCTTTATGCTGTCTGCCTGTTTTGCCAAGCAATCATAATTTTCATTATTACACCCTCTCCTTGATTATGCCCACAAAAACTGTAAAAGCAACGGCTGCAAAGTCACCAAAAGTAAGCGCTCCAAAAGCAGAAGCTAAAAAAGCAAGCGTTAAGAAAACAGCAATAGAGGACGTTTCAATCCCAAAAGCAAAAATGGTGAAAACAAAAACCTCGGCAACGGTGGATGCACCGCCGCAGGTTACAGTTTCAAAAGCTGTTTCCGCGAAAGATTCATCTTCAAAGATTGAAAAGATTAAAGCTGATTTTGCGAGCCTCACGCCCGGGGAGCAGCGCGTACTTCTCACTGAATGGAGCCAAAGCGTCAAAGCGACAGAAAATCCTATCACGGCATTGGTGGAGTTGGTGCAGAAGACCTTTGGAGCAAATCTTACTACCGAAATATGGACGGAAGGCGCTTCTCACGTGCCTGTGGTCTATTGCAAACTTATCATGCCCGATGGCACAGAATATACCGCCAGTGGCAAAAATCAGAAAATTGCTAAATTGCTTGCTGCTGAGGAAGCGTTAGCAGATTTACAAAAGCCGGACGTTTTATTCTGACAGACTCCCGCATTGAGAGAACTGCGATTTTACGATTTTGTACCTATCACGCTATGACCGATTATGACTGACATTACGTTCACCAAAACAACGACAACGCCCACTGTAACGGGACGAGTGGCTGACGGCTTCTTAGAGATTACCGGCGAATCCTACCCTGAAAATTCAGTAGAGTTCTACCAGCCCATTTTTCAGTGGCTGCGAGACTTTATGGATTCGCAAAAGCGTCATCTGACGGTCTATTTCAAGATGCCTTACTTTAACACCAGTTCTTCAAAGTGTCTTCTGGACATTTTGGATATACTGCAAAGTTACCACTACACAAGTGGTGGTGCGGTAGAGGTAACGTGGTGGTATGATGAAAGCGACGAAGATATGCTCGAAAGCGGTAAAGAACTGAGCGACGGGCTAGATTTGAAATTTTTATTTATGCCGTACTCCGACTAATACGGCAGATTTTCTCAAGCACGACCTTTTTTCGGCTCCGTGCGTACATCGGGCAGCTGTATAGGACAAAAGCACTACCTTTACAGAACGTGCCTTTTACAAAATTTGTATGAGCAACGGGACACCATCCGACACACGAGAAAACGCTTCGGCACAAGCGCTGATGGCGCATGACAATATTGCTGAGATGTTCAAAAGCGAGTTGGAAACGGTTGAATACACCCACAGCGTTCTCCACAACCACGCACTAAGTTTTGAAGATCTGCTGAATGAGTATCGGCTCTTGGGGCAACAGTATGAAAATCTTCTCAAGCAAGCCGCAAAGCTAACGCGCATAGGGGATGTGGCGCAGCGTAAACTCATCAACACCAAAAGTGAGCTTGCTGCTCAGTCGCAAGCGATTGAACGGGCGAATAGTGAGTTGCAAGAAAAGAATGAGCGTCTCAAAGAGTCTATTGAGGAAATCAATCAACTGAATCTTGTACTCGGTAATGAGCAGGCAAAAGCAGATAATTTACTGCTGAACATTCTTCCGCCAGGGATAGCAGCGCGGCTGAAGGAAGGCGAAGACAAGATTGCCGATTATTTCGAGGAAACAACGGTCGTCTTTACGGATATTGTGGGCTTTACCAATCTTGCATCCCTTGTTTCTGCCACAACAATCGTAAAACTCTTAAATACACTTTTTTCGCGTTTCGACGGGCTTCTCGACCATTATCCCGTCGAAAAAATCAAGACCATTGGCGATAGCTATATGCTTGCCACTGGCATTCCCATTCCTCGCAAAGACCACGCCCTGCAAGCTGCGGCGTTTGCATTTGCAATGCTGAATGAACTACGGCGTTTTGTGGCGGAGACCGGTTATCCTATTTCGATGCGTATCGGTATGCACAGCGGACCGGTGGTAGCGGGTATTATCGGGACTCGCAAGTTTGTCTATGACCTTTGGGGCGATACGGTCAATATTGCCAGCCGTATGGAATCGCACGGACAGCCGGGGAAAATTCATTGCTCCGAGACAGTCTATCGTGAACTGTCCGATGTGTACAAATTCGAGCGGCGTGGAGCTATCGACATCAAAGGCAAAGGCAAGATGGACACATATTTTTTGATTGATGAAGTAGCAGCAAATGTTCTCACGCACGGCTAATAATTTTTTCACCTCTATTTCTTTTTGTATGCGTCGTTTTCACCGTATTATCTCATTTGTTGCCGGAATTTTTCTGGCGCTTATCTCTGTAACGGGTGTCTTGCTTCATGTCCGTGAATTTCTTGAAGAAGGAGAACGTGAAGCACCCAAAGAAACTTCCTATAATTTGGCATCGGGTATGCCTGTTGAATGGACAAACGCTGTCAACAAAGGTCTTGCAGCAGTCACGGCACAAAATCCGAGCGCACATATTGAGCGCATCCGCATAGATGTTGACAAAGAAAAACCGCGCTTTGTGTTGCAAACAAGAGAGCGCATCAATTACCTCATTGGTGCAGACGGGCAAATTCTGAAAGCAACAAAGCAAGAAAAGAATCTGTTGCTACGGCTCCACACAGGCGAAATTATCGGCGACGCAGGGGAAGTGCTCAATTTCCTGTTTGGCTTAGGGCTTGTGGGATTGCTGGCGACGGGCTTTGTGATGCTGTGGGATATGTTCCGTGCAGCGCCAGACACGCGAACGGCACTCCGGCGTATTTTTGGAATCAAGCCATAAAAAAAAACTTGGTCATTGACAAAAAAAACAATAAATTATAATTCTGTGTTATCTAAAAACACGGCGGACTGTAGCGCAGCCCGGTAGCGCACTACTTTGGGGTAGTAGGGGTCGTGGGTTCAAATCCCGCCAGTCCGACACGGCATAAGCAATGAAGCGCCCTTCAAGCGAATGACTAGCTAATGTGCAACAATAAGAACGCTTCACGGGAACATTTTCCTATGAAGCGTTTTTTTTGAGGCTTCCAAGATTCACCTACATTGTACAGATGTAACGTCTCGTTAGGTCATCGCTGGGGTGTTTCCATTAGAAACGCCCTTCCACAATTCACTTCAGGGGGAAACGTGGATTTTCGCCCTGAAGGTTGGAAACTACTTATTCCCCTTCAAAGTGGTAAACACCATTTACGCCATCTTTCACGATTAAGCCCGTACTTAATAGCCGTCAAAACAAGTAAACAGGCTGGTAGTGGTCAAGTAATACATGACAGGCTGTAAGAGATGATAAACATTTCTGTAACAACCTGATGCCAGAAGCCGGATTTGGAAAACCAGAGCGTTTGACGAACATATCTGCCAACACGCTGCCGTAAGGTGTTGTTCCATCGCTCCATATGAGCAGTCTCTCTATGCTCCTTTCCGACTGAACGATGCGTTTCTTCGTCAAAGACAACCGAATATGCTTCCCAGAAATCGCTGTGACTATGGCAACGATGATAGGATTCCGGTATCAATGCCCACAGATGCTGACAAGCTTCGGCGCTACGATCGCCGATAACTGCAGCGACAATTTGCCGTGTTCTTCGACAGAGCGCTGTCCAAAGCCAACGTTTGTTTGCACGCCGGTGGACAAATGACCAGACTTCATCCAACGCCAACACATCATCGGGCTCTGCCGGGAGCAGTGTTTCTGCTATCGTCAGAGAGAGAGCGGCTTTTTTTTATCCATGATGCCACGGTATGACGTGAAACGCCCGTTGAACGCTCAATGCCGCGCATACTGCTTGCGCATACGGCTTCGCTCTTGATACAGACGAAGAATTTCTTTCTTGCGATCCGGGCTGTATGCGCTATCGTTGGAGTGAAGAACACGGCAGGTGCCGCAGTCTTTGCAGAGATATTGTTGATTACCGTAGCGATTCCGACCGTTCCGAATAATATTCTAACTGTTACATTTGCTGCAACTATAGATGTGAGTTTCGGTAAGCATAGCGGTGCGATACAAAAAAATGAGAAATCGTGTTCCTTTAATTTACTCAATACCATGTACTTATACCACTAGCCCAAAATTTATTTTAGCTTTTCAATACAAAGCATATTAGTTTTCGAGCGGGCTTTGAGCGGGCGACCAATGGAGATAACAACCGTCGCGCCCGGCTTGAGATAGTTCCGATTCACAAGTGCTTCTTTGACAGATTCAATCGCCTCGTCCGTAGATTCGGTTTCGCCAATCTGCACCGCCTGAACACCCCAAAGTAGGCTCACACGCCGCGACACTGACGCGCTGGGAGTGAAGGCAAAAATGGGCAGCACAAACTTACGCGATGCCATGTAGCGAGCAATTTTGCCTGTGGTGGTCACAGCAGCAATCGCATCAATTTTCATTTCCCGAATAACAGTGCCGACAGCGCCCGAAATAGCGTCCGCAAGGGCATCGGGGAGATTGATGTCGAGAGCAGCTTCGGCGCGTTTCTTCGAGATTTCCAGTGTGCGGAATAGTTCTGCTTCAGCCTCTTCGCATATCGTCCGCATATACGACACTGTTTCCACCGGATACGCACCCACACTGGTTTCCGCACTCAGCATGACGGCATCGGTTCCGTCAAAAACGGCATTCGATACGTCGCTGGCTTCAGCGCGCGTGGGACGCGGATTTTGAATCATAGATTCCAACATCTGCGTTGCCGTGATGACGGGTTTTGCTTGGTCATTGCAAAGAGTGATAATGCGCTTTTGCTCAATCGGTACGCGGGCTGCCGGGATTTCCACGCCCATATCACCCCGCGCAACCATGATACCATCGGAAACATCAATGATGCTTTCGATATTTTCCAGTGCTTGGGGCTTCTCAATTTTAGCGATAATCCATTGTGTGCCGCCATGTTTTTTGATGTAGTCCTTAGAATTCTGCACATCTTCCGCCGTGCGCACGAAGGAAAGTGCAATGTAATCGACATTGTTCTGAATCGCAAAAATAATGTCTTTTTTATCCTTTTCGGTCATCGCAGGCTGACTGACGTGTACGTCCGGCATATTGATGCCTTTGCGGGATTTGAGCAAGCCGCCGTTTTCGACGATTGCCCGTACAACGTTGTCCTTGCTATCGCGGACTTTGATTTTGAGCAAGCCGTCATCAAAAAGAACGATGCTGCCGGGCTTCACATCGGCGGCGAATGTGGGATAGCGCACGGGAATAATATCATCGGGTTTGCCACGCTTTGTCCAAACCGCTTCGTCGGCAAGAAAAATATCGGTGCCATTCACTATACTGATTGCACCGCTTGTCAGGTCGCCCACACGCAACTTCGGACCTTGTACATCGGCAAGAATGGGGATATGAATGCCAAGTTCTTTTTCGACCGCACGAATAATTTCCATCGCTTGCAAATGGACTTCATGCGAACCGTGCGACATATTGAGGCGGAACGCTGTTGCCCCCACTTCGAGCAGTTGCTTTACTTTTTCTTTCGAGGCAATCGCCGGACCGAAGGTGCACAGAATCTTCGTGCGATGGATTTTATTGCCCACTTTCAACTGGGTCTTTTTGCCCATGTATGCCTCAACAAGCGGAGATGTAGTCTGTGACGGATAAATGCTCGTAGCCGAGGAATTCTGTGCCGTGGCTTTTTTAGCCGGAACTGCTTTTGTAGCTTTCGCAGATGCTGCTTTTGCTGAAGCTATTTTTTTAGAGGGCGCTGCTTTTTTTACAGTAAGCGTTTTCGCCGATGCTTTTATGGGTGCTTTTACTGAAGCAGATGCGGGTGCTTTCGATTGAGTCTTTGGTGCAGCTTTGGAAGGAGCCTTTTGTGATGCGCTCTTCGCGGGGGCGCTCTTCGATTTCGATGCGGACGCTTTTGCCATTGGAATCTCCGAAGGAATAGTCTAACAAATTGAACACAAAATGAATTGTTGGTATCATTGGTCGTAATTTACAGAAAAAATGTTTGAAAATTCGTCAGAACATTTTCAGCAAAACACTACCGCAATAATAAAGCCCCTTCATGACCAAAGGATGAAGGGGCTTT
Organism: uncultured bacterium; assembly: GCA_937899715.1. Taxonomy (GTDB): domain Bacteria; phylum Bacteroidota; class Ignavibacteria; order Kapaibacteriales; family UBA4661; genus PH2015. Next base: position 19,319 of record CALCNX010000004.1, on the reverse strand, counting down.
TTTATGTTCGCCATAAGCATACAAGCGCTCGCGCGGTGTCTTTTTTATCCGTCAATAATGACAATTAAATACCGCGAGGTTTGCCAGAATTTTTTTGGGTCGGTAATCGTCAACTTCTTTTTGTCTTCCGATACCTTCACGTATTGGGGGTTTTGCGAGGAGACAATCTCATTCAGTGTACCCGGCAAGCCAATTTCCGTTTGGCGCGTGATGTTGATAGCCGTGAAGGCGCTCATATTCAGGTTGCTGTTCGGAACACGTTGCCCACCAATAAAGCCAAGCACAGCACCTTTGCGGTCAACAATTTTATTCGCTTCCAGAAAACTTTGTGTCCCAACGACGTAGTAACACGTGTTCGTTTCTTCAGTCATCGTCGAAACTTGGTCATTGAGCACAGCTTTTTCTTCGGTGAGCGAAGCAACTTTACCGGTTAGTTCTGCCACCTTCACGTTCAAGCCGCCAATTTCCTCTTTTTGCGTTTGAATAATCACGTTCAAATCTGCTATGACCTGCTCGTAGCTGGCAATTTGATTCGCAAATTTGGTATTGCTTTTCTTGAGTTCCTGAATACGTGATTGGTTCTCCTTCAGACGCTTTTCGTTGTCCGACATCTTTTTGGAAAGAAGCTGGATTTTCTTGGTGATTTCCTGACGATAATCGGGCGATTTTTGCTCCACGCCGCGCGTGTTCAGTTCGCCGGAGAGCGAGGAAATCTCGGTATAGACCTCACTGATGAATTTAGTCGTTTCGACCACTTCATTAAAAAGGCTATCTTTTTCGCTTGCGGTAATGGTCAGTCGGCGTACCTCCTCGGCAAGCTCTTCGCGGGATTTGCTTGATAGCTGCGGGTCATCTATCGGGTCGTCGTCGCGCTTCCCTTTGGTGCAGTCTGCAAGACCGATGGCAAGCGTTATGACAAGCGCCCCTGCCAAAAGCCGTATCATGGGAAAGGTGTTTCTCATCATGGGTTTGTCTGAAGAAAATGTTCGAGAAATGTGAAGTTATTCGTTTTTGTACTTTTTCTATACGGTCGTATTTAATCTTATGCTGTGCTTGTTTCAAGCGGGTTATTGCGCTGCGGCGCAGTCATTTGCATTTGAGGGGTGAGCCGCCGTATCAGTAGATATGCGCTCACCAAGAGTATTGCGCCAAATAACGCAAGTATCAAACCGCGCCCCAGAGATATTCCGTAAGGAGACATCTCTACGCCCTGACTTGGCGCGTAGAGGGCGACAATAGCAATAGCGTTATTCAAAAAATGAGCGACAATCGGAAGTGCCAGACTTTGGGTGTAATATGCCAAAAATCCCAGATATGCGCCAATCAAAATAAGGGGCAGGACAGAAAGCGGATTGAAATGCAGGATACCGAAAATTATTGCCGTTACAAGAATGGCGCGGCGAATGGGATAGACCTCTTCAAGCGAGCGCTGGAGCAGCCCACGAAACAAAATTTCTTCTGCAAACGCCGGCACAACTGCGCCAATAAGCAGCGCCCGCACAGCTTCCCACGGGGTCGTGCCGGCAAATGATGTGCGATAAAATTGCTCGACCATATCCGACCATGCCCGTAATTGCTGATAGACAGGCATCATAAACGACGGCACGAGACGTTCTTGCAGTGCGATAAATCCGGCATCGAAAATTTGTATGCCGAAAATCCCCAGTAATCCCAATGCCCATTGCAACGCCGTTACCTCGCCGCCGGAACGTGTAAGTCCTTGCATCTTGAGCGGCGAATACCGCATGACAATAATTGCCGGTGTGAGCATGAAAAGCAGTTGTCCAAGACCTTGCAGCGCAATCTCAAATGCGCCCGAGTGGTTTCGCGCCGCCGAGTGCAGCGCTCCGCCTGCAAACTGATACATCAAGAAAATACTGACCACTGCCGCAAAGCCGTATTTTGCGTGAGCAAATGGTTCTTCCTTCGCTGCGGGAATTTCCGGCACATCTACGAAAACATCGTTCTTCTCTGGTAGTTGTTCCTGAATTGGTTCTGAATCAGCTACTGGTACTGAACCCATTGTTGACTCTGGTATAATAGAAGAAATCTCACTTTCTTGAGCCGCCTCGACGTGTCCGTTCGGCGATAATGGAGTAAATGACGCTACCTCCATATCAGGCGTTATGTTCACCTTAGGTGTCAGCCCTGTATCAAGGGCATCCTCGTGCGAAGGAGTTTGCGGATTATTGTCCTGAGAACGCTCGTCTGCACGTTCCTCGTCAAGGAAAAAAGCGTTATGTGGTGGTTCATTCATGAGCAAAAATCAAAGACAGGCGGTCAAGAGAAGATAATTTTAGGACATTAACAATTTACCAATTTACACAGCAATACGACCGACTGCAAGGAGTTTTTCAACCTTTTTTTGATTGATCCGGGGCTTTGCTGTCTATGCTTACACGACGATAGTTCAGACATTACAAGAAGATCATTGCCGAAACACATTCCGCATTTCCAAAAACAATACCCGAACTGTCGACTAAGAGCAATATTGCTTGCCTCTATCTATAACGATTCAGATTCCACGATGTTGCGTTCGCACCTCTGCCTTTGTATTCTTTTCGTATTGGAGAACAGATTACGATTTTCTCTGATGTAGTTTTTTTTGGACACAATAAAAAATCCTCGTATATTTGCCGTTCTGTAACAAAAATGTTGCTCCTGCTTTTCATGCAGCGATATGTTGTTGAAAACGCTATCGCAAAAGAGTTTCAGTTCTTCTGTTTTTCTTGCTTGTGGAAAGCTGTTTTTTTTCTAAACACCCAAAGGAGTTGTAGGTTCATATGAATCCTAAACACACTTACGAAACGACGTTTATCGTCAACGCCGCGCTCGAAGACGTAAATATTGAGCCAATTGTCAACAGCACAATTGAGTTTATTCAAAACAACGGTGGTTCCATTACCACTCTTGACAAATGGGGTCGCCGCCGCCTTGCGTACCCGATTCAGAAAAAGCATAACGGTTACTACGTGTACGCTATGTACGATGCACCACCGACGCTGATCCCGCAATTGGAGCGCTACTTCCAACTGGAAGAGAATGTTTTGCGCCATTTGACGTTGAAAATGACCGCTCCTGCGATTGAATTCCGCAAGCAGTTTCTTGTCAATCGCCAAGAGCGTATGAACCTTGAAACAGTTACAGCAGCCGCACCGACTGAAGCAATTGAAGATACTGATGCAGAAGTGGCAGCCTAATTTTTCACTACCGAACACATTCCATTTGAAGGACTCAACATCATGAAAATCATTCTCCGTGAAAACGTCGAGCATCTGGGCGCGGTAGGCGAAATTACAAACGTCCGCGACGGCTATGCTCGTAATTTTCTCATCCCGCGTGGGCTTGCATACTACGCATCGCCCAAAGCCATCCGTGTTCTCGAAGGTGAAAAGAAGCACTACGAAGCACGTATGTCAAAACTCAAAACTGAAGCCGAACTTATCGCCGCCAGACTCGCCGATACGCAAGTATCTATCGCTATGCAGGTCGGTGAAGAAGGTCGCCTCTTCGGTAGTGTGACAAACCAAATGATTGCTCAAGAACTTGCCGATAAAGGCTTCTCCATTGACCGCCGCGCTATTGTGCTGGACGAGCCAATTAGAAGCATTGGCGAATTTGAAGTGATTATCAAACTTCATACTGAAGTTCACGCTCCGCTTAAAGTCTGGGTTACAAGCGCAGCATAAGGCTGAAGCGTAAAAGCCGATTAGTATTTCCAGCAAGGCACTTGTCCGTTATTTGGGCAAGTGCCTTGCTGTTTTTTTATGTTTTATCGTCGCTTTGAAGATTTTATTATGTACTGAGGATTTTTTTTTGTTTTTTACCCCGTACACAATCCACAGCAGCACTGTCACCTCTCTCGTTAGTTGGTGAATTATGAATCTTGCATATCGTCTGCCCCAAGCACTGGTTATCGTTCTGGGGCTTATTACTTCTCAGTTTGCAGCATACAGCCTTTCTGCACAAAATAAATCGGTGATTGATAGTCTAAAGCGCGAACTCTCCTTTGTGCAAGGTATGAAGCGCGTTCAAACGCTGAATAATCTTTGCTGGGAATATCGCACCTTCGACCAAAATAAATCCATTGAATACGGCTTGCAAGCTCTGGGGCTGGCAGAACAGCTCCAATACAAGCGCGGTATGGCGCGTGCTTTGAGCAATCTCGGCATTGTCTATCGCCGTCGGGGAAATTATCCGCAGGCACTGGATTATCATTTTAAGGCGCTTAAAATTAGCGAGGAAACAAAAGATTCTGCCGATATTGGTGAGGCACTGAACCGCATTGGCTTGATTTATCAGGGGCAGGGCAATTTTAATGCGGCATTAGAGTATTTTCAGCGTTCACGTCAGGTCTATGAAAAAATTGGTGGTTTGCATGGGATGGGCAATGCGATGACGAATATAGGTGAGGTGTACTCGCGGCAGGCGAATTACTCTCTTGCGCTGGAGTACCTTGTCAAAAGTCAGGCAATTCACGAAGAAACCAATGACCTTGATGGTGTGGCAGAATCAGGCTTGGAAATCGGAATGGTGTACGGGAAACAGGGGAACAGTACGCTGGCGATGGAGTACTTCCAAAAAGCACTGAAAATTTATGAGCAAATTGGCAATCGCTCCGGCATCGCGCAAACGCTTAGTGCTATCGGTGCAGGGTATTTACAAATGGACAGTATTGCGCTTGCGGAGGAATTTACGACGCGCTCCTATAACTATGCCCGTGCCATCGGTGAAATTGAATGGATGAAGCAATCCAGCCGCACACTCTCTTCGATATTTGCCGCAAAAAATAATTATCGCAAGGCACTCGACTATCAACTTACTTATTCTCGGCTAAAAGATTCAATAACGGGCGAGGAAAGTGTTCGGAAAATTGCGGACTTGGAGGCGATGCTTGCCTCCGAAAAACGTCAAGCGCAAATTGAGCTGCTCACCAAAGAAAATGAAATTCAGCAACTCATTCGGAATAGCTTGGCAGTGGGATTGGTACTCGTGTTCGTAATTGCCTATGTGCTCTTTCGTAGCAATCACCAGCAGAAAAAAGCGAACAAACAGCTTTCTCGCAAGAATGAAGAAATTTTGCGTCAACAAAAACTGCTGGAAGAACAAGCGGGCGAAATACAGCTTGCCAATACCGAATTGCACGAAGCCAATATCAACCTCAAGCGTCAGCAAGAGGTCTTGGAGGAACAAACACGGGAGATTGAACTGGCAAATAATGAACTGCTCGAACTTAATGTCAATCTGGAGCACAAGCAGAAAATTCTTGAAGACCAAGCCCGCCAAATCGAACTAGCCAATAACGAGCTGCAAGAACGCAACTCTCAAATGAATGAAGTCAATGAGCAGCTAAATGAATTTTTGGGTATCGCCGCACACGACCTCAAGAACCCGCTTGCTTCGATTGTGATGTCCTCTAGCGCCATCAAACGCTACTACGACCGCATGAGCAAAGAGGAGATGCTGGAGACGCTGGGCGGCATTGAGTCAGTCGCAGAACGAATGCGCCTTATCATTCACAATCTGCTTGAATTGAATAGCATCGAATCGGGAAATTTACGCATCGCCTCCGAACCTGTCTCACCGGGCGAGATTGCCGAGCAGGTTGTTCAAGATTGGACTCCCAAAGCCGCCAATAAAACCATCAGTCTGGCATTTGACAATCAAGCGCCGGATAAATTTTTCATGGGTGACCCGAATATCTTGTACCAAATTTTGGAGAACCTAGTCTCCAATGCTGTGAAATACTCACCCCCATCGCGCTCCGTATGGGTGCGGGTGCTGGGGTCGGAAGTGTCCGCACTGGGTGGTTCGCCGCAGAATGGCGCGCAACAGTATATTCGCATTGAGGTGAAGGACGAAGGACCTGGACTGAGTGCGGAGGACAAAGCCAAACTGTTCAGCAAATTTGCTCGCCTCTCGGCACAGCCCACTGCCGGAGAGCATTCGACGGGCTTAGGGCTTTCGATTGTAAAGAAATTAGTCGAAGCAATGAAAGGTCGTGTTTGGTGCGACAGCAAACTCGGCAAAGGCTCAACGTTTATTGTCGAAATGCCCACAGCATCGGTATGACACTTCCCGAATGGCATTTTGCAATTTCGCAATAAGCAGAGATGCTATCTGTTTTTACAAATCGCCCAACTGAGGGCGCAGAACAATTTCTTCCGGCATCATGCGTTGCGGCAGTTCCAGTGCCGATACAAGCGCTACGGCAACATCTTCGGGCTGCATCATGCGAAGGCGAAATTCTGCACGGTCGGCAGGACTCCAAATATCGGTCTCCGTTGCGCCGACAAGCAAATCAATTACTTTCACGCCTTTGCTGCGTAATTCCTCGCGTATCACGCGGTTTGCTGACAGAAGTGCGGACTTGGATGCCGCATAAACACTACAATTCGCAAATGTTTTTTGCGCCGCCACCGAATTCAAACTGACAATCACTCCTGCTCCGCGTTCCGCCATACCCCTTGCAGCAGCTTGTGCGCAGAGAAGCGCCCCTTTGATATTGGCATTGAGCGAAAGTTCAATATCTTCCAGCATCAAGTCCAGAAACGGCTTAAATACACCGATTCCGGCATTGTTGATGAGAATATCCACTCCGCCAAATTGCTCCTGAATAATGTGCCACGCGCCCGCTACTGAACTTGCATTCGTTACATCGCACGGCACAATAAGCGGCTCAGTAGTACTGCCGCTAATGGTGCGCACAGTCTGCGCCGCCTTTCGCAAATCATCTTCGCTGCGCGAGGAAAGAATAAGACGCGCTCCCTTCGTGGCAAGCGAAACAGCACTTGCCAAGCCGATACCCCGACTTGCGCCCGTTATCCACACAATTTTATTCAGCAATGGTGTCATTTATTCCACTCCCATAAATACTCGTTGAGCGGCATAGACGCTGCGTCCTGCCTCAAATTCATGTCCCGATTTTTGCAAAGCATACTCGATAGAACCAAGCACCGCCAGCATATCTGCTTCGTCGTAATAGCCCAAGTGCGACGTGCGGAACACCACGTCTTTGAGTGCATCCTGACCACCGATAACCGTTACACCGAAGTCATTTTTGAGTAACTTGATAAAATCTTTTCTGCCTTTTTCAGGCAAATACGCCACCGTTACAGCGTGCGACGGTGACGAGCCGTACAATGGCAGGTTCACCGCTTGCAAACCCGCTCGCAGTCCACGAGACAAGAGAGCGTGGCGTTTCCAGATGTTTTCTACACCTTCTTGCATCATCATTTCCAAAGCAGGTTCCAAGCCAATGAAGAGCGTTACGGCAGGAGTCCACGGCGTTGAATTTTCGTGCCATGCCTCACGTGCTTTGCGGAGATCGAAGTAAAAACTACGCGGTTTTTGTGCATCTACTTTTTTCCATGCTCGCTCCGAGAGCGCTGCAAATGCCAGCCCGGGCGGTATCATTAAGCCTTTTTGCGAACCCGTTATTACCACGTCCAAATCCCATTCGTCCATCCGGCACTCGTGCGCACCAATAGATGTGATGCCGTCTATGCAGACCAGCGCGTTGGAATTATCACGAATAAGCCGAGCCATCGTGCGAATATCCGTATAAGTACCCGTCGAGGTCTCGCTGTGTACAAGCCACACACACGCCGCGTCGGGATGTTCTTTCAGTACCGCCACAAGTTGCTCCTCGTTTATCGCGCTGCCCCATTCCACCGGCACATCCACGACGTTCATGCCGTACACCTTCATCATTTTGCCCCAGCGCTCTGCGAACTTACCGTTGTTGATGTTAATCCCTTTTTCGCCCGCCTGAAACAATGTAGAAATAGCAGCCTCCGCCGCACCTGTGCCGGATGCCGTCAAAGACAAAACGGGCTGCTTTGTGCAAAAAAGCGTTTGGAGATTTGCGTTAATGCGCCCCATGAGCGCAACAAATTCTGCGTGGCGGTGATGGATAATCGGCTCTGCCATGCGCAGCATCACGTGTTCCGGGATGGGCGTGGGACCGGGCGTGAAAAGACGGGGTTTTCGCATTGCTTGTAAGGATTGATGAAAAAATAACAGACGAGAAAAATGATAGACAGGCACCGCAAAAATACGTGCATTTCGGGTGAGAGGCAACACAAAAACGCATGATGCCGCTTGCTACATCAGCCTTTTGCGAGGAGTGCAATAATGTGGATGACCAAGCCAACCGTGCCGCCCACAAGCGTCCCATTGATACGGATAAATTGCAAGTCGCGCCCGATGTAGAGTTCCACGCGGTCGGACATGGTATCGGCATCCCATTTCTTGACGGTATCGCTAATGATTGCCGTGATTTCGCTTTTGCGATTGATAATGATACTGAGCAAAACTTGCTGCAACCACGTGTTGATGCGATTTCGGACATCTTCGTCATTCAGCAGTGCATTGGAGAGCGAAAGCAGACTCGTGTTGATTTGGGTGCGGATGTTGGAATCGGGGCGCTCCGCGTCAGCAATAATGCGATATTTCACATCGCCCCACAGCGAGGAGAAATACTGACGCACAACAGGATTTTCAAGCAAGTCTTCTTTGAGGGATTCCACTTTTTGCTTGTAGTCGTCGGAATGGCGCAGATTCAGGATAAAATCTTGCGTGGCGATGTTGAATTTTTGCCGTAGCTCGTGGTCGTTGTCCAAATTCACCTCGCGCAAGGTTTGTTCAGCCTTGGTGATGATAATATCGTAAATTCGATTATCCACAAACTTCGGCACATACCACGGCGTTTCTTCTTCAATTTTACGGCGAATAAAATCTTTGTTATCGTTCAAAATCCGCTCGGCGAGTTTTAAGCCCTCATCCAGAAGAAACTGGTGGCGGTTATTGGCAGTAAGTGCTGAAAGTAAATTGCCTGCAAGCGGCGCGACTTCAAGCGCCCTGACCCGTGCGGCAATATTCTCTTCCAAAAAACGCTGCACATCATCGTGCCGAAGCGCATTCAAAAACTCCGGAATCACTGCCGTAATGCGGTGCGCAATCTCCTCTGCATTCTCCGGCTGCGCCAGCCAGTCCGCCACGCGGTGCGGAATGTCCATCGTTTCCAGCTTGCTGGCAATCACTTCCGGCGTGAGGAAATTATTCTCTACAAAATTTCCCAAACTTGCACCAATGCGGTCTTTGTTGCGGCGAATAATGGCAGTGTGCGGAATCGGTACGCCCATCGGATGACGGAACAGTGCCGTTACGGCAAACCAATCCGCCAGAGCGCCTACCATGGCGGCTTCGGCAAAAGCTCGCAGAAAACCCGCCCACGCAAAATCACGTTCCAAATACAGCGCCACAGCAAATAAGCACACCATCACAAGCAGTAAGGCGGTGGCTAACTGCTTCATCCGCGCAAGGTCGCGGCGCATGGCGGGTTCATTGATGAGGGGTAGGTTCATACATTATTCATACGGAGCATTGAGCAAAAAGTTCAAGCTACGTTCATAAACCAGTCACCGATTTGGATAAGGCGGTAAAAAGTTCATTCGGCGTAACTTGTAAGTCAGGAAGTATCGGCGCTGCCGAACAAAGCATATCGGCAGAACAAACGGTAATATGAACCGTATCACGGAATATCCATACCTGACGCAGTTGAGGATAGATTTGCCAGATAATCGTAATCCCTGCACGCAAGTATTCATGCACTTTGAGATGCGTTCGCTCGCTTGCGTCATTCGGCGAAATGATTTCTACCACAAATCGGGGTACAATTTCTTTGTGCGCAGCAGCATCTATTTCCTCAGCCGAATAGAAAGAAATGTCCGGCACACGTACTTGCGTCAGGGAAGTGCGACAACCAAATTCGGTGTATAAATCGCCGCCGTCCTTGAAGGCTTCGGTGCGATAGAATGCTTGTTTAAGGTTACGAACGATACTAAATTCTTCTTGTTTTATCATTTGACGTTGCTCCAAAACACCATCATTCCATTCGTATTTATAGCCGTCCTCCGGCTTCCAGTTCATGTACGCCGCAAGCGACATTTTGCGCCCCTTCGTGCGGCGCTCCACGAGCGAGACGATTGGCACTTGCTGGCGTTTGTGGGAAATGGTCATGATTGCTTCTCCTAAGGTAAGATAGTAATTTTGTACAACTACCAAACACCAAGCCCACGTCCTAAAAAGAACAGGCTTGTCCCTGCACTAAAAACTCCCAAAATAACCTGCCACAGTTGGCTGGTTTTCTGCAATTCCAAGCTCTCTTTTTGGTAGTCCGCCGAAACGCGCTTGAGTGCCAAGTCCGTATTCGTGTCTGGTACACGCGGCACGTAGATTTGGTCTCCTGCTTCGAGTGTGATTGCTGTTCCTTTGGCAGCACCCGCTACAACTTTGGGGTCAAGCCACAAACGATTTTTCGCCTTAATGACGCGTACCCGTGCGGTGTCGGCATTTGGCGCATAGTTTCCGGCAGCATTCACGTACCACTCGGCAGTTTTGCCTTCCGTGGCTTCGATGAAACCAGGTTTGTTCACCTGCCCGAACACAAAGACGTTACGCGGGTTCGCGGCAATGGTGATAATATCGCCGTCTTGAAGCGGCACATTGTCGGCATCGGAATTTTTCTCCAGTGCTGCCGTAAAATCGCACGCCACAACGGGACGACGTAAGGATTCATCGAGCTTGTAGCGAAGCGTGTCTTCCGGTGTCAGCGTGGTATATTGGAAATTGCGGGATAATTCGGCATCGGTCACGCGAAAGGCAAGCGAGCGCATTTCACGGCGAGTAATGGTTGAAAGTGGCAAGTGCGCTGCTTTGGTGAGACCACCTGCTTGCTGTACAAGCGCAGCGAGGCGCGTTACGCCCACTTCAATCGAATACACTCCCGGCGAGGTAATTTCACCCAGCACCGATACTGTTCCGCGTAACTTGGCTGTTTGTGTTTTCTCTCTGACAACCACACTTGCCCCGGCGGGAAGTTCAATATCATCCGCACCTCCTGGAGCAAGGATTCGTGCAGCGCTAAGAGTTTTGGCGGTATTCCCCGAAGCACCCGCAGATACGGCTTCCAGCAACTCCACGCGCGTAGAATCAGCGTTTTCCGTTAGTCCGTAGGCTGCCTTCAGCAACAGCGAAATGCGGTCGCCCTTGCGGTACGGCATAAGGCACGGACGCTGCACAGCGCCTGCTATGGAGAGCATCGCGCCGTCGCGCACGGATTCGTACTCAAAGGGCACATAAATTTCGTCAGACTCCCGAATGGTCGGGTCTGCGGCTGGGTCGTCCATGTAGCGCGAGCGGAGAGCATCTGCTATATCCGTCGTGCCGTTTCGGTGCTGCACTTTCACGTTACGTTGGGCGTAGCTGACGGTATATTGTCCGCTTGGGCTGTTATCGGCTGGAATGCCTATTATAGAGCGGTTTGCAGCAAAGCGGTCTTTGGATGAGGGAAGAGTTTCTTGATTGGCGATTGCTACTGCCGAGGAAACGCGCATCGTTGCCGGAAGCGTGTACAAGCCGGGCGCAGTCACATTGCCGCTGACACGCACATAGACAGTACGTGGGCGCTGAAGCGTCAGGTAAGCACGGTTATTCGGGTTACGGCTTTGCACAAGGCGTTGAATTTCAGCTTTGACCTGAGTAAGGGTTTTACCAGACACATTGATTTCGCCCAAACGCGGCACCAGAACAACATTTTCTGGTGAAACCGTGAGCGGAACGGTGAGCGAGATAGGTCCAACAATTTCTAAGGCAAGAATATCGCCCGCGCCAACAAAATAATGGTCAGGGCTGAGGATATTGTCCGTCGCAAAGCCGCTCCCTGACTGAAGCGCAGGAGACATCTGCATCGAAAGGTCTGTTTGGGAAAGTTTTTCGGCATCGCCGCCAAGAGCATTGGTGCGTCCTTGTGCAAGAGCGTTGGTAGTTGCTGAGGCGAGGACAACAATAATACCAAAGGCTACCAACAAAGTTTGGCGGGCAATTGAGGAAACATTCATACAAAAAAGATTATTGGAACAATAAAAAAGAAGTTCAAATATATGCTAAAAATCGGAGATAGTCAGCATCTCTTGTGTGCGTTGCCAAAAACTCTACAAAACAAAACCCGCCTCGACGCGAGAAAAATCAAGCGTGAAGGCGGGTTACAGAGTACATTGAACGCTGACAGCGCGGATTTGGCGGATACGCGCTGATTTTTGAAGAATAAGATAACGGCGGATGCATCATTTATCCGCTCTTCCATTAGAAACAAATCCCTCTTTATCCGCTCAATCTGTGCCATCCGCGTTCCATGGCGAAAGACCTGAATAGTTACTTTCAAGCAATTACTCCGGCTGAATCGGCGTTTCGACAATAATCGTTACCGTGCGGCAGTAGAAGCGCCCTTCGGGAATTTCAGTATCATAAAGCAAGACTGTTTTGCCCAGACCGCGAACTTCTGCTTTTTTCATCAAGTCCAGTGCCGACGCGGTTTCACGGGCGCGAGCTTTGGAAAGTCGTAAGGAGTAATCAAGCGGATTTGTGTAATCAGTGTAGCCCGAAATTCTGACGGTTGCTTCCGGCTGAATTTGCGTCTTAATGAATGACGCGATGCGGTTCTGGGTATTGGTCAAGTTCGATTTGTCAAAATCAAACAGGATGAGACTGTAACGGTCAACCTCGCGATCTTTCAGACGTTCACGGCGTTTTCGCTGAATCGTTATTTGCTCCACCGGCGAAGAACCTTGCGCGGAGAGGCGATTGCCCGAATCGTCCACCACGCTCAGGGTGTATTCAAGCGGCGTGGGCGCACGTGGTATGGTGGCTTGGTTCTCCGTCAGGTTCCAGTCCAGAATGGCAGGGATATTGCCTGTTCCCCAGAATTCTTTTAGCTTTTGACCGTCCTGCCGTACTTGCAAGCGCCATTCCTTGACGTTGCCTTGGGGCAGCATCACACGCGGGCGGAAGCGGATAATCGGCGGCGAGACCGTGCGCACGGTATCGGTTGTTTTGATTGGCTCAAGAATTTCCCACGTGTCCGAAGAAAATTCCGTGCGACGATTTTCTTGGACGACTTCGTTATCGTAGAGTTTGGTGTTCGATACTGTCGGCGTTGCGGGCAGATTACGCACTTGTATCGGCATCCGTGCTGTGTCAATGTCCCACACGTTCGCTAGGTAATCCCGTACAGCCTTAGCACGGCGGTAGGAAAGAGCGGTATTGCCGCGTTCGCCCACGGCGGTATTGTCGTTGCAACCCGTGATGGTCAATTTTGCACGTGGGTACGACCTCATACGCCGCCCGACAATGTTCATGATGTGGTGATAGGTCTCCAGCATCTCGTAATTGTGCAGCTTGTCCACTTGAAAATCGCGTACATCCCGCGCAGCTAGGCGGTCGTAGCGCTCAGGAATGTTATCGCTGCCTTGCTCAAAGAAGACGTAGGGCAGAAGCGGGCGCAAGTTTGTGGATAAAAATTCTTCCACGCGAAAGGTTACGTCTGGGAGTTCCTTGCCGTCGCGCTCAACACCAACGGCAGTGAGCGTTGCCGAAAGTTCTTTCGTGCCTGTTTCTACGCCTGTTTCGGGCGGACGTTTTGTTTCGGTCTTCGTTGGCGGTGTGCCGACGATAACGTTGGTATTTTCCGGCGGTGTTTGTGGTGGTGCGCTGCTTGTATCAATCACCTTCCGTTCCGGCGCAAACTTCAGTGCAATGCCCGCGCGAATCTGATGTACGCTCCACGACCCATTTAGCGCCGACGATGGAATGACGGGCGTGAGTGGGAAAGAGTAGAATACCTCCGGTGTGATATAGACCGTGCGCTTGGCATTGAGCGGGATTTCCCATGCTATGCCGCCCATGAGGGAAATGGCGTATGGATTAACGGAGGGAAGTGTCCCTGAATAATCATTACGAATAATGTTTCTTTCTCCCCGCTCATTAATAAAACTTATACCATCATTTGAAGTTCTTTCATATTGCCTATAATCACTTTGCAGGATATATCCTGCTCTTGCACCAAGTAGTATCGTAAAACCATCATCATTGCGTACAGATGTATTAAAAGGTTTTATCGTAAATAATGCCTCAAGCCCAACATTCTGGAGATTTGCGTCCAGATAATGTCGGGTGGTATCTTTCTTTCCTGTTCCATCAATATTTGTGGTCAGATACTTTGTATCAACTGCGTAAAATGATACTGGTGTGGGTGTGTAGCTTGCACGGAGCGAGAAACCAAATATATTATTAATCGGAATATCAAAGAGTGCGCCCAGTGCATAACTATTGCTGACTGCATCGGTGAACTGCGGGCAGCACGTCGGTACGCCCGGCAATTTCGCAAAGGCGGCGCGGTGCATATTGTACGCGAACTGCCCGAACACGCCGAAGCGCGTGCGAGCGGAGGAATCTACTTTTTGTGCTTGAAGTGGCGTAAATGCGGATATGCTCAATATGCACAATGCCAGTGTCGGTAAGAAGAATCGTTTCATCATCGTATTACCTCCATTCTCCGCGTTTTGCGGTCAGTGGGCGTTTGCAGGACGTAGAAATAAACCCCCGACGGTAATCGGCTGACATCCATATCGAAGGAGTATGCGCCCGGCTCAAGGCGTTCCGCCATTGCTTGCAGCACAGCTTCGCCCATGACGGAGTAGACCGTTATCGTGGTTAAGCCTCGTTCCAAAAGCGAGAAATCAATCGTGGCGATGTCCGAAGCGGGATTGGGTTTGCTTTGCGCAAGTACTGTGCTGGATGTTGATTTCGTCACAAGGCGCATTCCGCCTTCCAAGCAAATGCCGCCCAGTGTGAATTTTCCTTGCAAAGCGGTGTTATCGAAAATGATACAACTTGCGCCACTTGTGCCGATGGCGCGAAGGCTGTCAATTGAAATAAGCGTTCCCGATGTGCTGCCTAGCGTTGCCTGAAAGCGCACTCGCCCCAAAACGCTATCGGCTGGAATCGGCGTGGGCAGCATAAGCGTGACGGGCTGCAAGCGCGATGTACCCACAATCGTTCCTCGCGGATTATCAAGCGGGACGAGCGTGGAAAAATCATAGCGCAGCACAAAGCTGAAGCCCGTTACACCTGCTTCGCGTAAATACTGTGGGTTCCGAAGGCGTATAGGAAGCGAAACTGTATCGCTGATATTGGCTGCGATAGAATCCGTCCAGAGCCGCGCCGTAGCGGGCAGCGTCTGTGCTGAGAGTGTTACGCGGGCTGTGCTGTCGCATCGGAAGCCATAGTTTTGCAACACTGGAATACCGTTGGCTGTAATTTTAGAATCGGGGCACGCCGCACCGTTATACCGCGCGGTCATCACGGCAGTCGTGTTCGGCGGTGTGGGATTGGGCGAAACGCTGGTAATCGTGAAAAGTGAGTCTAATGAATAGTACGGCGTTTGCCATGAAATCGGTAGATTTCCTGTATTCCGCAGAGTGAGCGTGTCGGAAACGGCAGTGTTGGGCGGAACGTTGCCCAGTGAACGGCTGACTAAATTTGGCAAATCACTGCTAAAACGCTTCACAAACTCGAAGCGAAGAACATTCTTTATGCCTGAGACGGTTGTGGTGGTTCCACTCACAGCATTATCGGCGTTGGAGGTAATGCGAATGACGGCATTAGCGGCACCAAGTGTTGTCGTGCTGGGAGTAAACGTCAGCGGAATAAGCGCACTGTCATTGACACTGACACCGCCGCGAATACGGATTGGGAGCAATCTCGTATCAACGCTGAATGTCGGCGAATTGGACGTAATCGCTGTTACAATCAAATCCTGACCACCGGGGTTTTTGATAACCAGCTGACCACTCGCGGATGCCTCGCACGTGAGAGTGCCAAAAGAAACGGCTGGCGTGGCGCTGATGTACGGACGCAGAATTTTTGCGCTCACGTTTATCATCTGTGCTCGCCCGCAGGTATCGGCGAGTGTGCCCGTAGCAGAGGTATCATTCACGCTGCCTAAAAAATTCACACGCACCTGCGACGAACCACCGACGGGCGTGACGGACGGACTAATTTGTATCGAAAAGGGATTCGCAATCGTGTACGATGTAGCGCCCCACGTGATAGGAACTGTGCCGGTATTGATAACAGTGAGTGTATCAGACACTTGCGCACCCGGAAAAATATTAACGAAACTAACCGCCGTGCGCGAAAGACGAAAACTGACTGAATCCTTTGAGCCGTTCAAGGGTGCATCGAAGGTCGGCGTGCCTTCTGCATTGGAAACAATACGAAGAACGTCCGCAATAGCACCTGTGCGGTTCGGACGGAAACGAATTTGCACCGAACGCGACTGCCCAGACGGAATTGAAATTTGATTGGGAGGTTGCTGCACAAAAGTAAAGGCACTATTCTGTCCCAAAATACTAATACTCGTTATTACAAGGTCGTTTGCATCATTGCCCGTATTGGTAATGGGCAACGTAATGACGGTATCGGTAGCGCAGACCAAACGACCAAAACTCACGGGTACTGCCAGTCCAATCGTAGGATTGGGACGATTGATGTTGATTTGAAGCGTGATGGGCGTTTCGCTGAAGCAGTTGTCAAGCAATGTCCATGTTTCCCTAAATACGCCTGCCGTGCCAGTATTGATAGCACGTAACGTTATTGTAACTTCTTCTCCAGGCTGAAGAGTGGCTTTGGGAATGATTGCCAAAAAATTTGTGCTGCTGAACGGTTGAATTGCTTGCGGAACCGTTCCTGTATTGCGAATAGTAATTGTCTGCGCGGGCGGCGTAGCACCACGTACAACGGAACCAAAATTTATCAACTGCGACGAGACGTTCAGACTCACCAAGTCTTTGCGAACACGGATATTGACGGTTGTACTGCCTGCGGGTGTGCCGTTGTTGGAATTAGAAAAAAGCGTCATGGTCGCCAAAATATCGTCAATGCTTGGTGTGCGTGGGGTGTAGCGAATGGTAACGTCACGCGAGGTATTGAAGGTAATTGTGTCCGGGCGCTGCGACGCTAATGTCTGCGGGCTAATGATTTGGAAATCGGGATGACTAAACACTATTCTATCCACAATAAGGGGAATCTGTCCCGATGTATAGATTTTAAGCGTTGTGTCCTTGTACGGTGCATCCGTATTGGGGCAGGCAAAATTGCCGAGAAAAATTTCTTTCAAAAGCGGTGTTTCTACGCCTTGCACGACGTTGCGAACGGTGATATTAGGCGGATTTTGGGCGGTGGTGGCAAAGAGTTGAAAAGAACGTCCAATATTACACGTGTTATCTATTGGCGAAAATGCTGTACTTGTTATTGTTTGACCCGCCTCTCGACCATTAAACTGCATTGTAACAGAAAGCGTTTCGCCGGGCTGTATTGCAACAATAAAACGAGAATTCCCACCCGGGATTACTTCTAAGCGCGGGGCGGGTGTTGTGTTAAGAACAGTAAAATTCGCGTCAAAATTAAGGGGAATCTGCCATTCAAGTGGCTCTGTACCGCTATTGCGGAACCATGGGAAGGTACGCTGAACTGCAGTATTGGGAGCTACTTTACCAAAATCAAAACTTTGCTGAATAAGTTCATAGCTTCGTTGCCCACGCCGCCCGTTCAGATTGACAACAACTGTATCCGGTACTGGTATATTCATATTATCTGTCGAAGTGATGATCAACTGAGCCGTTCGTGTACCGAGGACTGTACTATTAAAGCGAACAATAACCGGAGCGCCTGTTAAGGGAACATTTGCCGGTAATGAGTCGGGCGATGTAATCGTGAAGTCCGATGCATTGGGTCCGGTGATGCCCATTGAAACAATTTTTCCTGTTATAGGCAAATTTGTAAATGAGTTGGTAATTTTCAATGTCCCATTACTCGAAACAGGATAATCGCAGACCTGTATAAAGTTTAAGGATTCCTGGCGTACACTGCTGAGATGTGGCGAAGATTTGGACTTCGGGGAAGTAAAAACATTCCATATCGCCGATGATGCTTGTGAAGATGGGCTTGACTCTATCTTTGTGCCAACAATCGGTGATTGAGCCGACGTGATATTGGAAGAAAGCATTAAGTATAGAAGTGCAAGCACTATACTCGCCAAGCGACCAAACGTTTGAGACGCAAAAAGCATGGCTTCAAGAATTTGATAAACATGAGGGGATTTAGGGCGAACCTGTGCGGCTCTCCACGCTGCACGGCTCAGGGAGCATACCCGCAAAAACCAGACCAAATCCTATGTAGGCGCGTTGGTGTTCTGCAAGTATGCGTCAATGCTGCGTGGCAAAATACACATTTCTCCGAAAACAGAACGGGTACAAAATTGGTGATGCGCTGGTGCGTTTCATTCTAAAACATTTGGCGGGCGCTCCGTCTCACTTTTATTCCACCGTGCGAATCCAATTTGTATTTCTCTGATTCGTTTGATAACTTGCTATTTCATCATTACGTTGTTCGCAATTTCTCTACCACCTTTCGGCAGGCATCTATGTTTTTCCCACTTGTTTCCTTTCGCAAACTCCTTGTGTATTCTTGTCTCGCAAGCCTTTGTTCTATTTTTGCCCCTGCGCTTCACGCTCAGGAAGGCGAAGGTTCATCGCCACTGGAATTGGGACGGCGTATCGTGCCGGACGTAATCGGCATTGTCGCTGGTCCGGGATTTTACGTGCAGAACGGCTCCTTTGCCACCGGATGCCCCTGTACGTTTACGGGCGGCGTGGGAGCAGGAATTGTGGCGGGACTGATGTATGAAAAAAATCTCATTGCGCCGAACGCAAACTGGCGCTTAGGTACAATTAACATCGGTGCTCGCTTGATGTACGAAGACCGCCGCATAACGGCTGCCTTCCGCGAGTATGAGAATGTGCGGGTGCAGTCGCTTGCACAGCCCTCGCAGTTTTTCACGGTACCGATTTTATTTCGCCATGTAGCAGAAGCTAGTTTTCCTACGTTCACTCTCACGCCATACATCGTCTGGAATCCAATTACTATCGGCATTTTTCAGCCTTTTGTACAAGTCGGCTTGCAAGGTGGGCTTATTACCGGAAGCCGACTGAAGCACACAAAATTTGTTCTCGACCGCACAGTGCGTTTGCCGAATGGCGAAGAGGCAGAGGTGAGTTTCTCTGAGACAGAAACCGACCGTGTTGTGGTGCAAGATTCGACCTTCACGCCGCTCAACACCTTCCAATTGGCAGCCTCATTGACCGTTGGCACAGACATTCCGCTCGGAACGCGCTTTCGTCTTAGCCCGATGGTGCAGTATCTTCTTCCTTTGACTACTATCAATCCCCCGGGCGATTTTACCATGACGGCATGGCAAATTTTGCTGGCACTAAAAATGAATCTTGAACGGTAAAAGACTTTCGGTGTGCCGCACGAAATAGGCTCACCGATTGAAGTGAATGACAAACTGAAGCTACGCTTAGTCAAGAGATTCCCCTCTTTGGAACAAAGAGGGGTGTACGAGCGGCAGCGAGGAC
>CALCNX010000003.1 GCA_937899715.1 uncultured bacterium | reverse complement strand
CACTACCATATCTGACACGTTGGCAAATTCTTGATCGGGGTCTCATCGCATTAGCACGGAACTATTTTTCTCAGATAGGAAAATTCGCCACCGATACTGTTGTAATTGTTACGGGAAAAGTAAAGAAGAACGGGAAATACCAGATTCACGAACTGCGGTGTGGAGAGGAGGTAGTGACACACAATCAGATAGACCGAACAATGGTGCAGATTCTAGTGGATAAGCTCTCTGAGCCTGTACGAGATGAATACCAAGAAGTTTATTGCCACGATGCACTTACAATTGCTTTCAATGAATTACCTCTGCCCATTAACATTGATGACATTCTTGCAAAGCAACAGCGAGAGCAAGAACCCGAAACAATAAAAAGAATGTTGAAAACGAAAGCCAATACCGTTCAGCCTAGAAATAAGCAAGTACACAAAAATTGAACACCCAATCCTTCAAGACCCAATGAAAATAGCCCTGTCAAATATTTCGCTCATTGTCGTGGTAATGCTTTGTTTTTGCTCGACACGCAGTATCGCACAACTGAAACTATCTGCCAAAGATTATCTGATTGATGTTGACAATTATAGATTTACAAACATCTCACTCTTTGAGGCGGACACGACTGCTACAAAGCGTCTGCTACAAGAAAAGCACCTGCAAGAGCATCTGCAAAAACACATACAAGACGGCACAATAGACAAGGAAACACTCACGAAAGCATATGTGGTTACTGAGCGGTATCAAGATGGTATGAAACCACATATCTTCGGCGCTGTACTGATCACACTGAACAGGGAAAATTCTTATTACGATTCTGAAATCCGCAAAGCACTACGCTATCCTTTGCAGGTCTTTGACCTTGAAGACCTAAAAAAAATAGGAACTATTGCATTTCAGGGTGTTTCTCAAGATTCTGTCAAAGACAAGCCGGGTACAATGGAAGAATATCTGTCAGATATGATTCGTACAAAGCCGATTGATAAGATTTGGATTATCAAACGTAATTATATGGGATTGCCCACTGTTTACCGTTCGACAAGCTCATACGGTCTTAGTTTCAAGGAAGTATCCATGCTGCGTGATATGGTAATTCGCGCAGAGCCGCCTTTTGGTATCAATCCAGATGATATAAAACACTACCAATCTTCCTATAACGATAAACGGGCTACAAACGCTCTTGCCGCTTTTACGGTACTGCATCCACATATTTTATCCGAAGCAACAACCATTCGTATCTGTGATTCTGCACTCGTACAAGAGCTTCATGCAACACTCGGCAAAGCAGGTGTACACAACCTTTCTAGGAATATAGAAATAACACTTCTTGATGGTGAATGTATCAGACTTCAAAGTGAGAACGTTGAACTCTTAGGAAAGACTTTAGTGGATGCTCTTCCTCTATCGTACCGCAGTGCCGAAAATAACCGCCTTGATGTCTTGAAGCATATCAAAATTAGCGAGTATATCAACGACGAACACAAACTGAAAGAGCTTACCATGTCGGTCATTGCTTATTGCCACCAGATTGTGCGTAGTGGAATATGGGAATATGCTGATGGTTTTGAGCCTCTGTATCGTACCGAAAATGACTATAACGCAGATTTCCTTTATACAGTACAAGACTCCACATCCGCCTTGAACTGGGACGCACTCGGCAGTGAATATTCAGATGATGCAAATAAAACTCACAAATATGTTAGCCTTGCAACCATTCGTAGAGCCGGAGAAGCCACACGTTATGCACGAGCAGGAATAAGAGAATACAAAAACAATGTGTATTCAAAAGCACATCCGAAAGAGCAGTCTCTCACCAAAAAGTTGGTACAGCCGCACGATTTGACTCTAGAATTTGATTTGAACCAATATGCCCCGCTTGCAAAGGGTGAAAGTTGGATAGGACTGGGGAATTATTTCTTACCCGAAATGACTGCATCTTTACGGTATAGTGGTAATACAGCAGTAGGCATTTTTCTCAGTAACGGAAATCCCGACCTCAGCTCAACGTGGTCACACAACAGTCTTTCATCATTTCGATTGGGCGATATAAAACTTAAAGGCACTTCCCATATTGTAAGCGTTACATTCACGGGGCTGCCTCTCAAACCATCCGACGAAGAGCGCATTCTCCAAGGCTCTATAGAATTCGCTACCTCAGTCAAACGCATGGACTCCAATGGCGTTATTAAACGCGAATTTCGGAATGTCGTTGTACCCGTCAAGCAAATATACAAGTAAGAGATGAATAGTGGCGACTACAAGCCGTTCATAACAAAGTTTGAAACTAATTACTCATTGCCATGAAACGTATCCATTTTCTGATTGCTGTTGCGTTTATTCAACTGTATTGCTTCAGCATACCTTCTGTACAACTTATTGCCAAGACAGAGATTGACCCCAAAATTATTACCTTCGATAAACTGACGAAAACAATTATTGACTTTTCTTCGGACATTTCACCAACCGTAAAAATTCAGCCATCCCCTAACGGTAAATATATTCTGGCATACGCTCACGGAAAAGGTACAATCACCTTTTCATCACCTGTTCCGAAAGGCACATATACAATCACGCTTTCAGCAGGAAAACAAATAGCAAAATGTGTGTGGGTAGTCCTGCCTACAAGGTTAGATAGTTCAAGAATACGCGGGCTTGCATCAATGAAACTGTATTATGGCAAACGTTTATCTATTCGTTCAAAGCTGATTCCTGAAGCGGAATTGCCATTACAGCAGTTCAAAATTGACTACCAGTTGGGTAGTGAGAAAGCAAATATTGATAATCCATACGCTGAGTCGTGGGTTGGTCCGAACATCCCAGCAACTGCGAAAACAGTACAGATAGCTGTTGTATGGGTGTATCCTCCAACTGGTGAGCGTGTACCACTTTTTTCTCGGACGATAACGCCCGAGCAAGTACCACCGGACGTTACTTACACACCAACATCAGAAATACGAACTGGTACTCTCAATTCTCAGACAAGAAGTCTTGTATTCATCGTGAAGGGTATTTCGGTAGATTATAATGTCCCGATAGATGCTGATAACAGAGATTCAAACGCCAGTAAATCTCTCAAAGCAACCCTCAATGATATCGAAGTGGATAGCACCACTATTGATTACACTTCCACCGATACCTATGTGCGCATTTATAAGGGTGACGAACCTGATCCTGATTCCCAATGGCTTCCTAACGCAGCTACATTCAGAGTTCAAAAAAGCAGTTTGGACGGTGGGAGAGGAGCAGTTTCCTTTTCAATTTTAGTAAAAGAACTTCCACCGATTCCCGCTAACGAAACACGGTTTTTGAAAGGAATATTTTCTTTCAAACCTACAATAAAAATCAATAATCGTAAGGCTGGAGTTTCAGCCAGTGCGATTTCACAGCCCTGCTTTGTATTGATTAATATTCCTTTTCGGCTTGCTTCTACCGCTTCCGTCGAAGACGCACAACAACGCAATGAAGCACAAAATTCACCGATGGTCTCTGCAAATTTCACTGCTCGTTTACAGGAACTTTGTGCTGGTTGCTCGAATGTTGCGGCACAGTATCCTTTTTGGCGCATCACTACCCCTACCCTTCGTGAAAAAGTGCAGGCATACTTGTTTGATATAGGTCGGAGACTTCCCTTATCTGTATCCGGCACGACAACTCCTTTAGTTGTGAACTGTGAAAATAAAGGAAATGGGATATTTAGCCTCATCTCTCTTCGTATTGGAGATGTCCTTGTAACAAAGCAGAAGATAGATTACACCTTAAATATTGCACTGAAAGATATTTTAGAAAGACCTATAACACCAGAAGGAACTGCGGCATATCAGTATGACGTGCTTTCGGTAAAAGAACAAGAGCAAGAGCGCGAACAGACTCGAAATATTGCCCTCAAAGCTGGTGATTATGAAGGAAAAGCGGCATTGCAACATCTTGAGTATTATATTCATGCTGGCTATGCCGTCTTTGAAGCAGATAGCGCAGTAATACAACGATTGAACGAAAGTAATACGCCTTGCGAATGTAAAGCCTACGTTGTGGCACAGTTGAACGAAAAAACTCCTCGCATTATTGGTATTGTTACCACCTCGACAGCCACGAAAGAAAATCAAGATGTAAACGCTGGCTCTATCAGAAAATCTTTAGAGGCTCCTGTTGCAGTTTATGATGCAGCTTATTTACGCTCTCTCAACACTCGTGAGCTTCTGTATGATAGTAATAAAGGCGCACAGGTTCTTGGTAAAGGGTCAATTATCGGTACAACAGCTTATACAATCTATGAGTACTGCCTACAAGGCATACGATCAGGTGCTTTTATTGATCTCACAGCCGATGTAATGCCCTTTCCGGCTGTAAAAAAATAGGTGTATTTCTATTCGTTTGGAAACTATTCACACATCTTTTTTATACAACTATCCCTTCCCCAATCATGAAAACGACTATTGCAGGATTTTTTTGCTTCATACTAACGATGATAAGTATCGCTGTCGAAACAGCATCTTCTCAGCAGACATCACTCCGTTTGAATCTTACCGTTACGGACAAGTATCGTGTACCGCTTGCTGATACCCGAATATCACTAGTAGAAACAATGACACAAGAAGAAATTACCACCAAAACTGACGCGAAAGGTGCAGCCTCTGTCATATTGTCAAAAGGTCGCTATTGGCAGATCCAAATTCGGAATATTCGTGATTATCCGATGTGGCAAGTAGAAGTCGAAAAGAATGTTGCTATGACCATGAATCGGAATCTGGTGTATGATGAAGAGCAATATGATATTACGATGAGACCCAATATCAACCGTTCCGCGTTTACCTTCATCTCGAAAGGAGCAACAAGCCAAACAGGTGCGACAATAATTATTGATGTAAAAAATTCTAAAAAAGCACCATTGGCGGGCATTCCAGTCACTCTTGTCTATGCGGAGTCCACAAATACTGCCGTTAAGCTCCGTGTTCTCTCCGGTGCAAGTGGTACAGCAATGTTTACAGTGCCTGTCAACAAGCAATGTGAAATTGACATCGGCGAAGTACCTTGCTTCGTGAAACTGGATGCGCCACCAAATAAAAATATGACAATTACCTGCCCAATACAGTATGAGCCATCGCTCATAAAAGAAACGATTGTCCGCGATACCGTTCAGCAATCCTTTATCGGCATACCAGCGTCGTCATCGGCACGAGAATTGGTAACCATAACATTCCATACGAAATATGGCTCTGTCTGGCATAATGAGCCTGTCTATCTGCAAACATTAAAGCAATCAACCGTGTACACAGGACGTACCGATGCCAAAGGGCAAATACAGTTTTTGCTTCCGAAAGGTTTGTCGTACATGATACACGGTCGCTACCAAAACAGCATTGATGTGGTCAATCTTTCTCGCTCGTTCCCGCAGAATTTTTCGTTCACGCAAAAGCCTGTTGTTTACGAGCCGATCGTGCGTTTGCAATATCCGGAGCGATTTATTCCCACGCCGAAGGACTTAGCCGCTGACGAATTTATTTCCTTCAAACTCAAGCAGAATGCTCAACGTCCGGCAGCAGGAGAAGGATTACTAGCGTATGCAAAATGGGGGTCAAAGGTCAATAGCACCTCGAAAGATGCAATTCTATCGCTGACGTTTCCTTCTGAAGCATGGGATTCAACAACGGCGCTACCAAAAACATCGGTGTTACCTCCATTAAATATAGCATTTGTTATTGACCGTAGTGGCTCGATGGCTGGAGAAGATAAACTCAATCTTCTTAAACCAGCAGTGGCAAATTTTATAGACAAACTTCGGGCTGAAGATATTTTTTCTCTCGTTACGTTCTCAGACGAAAAAACGATACTCATTCCTTCTCAACCTGTGAGTACCAATAAGGATAAATGGAAAGCGCTTGTTCAGCGTTTAGAAGCTGACGGCGGCACTGATATTCGTATCGGTCTTATGGAAGGTTATGCTCAGGTGTTTCAGAATCTAAAAAGCGGTGCGACCAATCGTGTTGTATTATTGACTGATGGGTATGGTTCGGATAACCCTGATACAACGATTGCACTTTCGCGCAGATGCAACAAACAAGGTGTAGAATGTTCTGCAATAGGCGTTGGTGGATATTTTAACTATGAGTTTCTACGCTTACTGGCATCATACGGGGGTGGTTTGGTAAGCTTTGCAGTAAAATCAGAACAAATTGGTAATGTTTTCACACAGGAGATACGAAACTTGCTTTATCCGGGTGCACGAGATGTATTGGTAGAAGTTGAGTACGATAAGAGCTTGCTTTTCTCGCAATTATTGGGATACCCAGTTGAATCACAAAAGCCTGGAAAACTTACACTTCGGCTGCGGAACGTCTATGCAGGACTTGACCAACTGGCATTTATCAAGTTTACCCTGATAAATCCGACAAAAGCGATTGAACGCACACCTGTTCGTATTCGCCTTTCGTATCTAGACGTTCGTCAAAACAAACGTGTGAAAAAGGAAATCACCACCTCGCTGCAATGGTCGGAGGCAAGCGGAGAACTGGAATGGTTACTTGATAGCGCCGAACGGGAAATGTACGCCACTGCAAGAATGAATCAAGCATTAAAAGTAATGGCGGAATCATTTTTTCAAGGCAATATTCCTCAGGCAATCAGATCTCTTGAAAGTGCCCTTAATGAGATACAAAGTATTTCTCCAAACGGAATGCAGTTCGCTTCTTGTATCCAAGCGGCTCAATATCTCGACATATTGAAGGCATTGAAGTAGATACATCGTTGATGAGAGAGATTCCCCCCAACCATCCAAAACTACTGTATCAAACAAGCCATTACTGGTTATTATTCATAACTCTACCGAGGAACATATATGCCTCATTCCATCGTATTTCGTACGCTCATTTTGAGCCTTAGCATCGGTGTGATTTTTATAGGCTCAGTGGCATACGCGCAAGTAAAAAATGAGATACCGATAGCACAGAAAGATACCTGTAAAGTCGGCGTGTACATAACATCCCTATACGATCTGAGTTTCAGCGACAATGCTTTTAGCACAGTCTATTGGCTATGGTTTACCTATACAAATGATGGCTTAGATCCACTTAAATCCTTTGAAGTCCTGAATACAAAGCAGGTAGCAACACTTGCGGATACTAAACTCATTCGTACAGAAGGAGCAATTAATTATGCAACAGCAAAAATGCGTATAACGGCAAAAAAAGAATGGGATCTCAAGAACTACCCTTTCGATTACCAGCATACGTTGGTTGTTAATATTGAAGCAACCGATGATACTTCGCGCCTTATCTTTATTGCCGATACTGCCAATTCGGGATTCAGCCGCAATATTATACTCAATGACTGGGCAATCGAATCAATGCAGGTTCAGACCAGTAAAGCCGAATATGCTACCAATTTCGGCGACCCCACCTCGCCGAACGGATTTGCCTACTCAAACTGTGCCTTCACGCTGACTATTCATCGTAAAGGGTCATGGGCAATATTCTACAAATTATTTGCGGGTGCATACATTCCCTTTCTGATTTCGAT
>CALCNX010000002.1 GCA_937899715.1 uncultured bacterium | reverse complement strand
CCGAACGATTACCTACTTCTTTCTAACCATTTACACAAAACTTCTTGCACACTCCTATTTCTAAATCAGGTGCTCAATTAACCAGCCTACAAACAATCCGCGTTGATTGGGTTGAAGTGCCTTCCGAAATTATTGATGAGCCTTGGCTAGACGGCACAACTGAGTGGATTTACACATACACCCTTTTCGGATACTGGGATCCCGCTGATCCGTATTCTAATGCTGAACGGGATTATGTGACGTTGACTTTAGGATGGTATCAATCTCGATACTACCCGAATAACAGCTTTGCTTTAGCTACGCCCTTCTTTAATAACGTACTTGGCCCTGCGACTCAAATCCAGTTCCGTTATTTTGAAGATGACTTCTTCATCAATCAATATGATATTTTTGATGATTGGCGTGGCTATCATTATGGTGGTCGTCTCGTTACGAACGTAAATGCTCAAGGAAATAATGTTGGTTTTCAAACTGGAACCTTCACTATGTCTGAAGCAGGAACAACCGCCCAATACACCATTTACTGATACATCCTGCCCAAACAATGAAACGATTTGCTTTCGGCATTGTAATCATGGTCTGCCTGATTGCAGCCCCCGAATCCTATTGCCAACAAATTCGCTCCATTACCCAATCTCCTGTGGCTCAAATGCCACAGGAGATTCGGGGATGGATGAACAGCGATAGTATCGCAACCGAGGTTTATCGCGTTGGCGTTGGCGGTGGCGTACTTACGGGTGATGCCTCCGCTGGAGCATTTGCGCCGATTTTTACTTCATTTTTTGTATTCCCTCTTTCTTCATATATCTCCGGTGAAATTGCCCTGCATCGTGCTCCATTCTTTCGAGTAACACGCACAGGATTCCTGACGGTATCGGGGACGTGGTTTATTGACGGTATGCTGGCATTTTCCCCGATGAGGAGTCTTCCCAATTTCCGAGTTGCACTCGGAATGTCGTTTCGTTTACAGCAATTTCTTGTTGGTGGCATTACCAGCACACAGATCGAAACAAGTACTTCAGTCGGCGGTACGCTAAAATTGGAGTATCTTCACCCCCTAACCCAAAAACTTGATCTTGGTTTTCGTTTGCAAGGCGGGGCTTATCTGCCGCCATGGATAGGTGATAATATTGCAGCACCAAATATTGGCATTAGTGGCGGCTACGCTGGTGCTGGTCTGGTCTTACAAGCCTATTGGTGATAGATTTGTTCTCTCTACCGTTCTCCGACTTGTCTATTTTAACAACCACACTTTGGCAATAGTGTTATGATGTTACATTTTTTGCGTTACCGTTTCGTTGTATTC
Source organism: uncultured bacterium (assembly GCA_937899715.1). Lineage (GTDB taxonomy): Bacteria > Bacteroidota > Ignavibacteria > Kapaibacteriales > UBA4661 > PH2015. The sequence continues at coordinate 2,596 of CALCNX010000002.1, read as the reverse complement.
TCATATATTTTATCGTGGACTGTCATAGGCAGTCTATCATCCAGTCCGCTTCAGGCACAACTTTTTGCTGATTCCGCCACCTCACTTCAAACGGACTATTTCACGGGAGGATTGAGCTATGCCTACGATGCAGGAGCAGGGCGAAAACGAGTTGGTGCGCTTTTTTCAGGTAGCTATACACGAAAGATATCACCAATTTTATCAGCAGAATTGATGGTTAGTCAGTCCGATGGCTACGCAAACGAGTCGTCTGTTGATGTCGTTATGCTTCGTTCTATCAAAAGCCTTACTATTGCTGATTTGGCTATCTATTTCTTTCCGCTTGAAAATCTCGCACCTGCTTTTTGTCTCGGAGCAGGAGTATCAATGCTTTGGTCTTCTTCAGTGATTTCCAGCAGCTTTCTGTCGGGTTCTTCAACTAGCTTTTATACCTCATATGCACAGACATTCTCGCTCGGTGTGAACTTGAAAGCGCAGTATCTATTTCCCATTTCCCGACGTATTTCTCTGGGAGTGCGTGGTAGTACACATTTTACATACTTACCATTTCAATCGGAAATCCAAAACCTGCCGAATCCCTTCTTTCCCAACTTGCCTCTACCGGAGCCGCCTTCGCCATCAGTAATTCCAAGGTTTTCTATGGCTTCGCTTGGTGTGGTAGTGAGTGTTGGTTTTTGACCCTATCTTGTCCTACTTCCTTAATATAATGTTACCTTAGCGCTAAATGCTTATAACACGGCTATTGCTACCCAGTATCGGTATATACTACACCGATTCCACTAAACATCTAAAGCAATCTATATGAAGTTCTTCATTCTCGGCATTTGTTTTCTCTTTCAAGCAACCTACACCTTGTTAGTTGCTCAATCAACAGTGCCGGAATCATCCTCTTTATCTCCTGCTCTTCCTACTCCATCGGCTGCTATGCAGTCGGTGGAGTATCGGAGCAAGCAGCCGAATGTTTTCAAACCGCACACTATCGGCTTTGGCATTAGCACCACCGATGGCGATGCCTCGACAGGCAAGCAATCCTTTATGTTATCTGCGTTGTATTCCTACTCTTTTTCCCCTGCGCTTGACCTTGAACTTTCCTTTCAGCAAATGAGTATGTCAAAAATGTATGGTACATTTTTGGTCGTGTCGTCTGCCTTTACGCCGGATTTGACACTTCTCTTCAAGCCTTTTCCGTTAGCATCACGTTTCCGCTTAGGGCTTGGTTCTGCGGTGCGATGGCAAAAAAGTGCGGTTACCTATTCCGGTAGCTTGTTCGACCCAATCACAAACACCTACACTGAGAGGCTGGAATTGAACTTACAAGACACGTTTGCTGTCGGGGGAACACTCAAACTTGAATATCTCTTTCCCTTGCTTTCTAACCTTGATGTCAGTATCCGTGCGCAGTTGCATATTTATGCTCCACCCATTCTCGGAGATAATATCCATGCGCCGGGTGGCAGCATCGGCGGCGCAGCCAGTCTCGGTGCTTTTTTTCTTATTCATTGGTAAGATATTCCCTGATTCTATGAAACCCTGCGTTGCTTCTGTTATCGTAATATTCATGTTTTTTTTCGGCTTGTCGTGCCTTTGGGGACAGTCTACCCAACAACAGGACTCAACTTTTGCCGAGCGTTTTTTAACACAACAACAATTAGAAGAGCCTTCCTCGCAGCGTTCCGACTATGTTTCTTTTGGTCTCGGATACACGCGTAGCCACTATCTGCGCAATTTTCTTGGTGCCATTTTTACTGCGTCCTATAGCCATGCCTTTTCGAGCAGTTTTGAGCTTGATGCCGACATATATTATGCAGAAAGATATGTGGATGAGCGTGGCTCCAGTTTGTTTCTTTCTTCCGTTATCGGTGATATTGGAGGTGTGGTGCAGTTACCGAGTCTCCCTTTGCGCTTTGGTATTGGTGCTGCTTTTCGGTGGGCTGCTCTTTTAAATAATATGGGTTCATCGATATTCAATTTGCCGAGAATCTATTATCTTGAAACCATGCAACTTGGTGTAAGCGCCAAAGTAGAATATCTTTTTCCCGTCAGTAATTCGGTGGACATAGGGCTGCGAGGGCAAGTCCAATCATTCTTTGCACCTTTTTCGACGGTCTCCAATACAACAGCAACGCTTCCGGTGTATGTCTATGGCGATCCTTTAATAAAAGTTGTCAATCTTGGTGTTTTTCTTCGTATTGGGTTTTAAGAACAATTCATTCAATGTAGTCATCGCAATACAACACTTCGAGTTTGCCCTTAGTCATCGCCGCCCCCGCAGACACGACGTTTCCAAATACTGCCGGAACTGCGAGTGCCGTGCAATTACGTCATTATGCGATAAATCGGTGTGAATAAGAAGTGCGGACGGGCGTGTGAAATTATGTTTAGAAACATCACGTTCCATAGCATCATCATTACTCAATCGGAATATCCCTTGATGAAAAATAAATTGACATTTTGGTTTGCTGTCCTCTATTTAACGGTACTCGTTTCCGGCAACAACCAAGCGCAAACTCAAAGCAGTTGGCAAACAAATTTTTCCCCGTCCTTAGAGCTTGTTTGAAAAGTCGGAAAGTAGGTAAAAAAAGCGGGCAAAGCCCGA
>CALCNX010000001.1 GCA_937899715.1 uncultured bacterium | reverse complement strand
GGGCTTTGCCCGCTTTTTTTACCTACTTTCCGACTTTTCAAACAAGCTCTCAGAAGTAGGTATTCCCGCGAGAGGCATCACGCTAAAACTTGCCCCATTATCGGTTGAGCGAAGAATGCCTTGATTTGTTCCGACATAAATGGTCGTGCCGTCGAAAAACGCTCCGGCTATATGCAACCCTGCATCGGATGTGGTCGAGTATCGTTTAGAAAAAGTACCTCCTCCGTCGGGGGAAAAGTAGAGCGCATCGTAATCACTCATGACAAGACGATTCGGTTGATTATAATCCGCAAATAGGCTATACGTCTCGCCATCGGTTGGATCATTGCTCAAGTATGACCATGTATTTCCTCCATCAACACTTTTTTTTGCACGATAAACCTCATTTCCGTTTATTGTTGATGCGTCAACGGTGTAGAGTAAGGAAGGATTGTTGGTAAATTGAACCTGACCGCGACTATTCGAGGTTTGGATCTGTCGGAAGTGCTTTGCAGACCAAAGCTGCCCTAGATTGGTTGTATGAAAAAGTTCCGTCATATCACAGGCTACAAAAAGCTCATTCGGGTTATGAGGACTCCAGCTTGGAGAAAACAACGCACCGCCGCCGCCGATGCCCCTTGCAGACCACTGCGAAGGCTGGGCGAATAAGGAAGAAGTGACAGTTATTGTGAACATTATCCACAATATTGGCGTAGTGAATAATCGTTCACGAAAAATGGTAATTTTTAGAATAATGGGCTTTGTATTCATCAGAATAATCTCAAAAAGGTTCATTGAGGAACATTGTTTGCTTCAAGCCTTGAGTTTGAAGCATTTTCTTAATATTGACAAAACAAGCACGGAGCGGTTCCTGCATCAGGTGAGCGACACCCCAGTTTTCCGTTTCGGAGAGTTCCATCAGAACAACGCCCAATTCGGCAGGCTCTTCTAAACCAAATTGCAGGCACGACCCTTTGAGCGTATGCCCAAATCTATAGAGGCGTGATTGGTCTTGATGAACGAGAATTTCAACAAATTCGGTTTCTATATCGTGCAGCCAGTCCGAAACAAATTCCGGTAGCAACTCCAGAATAATTTTATCACTTGAGAGTCTCATCGTTGGTATTGAAAAAGGGTAAATATATCATGTTTATTGACCAACAACACGCCTGGTTATTTGCTCACAGCAGTTTTTTTTGCAGAGTCCATCATAATATTTGCCAAAAAAGTATATGCCGAAATCCATGCAGCCTTAACATCAGGAGTAAAATCATTCCCTAGCCCCTGAGATAACGCCCATATCAATGCTTGACCGACTACTGTGTAATGTTTTTCTTCGACTTTATAGCGTACGTGGCGTTTTCCAAGTGCTTCAACGGAAGATTGTACGGTTTCAAAATCTTCTAAACTATAAACAACGGTTTTGAGGGTGCTCATTAGAACCTTTTTTTGTTTGTTCATATCTGTATGAGCAAACAATACCTTAGTTGAAGGATCAAGCTCGAAGAGTTTATTATAGAAAAGTGTTGCTGCGGTTTCTTCTATCGGCATGACTTTGGAAAACGTACTCTGCACCAAAGCGATTTCTATCTGTGTCATAATAATTGATCCTTTTGAAAAATGAAGTAAAAAAAATGAACAAAGTGAATTTGTAGTTTGGTATGACCTCAATCGTACTAGCGATGTTTTACTAAGCGTAAATTACTGACGCTAGTATCTAAAGGAATTACTGCAGGTTCTTCTCGTATTTTGAACTGTTTAATAGAATCATTAAGCGTACTGCTAACTTCTTCCAAGTGATAGACGCTTGAAAGAGTGGTATGCATCGCTCGGACGGATTCTTCTGTAATGCGCTGTATTTCTTCAACACTTAGTAAAATATCAGATGCAGTTTTTGTTTGCTCTTCGTTCGCTGCCGCAAATTGCCCGACGATGAGTGCCACTCTTCGCGCTCTACCAATAATCTTCATTAATGATCCTCTGGCTTGCGAGGCTGTTTCACGCCCTTTCCCAATTTCAACTTTTCCTATTGCCATCTCTCGAACCGCTTCTTTTGTGTGTTCCTGAATCTTCTTCACGGTACCGGCTATTTCTTTCGTTGCTTTTTGTGTTCGTTCGGATAACTTTCGTACTTCATCGACGACAATAGCAAAACCCCTTCCATGCTCACCCGCACGTGCCGCTTCGATTGAAGCGTTCAATGCCAGTAAATTGGTCTGATTTGCAATGTCATTAATAATCAGTGTTATTTCTCCAATTTCCTCACTACTTCTGCCCAATTCTTCTATCGATTTTGAGGCTCGCGTTACCACTTCAGATATATTCAATACTGCCTCAATAGTCGAACCGACGACCTCGCTACCATGCTCTGCTTCGGATTCCGCCTTTTCTGCTTCCTGCTCTGCGACAAGTGCCTGATTTGCGCTGTGTTCGCCTGCTTCGGTCATTTCTTGCATGGCGCTAGAAATAGCAGTGATTTGCTCCGATTGGAGTTGCATCCCCAAATTGACATTTTCGGCATGGGAAGCTATCTCACGCGCAACATCTGCTGTTTTGACGACTATATCGCTTACCTTGCCGACCAGAGATCGCATCTTCTCAATAGCGTGGTTGAACCCCTTGTACAAATGCCCGATATTATTGGTCGCATCGGAAGAAACGCTCACTGTCAGGTCTCCGGTGGAGAATTTTTCCATTTCATGTAATATCGTCGTAATACTGCTTTCAAGATAGGTTTGTAGATCTTCGGAAGCACGCAGAATTTCTTCGTCTTTATTACGGGCTGCCGCTTGTTCTTGCTGTAACGCCAAAACTGCTTCTTCTACGCGCTGTTGCACGGAGGCTTTTTCTGCTTCTAGGGCTTTGTGTGCTTTTTTCTGAGAAGAATAAAAAATGGTCGTAAGAGTAGTAAAGACAATAATGACCCCAAAAAAACCTAAGCCGGAATACAGTATCTGCCACTTCGCGTCATAGAGCAATGGAAGATGAATACCCGCCATCGCAATACCCCAAAAGACACAAACAATAACGGAACAAATGGCAGCCCATATATTTCCCCAACGTCTCTCCAAAAGCAAAAAAGCAATCATGCTGGGCATAGGCATCCACGAACACACAGGAGAGTGAATACCGCCGGAGGCAAAAATGATATATGTGAGAACTGCTGTTACCGTCGCTGCACATAGGTTTGCACACACCATTGTCAAGCCAGTTCGACGAACAACAAAGGGAATCCCGATAAAAATGCACACAGCACTCAGCATCACCCAACAACCAGAATAAAAACCACTGACATAGTAGAGAGGAATATAACTCAGCCCCGTACTAGCTGTAATAAAGCTGTACACGACAATAAGCCTTGAGATTCGATATTCCTCAGTTCCTTTCTGAAACTTTACAGGAATGAACCACTCTATCGCTTTGGTAATTTTTTCTTTCATAACCATTCCTCTGTACAAAAGTTGGTCTTTTCATTGTCATAAATTGTGCAAGAAAATTACCAAAAACTTCAGCCCCTGTTTTAGAAATGGGATGAGAGCAACGTATTTTGTGATGAATAACTACATTTGAGCAATGTTGGGATAAAATGTTACCACAGCTTTTTATCACAAAACACTGATAATAAATTACTTACTCGGAAAAGAAACTTACCGCCCTAATGCATGAAGAACTTGGTCTTGGAAGTTTCGGGAGACTGGTATGAGGAAGTCGAGAGTGGGAATGTGGAGTTTATACCCTTGGGCGTAACCGGTTATATTATTAACATATTCAAGATTAACGATATACGATTTGTGGCAGCGAATAATGTGAGAATAGGCAGTTGTGATGGTTTCTGCTGATTTAAGAGTCATTCGGAGCATTTCTGCTTTACATTCTTTGTTATCGTTGAGATAATAAATGGTAACGTAATTCCCATTCGCTTGTAAGCAGACAATCGTATTTGGCAAAGACTCAAAGCGTTCTTTTGCACCGGTTCCTTCCAATATAATCGTTGGTAAAGGTTTTTCAGGGTGATGAAAATTATCGGAAAACAGATCATTTGATATTGAGTGAGAGTCTGTTTGAATTTTGTCTTGGAGTTGTGTTAAATGAAGATATTCCGCTATACGATTTGCTTCGGAGATGTTGCGTTGTAATAAGTGTCGTTCCAACAATAAGGTTATAAATAATGTTGGAAAAATACCAATCAATAGTGTTATGCCCAGAAATATCCAAATAGTGAAAATGGATAGTGAAAGTTCAAACTGCAACACCGAATAGCAGATATTGCCAAGACCAATCGTTATTGCTTCCCACAAGCAATATCCCAAATGCTTACCAATAGTCCAGCCCTCTTCAACGAAGATTCGGGGAAAGAGGTGCGGAATTACGAAAAAGTTAAAGAGTACGACAAGGCAGCAAATCAAACCATAAACTGAAGCAAAAAAATATATTTCAGGCACAACATGACTACCAAGATCAAGAGGTGGAAAAGCAATTAGAAAGACAGTAATAAATATCCCAACACCAAAAGATATTGCAAGAGCGGAATGGGTGGTTGCTCCCATAAGGGGAAAAGGGCGTTGCAAAATTTTCCCTAGAGATGAAAAGAGCTTTCTCATAAACAGGTATATCTTTTATAATCATAAACTTAGTCAGGCTACACTATCTCCCTGCTCCATAGACTGGAGAAAACCTCTGCTTTACCAAAATACCACTTCGATGCAATTTGACACATTTCACCTAAAGCTCCAAAAAAAAGCCCTTCAAATCTTGAGTTTGAAGGGCTCTTTTGACATATTCGCCTTCACTGCTTTTTCGGTAGGCGTACAAACACCACCACTCCTAAGACGGCAACCAAACTATTCAAAAAACCAAGTCCTACTGCCGCACCGTCACGAATATCCTTCCCAAGCGGCTTCAAGAACTCTAATTTGTGAATGTACGCAAAGGAAAATCCCTCCAGACGGTCGCTATTCACAACATCCGCCGCAAGCGTTCCGCTTCCTGTTTCCACATAGAGCGTACGCTTGTCAGGCGTAGCAAGCTCTAGGCGCTGCACAGGTAGTCGTTTATTGATGAAACCATATTCGCCTTTGAACTCCGTCACGAGACTTTCATTTGCTACCGTTGCGGTGTTAATGCCCGTAAGCTGCTCTGCGACTGCCCTCGCGTACTTGATGTCGCCTGCCGGAATGGGCTTCCCTGTCGCAGCATCAAAATACGTTGCCACTTTGATTTGCGGCGATTGTTTGCCGTCTTTACTTGATTGCGCACTTTGAGCAGCGCTCTGCATCGGAGCACAACATTCATCCGCCGCATCAGGATTGATACTGTGTGCGAATCGGTACTGCACACCGCCTTGTGCGCCGCCATTCAAGCGCACTGCCGACACATTGAACATCGGCGCACTCACAAAACCTGCTTCTTTTGCGCCAAAATTCAACTCTTCCGCCTTGAATGTAACTTGAACACTCGCTTGCCCCGCCTCGTCCGCAAGTCGGTCTTTGTGTAACGCATGGTACAAACCGCTCGAAGCAAACGTCAGCGTCGAGATGGAGACCGCAATACCAATGGAGCGGTGATACTTCCGCAAACCTGTCACGATGCGCTGTTTGCGTTTATTCCACAGAAAAATATACAAGACAATGCCGGAAAGAGCCGTCGCAATTATTACGCTGAGTGCCAGCACAATCACACCCAAGCGCATCGGCTCAAGCGCATTCAGAAAGCCCCAATTATGACAGTACAAAAACACAAGTGCAAAGGCTTTCCTAAGTGGCGTGTTGTACGTTCCCATACGCCCCGAAGCCGTTTCCACATACACGTCATAACCGCCCTCGGCAAACGATACTTTCCATACCGGCAAAAGGCGATTGACATAGCGATACTCGTCCGTGAACTGAGTGATAAAGCGGGTTTCCGTTACGGTTGCCGTAGCATTACCCACATACTGCTTTGCCAGCGAAATTGCATATTCCCTATCGCCGTTTGCCAGACGAGTTCCCGTGCGAGTGTCGAGGTAGATACTTTCTGATGTTGGCGAAATTTGCACTTGATAGTACGTTTTGCCATTCAACGCCGCAAGGTGGAATTGCCGGATTTCAGCAATTCCGTTTCCCTGCAATGCCTCCCGAAGCGGCATCTGAACGGCACTTTGGTCAATCGGTTTCGGTAGCAAAAACTCTTTTGCTATCGGCGGCTTGAACCAATGCGCCATAAACGGGTGCGATGTGCCGGAGAGCGACCACATCAGCACAGGAACAAGAGCCGCTAGGCTTATCCAACGGTGAAGATTGAACGCATTGCGCTTCAATGCAGCTTTTATGCGGATTCCGGGCGCATGAGATTGTGGTGGGGTTTCAGATTGGGTTGTCTCACTCCGCAGTAAGGTTGTGTCGAGTGTTTGGGTTTCTGTTTGATTTTCCATTGTTGGAGAAATTGTATCGTTAGGTTGCATGGTAATTATTCCTTTCCGGCAAAAGTATATTGTACGCCAAACGAGAGCAGACGCGGTGCAGACGGTGTGTAGGTCGCACCAAAATTACCGCGCGTTACATTGGTGGCATAGAGTTCGTTTGTGATATTCATGGCGTTCAGAAAAACGTCGAAATGCTCAAAACGGTATCCGGCACGGAGATTCATAAAACTGATACCGCGCAAACCAAAAAGCGTTGCGTCATTGTACAGATACTTATTCGCATTGTCAGTGTAAAAGGGGCTGATATACTGCCATTCCGCCGAAACTCTAAAGCCCTGTAACCATGCGGGTCGGTAGGTCAGTTCGGTATTGATGGTCACGTCGGGTGCTCCCACCATGCGGTTGCCGTCGAAGCGCACGGCTTCGCTTGTTTGGTATTTCACAAATTGATGAAGAGCGTTTGTGCCGCCAAAGCGAAAGAACCATTCATCGCTCGGCTTATACGTTAAGCCAAATTCTACGCCTCTGTGCAATGTTTGTCCGCTATTGCGGGTCTCGGTGGAATTGTCGGGCAGCAGATAGCTCACCAGTTCGTTGAAACCGTCCATCTGATATAGCGCAATGTCGAGATAGAGCGCTTCATCCACCAGGCTTGTCCAGCCGCCGACTTCGTAGTTGTTGAAATATGCAGGCTGAAGATTCGGCACTTTCACGCCGCTGTACAACTGAGAAATCGTTGGCGGGCAGAAACCTTGCGAGAAATTGAGATATGCCCCGCTCCCATTGGCAATGTCGTATGTAGCTCCCACTTTCGGCGTAAAAGCGTTAAAACCACGCTGCTCACTGGGCGCACCTGTCCATGACGAGGGCGGAAGATTATTGACAAATCGGAAATCCAAGCGGTCGTACCGAGCGCCAAGCGTAATTTTGAGATGTTCCGCTCCTGCAATCGGCACAAATTCGTACTGCGCATACGCGGCAGAATTGAGCAAATAGGCATTGTAATTGGTCAGCATTGAGTCCGGGCGCGGCGTGTAGCCCGTATAAATGCCCGTTTGCGGATTGCGGTTGAGGCGAATGTAATATGCCCACAGCGAGTTCGGCGTATAATCCACGCTCACGCCCGCAATCAATTTCGACTTCAAAAAATCAAATTTTGCGCTGTGCTGCGCTACTACGCCATAACTCGTGAAATCGTTGCTGTTAATTTGCCCGTGCGCAATCGCCGGATTGTTATTCACCCGCTTGAACGCATAGCTTGGAAGCTGACCGACGCTATTGTTCCGATAAAACAGCGTGAGAAACGATTCGTTCTTGTCATCCCATTTTTGCTCCAGCGTTGCCCTCACTCGACCCGCTTTCACGGTGCGATACGCAAAGTCTGCAAGGCTTTGGTAATTGCGATTGTAAAAGCCCGCACTGTCCGCGCTGCCACCCATCTGCGAGGTGTAATCGTTCCACGCGCCGGAGAGAATGATTTTTGCCGAACCCGACAGCGCGTAGTCGGCGCGAAGGTTGACAGAGAGCTTGGAAAAATCGGTTCCCGTCATCCACGAGTTTTTTTGCGAAGCGTAATAGCCGCCGCCGGAAATGCCGAAGTTTTCCGTAATCATACCGCCACCATTCACTTGTGCGCGATGATAATTGAAATTATCGCCTTGATAACCGACTTTCAGGCTTGGCACAACCGTTGGACGCAGCGTAATAAAATTCACCGCTCCGCCCACTGCTTCGGAACCATACAGCGACGAGGCAGGACCTTTGACCACCTCCACCGACGAAACAGCGAGCATATTCATTTCAATAAGCGCGTTGTGGTTGAATACGCCCGCCGCTCGCAACGGAATACCATCCTCCATATAGAGAAAATACGAATTGGTTGTGAATGGTTGACGAATTGCCATTTGATGCTGTTCATTGCCAAGGTTGACCATCGTTACGCCCGGCACTTTATTCATCAACTCAAAAAGCTGTTTGGGCTTGGTTTCGTCCAGCATTTTGGAAGAAACGACGCTAATGGCGACGGGCGCTTCGGTGCGCAATGCCGCTTCACGACTTGCCGAGACAACCACATTTTGCAAACTTGCTTCGGCGGGCGTAAGCGCAACCGACAGCGCTTCACGAAATGGTGCCTTCACAACGGTTGATTTGAAGCCGATGTACGAGACGACCACACTGTCGGGCGGCGTAGCGGTGGCAAGGCGAAAAGCGCCGTTTTTATCGGTCGAAGCGCGGAATTTTGTGCCCGGTACAAAGACTGTCGCGCCGATGAGAGCTTGCTTTGATTCTGCGTCGTAGATTATGCCGCGCAAAGAGGTATTTAGGAGGGACTGAGAAAAGATATTTTTCGGTGCCAATACCGCCGAAGCGATACAGAGAGCAGCAAAAACAAGGTATTGTCGTAGATTTTTCATAGCTTTATGTCAGAGAATTTTTTTGCAAAAAATAGAATAAAGAGGTCACATGAACGAATATATAACACTGACCATCACGCGATTGAGTGATGAAGCGGTATTTAAGCGTGAACATGGCTCGGAGAAACAAACGCGAAGCATTTCGGTTGAAGCAAGTATTGACCGCACAGTGCGACGGCTTATTCTGCCCACGCATATAGCACAGTGTCTCGGCTACGACAGCAACAGTAAAAATGCAAACGTTGATGTTTCCGACGGCAAGCACACAACCTGCACCACTGCTCATATTTCAAGCAGTGTACAAGAAGTTATTGCAGGGGTGATGGTTTTGGACGGATTACGCGAGGTAATTCCGCTTGTCGGTGTGAGGTTTTAAGCGCGAGGCGGCTGGAAAGGCAGGAAAAAGAAACCGTCGGCAAGACCGTGATTGTCTGAGGTATAGGCAACCGTACCCATTGCGACTTGCGGTGCAGGAAGATTTTCGCCGGAGTGGAGAATATGAGGTGTTTCAGATTGTGTTAATCGGTCAGTATTGGTTGGAGAAGATTGTGGAGACTGCCCCTTTTGTATTTCTTCTTGCACTTCTTTGACGATTTGGCAGCAGCCATCGCATTCTAATTCGGGTTTGCTTTTGTTGATACACCGTTCAGCATAAAAATCCTTATCTACCGCATAATGCAGAAACGGCACAAATGCTCTGCACGTGGAGAACACGTACAAAACGATAAGAAGCGATATAGAAATTGACCGAAGCATGATGCTGAAAGAGTTATAGTGTTGGTGTTGGGCGCAAGGGCTTTGTGCGCTGGGATTCTTTGACCAGCGAATCAATAGCCATAAACGGCTTAATATCCATTACTGCGTACATAATTGTATCACGCCGCACAACGATTGCAGCATGAAGATTGGTCTCCTCTCCGTTGGGTTCTTTGAAGACTGCCCCAAAGCGTCTGCCAATGCGATTATCCGTATCAGAAGCGAGTGTGAAAACAGTGGGGTCAAACTGATACTTTTTCATAAGTACCGCATTTTGTTCCGCATCATCTTCGCTGAACGCAATTACCCGCACATTCAGTTGGCGTAAGGTATCTGCACGTTTATTCAGTGCAATAAGTTGTTCAATACAATGGGAGCATGAGTAACCTAAATACCGCACGAGCAAAACCGAAGTATGTTTCTCCGAGAGTGCTTTCAAGTCAATTTCGGCGCCGTTTAGGTCTGTAAGAGGGTGTGTTGTTCGTGGAAGTTGTTTGCCCCAAAGCAGTCGTGCGCAGTTTGAGTGGTCATATTTGGAGCTGTGTAAATGCGATGTGTCGGTGCCAGATTGCGTTTCCTCATAACGACTTGCGCGAAGAAACAATGCTAATCCAAGTATTCCGCCTGTAATACCCAGAGCAGCAATACCGAAGCGTTTCCAAAGTGGATTCATGATGATTATGTTTCGTGTGAACAATTTTAGTATAACCAAATATTCTACCACACTAACGGCTGTAAACCATATAGTTTTGTCTTGGGAGTGATAAAATTGTTGGCGTAGAAAGTGGATTGTGTAGAAAACAAATTGTTTCTTCACTTGGAGACTTTTACTTTACGACCTGTTGACACAAGTGCTTTTTTGAGTGCTTCGGGGCTGGTTTGAGCCGAATTGTAATCAATCGTAACAAGTTTTGTTTTCAAATCCCATTCTGCTTTTTGAACGCCCTTCACTTCTTTAGCAGCTTTTTCAATCTCTTTTTTGCAACCATCACAGACACCTGCAACCCAGAACCTTTCTTGTTTAGAAATTGTTTGTTGTGCTTGAATATTTGAGGTAAAGAGTACAAAAAACAAGAGAGGAGCAACAGATTTGAAGAAACTCAAAATCCAATCAGTATTACAAATCCATGCCCAATAAAGGGCAATAAAACTCACCAGCATATAAAACAGGCTTTTGTTTTTATTGCCTGTGTGATAGCCGATGGGAGCGGTATATTTCAAACGCGGAAGAAGAAAATTTGTTTGCTGACGTAACAGATGTGATGGAATACGGTCATGGTGTATATGTGCCGGATGACCTTGATGGTTTGATAAGTGTGTCATGGTAGTTAAATTGGTATGCGATAAGAAAATTCAGGCACATCACGCAAGCAGATACAAAGCGGAGTGCAAGTAAGCAAACCACTCTAAACAAACAGAGCGTGTGTCGGTATTAAGTCAGAACGTGTGTACGAAAACAGCAGCACTTGCTAAAAGTGCTTACTTTAATAGGCTCAAGGGAAGAGCGGCTAGAATTATACGGTTGGAGGATGAAAGACCGAAGGCAGAAAACCTGAAAGCAGGGTAGATGCAAGGAATGGCGACCTTAATTGCTTCTTCATTGTAACCGAATTACTTGGCACAAGTATATCTTCCGTAATGGCGGGAGAGAGTTCCGAAATACGAATTTGGGGCGAGGTTTGTTTTTGCTCTTGTTGCTCAGTTTTGATGATAATTTTGCGAACAAAGCACTGTCCGTTACACAGGCGGTCTTCAAAATAGACCTCGCAATACTTCTCGGCAATTTGTTTTTGGAACAGCGAATACGCGCCCCACACCAACAATGATGCGTTGAGGTGGATCGTTATTAAGACAAGAAGCAATATTGACAAAAGGCTTTTCACAAAAGGCTTTAATTATGTTTGTTTACCCAAAAGTCTCGCTTATTATACCAAGTAATGCCGACAAAGCTACATTAAAAACTGCTATATATCCAAATAAAAAATTGTTGCTGTCTGCGTAATATCATGCAACGAAAGTGCTTGTAGTTGCTGTTGAATCGCGGTGCGCTGCACCGTCCATTCTGCATGAAACGGACAGGGTTTTTCAACGCTACATCCTTTAAGATGAAGCATACATTGTACAAACCGCTTGTTACCGTCTATGGCGAGAATAATGTCGTACACCGACACCCGCTTACTGTCTATTGCCAAGCATACTCCACCGCCTGCACCACGCATGGCGACAACCAATCCTGCCTGCACAAGTTTTTGCATCACTTTGCGCAAAAAAGCAGGCGGCAGATGCACTTCTCGGGCAACCGTATCAACCGCCACAAAAGCGTTGGGTACTTGTGCGGCGAGATATATCATTGCTTGCAGTGCGTAGGCGCAGGCATTGGAAATCATAGTGGGTTTATCCTTTCGGTCGTTCACTTTCGCTTAAACGGCAACGTGAAGTACATTCACTAATTGCCAGCTTTTACATACACAAAAGCACGTAGCGGCAAGCGCTACAAGTGCCATCGTATCGTGCTTCGATACGGCAATGCTTATCGAACAGAAGATTACCGTATAGCATCACCATTCGCTCCAAGACTCCATCCCACGAGGATTTTTGCGCTGAGTGAAACGCTTTTTCTGCCATTTGGTGCCGCAGCTCTGTATCATCCAGCAACCGCACCACTGCAACCCGAAAAGCGGAAACATCGCGCGGAGAAACTTTGAAGCCGTTTTCGCCGTTCTGTATCAAATCTGCTGAGCCGCCCGCATCGGCAACCACGCATGGCAAACCGGAGGCGAGGGCTTCAAGCGTCACATTGCCAAAGGTCTCTGTGTCGGACGGAAAGACAAAAATATCGCTTGATGCGTACAGCTCGGAAAGTTCGCGCCCTGCTCGGAAGCCTAAGAAATGTGCTTCGGGAAGCATTACTTGTAATTCTTCTTCAGCTGGTCCCGTACCGACTATGAGCAACGCAACATCCTTGCGAGTTCTGAGAAGCGGACGCACTGCCTCTGCCATGAAACGTATATTTTTCTCCCATACTAAACGCCCCACATAGAGCAGTATCGTTTTTGTATGCTCATCGTCTCCAAGCACCTCTTTTCTCCGCTCGCACGATGCAAACGATTTGTGAAACGCCGAGACATCAATTCCGTGTGGTAGAAACTGCACGTTCCGAACACCATGTGCGCGAAGTTCCTCGCACAGCGTTTCCGACGGGACAAGCACCATATCACAACGATTGTAAAAGTACCGCAAATACGCTCGTGCAAGCGGGTCAAGAAAGCGAAAACCATGATGCTGCAAATATGTCGGGAAATGCGTGTGATACGTCGCCACGACAGGAATACCGAAGCGCCTTGCTAACGCAATCCCCGCCAAACCAAGCGTACACGGCGAATGAAGGTGTATTACGTCGGGCATAAAATCCAGCGCTTCCATGCGACGTTGAATATATCCCGCCGAGGAGACAGAAAGTCTGTAGCCATCGTATTTGGGTATCCCTATTGATGCCACTTCGATGGAACAAACATCCGTGCGACCTGCGCTTACGGCAGTAACAAAGAGCGAAGAGATGTTTTTGCTGTTATTAAAGCGAGTTATTTCCTCAAGAACCCGTGCAACGCCGTCTTTGCCCGGCTCAATCGAAGCGCAGAAATGTGCAATATTCATATTTTTTTCACCACATCAGTCAGTCATTCAAATAGTACAAATTAGTAGCGGGCAAACTCGGAACTATCTAATGCTGCACTGTGCCGTACCAACGAATCACTCGTATAGTCGCTGTTCCCGCCAGCACTAGCCTGTAAACCAAATCGTTTTGTTGGCATTGCAAAGTGTTGTTTGGTAATTGCTGACGGCATAGCACTTGCCACATATCCGCCCACATTACTCTCAGACTTTGTGCTCAGCTGGAATCGTGCGATGAGTGCCCGAAGTTCCCGTGCTTGCGCCGATAACTCTTCCGCCGCTGTCGCGCTTGATTCCGTGTTCGCCGTGTTCTGCT